>NZ_CAXUPS020000003.1:0-888468 GCF_964252915.1 Bradyrhizobium sp. LjRoot220
TATGAGAGGGCAAGGAAATTACTGGCAAAAGCTCGGGCGCAATGCGTCGCGAGAATGCAAACACATATTCAGTTGTCATCACCCGCGAAGGCGGGTGATCCAGTATCCCAGAGACAGCAGTGATTGAACCGATACGCCGCGGCGTACTGGATCACCCGCCTTTGCGGGTGATGACAGTTGGGGGTGGAGCGGCATCCCGATGGATTGCTTCGCCTCGCTCGCAATGACGAATGTAGATATGGTAACGATATCAACACCATAACCCCGCCGTTAACGACGCAATGCAGCCTCCACCAACATTCCATGGCGCTTTGGCTGCGAATGGCCTAAAGGGTGCCTATCTCATTCAAATCGTTCGGGTCATGGGACCCGCGCATCCTGCAGCCGGCAGCTTCGACCGTTTGGTTGGTGGCGTTGTCAGGTGTTTCCGGCGCAAAAGCGCCCATTAAGGTTCTGATCTCGTGACATCCCTGACCACAAGTCCGCCGCTCGCCCGAGCTTTGGCCGAGCGCAATTTTGATTCCCTGACGCCGGTGCAGACCGCCGTGCTGGCGAATGACGCTGCCGGCCGCGATCTGCTGGTGTCGGCGCAGACCGGCTCTGGCAAAACCGTCGCCTATGGGCTGGCGATATCAGCCGAACTGCTCGGTGATGCCGAGCGCTTCGAGCGCGCGGGCGCACCGCTGGCGCTGATCGTCGCGCCGACGCGTGAGTTGGCGTTGCAAGTCCATCGCGAACTCGCCTGGCTCTATCAATATGCCGATGCCCGCGTGGTTTCCTGCGTCGGCGGCATGGACCCGCGCCGCGAGCAGCGTGAGCTTGCGGCCGGCGCCCACATCGTGGTCGGCACCCCGGGCCGGCTGTGCGATCATTTGAGGCGCAACCGCCTCGACATTTCCGAATTGAAGGCCGTTGTGCTCGACGAGGCCGACGAAATGCTCGATCTGGGATTCCGCGAGGACATGGAATTCATCCTCGAGACCACGCCGGAGACCAGGCGCACGCTGCTGTTCTCGGCGACCCTGCCGCGCGTCATCATCGCGCTCGCAAAAGAATATCAGCAGGAAGCGTTCCGGATCGAGGTCGGTGGCGACGAAGGCGGTCACGCCGACATCGATTACCGCGCCATCCGGATCGCGCCCGGCGACGTCGACCATGCGGTCGTCAACACCCTGCGCTTCTTCGAATCGCCGAGCGCGCTGGTGTTTTGCAATACCCGCGAGGCCGTGCGGCATTTGCAGGCGACATTGTCGGAGCGCGGCTTCTCGGTCGTGGCCCTGTCAGGCGAATTGACCCAGAACGAGCGCACCCACGCACTGCAGGCGCTTCGCGATGGTCGTGCCCGGGTTTGCGTCGCGACTGACGTTGCCGCGCGCGGCATCGATCTGCCGAATCTCGACCTCGTCATCCATGCCGATATCCCGAACGATCCCGAAGTGATGCAGCATCGCTCCGGCCGCACCGGCCGTGCCGGCCGCAAGGGCGTCAGCGTCCTGTTGGTGCCGCCGGCGCGCAAGCGGCGCGCGGAAGTGCTGCTGAATTTGGCCGGTATCGATGCGATCTGGGGCACCGCGCCGCAGGCCGATGAAATCCGCAAGCTCGACCAGGAGCGCATGCTAAAGGACGCGCTGTTCGCGGAAGAAACCACGCCGGAGGATCTGATGCTGGCGCAGGCCCTGCTCGCCGAGCGGTCGGCTGAGGATATCGCCGCCGCACTGGCGCGGCTCTATCGCGCGCGGTTGCCGTCGCCCGAGGACATCATCGATCCCGGCGAGCATCGCAGCCGGGGCCGCGAGGAGCGCGGCCGCGAACGCGACAGCCGGGCGCCGCGCGGCGAGGATCGCCGAACCGATGCGCGCTCGAAGCCGAAAAAACCGTCGGCGCGCCATGTCATGGGCGAGGGCAGTGTCTGGTTCCGCGCCTCGATCGGCAGCCGCAAGAATGCCGAAGCGCGCTGGCTGCTGCCGATGATCTGCCGCCGCGGCGGCATCGACAAGACGGATATCGGCGCCATCCGCGTCATGGATACGACGACCGAGTTCGAGATTTCCGCGCGCGCTGCCGACAAGTTTGTCGGAAACCTGCGCCGTCCCGACAAGGAAGACAATATTCGCATCGAGTCGCTGCCCGAGGGCCCGCAGGGCGAGCCCGCGGCCGAACAGCGTCCGCCCGCGCGCGAGCGTGAGGAAAGGGCGCCGAGGCCGCACGGCAAGCCTTGGCAGGACAAACCGCGGGATGCCATGCCTTTGGACAACAAGCCTTGGGACAACAAGCCTCGCGAAGACAAGCCTCGCGACGAAAAAGCTCGAGGCGACAAGCCTTGGAGCAACAAGCCGCCCGGCGGCAAATCCCGCGACAGCAAGCCGTATGACGACAAGCCTCGCAGCGAAAAGACGCCTGGATTCGACAAGGAAAGGCGATACGATAAAAAGCGGCCGTTTCGGGAAAAGCCCGCTTACGCCGCCAAGCCGAAGCATGCCGGGGCTGCCAAACCTGCGTTCGGGAAGAAGAAGAAAAAATTCCGCGACTGAGGGGCGTGACGATGGTCTGAGTGTTCGTCATCCCTAGAGCACGATTCGAAGGACCCGACGATGCCCACCTTTCCGACTTCGACCACCGTTCTCGACTCCATCCTGTTCCGCGATGCCTTCGGCACGCCGGCGATGCGGGAAGTGTTCTCGGACTTCAGCCTGATCTCGCGTTACGCCGAGGTCGAGATTGCGCTGGCGAAGGCCGAGGCGCGCTGCGGCGTGATCCCGGCGGAAGCGGCCGAGGAGATCGCACGACGAACCGACGCCTCGGCGTTCGATTTCGAGCTGCTGCGCAGCGAGACCGACATCGTCGGTTATCCGATCCTGCCGCTGGTGCACCAGATGGCAAAACAATGCGGCGAAGCGGGCCGCTATGTGCATTGGGGCGCCACCACGCAGGACATCATGGACACCGCCGTGGTCCTGCAGGTCCGCGCCGGGCTCGAAATCATCGAGGCTGATATCACAGCCCTCCGCGGCATCCTCGCCGACCTCTCCAAGCGTTACCGTGACACGCCGATGGCGGGGCGCACCCATCTGCAGCAGGCGCTGCCGGTGACGTTCGGCTACAAGACCGCGATTTATCTGGCGATGTTCGACCGCCACGCCGAACGTCTCGCACAATTGAAGCCGCGCGTGCTTGTCGGTCAGTTCGCGGGCGCCGCCGGCACGCTGGCTTCGCTCGGCGACAACGGGTTTGAGGTCCAGCAAGCGCTGTGCGAGGAACTCGGCCTCGGTGTCCCCGTCTCGACCTGGCACGTCGCGCGCGACGGCTTGGCAGAAGTGATCAATTTTTTCGGTCTCGTCACCGGCTCGCTCGGCAAGATCGCGCTCGACGTCATGATCATGGCCTCGACGGAATTCGCCGAAGTTTACGAGCCGTTCGTCAAGGGTCGCGGCGCGTCCTCGACCATGCCGCAGAAGCGCAATCCGATTTCGTCCGAACTGATGCTGGCGGCGTGCAAGGGCGTGCGCCAGCACGCTGGTTTGATGCTGGACGCGATGGTGCAGGATTTCGAACGCGCCACCGGGCCCTGGCATGCCGAATGGATGGCGGTCCCGGAAAGTTTTGTCCTCACCGCGGGCGCGCTGCATCAGGCCAAATTTGCGTTGGGCGGCCTGATCGTGGACGAAAAGAAGATGGCCGAAAATCTCGATATCAGCCGCGGCCTGATCGTCGCGGAAGCCGTGATGATGGGCTTGGCGCCCGACATCGGCCGGCAGGAAGCGCACGACGTCGTCTATGAAGCTTGCCGTATCGCCAATGAGAAAGGCATGACGCTGGCGGATGCGCTGTCCGCGGACCCGCGGGTCGCATCGCGCATCGATCGCGCGACCATCGACCGGCTGACGTCGCCGAAGAATTATCTCGGCCTCGCGCCTGAGATGGTCGACCGCGTATTGGCGGCGTCGAAGCGTTGAAGGATCGCGCCGATTCGCCTATCTCTGTAGCAACGATTGATTTGAGGACCGGTCATGACCGCACACGAACGTAATTTTTCGACGCCGATCGACCCCGTGAAGCTTGACCGCCTCGCCGAAGTCGCGGTGAAAGTCGGCCTGCAGCTGCAGCCGGGGCAGGACCTGCTCTTGACCGCGCCCTCGGTGGCGCTGCCGCTGGTGCGAAAAATCGCCGAGCATGCCTACAAGGCCGGTGCGGGCCTGGTGACGCCGTTCCTGTCGGACGAGGAGATCACGCTGTCGCGCTATCGCTACGGCCATGATGACGGTTTTGATCGCGCCGCCGGCTGGCTCTATGAGGGCATGGCGAAGGCGTTCGGCAATAACACCGCGCGGCTGGCGATCGTCGGCGATAATCCGATGCTGCTGTCGGGCGAGGATCCGACCAAGGTGGCGCGGGCCAGCAAGGCCAATTCGATGGCCTATCAGCCGGCGCTGGAAAAGATCGTCAATTTCGAAACCAACTGGAACATCATCGCCTATCCGAGCCCGGCATGGGCGAAGCAGGTATTTCCAGACGTTGCCGAGGATGTCGCGGTGGCAAAGCTCGCCGAGGCGATCTTCGCGGCCTCGCGTGTCGATCAGGATGGCGCTGTCGCCGCCTGGGAGAAACATAACGCGGTGCTGCGCGAGCGGACCCAATGGCTGAACGGCCAGCGCTTCCACGCGCTGAAATATTCGGGGCCGGGCACGGATCTTACGATCGGCCTCGCCGACGGCCACGAATGGGAAGGCGGCGCGTCGATGGCCAAAAACGGCATCACCTGTAACGCCAATATCCCGACCGAGGAAGTCTTCACCACGCCGCATTGCCGGCGCGTCAGCGGGCATGTCGTGAGTTCAAAACCGCTGTCCTATCAGGGCACCTTGATCGACAACATCGCTGTTCGCTTCGAGGAAGGCCGCATCGTCGATGCCAAGGCCTCGCGCGGCGAGGAAGTGTTGAAGAAGGTGCTCGACACCGATGAGGGCGCCGCGCGTCTCGGCGAGGTGGCCCTGGTGCCGCATTCCTCGCCGATCTCCAAAAGCGGGTTGTTGTTCTTCAACACGCTGTTCGACGAGAACGCCGCCTCGCACATCGCGCTCGGCCAATGCTACTCAAAGTGCTTCATCGACGGCGGCAAGCTGACGCCGCAGCAGATCGCGGCGCAAGGCGGCAACAAGAGCCTCATTCATATCGACTGGATGATCGGCTCGGCCGAGACCGACATCGACGGGATTCACACCGACGGAAGCAGCGTCCCGGTATTCCGCAAAGGCGAGTGGGCGTAAGCTCACTTCCGCCGTGAACTAGGCGAGCTTCAGCTGATAGAAATCCGTCGCCGTCTTCGAAAACATCGCCGTCTTCTCGGCCTCGCTATATTGAGCGGCGAGCCGTTTGAAGGCGTTGAAGATCACCTGGTAGCTGCACTGGCCCTTGTCCGGCGGAAAATTGCTCTCGAACATGCAGCGGCTGGGCCCGAAGGCCTCGATGCAGGTCTCTATATAAGGATGCCACGCGGCGGCGGCCTGTTCCGAGGTCGGCGGCTTCGGACGCAAGTGGAAGTCATAGCCGAGCAGGCTCATCGCAAGCCCGCCGAGCTTGACCACGACGTTCGGGCACTTGGCGATCTCCTGGATCGAGGCCTTCCAGACCGCAAAGATCTCCTCGCGCCGGCCCGCATAGCTGGCGATGCCGATCGGGCCGCCGCAATGATCGAGCACGATTTTGGTATCCGGAAAGGCGCGGGCGAGATCGGTGAGTTCGCCGATCTGCGGATGAAACAGCCAGGCATCGAAGCTGAGGCCGAGCGGGGCGAGACAGGCAAAACCCTTGCGGAATGTCGGATCGAGCAGCAGGCCTTGCGGCCGCGTCGCATACATGCCGGCGACATTGGGGTCGGCATCCCATGCCGAGGAATGCCGGATGCCGCGGAAGCGGCCGTTGCCGGCGACGATCTCCGCCTCCAGCACCGGCTTGGCGTCGTCGCCGAGCAGGAGATTGACGTGGCTGACAATGCCGGCGCAGATCGCGGCCTTGCCGTAGCCGCCGCTCGCCGCCATCGCGGCGACGCCGTTGGCGAACTCGACCTCGCCGACCGGGCGAAAGGCCTCGGGCCCGTGCGCGCGATACATCGAGCGGCAGTCGACATAGACGGTGGCGATGATGTTGTGGCCGGAGGCGATGTCGGCCGCCATCTCCTCGATCATGTAGCGCAGCCCGCCGCGATCCCAGAGATGATGGTGCGGATCGACGATCGGACGGCCGGGGTCGAGGATCTCCTCGGTGTATTGCGCCAGCCAGTCCTCGCGCGGATCGGCATAGAGCCCGCTCCTGGAGGCGGGTGCAGTGCTGACGGCCATCGATGGTCACTCCCGATTATTGTTGTTGCTTCCCGTCATTGCGAGCGTAGCGAAGCAATCCATCTCTCCGCTTGCCGTACTATGGATTGCTTCGCTGCGCTCGCAATGACGATGGTAATCTATCGGATGCTTGCTTCACACCCCGTCGAGAATGATCACCGTCGGCGTGCGGGGCAGCGTTTCCCGCGAAATCTTCAGGGTGCGCTCGGTGCGCTGGTCGATCTCGAACTGCTTGCCGATCAGGCGCATGAATTCGTCGAGCGGGGTGGCGAAGCGGTGCATCGGCAGCACCACGGAGGCGCGCAGGCGCTTGGTGATCTCGGAAACGCCGTCGAGCGACATCGTAAAGGTGCCGTCGATCGGAACCATCACGATATCGAGCCGGCCGATCGCGGCGAAATGGCTGTCGTCGAGCTTGTGGTGCAGATGGCCGAGATGGCCGATGCAAAGCCCGGCGACCTCGAAGATGAAGATCGAGTTGCCGTCCCGGATCATCTCGCCGCCGGCGCCATCGCCGTAGTAGCGGCGGATGTCGGTGGGCACGTTGCGGATATAGACGTCGTCGACGCGCAGGCCGACCAGCGCAGGCTGACCCTTCTCGCCCCAGCCGTGCAGCACATGCTTGATCTTGGGATCCGGAAACAGCGTGAAATGCGTCGAATGCGCCCGGTTCATGGTGACGACGTCGGGCAGCCGCCCGGTCTGGTAGTAGCCGTTGAAGTCGGTCCCGATCCGCACGCCGCCGGGCGTGTCGATGTAATAGGTGGAATGCCCGACATAGGTGATCGCGACTTCCTCCACCTTGGCTGCGGTGTGGCGAAGGCTGACCGGGATCGCGCGCGGCGGGGCGTTGGCCATCGCCAGGCATTCGCTGCGCAGCGGCGATTGCGCGGTCGCCGGAATGATCAGCGAACCGAGAAAGGCAGTGGCAAGCACGAGCGATCGCAGCATGGCATGATCCGTATGCGGCGACGGCCGCTGGTGCAGTGTATCGCCGAATCCGGCGTCCGTCATGATGCCAATCGCGCACAGCTCCTGTGCCGCATTTGCTTCAGTGGCGTCAGGCGATACCGTGTGGCCGGATGCCACCACGGAGCGATGCCTTGACCGAACAAGCGCCTACCCAAAATGCCCCGCGCGCACCATCGTCGACGCGGCTGGAACCGCTGCGCCGTATCGACGCCGGCGTGCTCGAGATCGCCTATTACGAGGCGGGGCCGGCGGATGGGCCGGCCGTGATGCTGATGCACGGCTTCCCTTACGACATTCACGCGTATGTGGACGTGGCTCCTCAGCTTGCCGCCGCGGGGTGCCGCGTCATCGTTCCCTACCTGCGCGGCTACGGTCCGACCCGGTTTCGCGACAGTGTGACGCGACGTTCGGGCGAGCAGGCGGCCTTGGGCGCGGACCTGATGGCGCTGCTGGATGCGCTCGGCATCGCGCGCGCGGTGTTCGCGGGCTATGATTGGGGCGGCCGGGCGGCCTGTATCGGCGCGGCACTCTGGCCGGAGCGCTGCATCGGACTGGTGTCGGTCAACGGCTACAACATCCAGGATATTGCCAACGCGATGGTGCCGGCGCCGCCGGACCGCGAGGCGTCGCTCTGGTACCAGTACTATTTCCAGCTCGAACGCGGCCGGGCAGGGCTGGCCGCCAACCGGCGCGGCATCGCCAAACTATTGTGGCAGCAATGGTCGCCGAACTGGCAATTCGACGACGCCTGCTTCGATCGTACGGCGGCGGCATACGACAACCCCGATTACGTCGACGTGGTGATCCACAGCTATCGCCATCGCTTTGGTCTCGCCGAGGGCGATCCGCAATATGCCGATCTGCAGCGCCGGCTGGCGGCGCAGCCGGCCATTGCGGTGCCTACGATCACGCTGGATGGCGATCGGGATGGCGTGAGCCCGGCCACCGATGGCAGCAAGAGCGCGCCGAAATTCACCGGCCGCCGGGTCCACCGTGTGGTGCCGCGCGCGGGACATAATCTGCCGCAGGAACAACCCGAAGCATTCGCGGCGGCGGTGCTGGAATTGATCAAGGCGTAAGTCGAGTTTGCCGCATTGCCACGAGTGCCGAAAAACTCCTATCCTGCTGCACTCGCCCGATGCTGCTGCAAAAAGGCCGGGATGTTCCCGTTCATTGAGTCGGAGATCAAGCGCTGGGGCGACGTGATCGAGCGGGTGAAGCTGGGGAAGCCGCAGGGCGCGGATCGATCCCGGTCAGGATAGCAGCCGTACGGACTGACCCTGCGCTTCCATCAGCTTAACGGCCTTCCTGTCAAACGAAGCAAAGGTGTCGGCCCCAAGCCAATTCCCTTCATGGGCGATGACGCCGTCGGCAAAGTCACCCCCGCTGTCCAGCAAAGCCAGTCCAGCTTCGGCAGCAGAACGGTCTACGGCTACATTCCCAGCATTGATCAATCGTCGGATCGCTTCGGCAATTTCACCAGACGGAATCTTGTAACCTTGTGAGAGCACCCAGACCAACTCGCAAAGCGCCGGTATCGAAACCGCCACTATTTCGGCTCGCTTTAGTGCCGTCTGAGCCACTCTGCTTTGCTGCTCGTGGTCTTCGGTAATGGCTCGAACGAGCACGTTGGTATCGGCAGTGAGTTTCATCGCTTGCCGGCCCATCCCCGAGCCGCGATTTTATTCATCTCCTCGATCGAGAGAGATGGCCCCTCATTCCGCTTCAGGAAACCGAAAGCATCCGATATTTTCCCAGTTGGCCGGGCGGCCTTCACCTCGATCCGACCGTCAGGAAGCTTGTTCACGGTGATCTTCTCGCCCGGATGCACCCCAAGGTGCTCCAGCACATCCTTGCGCAGCGTTACCTGGCCTTTGGCCGTGACGGTGAGTGTGCTCATGGCAAAATCTCCTCGCGGACCCTTATTACAATGTAAGGCAGAAAAGCCTTACTATCAATAGATCGGCAAAAGCCCGACCCCCACGAGCCGCAAGCCTTGCCCGTAAGCCGTCGCCACCCGATCGAGCAGCGCCAGCATGACCGGCGCATCGGGCATCGGCAGTACCTGGTCGATCCGTTCGGTCAGGCTCTCTCATTCCCTGGGCCTGCGGGTGCGCCGAGTTGCGGCGGTGGTGGCCCGAGATCTTCGTCGAGTGAGCTCCTCAGCAGCTTGAGCTCAATGTCCAGATTGCCGAGGTCGGCACCCTGCAAATTCCGCGCGTAATGGGTGAAGGCGGTATCGAGCCGGTCGATCAGTTCGCCGGTCGCGGTGATGCGCGCCATGTCGCGCACGCCGCCCTTTTCAAGCAGGGCGTAGGCCTCGGCGAGTTCGGCCGCGCGCGGCAAGTAATAGGTGAGGAAGCGGCGCACCAGATCGACACGCAGCGGGTCATCTTCGACGCCTGCGAAGATCTCGCGGGATACCCGCGCCAAATGGCGGACGCGGTCGGCGACTTTGGGCGTGCCGATCGAACTCACCGCGACCTCCAGCCGAACCGCAAGCGGCTCGGCCTCGGTCAGCAGTTCCCGCGCGAACTCGATCTTGCCGCGCGCCGCCCCGCTGGCATCCAGCCCCTCGAACGGTTTGCGCGGCGCAAACGCGCTCACCAGCCCGCCGCCCGCCGCCACGCTGACGATGCAGGCGACCCAGAACGGCATGCCGGCGCCGATCGCCAGTACCGGCAGCAGAACAGCGGCCGCGGCGCCGCCCGCGATCCAGTTCATGGTTGAAAAGCCTGATAGCATTCGGTTGTAACCTCGCACCGCGCGAAATGCCTGGATCAGACGGTTGGGATCGACTTGGACATCGCTGATTTCAGCTCATCGGTCAGTTGCGCCATCCGCTGCTCGATCTCGGCGCGTTTCTTGCGGCCTTCCGCCTGGACGTTGAGCACGCCCGAAATCGTATCGACCAGATCGCTGTTGGTCTTTTCCAGCGTCGCGATGTCGATGATGCCGCGCTGCGATTGCTTTTCGATCTCAATCGCCTGGGTCTTCATCATCTCCGAAGCCTGCTTCATCATCTCGTTGGTGGCGTCGGTGACGGTCTTTTGCAGGTCGAGCGCGGATTTCTGGCGGGTGAGGCCGAGCAGCAGGATCATTTTCTGCTTCCAGACCGGAATCGCGAGTTCGGTCGTCGCCTGCAGGTTCTCGATCAGGGTCTCGTCGCCGGACTGCACGATGCGGATCTGCGGCAATTGCTGAATGCCGATCTGGCGCGCCTGCTGCAGATAGAAGACGCGCTTCTCGAGCCGGTCGAGCGCCTGGGCGGCGTCCTGATAGGTTTGCGCCGCCAGCAAGGCGTCGCTGCCTTCGCCGGCCGCCTTCACGGCCTGTTCCAGCTCGACCAGCCGGCCACGGCGGAAATCCTCGGCAAAGGTCTTGCCGGCGGCGATATGCGAATCGAGGTCGCCGAGCGATGCCTTGGTTTGCTCGTGCAGTTCATCCAGCACGGCGATGTCGCGCCGCAAGGTTTCCTTGTTGCGGTCGAGTTCGACGCAGACCCGGTCGATCTGCGAGGCGACATCGCCGAATTGTTCGGAGAAACGCCGCAGGCGCGATTCCATCGAGGAGAACAGGCGGGTGAAGAAGCCGCTGTCCTTGAGCGTCGCGGGATCGAGCCCGCGCGCCTTGCCAAGGATGTCTGACAACAGTTTGCCGGTGGTGCCGAGCTCCCGGTTCTGGGTCTGGGCGAGGATGCGGTCCGCGAACTCGACGACCGAACGCTGCGCGCGATCACCGAAGGTGACGATGCGCGATCGATCGGAGATGTCGATCTCCGACTTGATCCGCGCGACTGCGGACGCATCCACCATGACCGCCGGGACGTTGATGGTTTCGCTCATCGCGCTTTCTCCAGTGCTCATTTCCCGAGGGGCCACATGCTGCCGCGGTAGTGCTTCGGCAAGATAGCCCAGCCTGCGACACGAATCGACGACGAAGGCCGGGTCGTCCGGGCCATTCCGGCTGTCTGAAATCTATCTCAACTTCAATAAGATACCGCTTTGTCTGGGTTCGGTCCGCCAAGGTTCATGCTGAACTCCCGGCGCTTCTGCATCAGCCCCGTCGCGGGCTGAGCTTCAGTCCCGCCGCGGGCTGATCTTCCATGTCCCGGCCAGCATCAATGCGGTCATGGCGCCGCTGATGACGGCGGCAATCGGGATTGTGACGGCCAGGATCGCGGTCGCCGCCCATCCGATCGAGCAAAACGCTTCGGCGAACGTCGCCACCCGCGACGAAGTCTGGCGGCGGCGAAACTGGCTGCGTTTGGCCTGGACGCGAAACCAGAGCTGGATCGCAGCCGCCGACACCGTGGCGATGACGACGAAGATGGCGGTGATCGACGCCTGCACCGGTGAGGCCAACGCCAAAGCGGCAACCAAAGGCGTGAAGATCACGCCGATCGCGATCATCACCACTTCGACCTTGGCGCGGATCACACTGCCCGGCGGCATCGGGGCGGTCGCGACCAGGTCGGCGGCGTCCTCGCCTGAAATCGTGAGCCAGGCCAGACCGCCGGCGAGTTGGCCGGCCGCCATTACGATGACGGGCGTGATCAGGACGGTCGCCGCCGAGCTGTCGGAGAAGCTGCGCCACAGCATCAAGGCCGGCGGCACCAGATAAAGCAGTTGCATCAGGCTCTGCGACACCAGCCAGGGGTCGCGCCGCAGCAGCATGAATTCCTTCCAGCGAAGGGCCGCCTGGCGCGAGCCGCGACGAAACGAGGTGGCGCGAGATCCGCGACGGATCGTTGTGGTCGCGGACGCGCTGACGACGGTGCCGGCGAATTTCGGCGAGAATATCGCCATCACGCCGCCGAGCAGCACGAGGCTGCCGGCCAGCAAAATCGACAGTACCTGGCCGTCACCGATCGCGGCGCGCGCCGGCCACCACAGCGGACTGTCGAAATCGGGGGCATAGGCCGCGGCGGCGGCCGATGTCAGCACCGTGAACCGCGATAGCGTGCCGTAGGAAAGGATCGCGGCGACCTGGAGCGCGATGACAAAACCCGCGCCGATGATGGCGGCGAGGATTTGCGCGGCGAGCCGCGTCCGGCTCGGGCCAATCAAGCGAAACAGCAATACCGTGATCGCGATCGCAACCGCCGCGGCGGATAGGCCAATGGCGATGACGACGCCGAACGCCGAGAACCACCTGATGCCGCCGCCGATGATGAGAACGTCGACGAACGGGCTCGACAACAGCAGCGCCATGGCCGTGACCGACAGCGCGATCGCCGCAATCCGCACCGAGAAGACGTTGGTCAGTCTGGCCGGCGACGACATGATCAAATCGAGATCGGCACGCGCATAGAACACGCGCGTCACTGATTCGATCGCCTGCGACAATATCAGCGCCCAGGCCAGGAAGATGGTTGCCGACATCACGATCAGCGTCGGCTTGTCGAGCGGCGCCTGCAAATCGGCAAAGCGGCCGATCACCGCATAGGCCGGCAGATGCAGGAAGGCGGCGAGCACGAGCAGCCCGATCACCGCGCGCTTTCGCTTGCCGCGCGAGCCGGTCATCATCGCCAGCCATTCGCGCCACGCCAGCCGGATTTCGTGCCGGGCAAACCAGCTGATCGCCGTCGCCGAACTCATGCGGCGGCCGCGTCGGTGTCGACGAGTGCGATGAACATGTCTTCGAGGCTGGTGTCGCCACGGCCGTTCTGTTGGCGCAGTTCGGCCAGTGTGCCTTCGGCGACCAGCCGGCCCGCGGCGATGACGCCGATCCGGTCGGCCATGCGTTCGGCGACTTCCAGAATATGCGTCGTCATGATCACGGTGCAGCCGGCGCGGACGCGCGCCTGCAGCAATCCCTTGACGTGACGCGCGGACAGCGCATCGAGGCCGGTAAGCGGCTCGTCCAGAATGATCAGGCGGGGGTCATGGACCAGTGCACCGGCCAGCGCCACCTTCTGGCGCATGCCTTTCGAAAATCCTTCGCAGCGCTCGTGCAGATGCGGTGCGAGCCCGAGCGACACCAGAAGGTCCTGGGCCGATGATTCGGCAACGGCGGCATCGACGCCCCATAGACCGGCGACGAATTCGAGATATTCCAGCGGCGTCAGCTTGTCATAAATCATCGGCTCGTCCGACACCCACGCCATGATCTGCTTGGCGGCGACGGGATCGGCCAGCGCATCGATGCCCAATATAGAGACAGCACCGGCGTCGGGGCGCAGCAGGCCGGCCACCATCCGCAGCGTCGTGGTCTTGCCGGCGCCGTTGGGGCCGAGCAGGGCGTAGAATTCGCCTGACCGAACCGTGAGATCGAGCGCGTCGACCGCTGGGCGGTCAAAACGCTTCGTTAACCCTCGCACCTGCAACGCTGATACATCGGGGTTCATGATGTCGGGACGGTCCGGGTTCATGTGTCACCGCGAACCATGGACCGAAGAACTTTCGGCACGGTGAATCGAAGGCCCCAAATCGCGCGGATATGCGCTTGCAAGGCCACTTCCACCCTGCGGCATTTGTCCGCAATTGTTAACGCCGGGCCGCAACCAGCACTCTGTTGACAGTTGTCGGCGCTTTGGTCTCAATGGGGCCGGACATGTGTGGCCTTCAGCGCTTCGACACAAGAGCGTGAAGGCGGGATGCAATAGGGTGATCAGTAGAATCGCCGGGCATCCAGGGGGAGGGAAACGATGCTGGACTTCGTTCAGCAACTGGTGAGTGGCATCGCGCTTGGCTGCGTTTACGGCCTTATCGCGCTTGGATTCGTGCTGGTCTACAAGGCCACCGAAGTCGTCAATTTCGCCCAGGGCGATTTGATGATGCTGGGCGGGTTCTTCGCCTTCACGTTCATCGGTATGCTCGGCCTTAATTACTGGCTCGGATTCGCCGGCGCGGTGATCTGCATGGCGCTGTTTGGCATGCTGGCCGAACGCGTGGTGGTGCGCCCGATCCTCGGCTATCCCCAGTTTTCCATCATCATGGTGACCATCGGGCTCGGTTATTTCCTGCGCTCCATTGCCGGCATGATCTGGGGCACCGACGATCTCAAGATCGAGACGCCGTTCAGCCAGGGCGTGCTGCGGATCGGCTCGCTGGTGCTGGCCCATGACAAGCTCTCGGTGATCGCCGCGACCGGGATTCTTTGCGCGCTGCTGTATCTGTTCTTCAACCGCACCACGCTCGGCACCGCGATGCGCGCCAGTTCCGAGAACATGCTGGCTGCCTATTACATGGGCATTCCGGTCAAGCGTGTGGTGTCGATCGTGTGGGCGATCAGCGCTGCGGTCGCCACCGCCGCCGGCGTGCTCCTTGCGCCGATCACCTTCATTCATTCCAACGTCGGCCTAGTGCTGGGATTGAAGGCGTTTCCGGCCGCCGTGCTCGGCGGCTTCGGCTCGATTCCGGGAGCGGTAGTTGGTGGCGTGCTGATCGGCGTGATCGAGAGCATGGCCGGCTTCTACCTGCCGCAAGGCTGGAAGGATGTCGCGCCCTACATCGTTCTCCTCGTAGTGTTGCTGCTCAAGCCCGAAGGCCTGTTCGGCGTTCATACGCGCAAGAAGGTTTAGGGGCAGCGATGCGTTTTCTCTTCAAGACCGACTACGAAGACGACATCCGGCTGTTCCCGCACAGTGGCTATCTGGTCACGTATGGCACGCTGCTGGCCTTGCTGGCGGTCGCGCCGTTCGTGCTCTCCAGCTATATCGTCAGCCAGCTGGTGTTCGTCTGCATCTACGCCATCGTCGGAGTGGGTCTGATGATCCTGACCGGCTTTACCGGGCAAGCGTCGCTCGGCCACGCCGCGTTTCTCGCCATCGGCGCCTACACGGCGGCCTTTCTGCAGCAATACAACGTTCCGTTTCCGGTGTATTTCCTGGCCGCGGGGTTGCTGACCGGCGTGGTCGGCGCGCTGGTCGGATTCCCGGCGCTGCGGCTGCAGGGCATCTATCTCGTCATTGCAACGATTTCCTTTGCCTTCATCGTCGAGGAAATCCTGGCGCGCTGGGAAAGCGTGACCCATGGCAATGAGGGCATGCGCATCAAGACCATGCAACTGCTCGGCACCGCGGTGTCGCGCGACAGCCCGGGCTTCTATTTCGTTTGTCTGGGCTTCCTGATTCTGACCATTCTCGGCACGCTCAATCTGTTGCGCTCGCCGACCGGCCGGGCCTTCGTCGCGATCCGTGACAGCGAGACGGCGGCGCGCAGCATGGGCATTAACGTCTCGCTCTACAAGGTGAAGTCGTTTGCGATCAGCGCCGCGATCACCGGCTTTGCGGGCGTTCTGTTCGCGCACAAGCTGTCCTTTATCAGCCCGGAAATGTTTACCCTTCAGCTCTCGATCGAGTTCATCATCGTGATCCTGATCGGCGGCACCTTCAGCCTGCACGGCGCGGTGCTGGGTGCGATCTTCCTGGTCATGATCGATCCGTTCCTGACTTACCTGAAAGACGACCTGCCCGGCATCATCGCGGGAGTTGCCGCCACGTTCGGCGCCGGCAAGGACGCGGTTGCAAATATCAGGGACAACGTGGCTGCGATCGCCTCCGCCAACGGGCTGAAGGGCGCGATCTACGGCCTGATCATCGTGCTGTTCGTGCTGTTCGAGCCGCTTGGCCTCTACGGACGCTGGCTAAAGATCAAACTCTTCTTCCAGCTGTTCCCGCTGTACAAGCGCGCCACCTTCAAGCGGCAGAAGATCTATGTGAAGTCGGAGCGGAACCGATGAGCTATTTCCGTGCTGAAGACCTGTCGCTGCACTTCGGTGGCCTCAAAGCCGTCGACGCCGTCAGTTTCGCGGTGGAGAAGGGCGAAATTCTTTCGATCATCGGTCCCAACGGTGCCGGCAAGAGCTCGATCTTCAATCTGATCTCGCGCATCTACCCGCCGACCTCGGGCAAGATCTATTTCGAGGATCAGGACATCACCCAGCGGCCGCCTTACGAAATTGCCGGCCTCGGCATCGCCCGCACCTTCCAGAACATCGAGCTGTTCGAGAATGCGACCATGCTGAGCAATCTCCTGGTTGGCCGGCATCGCCACTCCACCACGCAGCTGTGGGAGGAATTGCTGTTCCTGCCGAAGGTGCGCGCCCACGAAAAGGCGCATCGCCGCCGCGTCGAACAGGTGATCGAATTCCTCGACCTCGAAGTCTATCGCGACAAGCTGATCTCGGGACTGCCCTACGGCGTCCGCAAGGTGATCGAACTTGCCCGCGCGCTGTGCTCGGAGCCGAAGCTGATCCTGCTCGACGAGCCGTCGTCCGGGCTGAACGTCGAGGAAACCGGCGACATGTCGTTCTGGATCCGCGATTTGAAGACCGACCTCGGCATTACCGTGCTGATGGTCGAACACGACATGTCGCTGGTGAACCGGGTATCGGATCGGGTGATCGCGCTGAACTACGGCAAGGTGATCGCGATGGGATCGCCTTCCGACGTGCAGCGCCATCCCGACGTCGTCGCCGCTTATCTCGGTGCATGAGGGTGATGCCATGAGCGCTTCCGACATCATCCTCAAGCTCAGCAATATCGAGAGCTATTACGGGCCGATCCAGGCGATCCGGGGCATCAGCCTCGAAGTGCCGCGCGGCCAGATCGTCACCCTGCTCGGCGCCAACGGCGCCGGCAAGACCACCGTGCTGAAAACCATCTCCGGCATTCTCGATCCGCAGAAGGGGTCGATTGAATTTTTGGGCAAGTCGATCACGCGCATGGAAGCCGACAAGATCGTGCGGCTTGGCCTCAGCCATGTGCCGGAGGGACGCGAGGTGTTCCCGTTCCTGTCGGTGCGCGAGAACCTGATGATGGGCGCCTACCCGCGCAAGGACCGCGACGGCGTCGCCGAGGATCTCGAACGGGTCTACGGCTATTTCCCGCGGTTGAGGGAGCGCATCAACCAGCCGGCCGGCCAGCTTTCCGGCGGCGAACAGCAGATGCTGGCGATCGGCCGCGCGCTGATGAACCGGCCGACGCTGTTGTTGCTGGACGAACCTTCGCTCGGGCTGTCGCCGCTCCTGGTGAGGGAGATCTTCACCATCATCAAGCGCGTCAACGAGGAGCAGGGCATGTCGATCCTGCTGGTCGAGCAGAATGCCAAGGTGGCGCTTGAGACGGCGCATTACGGCTATGTGCTGGAAATCGGCCGGGTCGTCATGAACGACAGCTGCGAGCGGCTGATGCATTCAAAGGACATCCAGGAATTCTATCTCGGCGCCAAGGAAGAAGGCGCCCGCGGCGAACGGCGCTGGAAAAAGAAGAAAACCTGGCGCTGAAGAACGTGGCTTTAAGGCTGAGTTGAGGCTAAATTCGAAGCCCTGCTACGGAAAAAGACCGCCCAAAGCGGCATTCGGGCAGGTGAAAGAGGGAGAAAACGAGCATGGCCAGACCGGCAGTGCTGACGGTCGCCGACACGATAGCGAGGAGTTTTCTGCTTTCCGTGGAGACGCGCGGCGATCGGCCGGCGATCCGCGAAAAGAAGTTCGGCATCTGGCAGCCGACCAGTTGGCGGCAGTGGCTGCAGATATCGAAGGATATCGCCTACGCCCTGCATGCCACCGGCTTCAAGCCGGGCGACGTCGCCTCGATCATCGCGAACGCGGTTCCCGAGTGGGTGTATGCCGACATGGGCATTCTCTGCGCCGGCGGCGTCTCATCCGGGATCTATCCGACTGACTCGGCGGTCCAGGTCGAATACCTCATCAACGATTCCTCGACGCGGGTCCTTTTCGCCGAGGATGAAGAGCAGCTCGACAAGATCCTGTCGTGCCGCGCGCGCTGTCCGACCCTGCAGAAGATCGTCGTGTTCGACATGGAAGGCCTTTCCGGCTTCAGCGACCCGATGGTGATGTCGCTGGCCGAATTCACCGCGCTCGGGCGCAACCACAGTCACGACAACCCCGAACTGTGGGATGCGATGATCGCAAGCCGCAGCGCGGGCGATCTTGCCATTCTGGTCTACACGTCCGGAACCACAGGCCCGCCCAAGGGCGCGATGCATTCCAATCGCAGCGTCACGCACCAGATGCGCCACGCCAACGATCTGTTCCCCTCCACCGACGCCGAAGAGCGGCTGGTGTTCCTGCCGCTCTGCCACGTCGCCGAGCGGATCGGCGGTTACTACATTTCGCTGGCGCTGGGATCGGTGATGAATTTCGCC
The DNA here is from genome assembly GCF_964252915.1 of Bradyrhizobium sp. LjRoot220. Lineage (NCBI taxonomy): Bacteria > Pseudomonadati > Pseudomonadota > Alphaproteobacteria > Hyphomicrobiales > Nitrobacteraceae > Bradyrhizobium > Bradyrhizobium sp. LjRoot220. The sequence goes on from NZ_CAXUPS020000003.1 coordinate 18,422, forward strand.
GAAAGCCCGGAAACCGTGCCGGACAATCTGCGCGAGGTACAGCCGACCGCGTTTCTGGCGGTGCCGCGGGTTTGGGAAAAATTCTATTCGGGAATCACGATTGCACTCAAGGACGCGACCCCGTTCCAGAACTGGATGTACCGCCAGGCGTTGGCAATCGGCCATCGCATGACCGAGCGCAAGCTCGAGGGCGAAACGCCGCCGCTGGCCTTGCGGCTCGCCAATCGGCTCGCCTATTGGATGGTGTTCCGCAACATCCGTCGCATGCTCGGGCTCGATCGCTGCCGTCTCGCCTTCACCGGTGCGGCGCCGATCGCGCCGGATCTGATCCGCTGGTATCTCGCGCTCGGCATCGACATGCGCGAGGTCTACGGCCAGACCGAAAATTGCGGGGTGGCCACCGTGATGCCGCCCGACCGCATCAAGCTCGGCTCGGTCGGCAAGGCCGCGCCCTGGGGCGAGGTCGCGATTTCCCCGCAAGGCGAGATCCTGATCAAGGGCGACTTCCTGTTCATGGGTTACCTCAACCAGCCGGAAAAGACCGCCGAGACCATCGACGCCAAGGGCTGGCTGCACACCGGCGACGTCGGCTCGATCGACAATGAGGGCTTCGTTCGGATCACCGACCGCATGAAGGACATCATCATCACCTCGGGCGGCAAGAATATCACGCCTTCCGAGATCGAGAACCAGTTGAAGTTCTCGCCCTACGTCTCCGATGCCGTGGTGATCGGCGACAAGCGGCCGTTCCTCACCTGTCTCATCATGATCGACCAGGAGAACGTCGAGAAGTTCGCGCAGGATCACGACATTCCCTTCACCAACTACGCGAGCCTGTGCCGCGCGCCCGAGATCCAGGACCTGATCCAGCGCGAGATCGAGGCGGTCAACGTCAACTTCGCGCGGGTCGAGACCATCAAGAAATTCTTCCTGATCGAGCGACAATTGACGCCCGAGGACGAGGAATTGACGCCGACCATGAAGCTGAAGCGCAGTTTCGTGAACAAGCGTTACGCCGCCGAGATCAACGCCATGTACGGCGAGCGGGCGGTGGCGTGAACGAAGACTTTTGAACCCAAATTGTAGAAACGGCGAAGGATAATAAGGCCCCGCCCTTCGCTCAACACGGGCCAACGAAGAGGAGACTGCAATGTCGAAATCGTTCAAGGCGCTGGGCCTTGCGGTGAGCGCCCTTGCGCTGACCCATCTGCCGGCCTCAGCGCAAACCAAGGTTACCAATGAAGGCATCTCGGCGAGCGAGATCGTCATCGGCACCCATCAGGATTTGTCCGGGCCGATCAAGATGTGGGGCGTTCCGGTCTCCAACGGCATGAAGATGGCGGTCGAGGAAATCAACACCGCCGGCGGCATCAACGGCCGCAAGATCAAGCTGATCATCGAGGACTCCGGCTACGATCCGAAGCGCGCCGTGCTGGCGTCGCAAAAGATGGTCGAGCGCGACAAGATCTTCGCGATGGTAGGCCCGATGGGCTCGCCGACCGTGCTGGCCTCGCAGGACATCCTGTTCGATGCCGGCGTGCTGCAGTTGTTTCCGCTGAGCGCGGCCGAATTCACTTACAAGTTCGATCCGGCCAAGCCGCAGGAAAGGCTGAAGTTCAGCAATTTGCTGCCCTATGTCGAGAGCACCCGTGCGGTGGTCAAATTCATGGTCGAGGCCAAGAATTTCAAGAAGCCCTGCATCATGTATCAGGACGACGAGTACGGTAAAAACGTGCTTGACGGCTTCAACCAGCAGGTCGCCGCGATGAAGCTGACGCCAGCGTCGATCACCAGCTACAAGCGCGGCGTCTCCGATTTCTCGGCGCAGATCGCCAAGATGAAATCCGACGGCTGCGACGTGGTCGTGCTCGGCACGGTGATCCGCGAGACCATCGGTGCAATGGGCGAAGCCAAGAAACTCGGGTGGGACGTGACGTTCCTCGGCGCCACCCCGACCAACGTGCTTGAAGTGCCGACGCTCGGCAAGGAAGCAGTGGAAGGGCTTTACGCTGCCGCGGCTTTCGAGATTCCCTATGAGGATACGGCCAAGGGAAAAGTGAAGGATTGGCTCGCCAACTACAAGAAGATGTTCAGTGCGGACGCCAACACCCAGGCCATCATCGGCTACAATTCCGTGGTGACTTTCGCTCATTTTGTGAACAAGGCCGGCAAGGATCTCACCGGCCAGAAGCTGCTCGATGCCCTGGAATCCGGCGACAAGTTCATGGATATCTTCAATTCGCCGCCGACCATCTTCTCCAAGACCAACCACCTCGCCAGCACCGTGACGCAGATCCAGCAGATCAAGAACGGCCGCTGGGTGCTGGTGAAGGAAGGCTTGATGTTCTGACATAGGTTCGCCTTCCGAAGGCTGACCTTCCAAGCGACGAAAGGGCTGCGCGATCATCTCGCGCAGCCCTTTTTTAGTTGTGTTCTGCGGACTCCTCCGTCATTGCGAGGAGCGAAGCGGCGAAGCAATCCATCTATCCGCTATGCCGCGCTATGGATTGCTTCGCTTCGCTCGCAATGACGGCTGCTACTTCTTCGGCTAATCACCTCGGCGGTGTGCTGGATGCAATCAGCCGGCCATCGTCAACGCGGCGCTCCAACGAAAAAGGGCTGCGCGATTGTCTCGCGCAGCCCTTCCTTGTTTGGCTTGAAGCCGCTTCCGTTACTTCTTCGGCTGCGCCGTGGCTTCGGCCGGTTTCGGCCGGATCGCGTCCGCGGTGCCCTGGATGAAGGCTGCGATCTTGGTCACGTCCGCTTCCGTCAGCTTGCCGGTGAAGTCGGGCATGCCCCGGTCGCGGAACGGGCCCTTGAACACGAAGTCCTTCAGGTTCTCGATGGTCTCCTTGGTCACATAGCCGAGGTTTCGGACATTGCCGCCCTTGTCGATGCCGGGCACGCCGTGGCACTGGGCGCAGGCGGTGACATAGAGCGCGGTGCCCTCGGGTACGTCCTTCGGGTCGTACTTGACGCCGGCGAGCAGGCCTTCGGTCTGGTACTTCACGAACGCCGGCAACGGCGCCTTGCCGTCGACCGCAAAGGTGTAGACCGTGCCCGGGCTCTGCAACTCGGTGGCGCGTGCGGCGATGCCGAACACGCCGCCCCAGCCGACCGCGATCGAGACATATTGCTTGCCGTCGATCATGTAGGTCGAGGCCGCCGCGACCACGCCGGTGCCGGTCGGCGACTCCCAGAGCTTTTCGCCTGACGTGGCGTTGTAGGCGATGAAGCGCCCGTCAGCGGTGCCCTGGAAAACCAGGTTGCCTGCGGTGGTGAGCGTGCCGCCGTTCCACGGCGCGACATATTCCGCGCGCCAAACCTCCTTCTGCTTGACCGGATCCCAGGCCAGCAGCCGGCCGAAGGCGGGCGCCTTCGGCGGCGTCGCATTCAGCATGAAGCCGACGTTCCAGCCCGCAGCCGAAGCGAATTTACCGGGCTCCTGAGCATTATGCTTGAACGCCTTTTCCGGCGTCAGGTTCACCGGAATGTTCTGCGCCGGCAGATAGACGAGGCCGGTCTGCGGATTGAACGACATCGGATGCCAGTTATGGGCGCCGTACGGGCCGGGAATGCTGTCATACGGATCCTTGCCCCGCGCCGCCGGTACTTCGATCGGCCGCCCATTGGCGTCGTAACCGGTCGCCCAGTTCACATCGACGAAGTTCTTGGCCGAGATGAACTTGCCGTTGGTGCGGTCGACGACGAAGAAGAAGCCGTTCTTCGGCGCGTGCAGAATGACCTTCCGCGGCGCGCCATCGATATTGATGTCGGCCAGGATCATCGGCTGCGTCGAGGTGTAGTCCCAATGATCGCCGGGGGTTTCCTGGTAGTGCCAGGCATATTTTCCGGTGTCGGCGTTCAGCGCCACCAGCGAACCGAGATAGAGATTGTCGCCGCCGGCGGGGCTGCGCAGATCGCGGTTCCACGGGGAGCCGTTGCCGGTGCCGATATAGACCAGGTTGAGATCGGGATCGAAGGTGATGGTGTCCCACGCGGTGCCGCCGCCGCCGTTGACCCAGTATTTGCCGGCCGGATCCCAGGTCTTGGCCGCCGCCGCCATCGATTCATCCTCGAACGGCTTCGATGGATCGCCGGGCACCGTGAACCAGCGCCAGGCCTGGTTGCCGGTCTCGGCGTCATAGGCGGTGACGTAGCCGCGCGCGCCATATTCGGCGCCGCCATTGCCGATCACCACCTTGCCGTTGAACACGCGCGGCGCGCCGGTGATGGTGTAGGAATGCTCCTTGCTGGCGATGGTGTCTTTTTCCCAGACCTTCTTGCCGGTCACGGCATCGAGCGCGATCAGGCGGCCGTCATAGGCGCCGACGAAAACCTTGCCCTTCCACAGCGCCACGCCGCGGTTGACGACGTCGCAGCAACCCTTGTAGCCCTTCTCCTTGTCGATGCCGGGATCGAAGGTCCAGAGTCTCTTGCCGGTGCGGGCATCGATGGCGTGGACCACGCTCCACGACGCGGTCTGGTACATGATGCCGTCGACCACCACGGGCGTCGCCTCGACGCCGCGGGAGGATTCGAGCGGATAGCTCCACACCAGGCCGAGCTTCTTGACGTTGTCGGTGTTGATCTGGTTCAGCTTGGAAAAGCGCGTTTCCGCATAGTCGAGGCCGATGGTCGGCCAGTCGTTCGAGGTTGCGGTGTTGGCCTTGATCGAGGCGCCGTCGACGGCCGCGGTAACGGCCTTGATGTGATCCGGCGATCCCTTGGCGGGACTTTGCGCGAGGGCCGCCGTGGAAGAGATCGCGAGCCCAAACCCGATCGCCAGCGCAAGGCGAAGCGGCCGATGCAGATTGGGAAAGCTTTCAGGAAAAAAACCGCAAACAGAATCGACGCACGGCGAACGTGTCATTCTAGTCCCCTCCTAATGATCTCTAGCGGATCTGGCGAGATCGTATGCCGGTGGGAACGATGGCGTCAATCAAAGGCGAGTGCGAAAAGAAAAAGAGAAAATTCGTATCGCCTTGTTTTCGCCAAGCCGACCGAGGACGCGATCCGGCTGCACCGCAGCATGGCGCAAGCACTCGCATTGTATCCGATCACCCATGGAAATCGCAGAAGCCTTGCATCCGATATTCCAGAGGCGCAGCATATATCGCGCACCGCGATACCGCATCGGTCGGCTACAACGCAGGCGTGACGCAGCATGCAGTTGCGCAATGATCGCTGCGAAATGGGAATGGCAGTCTGACTATTTTCAGTCTGCCTGCGGCAGAGCCTGATCGGCAGGCGCAATAGGGCTGGGTGCTGCCAGCGAGTTGACGACGACCGGCGCCTCGGGATTGCTGCTTGATGCGACGAGGACGGGCGCGTCGGTATAACGCATGACGCTGTGCCGATCGAGCATGTAGGTCGGCCGGACGTTTCGGATGTCGGAATCCTCGACCATCGCCATGCGGCGGTTGTCCAGCATCAGCCACCGCCCGTCCAGCCGCGCGGCGGCAACGGCGTGGTCCCCGCCGCGGATGGTGTCGCGCATGATCACGATCCGCAGATCGTCGGGCGCAATCCCGGCCAGGCGCAACGCCACGAATTTCGCAATCGCGTAATCCTCGCAGTCGCCGCCCCGCGTCAGCGTCGCGAGCGGCGAGGCCCAGACGTCGAGTTCGCCATATTGTGCGAGATCGCTCGTCGCCTTGACCGCAAGGTTGATGGCCCGATTGATCTCGCCGAGCCGGGCGCGGCCCTCGCGCAGCCTGGCGGCATCGACGATGGCGAGAAATTGCAGCGCGGCCGGCGAGACGCAGCCCTCGCGGTCGCCCTCGCACAGCGCCAGCTGCACCATTTCGTCGTCGAGGCGACGCTGCAGGCTTTGCCATTTCTGGTGCAGCCTGCCGTCGAGAAGCATCGCGGTGGGCTGCCCGAACGGCTCGACGGATTTCTTGATCAGAACCGCCGTGCCGGGTGACAGCAGCGTCCCCGCGGCCACCGGCCCAAACCAGGCCAGGCTACTTGCGAGCAAGCTGCACCCGAGAAAGGTTGCGCGCAACGCACGCGGATAATCTGAGATCGCCATCTGACACCCCTCGTCCGGGCATTATCGGCAGGCTCGTTAACCTGCTCGTGACCGGATCATTTCCCTGGGGGCATCCTGGGCAGGTGGGCTTTTGATCTGCTTAAAACGGGCGATACCGGGCCGGAAAGCGCAAAACAGCTTAAAATCTGTCTCGCCGGTTTCCCTAAAATATTATCGAACCTTTTCAGGCGCGAGGCTGCCCTATCCATGGGATGGTGCTTAACCGCGCCTTATCGTTAATTTCAGGTTAACATGATTTATTCGGTCAGATTCGCGTGAGTTGTAAGCTAAGTCACAGTTTTGACTTGGAAACTGTCATCATATGCCGTAGTTCCACGGCTTCAGAGAAGTAACAAGTATAGACTATATCCCTTTTACTTGGGGCGGGCGATCTAAGCTTCTAAACTCCAAAAATCCGGTCTTCATTTCCTCGATATGTTAGGACGTGCTTATGAATTTTGGGAACATAAGAGTATAATGCTCTATACTCGCTGCTGCCTAAGCAAGTTGCACAAGCAATGATTGGTTCCGTGAGGAGCCTTTCGATGATATGCAAGCTTAGAACATTGAATATTGTATATGTATTAACCTTAGCGCCGACGGTGCCCTTTTGAGCTTAGCCGGCAAATTTACCGACGTGCTGTCTGACGGCCAGAGCACTCATTTGGGTGGGCACGTCCACGTCGAAAGCGTTTCGGCGCATGCGCCGCCGGGCGCCATTATCGTTCCGGACGCGCATCTGCTGTTCACCGGCGATTTCAAGCGCGCAGGCGTCGATCTGATTCTATCGGGCGACGGCCGCGAACTGGTGCTGCACGACTATTTCAAGGGCGAGAAGCGGGCAGCCCTGGCCTCGACCGATGGCGCCCATCTGACCGGCGATATCGTCAACGCGCTGACCGGCTACACCCAGTTCGCGCAGGCCGACGGCAGTCCGAGCGTGGCCCAGGTCATCGGCCATGTCACCAAGCTGATCGGGACCGCGACCGCGATCCGCAACGGTGTTTCGATCATTCTGAACAATGGCGACAACGTCAACAAGGGTGACGTGGTCCAGTCCGGCTCCGATTCGACGCTCGGCATCACCTTCATCGACGGCAGTGTGTTCGGTCTCGCATCGAACGCCAAGATGGTGCTGAACGAAATGATTTACGACCCGAACGGGTCGAATAATTCGTCGCTGATCAGCCTGGTGCAGGGCACCATCTCGTTCGTCGCCGGCGCGACCGCCAAGAAGGGCGACATGAAGGTCGACACGCCGGTGGCGACCATGGGCATCCGCGGCACCGCGGTGCTGGTCGAAATCGATTTCGAGGTGCCGGGCCAGGGCGGCGCGCCGCCCGCGAAATTCCAGGTGCTGGTCGAACCCGACGGCACCACCGGCTCGTACATTCTGTATGACAAGACCACGATGACGCCGATCGCGACCGTCAATCAGGCCGGTACGCAGACGATCGTCAGCGGCCAGGGCACGGTCAACTTCCTCTCATCCGTGCAACTGTCGCCCGATGCGCAGAAGATCATCTCCGACGTCTTCCAGCTGAAATTCACCGATCTGAACAATCCTCAGCAACTGCAACGCTTTGGCTCTGCGCCGGTTTCGGAAACATTGAACCTCAAAACGGCGAGCGGGCAAGACGTCGCGGTGACGCTGAAATTCGCCCAGCTTACCGACACTCCCACCGTTTCAACTCCCAGCACGACCCCAAAAGGGCAGGAACGCATTCCGGGGCCACCGGATGTCGCCACCACCGATGCCGAATTTACCGAACGCGCCGGGCTGACCGGCAGTCCGTCGCAGGATACGCTGACCGGCCAGATCAAGTATAGCGACCTTAACGTCGCTGATCGGCCGACTGCCCAGGCGGCGTTCTATTCGTTTAAATACGAGAACGCGCAGCACAACGATGTCACGACGTCACTGACCGCCAAGCAGATCGCCGCGATCACCGCGGTAGAAGTGCCGCTCGTCGTGGTGCAGGATCCCGCCGCCACGAACAAGGGCATCGCGACCTGGACCTACACCGTCCCGGACGGCGCCTTCGACTTCCTGGCCGCCGGCGAGACCTTGACGCTGACCTATCAGGCGCGGGTCGACAATAATTTCGCGGCAAACAACGAGATCACGTTCAAGACCTTCACCATCACGATCACCGGCACCAATGACCGGCCGACCGTTACCACCAGTGGCGGCACCGTCATCGAGCGGGACGGCACGGGCAATACCACGATCGATACGATCTCGGGCACGGTCAACTTTACCGATGCCGATTTGACCGATCGTCCGGTGGTGAGCGCGGCGCTCTCGACAAACGAGCCGTTTCGATATCTCGACGCGGAGGGACATAACGTCACCGCCACGCTGACGCCGGCGCAATTGGCGGCGATTGCAGCCGTCAAGGTTCCCTTGAGCGTGGTGCAGGGGGGCGGAAACGGCCATAACGGTTCGGCGACCTGGACCTACAGCATCGCCGACCATGCCTTTGATTTCATCGCCAAGGGCGAGACGCTGATCCTCAATTACGTCATCAAGGTCGACGATGGCCATGGTGGCGTGGTGTTCACGCCGGTCAGCATCTCGATCAACGGCGCCGACGTCACCGTGATCGGCACCAACGATGTCCCCACCATCGCGACGACAGACGACGCGTTCGCCGAGCTGTCGAACCCGAATCAGCCAAATCCGACGGGATCGCCGATAGAAGATACGGCATCAGGCACGATCACCTTCACCGACGTCGATTTGACCGACCTGCCGGTGGTGAGTGCCGCCTACACGTCGTACACCTATTTTGGCGCGGCGGAGAACCCGTTGTCGCTGACGGCGCAGCAATTGGCCGACGTCGCCGTGGCGCTGGGCGTGACGCAGACATCAGGCAATACCAATAATGGCTCGGCGAGCTGGACCTACAATGTTGCCGACGGCAAGTTCGACTTCCTCGCGGTCGATGAAATCCTGACGCTGACCTATACCGCCACCGTCGACGACGGCCGTGGCGGGGTGATCACAAAACCGTTCACGATCACCGTCACCGGCACCAACGATACCGCGACCATCACGACGACGAGTGCCGCTTTCACGGAGATGGCCGGCACCGGCAACGCCGCGACCGATCATGCCGGCGGCACCATCAACTTCACCGACGCCGACCTCAGCGACCGGCCGGTTGTGACCACGCAGTTCTCGGACTACACGTACAAGGCAGCCAACGGCACTACCAATCTGACGCTGACGCCGCAGCAGGCGGGCGACCTTGCGGCCGCGCTGTCGCTGACAGCGGCCGGCGGCAATACCAATGCCGGTTCGGTGACCTGGTCCTACGACGTCGCCGACAACAAGTTCGACTTCCTCGCCGATGGCGAGGTCCTGACGCTGACCTATATTGCGACCGTCAACGACAGTCATGGCGGGGTGATCACCAAGCCGATCACCGTCACCGTCGCCGGCACCAACGATGCGCCGACGGTGACCGCGGTGAATGCGGGCACGTTGACCGATTCGGCCATCAACGACAGCTTCGGGAATCTGACGGGAACGCTGGTCGGATACGATGCCGACCATGACGAGACCGCATCGCTAAGCTATAGCGCGCTCGATTTGACGAGCCATCCGGTGAACTCGGCCATCGCAGGCCAGTACGGTTGGCTGACGGTGAACGGCGACGGCACTTGGAGTTATGTCGCCAACGCCACGGTGATCAATGCCCTGCATGCTGGCGCCTATACCGAGACGTTTACGGTGCAGACGTCAGACGTGCACGATGCCGTCGGGACCGCCGTGCTCACCGTGCACGTCAATGGTGCCAACGACACCCCGACGCTGGGGGATGCAGTCGTGGGCAAACTCACCGACGGCACGGCGAACGACAGTTTCAACAATCTTACCGGAACATTGGTCGGCAACGACCGGGACAGCGGCGAAACCGCCACACTGCAATACGCAGCACTCGATGCCGGCGACCCCGTCAACTCAGCGGTAGCGGGCCTCTATGGGGCGCTCACGGTGAACTCCGACGGCACTTATACCTACGTCCCCAATGCAACCGTGATCAACGCGCTGCATGCCGGCACCTATACCGATACCTTCACGGTGCAGACGACCGACGCGAACGGCGCCACCGCCACTGCGATTTTGACGGTGGACGTGACCGGCGCCAACGACACGCCGACGCTGGGAGCGGTGACCGCGGGCAAATTCACCGATGGCGCGGCGAACGACAGTTTTAACGATCTGACGGGAGCGCTGACCGGCAATGATCGCGACAGCGGCGAAACCGCAACGCTGCAATATGCCGCACTCGATGTCGGTGAGCCGGTCGATACGGCGGTTGCAGGTCTCTATGGTTCGCTGACGGTAAACGCCGACGGCACCTATACCTATGTGCCCAATGCGGCCGCCATCAACGCGCTGCATGCGGGCGCCTACACCGACACCTTCACGGTGCAGACCACAGACGCGAACGGCGCCATCGCCACGGCGGTTCTCACCGTGGACGTCACCGGCGCAAACGACGCGCCGACGCTGGCGGCGGAGAGCGCGGGAACGCTCACCGATACCGCAGGTAATACCAGTTTCGGCAATCTGACCGGCACGCTGGACGGCGCGGATCTCGACAACGGCGAGACGGCAACGCTGCAATATGCCGCGCTCGACGCCTTGAACAGCGTCGCGGCAACGGTGGTCGGCGACTACGGTTCGCTGACGGTGAACGCCAACGGCACCTACAGCTATGTCGCCAATGCCGCCGCGATCAAAGCGCTGCATGCGGGCGCCTATACCGAGACCTTTACAGTGCAGACGTCGGACGTGAACGGCGTCTCCGCGACCGCTGTTCTCACGGTAGACGTGGTCGGCGCCAATGATACGCCGACCCTCACCGCGGTGAACGCGGGAACGCTGGCCGATACGGCCGCGAACGACAGTTTCGGTAATCTGACGGGGGCGCTGGTCGGGGCTGATCTCGACAGCGGCGAGGCCGCGTCGCTGCATTATGCCGCGCTCGATGCCGAAAACAGCGCCGCGGCAACCGTCGTCGGCGACTACGGTTCGCTGACGGTGAACGACGACGGCACCTACAGCTATGTCGCGAATGCGTCTGCGATCAACGCAATGCCGGCGGGCGCGTATACCGACACCTTCACGGTGCAGGTCGCCGACGCTAACGGCGCCACCAGTTTGACGACGCTCACGGTGGATGTCACCGGCGTCAACGATGCACCGTTGTTCGTGGGCCTCGATCTCGCCGCGACCTATCATGCCGGCGACGATCCGGTCGCGATCGTCAACAATGTCGCCGCCAGCGATATCGACAGCGCCAATTACGCCGGCGGTTCGCTGACCGCGACGGTGACGGAGGGCGGCCAACCCGGGGATACGCTTTCCATCGCCGGCAATCAGTACATCGCGCTCAACGGCGCAGACGTGATGTTCGATGCGGACGGCGTCGGCTCTGGCGCTGCCGTCGCGATCGGCACGCTGACCGATGGCATCAACAGCCTGACGATCGATCTGAATGCCGACGCCACCGACGTTGCCGTTGCGGCGTTGACACAGGCGATCGAGTTCTCGAACACAGTCGAGAGCCCGGAGACGGGCGATCGGACCGTAACGTTCACGCTCCATGATGGCGGCGGCATCGTCAACGGCGGAATTGATAGTGCGTACTTTACCGCCAAGGTGAAGGTCGACGAACCAGTCCTGCGGACCCCGACAAGCCTCGTGATCGAAACCGACCAGTTCCAGATCAGCGAGGACGGCGAAGGGGCGACGACGGTGACGGGTCTCTACGTCGGCGGTACCATCCCCTCAGGGGCGGCGGAAACAATCACGCTCACCGCGGCAACCGGCGCATCTCCGGCCAGCGGTGCTACACCGTCGACCGACACCGGCACGCTCGCGGAAATCAACGCGACATTGGGCGACGGCGTCACCTACGATCCCGGTGCTGACCCGCAGCCGCAGACCGACAAGCTCGTGTTCACCGTCACCGACAGCCTTGGCGGCTCGGACACGGTCAATTTCATCTTCAATCAGGCCGGCACCGGTCCGGACATCAGCCTGACCGGCACCTCAGGCAAGGATGTGATCTTCGCGACCGAAAACACCGACACCCTGACCGGCGGCGCGGGTGCCGACCAGTTCGTGTTCCGGACCAGCGATGGCCCCGACACCATCACCGATTTCGCGCCGGGCCAGGACCGTATCGACCTGCGGGCGTTTACGGAGATCGATTCGTCCAATATCGATGACTGGCTTTTGACGGCGGCCAGCCCGGCAAATTCGGATGACGTGCTGATCACGGTGAATCCCGACAAGAGCATCCTCCTGCAGCATCTCGTCGGCAGCCTGACCGCCAGCGATTTCATCGTGTCGCCGCACGCCTGATCCCGGACCTCCGCTCAGATTAGAGTGCCAGGAGCGCGGCGCGGTGCCGCAACCGGTTGGAACAATCGGCCTGACCGTGATACCGAAGCAGCATGAAGCGGCTGAGGATAATATCGCGATGGTTCAAGCGGCGCTTCGGCTATGCCCGGCTGGCTTGCCTTGCGCTGCTGATCGGGTTTGCCGCGCTGCGCGTGCTCGACCCGGCTCCGATCGAAGAGTTGCGCGTCCGGACCTTCGACGCCTTCCAGCGCGTCGATCCGCGCAAGAAGACCGCGCGTCCGGTCACCATCGTCGATATCGACGACAAGAGCCTGGAGAAGCTCGGACAATGGCCGTGGCCGCGGACGCGGCTCGCGGATCTGGTGACCGAACTGACCAATCTCGGCGCCGTCGTGATCGCCTTCGACGTGGTGTTTCCGGAGCCCGACCGGCTCAATCCTGAATTTGTCGCCGATACCTTCCGTAACCTCGACGAGGAAACCCGCAGCCGGCTGCGCGCGCTGCCGAGCAACGACCAGCTATTCGCCGATGCCATCCGCGCCTCGCGCGTGGTGCTGGGCGAATCGGGATTGCCGGAAGAACTGGGCGTGCTGGACAAGACGCTTCCGGTGACCGGGCTTGCGATGCTCGGCGAGGAGCCGCAACGCTTCATGTTCGAATTCCCCGGCCTGCTGCGCAACACCAAGGTGCTGGAACACGCCGCCGCCGGGCGCGGGCTCTTCACCATCCGGCCCGAACGCGACGGCATCGTGCGGCGGGTGCCGATGATCATGCTGGCGCAGGGCCAGGTCATGCCCTCGCTGAGCTTCGAGATGCTGCGCGTCGCCACCGGTTCGGGCACGATCCTGGTCAAGGCCGAAAAGGCCGGCATCAAGAGCCTCGGCATCAAGGGGTTTCAGCTGCCGACCGACGGCAACGGCCAGCTCTGGGTTCACTACGCCCGCCACGATGCCTCGCTCTATGTCCCGGCAATCAACGTGCTGGACAAAACCGTAGCCCCCGAGAAGATCGCCGGCAAACTGGTGTTGATCGGCACCTCTGCCGTCGGTCTCAACGACATCAAGACCACGCCGGTGTCGCGCGCCATGCCCGGGGTGGAAATCCACGCCCAGGTGCTCGAGAGCGCACTGACCGGGGAGGTCATCGCGCAGCCGATCTACGGCATCGCGATCGAGTTCGCCACCGCGGTCTTGTTCGGGTTGCTGGTGATCGCGTTCGCGCCCCTGTTCGGACCGGTCACGCTGGTCGCGCTCGGTGCGGCGTTTGCCACCGCGCTGATCGGAACGTCCTGGTATTTCTATTCGCTGCACCGGCTGCTGATCGACTTCACCTATCCGATGCTGTCGACGATGTCGATTTATCTTACCCTGATCTTCTCGAGCTTCGTCCGCGAGCAGCAGCAGCGCAAACAGATCCGCACCGCGTTCTCGCAGTATATGTCGCCGGCGCTGGTGGCCCAGCTGGCGCAGTCGCCGGAAAAGCTCGTGCTCGGCGGCGAGGAGCGCGAGATGACCATCATGTTCTCCGACATGCGCGGCTTCACCTCGATCTCGGAGACCTACAAGCGAGATCCGCAGGGGCTCACCGCGCTGATGAACCGCTTCCTGACGCCGCTGACCAACGCCATCCTCCACCGCAAGGGCACCATCGACAAATATATGGGCGATGCCATCATGGCGTTCTGGAACGCGCCGCTCGACGACAAGGAGCACCAGCTCAACGCCTGCGAGGCGGCGCTGGACATGCTGGAGCGGGTCGACGAACTCAACCAGGAGCGGATGGAGGAAGCCGAGGAAGAGGGCCGTCCGTTCATTCCGCTCAACGTCGGCGTCGGGCTCAATACCGGAACCTGCGTGGTCGGCAACATGGGATCCGACATGCGCTTCGACTATTCGGTGTTCGGCGACAGCGTCAATCTGGCGTCGCGGCTGGAGGGCCAATCCAAGGAATACGGATTCCCGATCATCGTCGGCTCGAAGACCGCGCTCGCGGTCAAGGACAAGTTCGCCATCCTCGAACTCGACTTCATCATGGTCAAGGGCAAGAAGGAGCCCGAGGTGATCTACGCCATCGCCGGCCGGGAAGATACCGCGCAGTCCGGCCGCTTCCAGCGCTTGCGCAACCTGACCATCGAGATGCTGGCCTGCTACCGCGGCCGCGACTGGCAAGGCGCGCTGGCGGCGATCGAGCGCGGCCGCCGCACCGACGAGGTGAATTCGCTGGAGCTGTTGTTCAACCTCTACGAAGCGCGGATCCGCAACTTCCAGGAAGCTCCGCCGCCGGAAGACTGGAACGGCGCCTTCGCGCTGCTGACGAAGTAGGGCGCGCCGCTGTCATCACCCGCGAAGGCGGGTGATCCAGTATTCCAGAGGAGTCAGTGATCAAGCCGAGAAGCCGCGGCGTACTGGATCCCCGCGTTCGCGGGGATGACGATCGTTGGTTGGAATGCGGTAGGTCCGTAGGGTGGGCAAAGCGAAGCGTGCCCACCAATCCGGTACATGATTCGTTGATCGATGGTGGGCACGGCGCAAGGGCGCCTTTGCCCACCCTACGCTTCCTGACCTACTCCAGCCCGATCGTCGTCAAATCCTGAAACCAGTGCTGCGCCTGCACGAACTTCTTCACCTTGGGCGACAGCGCATGCGGGTTGGTGTCGTGCACCACCCACACCAGCGTGGCATCGTCGACGATCTGGGCGTGGGCCTGCGCCAGCAATTGGTCCTGCCTGGTGGCATCGAAGGTCTGCTTGGCCTCGTCGATCAGCGCGTCGACCTTCGGTGACTTGTAGCCGCCCCAGTTGACGCCAACAGGCGCGATCTGGCCGGAGTGGAAAAAGCGCACGATGGCGTAGAGCGGATCCGAAGTGACATAGGCGATGTTGTTGGAGGTGATGCCGGCGTTCATCTCGTCCGCCGCGCCCTTGCGCCAGGCCGTATAGAGCGTCTCGAGCTCGACCACCTTGAAGTCGATCTCGATGCCGATTTCCTTGAAACTCTGCTGCAGGAATTCGTTCATCGGCAGCGACAGCATCTGTCCGGTGCCGCCTTGCGCGATGATGAAGGTGGCCTTCAGCGGTTTCTGTTTGGAGTAGCCGGCTTCCTCGACCAGTTTTTTGGCCGCCGCCACATCGTGCTTGAGTTCGAAGCCGGGCTTGCCGAACCAGGGGCTCGACGGGTCGACCTGGCCCTTGGCGGGTTTTGCCAGTCCGTTCATCAGGCCGACGACCCCTTCACGGTCGATCGCAAGGTTGAGCGCCTTGCGCAGGCGGATGTCGGTCCAGGGCGAGCCCGGCAGCACGCTGAGATGATAATTCCAGACATGCGGCGTGACGTTGTCGACGATGCGCATGCCGGCGGATTTCAGCTGCGGCACCGCATCGGGCGCCGGCGTCTCGATCAGGTCGACCTGGCCGGCGAGCAGCGCATTGGTGCGCGTCAGCGCTTCCGGCATCGGAATCAGGACGATCTTGTCGGCCTTCGGAATCCGCTTCTTGTTCCAGTAATCCGGATTCTTGCTGAGTTCGGCGAGTTCGCGCGGCACCAGTTTTGTCAGCTTGAACGGCCCGGTGCCGGAGGGCTGGCTGGCGAACTTGTCCCAGTCCTTGCCGAGTTTTTCATACTGCGCCGGGCTCGAGACCAGGAACCAGAGCATCTGGTAGGGGAAGAACGAGTCCACCGTCTTGGTGGTGATCTCGATGCTGTCGTCGTCGATCTTGGCGTAGCTCGCGACCGAGGGCAGGCGGGTCTTCACCTGCGCGCTCTGGCGCTTGTCGAATTGCGGTGCCTTTTCGTTCAGCACCTTGTCGAGATTCCAGATCACCGCGTCGGCATTGAAGGCGCTGCCGTCATGGAATTTGACGTCCTTGCGCAGACTAAAGCGCCACTTGGTCTTGTCCTTGTCGTCGACCTTCCACTCGGTGGCGAGCCCCGGCACCAGCTTGCCGGGCCGCTCAGCCACGTCCATTTCCCAGGCCACCAGCGGATCGTAGATCGTGTAGGCGGAAAATTGATAAGCGCCGGCGCCGCGGTCCGGCTGGCCTGTCGTCAGCGGGATATCGGCCATCGAAATGCCGTAGCGCACCACGGATTCGGCCCTAGCCGGCGCGGCCGGCAGGGCGCCGACGGCGAGCGCCACAGCGGCGACGAGTAGCATCGAATTGCGGGTGCGCATGAACTAAGCTCCGTTGGCGTATTGGGAATACCCAATGCCAACCAAGCAAGCTTGATGCCAGAATAGGCAGTTCTGGCTTTTTCTTCGTGCCCGGGTGGGAAGAAACCATATGTCACATGGCTATTTCGCGAAGAACTATCTCTTTTGGCACAGGCGTTGCATAACTCTGCATAAGAAATAATCACCGGAAGTGGAAGAAGGGATTGCTGCAAATGCGTAACGAGAAACCAAGGAACACAGCGACGGCGCTCGCGCTGGCGATGGCATTGGCGGCGGGGTTGCCGCTGGCCGCCAGCGCCGAAACCGTGCTGCGCATCGGCATGACCGCTGCCGATATTCCGCGCACGCTGGGCCAGCCGGATCAGGGCTTTGAGGGCAACCGCTTCACCGGCCTCACGATGTATGACGGGCTGACGATGTGGGATCTGTCCTCGGCCACCAAGGCGAGCGTGATGATCCCGGGACTCTCGACCGAATGGAAGGTCGACGAGGCCGACAAGAAAAAGTGGACCTTCAAGCTGCGTTCCGGCGTCACCTTCCACGACGGCTCGCCGTTCAACGCCGACGCTGTGGTCTGGAATGTCGAGAAGGTGCTGAAGCAGGATGCGCCGCAGTTCGACGCCAGCCAGGTCGGCGTCACCGCCTCGCGCATGCCGACGCTGGCCTCGGCGAAGAAGATCGACGATCTGACGGTGGAATTGACCACCAAGGAGCCCGACAGCTTCTTGCCGATCAACTTGACCAATCTGTTCATGGCGAGCCCGGCGAAATGGCAGAAGTTGTTCGACGCAGCCGAGGGCGCGGATGCCAAGGCGAAATCGCAGGCCGCCTGGGCGGCGTTTGCGCGCGAAGCTTCCGGCACCGGTCCCTGGAAGATGTCGAAGTTCACGCCGCGCGAGCGGCTCGAACTGGTCAAGAACGAGGGCTATTGGGACAAGGCGCGCGTTCCCAAGGTCGACAGGATGGTGCTGCTGCCGATGCCGGAAGCCAATGCCCGCACCGCTGCATTGCTTTCGGGTCAGGTCGACTGGGTCGAGGCGCCCGCGCCCGATGCGGTCAAGGAAATCAAGGCGCGCGGCTTTACGCTGCAGGCGAACGAATCGCCGCATGTCTGGCCATGGCAGTTTTCGCGCGTCGAAGGCTCGCCCTGGAACGACATCCGGGTTCGCAAGGCGGCCAACCTGTGCGTCGATCGTGAAGGCCTCAAGGAAGGCCTGCTCGCCGGCCTGATGGTGCCGGCGACCGGCACCTTCGAGCCCGGCCATCCCTGGCGCGGCAAGCCCACCTTCGAGATCAAGTATGACCTCAAGGCGGCGCAAAAGCTGATGCAGGAGGCTGGTTACGGTCCTTCCAAGAAACTGAAGGTCAAGACCCAGACCTCGGCGTCCGGCTCCGGCCAGATGCAACCGCTGCCGATGAACGAATATCTGCAGCAGGCGCTGGCCGAGTGCTACTTCGACGTCCAGCTCGACGTGATCGAATGGAACACGCTGTTCACCAACTGGCGCCGCGGCGCCAAGGACGCGTCGGCCAACGGCGCTCACGCCACCAACGTGACCTACGCGGCGATGGATCCGTTCTTCGCGCTGGTGCGCTTCCTGCAGTCCTCGATGGCGCCGCCGGTGTCGAACAATTGGGGTTACATCAACAATCCCAAGTTCGACGAGCTGGTGACCAAGGCGCGCCAGACCTTCGATCCCGCGGCGCGCGATGCGGCGCTGGCCGAACTGCACGCCGCCTCGGTCGACGATGCCGCCTTCCTCTATGTGGCCCATGACGTGTCTCCGCGCGCCATGAGCCCAAAGGTGAAGGGTTTCGTGCAGCCGAAGAGCTGGTTCGTCGACTTCTCGCCGGTGACGATGGCGCCGTAATCGCTGTTCACCCTCTCCCCTTGTGGGAGAGGGTGGCTTCGCGTTCTCTTCGTCATGCCCGGGCTTGACCCGGGCATCCACGCCTTTCTGGCTTGTGGCCAAGACGTGGATGGCCGGGTCAAGCCCGGCCATGACGAGCGAGAAATTCGATCTGACTAAGGTTAGGTAACCTCGTGCTCGTCTATATCGCCCGCCGTATCGTCTATGTGATTCCGATCGTGGCCAGCGTGGCGCTGGTGTGCTTCCTCTTGGTGCACATCACGCCCGGCGATCCCCTGGTCGCGGTGCTGCCGGCGGATGCGTCCCAGGAGCTCGCCGCGCAATTGCGCACCGCTTACGGCTTCGATCGCCCGCTGCCGGTCCAGTTCGGGCTCTGGCTGTGGCGCGCGCTGCACGGCGATCTCGGCAGTTCGATCGCGACCGGGCGCCCGGTACTGTCGGAAGTGCTGCGCGCGGTCGGCAATACCGTGACGCTGGCGATTGCGGCCGCCTCGATCGGCTTTACGCTCGGATTATTCTTCGGCCTGATCGCCGGCTATTTCCGCGACACCTGGATCGACAAGGTCGCGACCTCGATCGCGATCGCCGGCGTTTCCGTGCCGCATTACTGGCTCGGCATGGTGCTGGTCATCATCTTCTCGGTGCAGCTGAACTGGCTGCCCGCGGTCGGCGCCGGTCCCGGCGGCTCCGGCGCCTGGGGCTGGGATTGGGAGCACATGAAATACCTGATCCTGCCGGCGATCACGACCTCGGTCATTCCCATGGGCATCGTCACCCGCACGGTGCGCGCATTGACCGGTGACATTTTGAGCCAGGATTTCGTCGAGGCCCTGCGCGCCAAAGGGCTGCGCGAACTCGACGTGTTCAAACACGTCATCAAGAATGCCGCGCCGACGGCGCTGGCGGTGATGGGGCTGCAGCTCGGCTACATGCTCGGCGGCTCGATCCTGATCGAGACTGTGTTCTCGTGGCCGGGCTCCGGCCTGCTGCTCAATTCGGCGATCTTCCAGCGCGACCTGCCGCTGCTGCAGGGCACGATCCTGGTGCTGGCGCTGTTCTTTGTGGCTCTCAACCTCCTGGTCGATATCGCGCAAGCCTCGATCGACCCGCGCATCAAGCGGAGCTAGCGCATGAGCGCGATCACAGATACCGCACTTCAAGCCGCGCCCGCGACCCAGGCGCGCGGCTATTGGGCCACGGTCGGCCGCCGCATCCGGCGCGACAAGGTCAGCATGGTCTGCGCCTTCATCCTGGCGCTGATCTTTCTGTCGGCGTTGTGCGCGCCGTGGCTCGGTCTCGCCGATCCCTATCAGGGTTCGATGATCCGCAGGCTTCGCCATATCGGCACGCCGAACTATCCGCTCGGCACCGATGAGCTCGGCCGCGACATGCTGGCGCGGCTGATCTATGGCGGGCGGCTGTCGCTGATCATCGGCATTCTGCCGGTCATTCTCGCGTTCTTTATCGGCACATCGTTGGGGCTGATCGCGGGCTACGTCGGCGGCAAGCTCAACACCGCGATCATGCGCACTGTCGACGTGTTCTATGCGTTTCCCTCGGTGCTGCTGGCGATCGCGATCTCGGGCGCACTGGGCGCCGGCATCGTCAACTCGATCGTCTCGCTCACGATCGTGTTCGTGCCGCAGATCACCCGCGTCGCCGAGAGCGTCACCACCGGCGTCCGCAACATGGATTTCGTAGAGGCCGCGCGCGCTTCCGGCGCCGGGCCCTTCACCATCATGCGCGTGCACATGCTCGGCAATGTGCTGGGCCCGATCTTCGTCTATGCCACCGGCCTGATCTCGGTGTCGATGATCCTCGCCGCCGGGCTTTCGTTCCTCGGCCTCGGCACCAAACCGCCGGAGCCGGAATGGGGCTTGATGCTCAACACGCTGCGCACCGCGATCTACGTCAATCCGTGGGTCGCGGCCTTACCCGGCGTCATGATCTTTGCGGTGTCGATCTGCTTCAACCTGCTCAGCGACGGCATGCGCAGCGCCATGGACATCAGGAACTGACGCGATGAACGAGACCAGCCCCGCAGTTCTGGAAAAGATCGAGGACGTCGGCGGCGCCGCGCAGCCGCTGCTGCAGGTCAACGGCCTGACCAAGCATTTCCCGGTGCGCGGCGATCTGTTCAGCGCGCGCAAGACCGTGCGCGCCGTCGATGACGTCTCGTTTTCGATCGCCAAGGGCGAAACCGTCGGGATCGTCGGCGAATCCGGCTGCGGCAAGTCGACCACCGCGCGCCTCCTGATGCATCTGATGAAGTCGGATGCCGGCGAGATCATCTATGACGGCATGCAGGTCGGCCGCGCTCTCTCATTACGCGAACTGCGCCGCGGCATGCAGATGGTGTTCCAGGACAGCTACGCCTCGCTCAACCCACGCCTCACCATCGAAGATTCGATCGCGTTCGGCCCGAAGGTCCACGGCATGGCGGATGCCGCGGCGCGGACGCTGGCGCGCGAGTTGCTCGGCAAGGTCGGCTTGCGGCCGGAAACCTTTGCCAACCGCTATCCGCACGAGATTTCCGGCGGCCAGCGGCAGCGCGTCAACATCGCGCGCGCGCTGGCGCTGTCGCCGCGCCTCGTCATCCTCGACGAAGCGGTGTCGGCGCTGGATAAATCGGTCGAAGCCCAGGTGCTCAATCTGCTCGCCGATCTCAAGCGCGAATTCGGCCTGACATATCTCTTCATCAGCCACGATCTCAACGTGGTGCGTTACATCTCGGACCGCGTGCTGGTGATGTATCTCGGTGAGGTCGTCGAACTCGGTCCGGTTGACAAGGTGTGGGACGAGCCGGCGCATCCCTATACAAAGGCGCTGCTGGCGGCGATGCCGTCGGCCGATCCTGATAATCGCACGCAGACGCCGCCGATCACCGGCGATCCGCCCAATCCGATCGATCCGCCGTCCGGTTGCCGGTTTCACACCCGTTGTCCCTATGCGGAGCCGCTCTGCGCAAATGCGACGCCAAAACTCAGCGATCTCGATACAATGGGTCACCAGGCGGCGTGCTACATGGCTATTCCCGGATCGGGGCATAGCCGCGCTCCGGCCAAGGAAACGACCAAAGAAACGACCAAGGAAAACGGATAAGGGAGCAAATCCGCAATGACAAAACCCAGTCCAAAAGAGGTCAAGGTCATGACCGATGTCGCAGGCGTGCCGGCTAGCGCCGAAATCGCCGAGCGGATCGCCAATTCCATCGGGCCGGCGTTCGAGAATTTCGCGCCGGTTGCCGGCACCCTGCCGTTCGATCTGGAACCCGCCAGCTTTCTGCTGGCGCAGAATCTGAAGGTGTCGAAATGAGCACCGAACCGGCCCTGATGTCGCTGGTCGCGGTCGCCAAGGCGATCGCGTCAAAGGAAGTTTCATCGCGCGAGGTGACAAAGTCCTGCCTCGACCGCATCGCGCAATGGCAACCGCGTCTCAACGCCTTCATGGCGATCGAGGCGGAGGAGGCGTTGGCGGCGGCCGATGCCGCCGATGCTGATCTTGCCAAAGGCAAAGCCAGTGGCGTGCTGCATGGCGTGCCCTTGGCGCACAAGGACATGTATTACGAGGCCGGCAAGGTGGTAACCTGCGGTTCGAAGATCCGCCGCGATTTCGTCGCCACCACGACCTCGACCGCGCTGCAGCGCCTGAAGGACGCCGGCACGGTCAGGCTCGGCTCGCTGCAGATGGTGGAGTTCGCCTACGGACCGACCGGCCACAATCCGCATTACGGCGCGGTGCGCAATCCCTGGAATGTCGATCACATCACCGGCGGCTCGTCGTCCGGCTCGGGTTCGGCGGTCGCCGCACGGCTGACCTTTGCGGCGCTGGGATCGGATACCGGCGGCTCGATCCGGATGCCCGCGCATTTCTGCGGCGTCACCGGATTGAAGACCACGGTCGGCCGCGTCAGCCGCGCCGGTGCGATGCCGCTGTCGCAATCGCTCGATACGGTCGGGCCGCTGGCGCAGAGCGCGGAAGACTGCGCGCTGCTGCTGGGACTGATGGCCGGCACCGACCCTGATGACCTCACCGCATCCACGCTGCCGGTGCCGGACTATATGGCGGCGACCAAAGGCTCGCTCAGGGGCCTCAAGATCGGCGTGCCGACCGCGTTCTATGTCGACGATCTCGACGCCGAAGTGGCGCGGGTGCTCGACGAGACGATCGCGACGCTGAAGAAAGAGGGCGCCGAAATCGTCTCGGTCGAACTGCCAGATCAGCGTCAGCTCACGGCCGCCTGCCAGTTGGTGCTCGCGACCGAAGCCGCCACCTTCCACAAAAGATGGATGATCGAGCGTCCGCAGGATTATGGCGCCCAGGTGCTGATGCGGCTGCAGAACGGTCTTGCGATTCCGGCAGTGTCGTATCTGGAAGCGATGCGCTGGCGCGGTCCGGCGCTG
This sequence comes from Bradyrhizobium sp. LjRoot220, assembly GCF_964252915.1. NCBI lineage: Bacteria > Pseudomonadati > Pseudomonadota > Alphaproteobacteria > Hyphomicrobiales > Nitrobacteraceae > Bradyrhizobium > Bradyrhizobium sp. LjRoot220. The sequence continues at coordinate 41,288 of NZ_CAXUPS020000003.1, forward strand.
GCGGCGTATCTCGCTGCGGTCGCCGGCACCGATGCCGTGATCGCGCCGGTCGCGCCGATGCCGGCGGTGACCATCGCCGAAAGCGATGTCGGCAACAGCCTCGACGCGGAAGCCGTGATCCAGCGGATCACCAGGTTTACGCGCCCGATCAATTACCTCGGCCTGCCGGCGCTTTCGATTCCCTCTGGCTTCACCAAAAGCGGCTTGCCGGTCGGCCTGCAGCTGATCGGCCGTTCCTTTGACGAAGCGATGCTGCTGCGGATCGGCGCGGCCTTCCAGCGCGCCACCGACTACCACCAACAGGTACCCAAACCGGCATGACCAACCTCGTCGACATCCGAAATCTCAGCATCCGCTTCACCGGCGAGCGCACCGTGCACGCCGTCAACGACATCTCGCTCTCGCTCGGCGAGGGCGAGGTGCTCGGTCTCCTGGGCGAGTCCGGTTCGGGCAAGAGCGTGACGTTGCGCGCGCTGATGCGGCTGTTGCCGAAGAAGCGGACGCAGATTTCGGGCAGCGTGAACGTTCTGGGCCGCGACGTGCTGGCGCTTGATGACGACGAATTGTCGGCGTTTCGCGGCCAGACCGTATCGATGATTTTTCAGGAGCCGGCGCTGGCGCTCGATCCGGTCTATACGATCGGCCGCCAGATTTCCGAATCCGTGATGCGCCACGAAGGCAAGAGCGAGAAGGAAGCCACCGCGCGGGCGCTGGAAATGCTCGAGGTGGTGCGGATTCCCTCCGCCAGGCGCCGCCTCGATGCCTATCCGCACGAAATGAGCGGCGGCATGCGGCAGCGCGCGATGATCGCCCTCGCACTGGCCTGCAAGCCGAAAATCCTGTTGGCCGACGAGCCTACCACGGCGCTCGACGCCACCGTGCAGATCCAGATTCTCCTGCTGCTGCGCGAGTTGCAGCGCGAGTTCGGCATGTCGGTTATTTTCGTGACCCACGACATCGGCGTCGCCATTGAAATCTGCGACCGCGTCGCCGTCATGTATGCCGGCCAGATCGTCGAGCAGGGCACGTTGCGCGACATCGTGCGGACGCCGGTGCATCCCTATGCGCGCGGGCTGCTGGCGTCGACCACCCACGGCGCCAAGCGCGGCCAGCGGCTGGAGACCATCCCCGGCACGCCGCCATCGCTCGACAAGGCGCCGGTGAGCTGTTCGTTCGCGCCGCGATGCACGCTCGCGCAGCCGCGCTGCGCTGAGCAGACGCCGCCAAATGTGCCGGTTTCACCGCACCGCGTGGCACGATGCTTCCTGGCGACGCCGGCCGAGGCGGCGGCGAACTGATTGGGGTCCTACCGTTATAGGGCGTTATCTCACAACTCGTCATGCCCGGCCTTGCCGCCTTCGCTAAAGCTTCGGTGTGCCGACCACTCGTGGCCACGTCGAAGCCCTGGCGGAGACGGGTGCCGGGCATCCACGTCTTTGCAGCACGCAAGCAAGAAAGACGTGGATGGCCGGGCGTAGGCGAGCGGAAGCGACGCCGTCCTTCGGACGGCTATGCCCGGCCATGACGGAAGCTATCCACCCAGTCCCGGATCGGCCCAACGCTCGATCTGGGCGGGTCCAATGACCCGCTTGGGCTGATGTGGATTGAGGGTGCCTGCGCTCGCGGACCAGCCCTTTGCCAGAACCTGCATCGCGAACAGCTTGGCGTCGACTTCCGTTTTGAATTTGCGGGTCGAACGGACCATGCTCGTCGCACTCTCGTCGTTCCGGTCCGGCCCAAAAGTTACATACCAAATATCCGGTTGTGTCATGGCGGCATAACGCCTGTGGTGGCGGAAAGTTTCGCCGCGGAGGCCGGACGGCGGCACCGGTTTCGGGTCGTCACACCGGAGAATCAACGGTAGGCTAAACCGCAGCGTCAGATGGCGCGCGCGAGCCGGGAGATTTTCAGGTGCACGTATCCAACCAGGGCATTTTGGTCATCCTGTTGATCGGGCTCGTCGCCGGCTGGCTGGCCGGCAAGATCGTGCGCGGCACCGGCTTTGGCCTAATCGGCGACATCCTCGTCGGCATCGGCGGCGCGCTGGTTGCAAATCTTCTGTTGCCCAAGCTCGGCATACTCATCGGCACCGGCGTGGTCCGCGAGATCATCAATGCCACGATCGGCGCCGTCATCCTGCTGCTGGTGGTTCGGCTGGTTCGTGGCCGCAGGTAGCCGGAAAAAATCAGCCGCGACCCACCCGCTGGCGGCTGCCAGTCCGCGTCAGGATCGGGAGTATTGCAAAGCCCAAACCCCGGCAAATCCCGCGCCGAACTCCGCGAAACCCGTTCCGTCGGCTCGGTTCCCGGCTTTTTCGGCCAGGCGTCCTGCCGCCTGCGGCTGAACCGTATTCAGGTTAACGTGACTTAAATAGACGCTGGCCACAAACATCGGTAGAACCAGCCCGTTACCTAATCCCTTTTGAAGAGACACGAATTAATGGCAGCTGCTCCCGGCGTCCGGCGGTCCGAACTCGGTGTAGCGCTGCGCGCCTGCCGCAACGCGTTCATCGGCGTCGGCATCATGAGTTGCGCGATCAATCTGCTGTACCTGACCGGCTCGATCTTCATGCTGGAGGTCTATGACCGCGTGATCCCGAGCCGGAGCGTACCGACCCTGATCGGCCTCGTCGTGCTCGCCGGCGGACTATACGTCGCCCAGGGCGGTCTCGACCTGATCCGGGGCCGCATTCTCGGCCGCATCGGAACCGCACTCGACGAAGCCATCAATGCCCGCGTGTTCGACACCGTCGTGCGCCTGCCGCTGATGGTGGGCGCCCGCAACGAAGGCCTGCAGCCGCTGCGCGACCTCGATAACGTGCGCTCCTTCCTCGGCAGCCAGGGGCCGGGCGCGTTCTTCGATCTGCCTTGGCTGCCGTTCTACCTCGCCATTTGCTTTGCATTCCACTGGCTGCTGGGCCTGACCGCGCTGGTCGGCGCCATCATCCTGGTGATTCTCACCGTGATCACCGAACTGATGTCGCGCCAGCCGGCCAAAGACGCCATGACGCTGGCGGCGCGGCGCAACGATCTGGCGGCGACCAGCCGCCGCAACGCCGAAGTGCTGGTCGCGATGGGCATGGCCGGAAGGCTGACCAAGCGCTGGACCGAGGCCAACGAGAGCTATCTGGCCGGCAACCAGCGCGCCAGCGACGTCGCGGGCGGCCTTGGCGCAATCGCCAAGGTGCTGCGCATGATGCTGCAATCGGCGGTGCTGGCGGTCGGCGCCTATCTGGTGATCCATCAGGAGGCGTCCGGCGGCATCATCATTGCGGGCTCGATCCTGAGCGCGCGGGCGCTGGCGCCGGTCGATTTGGCGATCGCGCACTGGAAGGGTTTTGTCGCGGCGCGCCAGAGCTGGCATCGCCTCAACAAGCTGCTTGAACAGATGCCGGCGCAGAACACGCAGACCTTGCTGCAGAGCCCGTCGAAGCGGCTGTCGGTCGAGGGCGTCACCATCGTGGCGCCCGGCGATCAGCGGGTCATCGTCCAGGACATCACTTTCACGGTCGAGGCCGGCACCGGCGTCGGCGTGATCGGACCCAGTGGATCGGGCAAGTCGTCGCTGATCCGTGCGTTGGTGGGTGTCTGGACGCCGGTCCGCGGCAAGGTCCGGCTTGACGGTGCGGCGCTCGACCAATGGTCGTCAGATGTGATCGGCTGTCACATCGGCTATCTGCCGCAGGACGTCGAATTGTTCGCCGGCTCGATCGCCCATAATATTTCCCGTTTCGATCCCGACGCCAAATCGGATGCGATCATCGCCGCGGCCAAGGAGGCCGGCGTGCACGACATGATCATCAAGATGCGCGAGGGCTATGACACCCAGATCGGCGAGCAGGGGGCCGCGTTGTCGGCAGGGCAGGCGCAGCGCGTCGGGCTGGCGCGGGCGCTGTATGGCCATCCGTTCCTGATCGTGCTCGACGAGCCGAATTCCAACTTGGACACCGAGGGCGACGAGGCGCTGACCCGCGCGGTTCGCGGCGCGCGCGCGCGCGGCGCCGTCGTGATCGTGGTGGCGCACCGGCCGATCGGCATCGAGGCGGTCGACCAGTTGCTGGTGCTGAAGGACGGCCGCATGCAGGCGTTCGGGCCGAAGGAAACCGTGCTCGGCCAGGTGCTGCAGCGCGTCGCGCCACCGGCGCCGATCAAGATCGTTGCCCCCGGAGCCAAGTCATGAGCGAGGAGTTGCAAGGCGCCCGCCGTTCGATACGGTCGCATCTGGTCGTTGGCCTGGCGCTGATGCTGGTGCTGGTCGGCGGATTCGGCGGCTGGGCCTCGACGGTGCCGATCTCGGGCGCGCTGATCGCGCCCGGCTCGGTGGTGGTCGATTCCAACGTCAAGAAGGTGCAGCATCCGACCGGCGGCGTCGTCGGCGAAGTGCGGGTGCGTGACGGCGACACCGTCAAGGCCGGCGACATCGTGGTCCGTCTCGACGAGACCGTGGTCAAGGCGAGCCTTTCGATCGTCGTCAAAACCCTCAATGGGCTGTTGGCGCGCGCGGCACGGCTGGAGGCCGAACAGCGCGGTCTCGACACGATCAAGTTTCCCGCGTTGCTGACCGATCGCGCCGAGGATCCCGATGTCAGGGACGTCATGGCCAGCGAAACCAAATTGTTCGAGGTTCGCGTCAACGGCCGGGCTGGGCAAAAGGCCCAATTGCGCGAGCGCGTGATGCAGCTGAAAGAGGAGATCGAGGGCCTTTCGGCGCAGGAAAAGGCCAAGGACAAGGAAATCGCCTTGGTCGAAAAGGAACTGGTCGGCGTCCGCCAGCTCTACGATCAGCGGCTGATCCAGATCTCACGCCTGACCACGCTGGAGCGCGATTCCGCCCGGCTGTCGGGCGAACGCGCGCAATACATCGCCTCGCGCGCGCAGGCCAAGGGCAAGATCACCGAAACCGAGCTGCAGATCATCCAGATCGACAAGGAACTGGTCAGCGAGGTCTCCAAGGATTTGCGCGAGACCAACGACAAGATCGGCGAATTCGTCGAGCGCAAGGTCACCGCGGAAGATCAGCTGCGCCGCATCGACATCCGGGCGCCGCAGGCCGGCATGGTGCTGCAGTCGACGGTTCATACCGTCGGCGGCGTGATCACCGCCGGCGACGCCATCATGATGATCGTGCCGCAGGCCGAGGATCTCTCGGTCGAGGCCAAGGTCAATCCGCAGGACATCGACAAGCTGCAGATCGGCCAGAAGACCTTGCTGCGGCTATCGGCCTTCAACCAGCACACCACGCCGGAACTGAACGGCAAGGTCACAAGGGTTTCGGCCGACGTCACCACCGAGCAGCGCACCGGGCAAAGCTATTACACCATCCGCGTCTCGATGCCGCCGGAAGAAGTCGCCCGCCTCGGCGCCAACAAGCTGATCCCGGGCATGCCGGTGGAAGCCTTCGTGCAAACCGGCGACCGCACCATGTTCTCGTATCTGATGAAGCCGTTGAGCGATCAGCTGATGCGCTCGTTCAGGGAGAAGTAAGTTGCTGCCGTCCCTGCGAACGCAGGGACCCATACGCCGTGTCGGTAGTTGCGAGAGACGGGTGTTCGACGACTGTACCTAATCACGAAAGCCTGTGGTTATGGGTCCCTGCGTTCGCAGGGACGACACTGACGGCCAATCAATAGCACCGCGTGATGTTGATGGTCTTCTGCCCGTTGCGTCCGGGAACGGTGACGGGCTCCGAGGAACAACTCGACACATAGGGCCGGTCGGACGGGATGACATTCGGCGGATACCGATGCGCCCAGTCCCAGGGCACATCATACGTATAGGTGTAACGGATATCGCGGGATGCCGGTTGCGCAAACTCGGCCAGCGGCGCGCCATTCCCATTGCTGGGCGAATAGTAATAGCCGCCTGCACCCGGCCAGTAGGTCCCGACATGGTGCCGGCGGTGATGTCCGAAACCGTGGACGGCCGGTGAATGCGGCCCCGCACGCACGCCACCGGGCGCGGCGCCCGATCTTGCGAATGTCTCGTTCGCGGCAAGCAAGAGCGCGGCTGCGCTGACGGAGGCGACAAGCGCCCAATGCATTCTGTACGCCATGGCACATACCGATCGTTGGTTTCTGTGGCTCCCCAACGCACGCTAGGTCGGGCCCCCGGTGGCCGCAAACCCATCCTTAATTATTGGTTAAGATGTAATGTTAACAGGCAGCCTGCTATCGAAGGATCTCGGCCGAAAGTGCTCCACATTTCATGGGGTTGCTTTCTTTGCATGGGGTTGTTTTCGCGATTTTGCGCCGGGGCTCCCTTTGATGCAGGCCCATCGCGCGTCGAAGACGAGCCAGGCTATCGCCTGTCATACTCGTTCGGTCCCATCGCCCAGGCCCATTGTTCGTGCCCGGGCGCATAGGTGCGGTTGGTCTCTGCCGGATTGCGGTTGATCAGCGGCCGCATGAACATCGGGTGCGTGGCGCTGCGCACCTCGTGTTCGACGGTGAACAGGTGCCTGCCGGTGTCGAGGTCGACGATGTCCTTGAAGCGGTACTGGTAGGCGTTGTCCTCCTGCGAGACCAGATCGCGCTCCAGCAGCTTGCGGTAGGGGCCCGAGAAATTGGTGATGTAGATCTGCACGTGGTGGCCGTCGAATTCCGGCTGCGGCCGGTCGGTCTCGCGGAACTGCAGATACTGGTCCTTGCCGACCTTGATGCGCGCCATGGCGCCGTCGCCGTTTTTGAGTTCGGCCGGCATTCCCATGATCTCGGGATAGAAGGCGCAGATGGCTTTCGTGGTGCCGACCGGCACGTCGAACTCGACATAGGGAATGCCGAGCGTGATGCGCCCGAAGCGCGCGGCGTCCGGCTCATAGCAGCGCACCCGATTGCCCCACGGGCAGATCGCCTCGACGTGGTCATTGCGTTCGCTGAACCCGAACCTGGTGCCTTCGAGTTTCCCGGCGACCGACGCCAGCCGTTCGAGCAGCGCCGCGCGGCCTGACATCACGATGCCGGTATGGCCGCGAACCACCTGCGGCGCGCCGTCAGGCAAATGAAACTGGCTCTTGCCGACATTGACCCACATGTTGCTGTCGGACACCATCAAATAGGGATCGCGGGTCAGCCCGAGGCCGGCGACATAGAACAGCGTCGCCAGCCGTTGATCGGGCACCGTCACGTTGACATGTTCGAAGTGGATCGAGTTGCCGAGATCCTCTGCGGCGCGGTTGAACGGCTGTTGCATGGATACGATCCTTGAAGCGCTTTTGCCCGATTATAGTCATGCGCGGGACCCTGATCCAGCCGTCGCCGCGACGGCAGAGCAGGTATCTTCCCCGAGCGCACCAAGCGCATCGCCGATCGGACATTTGAAAAGGGTGCGACGGATATACCCAGCCGATCGTGCTGGGATTGGTGATAGGATAGCTTCGATAGGCAAGCGATCGGAAAGCCGGGATCCGCGGCACAGGCCGTCGTCACGGCGTGAACCACAGTCAGACGGGAGCGGGTGCCGAGATGATCACAATCCCCCAATTGACTGCGCAAGCCCTGGGTTCGTTCCTGTCACGGGAAACCGAGGGACGGTTCGGCGCCTCGCATTCCGATTTGACGAAACTACTGCCTTTTGCCGCGAGGCTGACCCTGGAGTGCATCGGCAACAGCGATGCGCTGTACCACAACATCGAGCACACCATGCTGGTGACGCTGGTGGGCCACGACATCCTGGTCGGCCGCGCGCTGGCGCGCGCCACCACCGCCGACGACTACGCGAACTTCATCATGGCCTGCCTAGCCCATGATATCGGATATGTGCGCGGCGTCGTCCAGGGCGACGAGGATGACGCCTTTGTTGCGGACCTCAGTGGCCGCAAGGTCCATTTGCCGGTTGGATCGTCCGACGCCGCGCTCGCGCCTTACCATGTTGACCGCTCAAAGCTGTTCGTGATCGAGCGGCTGGATGCCGTGGAGGAAGTCGACGCGGCCCGGATTGCCCGGGCGATCGAGTATACTCGCTTTCCCTACGCGACGGTGCCGAACGACGGTGACGACCTCAACGAGGAGGAGGGATTGCTGCTCCGCGCCGCCGACCTGATCGGCCAGCTCGGCGATCCCAATTACATGCGCAAGTCGAATGCGCTGTTTTACGAATTCGAGGAGATCGGGTTGAACAAGACGCTGGGCTACGCGACGCCCGCCGACATCGTTTATCGGTTTCCGCAGTTCTACTGGACCAATGTCGCGCCGCAGATTCAGCTTGCGATCCGCTATCTCAATGTCACCTCCAGCGGCCGGCAATGGATCGCCAACCTGCACAGCAACGTCTTCCGCGCGGAGCGGGAGGTGAATCTGTCGGGACCGCAGCGCTAGCTGCGTTGCGGTCCGAACGTCATTACGACATCATCGACTGGCGCTGGCGAAATTCCTGCAACGCCGAGCGCTCCTTGGCGGCTTCCGCCAATCCGCCGCCGATTTGATTGCGATTGATGCCCATATCCATCAGCTCCCTGTCGCTGAGACTGCGCAGGATGACGAGATTGGCCTGCTGCTCACGCTGGGCAATCAGCTTTGCGATGTAATTATTGATCCTGCGGCCAAGCCAAACCTGCCATGATCTGAAAGTGCTCCGGATCGAGCCGGTCGTGATAAAAGTGCTGGACGTATTGTTTAGCATCGACATGTTGTTTCTCCTTTGAAACGGTGACACCCCCTTTCGTGAGTGCAACATGCCCGATGCGGGCTCCCATGACTTTCAGAGTAGCGCGATTTGTTCTTCTGATTAGCTTGAGATGGTCTTGATGTTGATCAATTGGACCAGCCGCGTGTGAAGCAGTTCACATTTGGCGCGCCGCATCGCCTCACTTCGACAAGTTCTCCAGCAACAGGTTCAGCGCCGTGCTCGCGAACTTCTGCATATTCGCCTGGCGGTCCGCGCTGCCGGTCTCCAGCGTGATCACCTGCTGCTGTGGACCCGCGACCGCCATGCAGCTGTGGCCGGCGGCGTCGCCGTAACGGTTGCCGGTCGGTCCCGTGGCGCCGGTCTCGGACAGGCCCCAGTCGGTGGAAAAACGCTGGCGCACCTGATTGGCCAGCAGTTTGGCGTAAGGCTCCGACGCCGAGCGGAGGCCCTTCATCGCCTCATCGGAAATATCCATCAGGATGCGCCGCGCGTCGCGGGTGTAGACCACGCCGCCGCCGAGGAAATAGGCCGACGCGCCGGGCACCGAGAGCAGCGCTGCCGAGATCAGGCCGCCGGTCGAGGACTCCGCGATTGCTATGGTTTGTTTCCGCTCGATCAGCTTGATGGCGATTTTCTCGGCGATACCAACCAGTTCTTTCATGTTCCCTCAACTCCGGCGCAGCATGCGTTTCAGCAGCGACTTCTTGTCAGGCTTGTCTGCCAGCGAATGATAGACGACGCGAATGAAATTCTTGGAGGCGAGCTCGGTCGGCGCCCATTTCTTGTCGAGGTCGGCAAACGGTTTTGCCGCCACCACATCGTCCTCGCTCTTGCCTTCCTTCACCAGCTTGGCCATGCGGTCGCGCGCGGTTACCAGCATGGCGCGGTATTCGGTCAGCGCGGCCTTGTCGGCGACCGGGCCGTGGCCCGGCACGATGCGGGTCCTGGCGTTGGTCATTTTGAGATAGGCGTTGGTCGCTGCGATCATGCCCCTGATGTTGCCGCCATTGGCGAAATCGATGTTGGGATAGCGGCCGTTGGTAAAAGTGTCGCCGGTCGACAGCACGTTGGCGGTCTTGAACCACACATAGGTGTCGCCGTCGGTATGGGCGTGGGCGACGTGCCGGAGATCGGCGACGCGGCCGGGCAGCCGGAGCTTGAGCGTCCCGCCGGCATAGGTCTTCTTCGGCAGCGCGGCTGGAGCGGCCGGCGGCGTCTTGACGCCAGTCAGGCCGTTGGTGGTGCCCTCCGCCAGGCGAATCTTGACGTTGACGTCGGCAACGATGGTGGCGCCGTCCCTGGCAAAGGCTTCATTCCCGCCGGTGTGATCGCCGTGATAATGGGTGTTGACGAGATATTTGATCGGCAAATTGGAAATGGTTGAAATCGCGGCCTTGATCTTGTCGTGCAGCGGCGCGAACTGGCCGTCGACCATGATGATGCCGGTTTTGCCCACCGCCACCGTGATGTTCCCGCCCTGACCTTCGAGCATGTAGACGTTGTCGCCGAGATCCGTGGTCTTGATCTCGACCTTGGAGAAATCGACCGGCGGCGGTGCTGCTGACGGGGCAGGGGGCGCCTGCTGCGCGGCTGCTGCGCCCGCCAGCAAAAGGGTGATGGCAAACGCCGTGCTTCCAGTCCGAATCATCAAAATCTCCTAAGGGCCGACCCATGTTTTCCTAGCACAGGGGGCTGGCGTTTGCCGAGTTGCGGCTCGCCGATCAGCCTGCTTGAATGGGGCCCAAGAACCAAGCGGCGTGGCCTACAAGATGCCGTGAGAGGAAACATCATGACGTCACCGATCGCTGGCGGCGTGGATTGCGACCTGCATCCCGCGGTGCCTCATCTGACCACCCTGCTGCCGTACATGAACGATTACTGGCGCGACCAGGTGACGACGCGCGGCATGACCGACCTGGTGTCGCAATCCTATCCGGCCAATTCGCCCATCAGCGCGCGCCCGGACTGGCGTCCGGCGCAGGGCAAGCCGGGCTCCAGCCTGGCCGACATGCAGAAGCAGGCGCTCGACCGGTTTCAGGTCAGCTACGGCATCTGCAATCCGCTCTATGGCGTGCAGATGGTGTTCTCCGAGGACATGCAGGACGCCTTCTGCCGCGCGCTGAACGACTGGCTGGTCAAGGAATGGCTCGACAAGGATCCCCGGCTGCGCGGCTCGATCGTGATCCCGACCCAGAGCGTGGAAAAATCCGTCGCCGAGATCGAGCGCTGCGCGAAGGACCCGCGATTCGTTCAGGTGTTGATGCTTGTCATGGGCGACATGCCGCTCGGCAAGCGCGCCTACTGGCCGATCTATGCCGCCGCCGAGCGACTGGGGCTCGCCGTCGGCGTCCATGCCGGCAGCGCCTATCTCAACCCGCCGACCTCGGTCGGCTGGGGTTCCTATCACATCGAGGATTACGTCGCCCAGGCGCAGGCGTTCCAGACCCAGCTGACCAGCCTGATCGTCGAGGGCGTGTTCGCCCGGCATCCGAATCTCAAAATGGTGATGCTGGAAAGTGGCTTCACCTGGCTGCCGTCCTATCTGTGGCGGCTGCACAAGTTCTGGCGCGGGGTGCGGATGGAAACGCCCTGGGTCGACCGCGCGCCGCTGGAAATTGTGCGCAGCAATATCCGCTTTTCGCTGCAGCCGGTCGACGCGCCGCCCGATCCCGCCACGTTAAATCGCCTGTTCGACCATATGCAGTCCGACGAATTGCTCCTATTCTCGACCGACTATCCGCACTGGCAATTCGACGGCGACGAGGTGCTGCCGGAGGGGATTTCGCCAGACCTTGTGCGCAAGATCATGATCGATAATCCGCTCGCGACGTACCCTCGGCTGAAGCAGCCCGCACTCAAGGAGGCAACGCCATGAATGTGCAGTTCCGTCCGGAGCCCGCCGCTTCCACCAGCGTCAAAACCGCGATCGCCGATTGCGACATCCACCCGGCGCGCGCCACTGCAACCGAGCTTTATCCGTTCCTCGCCAAACGCTGGCACGCGCATCTCGAGACCTACGGCAAGCAGGCCTATCAGGGCATGATGGAAGGCCCGCCCTATCCGAAGGCGCAGCCCAACGCCTCGCGCCGCGACGCGTATCCGCCGGAAGGCGGCAAGCAAGGCTCCTCGCTCTCCTTCATGCAGCAGCAGCTGCTCGACCCCTACAATGTCGCGCTCGGCGTGCTCAATCCGCTCGACACCGGGCAGGGGCTGCGCAACCACGATCTCAGCGCCGCGCTGGCGACCGCGATCAACGACTGGCAGATCGAGAAATGGACCAGCAAAGATTCCCGCCTCAAGGGTTCGATCGTCGTCGGCAACGAGGATGGCCCCACCGCCGCCGCCGAAATCCGCAAGCGCGCCGGCGATCCGAATTTCGTTCAGGTGCTGCTGCTCAGCCGCAATGTCGAGCCGCTCGGGCAGCGCCGCTACTGGCCGATCTATGAGGCGGCGCAGGAGATCGGCCTGCCCGTCGGCGTGCACGCCTTCGGCTTCGGCGGCAATCCGATCACGGCGTCGGGCTGGCCGAGTTTTTACATCGAGGAGATGGTCGGCCACTCGCAGTGCCAGCAGACGGCGCTCGCCAGCCTGGTGCTCGAAGGCGTGTTCGAGCGCTATCCCAAACTGAAGATGGTGATGATTGAGGCCGGCTTCGGCTGGGCGCCGTCACTTTCATGGCGGCTCGACAAGAACTTCGAGCGGCTGCGCAGCGAGGTGCCGCATCTCAAGCGCCGTCCGTCGGAATATATCCGCGACCACATCTGGTGGACCACGCAGCCGATGGAAGACCCGGAACGCCGCGAGCATCTGTTCGAGGTCATCCAGTGGATCGGCTGGGACAAGCTGCTGTTCGCGACCGACTATCCGCACTGGGATTTCGACGAGCCCTCGCGCGTGCTGCCCCCCGGCGTCAGCGACGCCAACAAGCAGGCGTTCTATCTCGACAATGCGAAGAAGCTGTACGGGATCATTTGATGGCGCGGCATGTGATTGCCCCGGTGGATGAATTGCCGCCGGGGACGCGAAAATTCCTCACCATCGACGAGCGGCCGATCGCGATCTTTAACGTCAAGGGCGAGTTCTTCGGCCTGCTGAACCGCTGCCCGCATCAGGGCGCGGCCTTGTGCGAGGGACCGCTGATCGGGCTCGCGACCTCGTCCGATCCCGGCGAGATCGAGTATACAAAACTCGGCGAGATCATTCGCTGCCCCTGGCACGGCTGGGAATTCGATATCCGCACCGGGCAATCCTACTGCGACCCCAAACGCTTCCGCGCCCGCGCCTATCCCGTCAATGTCGAGCCCGGCACCAATCTGGTGAAGGGGCCATATGTGGCGGAGACCATCGCCGTGTCGGTCGAGAGCGATTATGTGGTGGTGGATCTGTAGCGGCCGTCATTCCCGCGAACGCCGGCCGCTTCGCTATCAAACCGCGTCTTTGGCAACCTTGAGCGGCGACGCCTTCACCGACTTGCTGGCCGGCTTGGCCGCGAATTCCATCGGCTCTTTCGTGAATGGATTGATGCCGCTGCGAGCTTCAGTCGCCGGCTTGTTCACGACCGACATCTTGACGAAGCCGGGAATGACGAACTCACCGGATTCATTCAGCTCTTTGTAGCCGACGGTGGCCATATGCTCGATGACGGCCTTGACGTCATTCTTGGAAATCTGCGTTCCCTCTGCGATTGCATCGATCAACTGATTCTTGGTCATCTTGGCCATCGAAAATACCTTTCTGTGTGGGGGAGGACGGATTGAAGCGCACGCGCTACGCTGGCTGCATAACTCGGTCTGGAGCGCGGCACGGCCACGCAAATCGCTTCCCGTTCATGGCTGCGGTCATGAAGCTACCGGGCTTAAAACCTATCGAGGGCCAAAACGCAAGCAGCAGATCGGCATGTGGGGAACCGCTTCCGAATTAATCGGCACCTGCAGGAGGCTCGTACAGTTGGGGCGCCGGCGCCCTGCGAGGCCGCGCGCTGATTCTGCCCCGATCATCTTGCAATGACACAACAAAACCTTGCAGCCGCAATGGAGATGCAGACCGTGGTCTGGCCCTAGCTTCGAGCTATGTGCTTGCCATCGACATGAATATTCAATCGCTTGTTGAAAAATCCGGACGCAAAAATCTCCACAACGCGGTTGGCTTCTCCGGTTTTCAGCGCACCACGCAGCAGGGCCGTGCGGTTGTAAAGAGACACGCCGGAAGATGAATCGGCCAGCTGCCCATCGATGTACAGCTTCAAAATCATCAATCCCGGTTTCTCCATATCCGGGACCGCGCTGCATGCGATCTGATGTCCCTCGAAGATCGTATTCACTTCCTCGGTAAACACACCCATTGCTTGATCTGCTTTATCCCGTTGCTTACCGAAATTGGCGACATCGCCGAGACGCGCAAGATAGCATCTGAGCCGGGTTATGTGGATGTACTTTGAGCTTGCACGAGACGCAGCCGGGACTACCCGCAGCCCTATGATGGGCCGTTACTGCGCCTCGCGCCCGGTGAGGATGCTACCTCACACTGACGAGATCGATGTACTTTCTGGCACTGCCGTCATAGTGGAAATGATACTCCTTGCCGTAGCGGTGGCAGTCGGTCTTTTGCGGCGAGCGATAGCTTTCCAGGGCTTTGTCCCGCCATTTCGCCTTGCCGGAAAGATCGTCGTCGAATTTGAGATAGAGCGTCGGCGACTGGCCGACTTTGCCTTGCCCGTACTCCCAGGTATGTGATGTGCGGCTGCCGGGGCTGATTGAACTCGACTCCCACTGGTCGTTGGCGCCCCACCTGGTCTTGTATCTCAACGTGATACTGGTCTTGTTTTCCAGGCAGGTCATTGCGAAACGATCTGCCGCCTCGGCCTTCCATGAGACGAGTGTGAGAACCAGGAGAACGGCCGATCCCTTGGCTACTGTGCTGCGTTGCATGTCACCTCTCCGTGTTGCAACGGGCTTTTTGAATTTCCCGCGTTCCGAGCATAGCATTATGGTTGCTATGTTAACGTGAACCAGTTCACATCGAAGCGCTCAGATCGGCCGACAGGACGTCCGCTGATGTTTTTCGGGAATCTCGCGCGTGGCGTCGCCTTCGCCGCTATGTCTGCAACGTTCCTTGCAGCAGCTTGATGCCGTCGGCGAGCGCGCGCTGCATCAGCAGCGCGTCGACGCCGTAGGCGATCATGCGAAAGCCCTTGGCGCGGAAATCGCGCGCCGACTTCTCATCGCCGGCGAGAAAGCCTGGCGTCTTGCCGTGTTTCCGGCAGGCCTCGACCAATTTATCGACGGCGTCGTGGACCATCGGATTGTCGAACTGCCCCGGGATGCCCAGAAAGTTCGTCAAATCGTAGTGGCCGAGCCAGACCACGTCGACGCCATCGATGGCGGCGATCGCGTCGACGTTCGCGATGCCATCGGCGGTTTCGACCAGCGCAATCACCATCGTCCGCGTGTTGGCCTGCGCGATCTTGTCGGTCTCGGCGCCATCGGCATAGTCATCGTGCGCCGCGACATTGAACGCGGCGCCCCGACGCCCAACCGGGGGATATTTCGTGCAGTCGACGATCGCCCTGGCCTGCTCCGGGGTTTCGACCATCGGCACCATGATGCCCATCGCACCGATATCGAGCGCGCGTGCGATGTGATGATAGTCGCCGGAGGGAACGCGCACGAGCGGCACCAGATCGAGCCCGCGGCAGAATGCGAACTGCGCCTTGATCGTCTCGAAGCCGACGCCCGAATGCTCCATGTCATAGAGGATGAATTCCGCGCCCGCCTCGCGGCAGATCGCCGGGTAGCCGGGCGTGAAGAATTCGAATGTCATCGTGCCGAACGCACAGCCACCGGCCGCGAGCCGGGGCTTCAATGGATTTGGACGCAACGGATTTCTCCCCGAAGGTTCTTATTGTTCAAGCGCCCGGCATGGCCAACACGGCAGCGCGGCCGGGCACGCGCGTTGCTGTAACTTTACGCACGGCCGCCGTCCCGATCAATGCAGCCGTCCGGTAGGTCCTGCACGCGACCGGCATAACCGTCGCTCTGGGGAATGTCCGCTGACGAGGGAAGCACCGACATCAGATGGTTGAACGGATATGTCCGCGAATGAACCCGAAGCAAGCCGCGGGCCGTCGCCAGCGGCCGAGCGGTTGTGCCACCGATCTGATATCCTGCGCCGCGAGGGCTGGTTCAGCCTCTCACGCAGATGCGCGTTGGGTATGTTGATGTGTTGCATGCCCAGCAATTGAACCAAACGATTTTTGTTCGTTTTCGCGGGAGCGATCATGAAGAAGTGTCTTCTGGTGACGATTCTGGTGGCTCTCACCGGTACGGCCGCGGGGGCGCAGGCCACCAAAGACGCGCTCATCGCCCGTGCGAAATCATTCGAACTCGATACGCCCTATGTGCCGCCGCCAGGCGATCCCTTGATGCATCATGCCGCCGGATATGCGAAGGTCATGTGCTCAGCTGTATTCTTGAGCGGCCTTGCGCCCGATTTCGCGGCCGCAAATGTTGGGTTTTTCACGGCGCCCTACCGACAGCGCGCGAAGCTCGGCAAGCCAGTCATCGATCACGTCAACAAGGCGGTCCACGTCACGCTCCCCAACGGCGTGACCCGGACGGCCAAATATCTCGGGAGCCAGGGTTGCGTCGCGTTCCCCGCCGGCGAGAGCGCCATGAATTTCAAGCCGGTCGCCGTCACGAGCCGATTACCCGATCCCGCAACCCGATTGTGGCCCATGGGCGACCTGCTGCCGCAGGATCCCTTGCCGGCAGAAATCGACGCCGAGAAACTCAAAGCTGCCGTGAATGCCGCGTTTCAGCCGGCCGAAGCATTGACCGCGGCGTTCGTTGTGACGTGGAAAGGCCGCCTCATTGCCGAGCGCTACGCGGAAGCCGTCACGGCGCAGACGGCGCTCGAAGGCTGGTCCATGGGCAAGAGTGTTACGGCAACGCTCTTTGGCATTCTGGTCAAGGACGGCGTCTATGAATTGGACCAGCCGGCACCGGTCCCTGAATGGCAAACGCCCGGCGACCCGCGCGCCAAAATACGCATTGCAGATCTCCTTCACATGTCGAGCGGGCTCCGGATCAGGGCGCCCCAGGACCCGGATTATGATCCAACGGGGCCTTACCCGGATCACGTCTATCTTTATACCGGCGGTATCGATTCCTTTCACTACGCGGCAACACGGCCATTGCAATGGCCTCCCAATACGGTCGGACGCTATCGCAATACCGATCCGGTTCTGATCAACTATCTGATCCGGCTCGGTGTCGAAAAAAGCGGCGGCGAATATCTCTCATTTCCTCAGCGGGTGCTGTTCGACAAGCTCGGCATCCGTACCATGGTGATCGAAACTGATCCGTTCGGAAATTTTCTGGGGCAAGGTTATGAGGTGGGCTCCGCGCGCGATTGGGCGAGGCTTGGCAACCTCTATCTTCAGGGGGGCGTTTGGAACGGTGAGCGCATTCTCCCGGAGGGCTACACCACATTCGTCAGCACGCTTGCGCCCGCCTGGGCCGCGGACAATCGGCCGATCTATGGAGCGTTTTTCTGGCTCAACGGCGACGGACAATATCCAGTCCCGCGCGATGCCTATTACATGGCGGGCGCTGGCGGGCAGACCACGCTGATCATTCCCTCGCACGATCTCGTCGTCGTGCGTCTCGGGCACTCTCTGGGCGAATTGTACGCCCCTTCAGGCTTCAGCAGGGCGCTGGCGCTGTTGATCGAGGCGGTGCCAAAAGCCCAATAGCCCCGGGGCCCGAATTTCCTGTTGGGCCATTTGGCGAGGGCGGGCCGAGAGGAGAGGATCAAAAAAAATCGCGCACCTGCGGTTGCTGTGAGCAGCACTACGTCCCCGCACACAATTCGCGGGCTGTGTCACAGCGCGAGAAATCCAAATGCGACAATCGCAGCCACCATGCTCGCGAAAATCAGCAGTGCCGGAAGGGATATTCTGATCAATGGTCTCGTCGAATCGCGCGCAGCCGACAGGCCGGGCTGAGGTTGAGGCCGTCTCTGGGGCCGCGCGGCTTTGCCCTCTGACGTAGGCGTGTGAGCCTTTGGTTCCGGGGCCGCGCCCACGCCTCCCATCTCGCTGTAATAAGCGCTATAGACCTCGCGAACCGCCAGGGCCGTGGACTCGGCCTCGCTCATCGTCTCGAGCCGGCTTCTGTAGCTGGTCAGAAAGCTCTGTGCGTTTGCGGGAAGGTCGTCGAAACCACCGAGCTTGGCCATCATGAGCCAAGTGGCAAAATCCGCCTCGGCTTTCGTGCGAGCTTTCCTGGCGATACCGGGGCTGGAGCTAGGGGACATGGTGGTCCGATTGGTTTGTCCGCCCAAACTCGCCGGCGTTCATGGCGATCGTTGGACAGTTCGCACGTCCGGGGTTGGCACGTTTGAGGCATGCCGCGGTCCTCGATTATGTCTGCTTATGGGTTGGGCCGGAAGTGGCGGCGGGAGGTCCGAACCAGATGGTCAGCGCCTCAGCAAGTCCCATCTCGGTTGCATCGCCCACCCAGGCCACATATCCGTCGGGCCGAATTAACACGGCATCGGGAGCATTGACCGCGCCAAGTGCAGGAAGTTCCCACGCGTCATCATACCTGGCATCGATCAACTGAACCCGATCCGCCCACGGTGTGATGTCGAAACCGCCGGGCTCGGCGAGATTGAGCAGCACCGGCCGGGCACCGTGCAGCAGGGTGAACAGGCGCAGCGGGCCGCCTTCGGTGATCAGGTCGATATCCGGCATGCGGCGCCCGAGCAGGGGATGTCCTGCGCCGAGATCGTAATGAATGCCCAGGCCGGACATGTCAGCGGCGAACCGCTTGCGCGGCTCGTCCATGCACATCAGCTCGGACATCGCCTCGCGCAAGGCGTTGGTGCGGTCGTCGGTGCGGAGCAGGGCTACTTTGGCCATCGTGTTGCGTAGCGCGATGGCGGCGACCGGGTGCCGCTCGGTATGGTAGGTATCGAGCAGGCTTTCCGGCGACGTCTGCTTGACGACTTGTGCCAGCTTCCATCCCAGATTCACCGCATCCTGCACACCGAGGTTGAGGCCCTGTCCGCCCGCCGGGTAATGCACGTGTGCGGCGTCGCCGGCCAGCAGCACCCGTCTGTCTCGGTAGGAAGCCGCCTGCCGGGTCATGTCGGTGAATCGGGTGATCCAGGTCGGGCTATGGATGCCGTAATCGGTCCCGTAGATGTCGATCAGCGCCGCGCTGAGATCGCCTAAGTTTGGTTCGCCGCCGGCCCCGACCTGCCGTTCGGTCACCATCACCCGTAGCGGCCCGCCATCCAGGTAAATCAGCTCGCCGTCGCGGATCTCGTAATTCAACCTGCCGAAGGAATGGACGCCGAATTCGTTGCGGTGAATTCCCAATTTCGGCTGCTCGGTCACCTCGACCTCGGCGAGCAGGTTGCTCACGGTCGGATCAGATCCGGGGAACGCGATGCGGGCGGCTTTGCGGATCAGACTGCGGCCTCCGTCGCACCCGACGAGATACTCCGCGCGCAGCGACGCACCGTCGGACAGCGCGACGTCCACGCCGGTGTCGTCCTGCGTGAAACCTGTCACCTCAATTCCGCGATAGATCGGCACCTTCAGCTCGCCGACCCATTCGGCCAGGATGCGCTCGATATGGTTCTGCCACAGCCCGAGCCCGTAATTGTGCCGGGTGGGAAAGTCGCTGATATCAAGGGCAAGGTGGAAGTGCACGGCCTGAAAGGTCTGTCCCTGCGAGAGGAACCTGTCGGCGATGCCGCGCTGATCGAGGATCTCGATGCTACGGGAATGCAGACCGCCGGCGCGTGCGCCCGCAAGCTCCTGGCTGGCGCGCCGTTCGACAATGGCGACGTCGATATCAGCCAGCGCCAGCTCGCCCGCCAGCATCAGCCCTGTCGGGCCGCCTCCGGCGATCACCACCGCATGCTCAGTCCTTGCCGCACCCATTTCGTCCCCCCGTAGCTGTTGGCTTCGGCTGGCGTTCTACGGGATGACCGGGGTCTTGAAGCAAGCCCCCTGCACGCTACATATCAGTGTGGGGAGACTGGGTATTCCGCTTTTTGCGGACGGATCTTGCCGTTCAAACCATCACAGCGTTGAAGGCCGCCACCGGTTCGGGCAAGGCGGTAACGGTTCTCGGCGCGGCTGGAATGGTTCGGGCAACCAGCCGCTCGAGATCGCGAACCGTCTGTTGCTCGACGAACTTGACCGCGATGCCGTTGGGCAGCAGCCGCACCACGCGGCCGACCAACGCGCCGACCGCGAGCGGCATGCCGACGGGCGGCTGCACGGCGGTCGACACCGCAACGCCGGAGACCGAGCAATCGATGATGAAGCAGGGATGGGCCGAGCTGTCGGCCAGGGTCAGCGTGGAATGCGGATTGGGTGGCACGAAGCGCGCGTTCTTTCGCAGCTCCAGCATCGCCGGATTCTTCTGCTTCTTCTCCAGCCAGATCAGCATGTCCGAGAGTTTTTCGCGCCGTGCGCGGGTCATCTCCAGCTCGAGCATGAAACTGCGATCCATCGTATCGCTGATGCTGCCCTCGAATTTTCCGAAGTCGCGGAAATACGACGTGAGGCGGTCGCCGATCTTGCCGACCACGGGCACCTCGACGATCATCCGGAACGGCGACACGCGCGTGGTGCGGCAGGCGAAGGTGCGAAGCTTGCCTTGCGGGTCATACCAGTTCGGCAGTGTGTAGCTGCCACCGACGATGACATTGACCGCTCGCTGGCTGAGGAAATCCTGAACAGGCACGGGGGATCCTTGCTGAGGGGCATGGAAGAGTTTGAGCGGCCGCTGATCTCCGTCAGCTTGGAAGGCAGCTCCTCGGCCATTCGCGACCTCGGATGCACGGCGCGAGACGACCCATCGGCCTGTTCAGGGCCGGGCCTTCTCGTCTAGGTAGATTTACGGGAATTTTCTGAACGGGTGGTAAAAAGGTAGGCGGAATTGGTAGATTACCTAATGAACCATGAATGGAACCCGAGGGCGAGTACGTGGTGGTGGATTAGAAGCCGCCAGTAGCTTCGTCGCGCAAAGAAAAGCCCGGCTCGGGCCGGGCTTTTCATTCATTAGCGCTTGTCGTGACCTTGGCCACCGCCCGGTCCGCCGCCGCCGCGTGGTGCGACGTTGATGTGCGGCGCGCCGCCGCCATGCGGCACCGCGGGCGCTGCTGCGCGCGGGGCAGCTGGGGCCGGCATTTGCGCGCGTGCGTTCGTCGGCGGGCCACCGCCGCCGCGGGCACTGGGTTGCGCCATGTGGGGCGCGGCACGCTCGATCCGCGGCGCAGCCGCACGCGGTTGGTCATGACCGCGGGCCATGATCGGCGGCGTCTGCGTGCGGGCGCGGGCCGTCGGCGGCTCGCGCACGGCTGCTCTTGCGTTCTCACGCGTCATCCGCGCGTTGTCGCGCGTCATGCGGGTCTGCACCGCTGCGCGTTCGTGCCGTTCGCGTGCGGTACGCGTCGCAATGTCCTTCTCCCGCGTCACGCGTTCCGTCACACCGGCGCGCGTCCGTTCCTCGATGCGGGCACGCGACCTCTCCACGACACCAGCACGCGCCCTTGCCTCGGGGAGCGTAGCGTCGCGCGCTGCCGCCGCGCGGCCGATCCGAGCCGCCGCCGGGTTGATCGTCAACCGCGTCGCGAAACGCTCATGAGATCTCCAGTAATCGCTCCAGTAGGCGCGGCGCTGATACCAGGGACGTCCCGCATAGTGGCTCGACCAGTACGAGGCCAGCACGAATGGCACGACGGGAACGTCGATCCTCTCGACATAGTCGGGTAGATAGACGTAGCGGTTGCGGTAGAGATATTCGAGATATTGCGACGATACCCAGCCTCGGTCATCCGACCAGCTCACATCGCACCAGGCGATGCCTCTGAGACAGCCATGGATGTTGACACGGGCGCCGCCGGGAATGCGGTCGACCGTTGGAAAGCCTTCACCGGGCCCCGCCCTCAGGCTGACCGTGGTGGTGACGATACCCGGCGCCGCCAGTGCGGCGGTCGGCATCAGCAGCACGGCCGCTGCGATAATCAATCCTCTCAATTTCATGTTCATGACGAGTTCCTCCTCACGAGTCGGAACGCCGTAGCGAAACAGGCGTTCCCTGAAGAGTGGGCGCGTTAGCAGAATGCAGGCGTCTCGCAGGCGCGAGAACGCGGTGTACTTGCTTGTCGTTGCGGGATGCGCCGGGCGCGCAGTGCCGCATGCCCCGACTTGCTTGCGATCTGGAGACTGAGTCGTCCCGCGCGCAACCGCAATCTGGATGGGGTAGGTGCGACAAAACAACCCGACGGGCAAATCACTTCGGCTTTGCGGAAATCGTGTCAAGCCCCAGAATAAAAAATATTTCGCTTTTACAGAATCAAAATCAGAGATACATATTCGGCCATCCCGTCCTGGTCAGAAGGGCGTCGGCCGTGGTCACGGACGTTGGACGGGGTAGCGGTGGACGTGACGGTGCCCTTGACCAAAGGCGCCGAAGCGTACGGTGAAGACGAGTGGTCCCGACGTCGCGGTGCTGGCGTCAATGCACCTGGAGGCAATAGCTTCCAGGGCGCAACGGAGGCAAAAGAGCCGTTCTCCGGGGAGAGCACGTTATAAGCCGTAAAGCCATTGCGCAGGGAAGGCCGGGTGTTCACCGCTGGACCTGTATGCTCGTGTGCATTTTTTCTATGCAAACCGCACACGAGACCGCGGGTGCAGCGCGCACCCGGTCTTCCCTGCGCCCTCTCATTGGAGGGCGGGAAGTTTCTGGCAAGACTCGGGCGCAATGCGTCGCGAGAATGCGAAGGTGTGCTTCCGTCATCCTGAGGCGCGAGCGTAGCGGTGCACCTGCACCGCTGGGCGAGCCTCGAAGGATGAATCGGCCACAGCCGGGCCGTCGTCCTTCGAGGCGCGCAAGAGCGCGCACCTCCCGAGTGAGCGCAAATGCGCTCATCCGGGGATGACGGGATCGAGATAAGCGGGCCACCAGGTGCCGATGATTGAATCGAAAGGTCACGGCGTACTGGATCCCCCGCATGCGCGGGGGATGACGGCTGTGTGTGGAAGGAAGACCGCGGCAAGTGCGCCTTCGGCTGTCCTGCGCGCCTCAATCAAACAAGCTCGAAACCGACTCTTCCGCCGCGGTGCGGCCGATGGCTTCGGCGATCAGTCCGGCGATCGAGAGCGTGCGGATGTTGGCGGCCTTGTTGACCGCCTCGGTCGGCAGGATCGAGTCGGTTATCACCAGCTCCTTGAGCCGGGAGCCGGCGATCCGCGCGGCGGCGCCGCCGGACAGCACGCCATGGGAGATGTAGGCGTAGACTTCCTTGGCGCCGTTGGCGATCAGCGCGTCGGCCGCGTTCACCAGCGTGCCGCCGGAATCGACGATGTCGTCGATCAGGATGCAGGTATAGCCGGCGCAGTCGCCGATCACGTTCATGACCTCGGATTCGCCGGCGCGTTCGCGGCGCTTGTCGATGATGGCGAGCGGCGCGTTGATCCGCTTGGAGAGGCCGCGGGCGCGCACCACGCCGCCGACGTCGGGCGACACCACCATCACGTTGGCGAGGTCGAAGCGCTCCTTGATGTCGCGCACCATCAGCGGCGAGGCGTAGAGGTTGTCGGTCGGGATGTCGAAGAAGCCCTGGATCTGGCCGGCATGCAGGTCGAGCGTCATGACGCGGTCGATGCCGGCATGCGTGATCAGGTTCGCGACCAGCTTGGCGGAAATTGGCGCGCGCGAGCCGACCTTGCGGTCCTGCCGGGCGTAGCCGAAATACGGGATCACCGCCGTGATGCGGCGCGCGGACGAGCGGCGCAGCGCATCGGTG
This sequence comes from Bradyrhizobium sp. LjRoot220, assembly GCF_964252915.1. NCBI lineage: Bacteria > Pseudomonadati > Pseudomonadota > Alphaproteobacteria > Hyphomicrobiales > Nitrobacteraceae > Bradyrhizobium > Bradyrhizobium sp. LjRoot220. Next base: position 64,741 of record NZ_CAXUPS020000003.1, read on the forward strand.
ATGATCAGCAATTCCATCAGATGGTCGTTGGCCGGATACGAGGTCGACTGGATGATGAACGCGTCCGAGCCGCGCACGTTCTCGAGCACCTCGACGAAGATTTCGTTGTCAGCGAAACGCCGGACGCTGGCCTTGGTCAGCGGCAGGTCCAGCCCCTCGGCGATGGCCTTCGCCAAAGCGGGATTGGAATTGCCGGCGACCAGCTTGATGGAGCCGTTCTTGGCGGACATCGACGCTTCTCCCCGCGCCTTGCTGGATACGACATTCAGCATCTCAGATACCTGTAGCCCGGCGGGTTTCGATGCGCGAGGAGATATCAGGCAGGTGGTGCGGCTGGCAACCCATTGGCCCGGTTTTCCCTCGCAAAAAGCGGCCCATACGGGACATTACGGGGATAGCGTTACTGGCCGCTGAAGCCCAGCGCGGCCACGCCAATTGCACCTTCGGCGGGTGCTGTCTGCTCCACGCTCGCGACCGCGGAGCCGCGGCGGCCGGGCGAGGGGGCCGGCGCGGGCTGCGGCGCATCCGGCGTGCCGTTGATCATGCCGCTGAGGCCGGCAAGGCCGGCCTGCGCGATCTTGCGCAGCACGAGATCGTCAGCGGCGGCCCAGGCGTCGCGGCCGGCCTTGCCGGCCGGTTCCTCGCCCGAGAGCCGCAGCGCGCGCTGCTGGTTGCTGTCATAGACGTCCCAGACCCAGGCAATGACCGTTTTGCCGCGCACCACCTGCGCCGAGAGATAGCTGCGCACGCGGTAGGACGCGCTGCCTTCGCGCGAGACAATCGACAAGTTCCGCAGCTTCGATTCGCTGTCGAGCACGCCGACCATGCGGTCGAACACGGCCGGCGGCGGGCCGTCGATCGATTCGAAGGCCACGGTCGAGCCGCCGCCGCTGGTGGCCATCGCGTACGATCCGCCCGCGGCACCCCCGCCGGCGCAGCCGCCGAGCGCGCATGCGACCACGAACAGTGCCGCGGCGACGATCGCGCGCGGGGCTCGCAGGCAAGAGGCTGGGATGAGGTCCCTCATGGCCCCCCGATATCGTTAAAATGGATTAAGGTCTAGGGCAGGGAAGCCACAGCCGGTGCCATACCCAGTGCGGTTATACGCGGGCAATCACCGCAACGGGTCCGCCGCCCGGCGGTCCCTGATGTTCGGCGCCGCCGGATACATAGACCGCGCTGGTCCCGGCGAGCCCGGCGATGAGACCGCCAACGGCCGCGCGGGCGTGCCGGGTGGCGCTGATGTCGGTGTCCTCGAGCATGATGTGACGGAATCCACGCACGGTTCCGTCCGGCGACGCTTCCGCCTTGGCGAAAATATTGACCAGACGATCCCGCATGACCCGATCGGAAGTATCGCCGAAACCGAGCCCGACGCTCCGCAGCGCCCCGATGACAGAAGCGGCATCGATGGCGTCGCGCATCACGCCATGCCCGATGAGGAAAGGGCTGGCCGACAGTTGCGAATTGCCGAGCACGATCACCACATTGTGCATCAGTTCGATGCCGGCGGAGGTGGAGGCCACGGACGAAAACAGGCTCCAGTCCTTCAGGATCCGCTCGTCGTCGATATTGCCTTCGATTTCGCCAAGCGCTGCGGCCACGCCGAGCGCCGAGGCGCCACGCGAGTAGGCCATCGATCCATACGCGCTGGTCGTGGCTGTCGTCTGCCCTCGCGCGTGGGCCGCCTCGACACGCTCGCTCGTCAGCAACGGACATTTGATCTGGACGAAATGCACGTCGGCGGGATCGTCGATCCCGGCATCCGCCATGGCGCTGCGGACCGCGCTGGCGGTCTCGTCGATCTGGGCGCGGCGGCCAAGTTCCTCCGGCAGGAATTCACGGGTCTGCGCGATGCCGATGCTCAGACGCTTGCCCGCGATGAGCTTGCTGGCGCCGGCGTCGGCCGTCGTGCGCGCGAACACCGTGATATGCGGACTGAGCACGCCTTCGGTGCCGCCCGACATCACGAACGCAATTCTGTGTTCGACGTCGCGGGATGCCAAACCGAGGCGAGGCGCGAGCGCGGCGCAGAGCGCGGACACCGCAAACTCTCGCGTAAAATCGTTCACGCCGCCATTGCCTTCGGTCTTGCCAAGGATCGCCAGGATCGACGCTGGTTCGATCTCGCCCGCGTCGATGAGATTAATCAAACCCGAGACGTCGCCCGGCCCCCTGGTCGGGATCAGGACGACGTCAACCGATGTCGTGCGCAGGGTCATTCAGGGTTCCAGCGCAATGGCGTGAACGTGACGGCCGTAGTCCGGCTCCTTGCGATGCACCGAGCGGCGGTAGCTGTAAAAACGCTCGTCGGAATAGGTGTCGACGCCGATGTCGTCGATCATCAGCACGCCGGCATTTTCCAGCCGCATCCGGATGTAGCCGGCGAGGTCGAACATCGAATGGCCGGCGCGCTCCGAGGGGATGAAGTACGCGGCATTGCCGGCGTCGGCGTCCAGAAAACGCTCGACAAACTCGCCGCCGACTTCGTAGGAGTGCTGGCGGATCAAAGGGCCGATCGCCGCCACCACGCCGCTGCGGTCGGCGCCGAGCCTCTCCATTGCATCCACCGTGGATTCGATAATTCCGGTCAGAGCGCCCTTCCAGCCGGCATGGGCGGCGCCGATCACGCGGGCGGTGGGATCGACGAACAGGACCGGCCCGCAATCGGCCGCGGTGACGCCGATCGCAAGGCCCTCGGTGCGGGTGACAAGGGCGTCGGCGCGCGGCTTGTCGCCGGGCCATGGACCGGTTGCCACCACGGCATCGGGCGAATGGATCTGGTGCAGGCTGAGCAGGCGATCCGGCGCGACGCCCATTTGATCGGCCATCCGGCGGCGATTCTCCGCGACATGGGCGGCATCGTCGCTCGAACCGAGGCCGCCATTGAGGCCTTGGTAAATTCCGCGGGACACGCCGCCTTCGCGGGTAAAGAAGGCGTGGCGCAGGCCCGGAATGGCCGACAGAAGCGACGAGCCGTAGGTCATGGAGCCTCTGTTTCGGAATACGCCGCTTCGTCGGACAGGCCCGCGACCGAGGTCAGATTCGGCTCCGTGATCGCCAGCACCTTGAACATCGAGCCCATGCCGCCGCGGCCGCTGTCGGTCAGCCGCTTCAGCGCGGCGGAAATATCGGCGGACACTTCCGGCGTGGTCTTGCCCATCAGCGTGACGGCGCGGGTCTCGATGCCGAGCCGCTTGAGGAACTCGCCCTGCGTCACCGGTCCGTGGGCGCGCGCGCCCATGTCTTCGGCGGCACGCACCAGCGCCTGGAAGTCGACATGGGCGGTGACGTCGGCCTGGCCTGGATTCTTCAGGGGATCGGTGAAGCTGTGGCGGGCGATGGCCTGGAAGGTATCGCCGGCGTCGCTGCGCAGGTGGCCGTAATCGATAATCAGCGCCGCGCCGTCCTGCTCGCGCACGCGCTTCGCGATCTTCATGATCTCGGCGTCGGGCCGCCATTCGAACACGGCGCCGACCGGGGCGGCGCGCACCAGCGGCGGCAGCAGCACCTCGAAGCGCGGCGTCGGCTCGTCGGCGGCCGCGAATACCAGCTTGCCGCTGTCGTCGAGCTTGATCACGCGCTCGTGCCAGCCGGTCTCGCGCTTTACCACCTGGTGGATCGGCAGCACGTCGAAATATTCGTTGGCGAAGATCACCGCGGGCCCCTCGGGCACGTCGTCGATGCTGTCGTGCCAACTGAGATTGCGCACTCCGGACAGCGTCGCGCGCTGCTTCTCGCGCAGCACCGGATTGATCTCGACGAGGTGGGTGCTGAGCGATTGATAGAGCGGCGGCAGCACCCGCAGCGCGCGCAGCGCGTCCGCCATCATGGTGCCGCGGCCGGGCCCGAGTTCGACCAGCCGCAGCGTCGGCGGCGAGCCGATCGCCTTCCAGACCGAGGCGGCCCAAAGCCCCAGCAATTCGCCGAACATCTGGCTCACTTCGGGCGCGGTGGTGAAATCGCCCTCGCGGCCGAGCGGATCGCGCGACACGTAATAGCCGTGGTCGGGATGCATCAGGCACAATTCCATGTAGCGCCAGACCGGCATCGGGCCTGACGATTGGATCAGCTTCCTGATCTCGGATTGCAGCGGCGAATGTTCGGTCACGGCCTGCCTTGCCTCAAATTGACTTCTGCAAATGCTCCGGCGCCTTGCGCCATGCCATCACCATCAGGATGGCTCCGGCAACGATCATCGGCACCGACAACAGCATACCCATAGTCAGCCCGCCCCACAAAAATCCAAGCTGCGGGTCCGGCTCGCGGAAGAATTCGCTTATAATACGTGCAATGGCGTAGATCGCGATGAAACTGCCGAGGATCAGGCCCGGGCGCTTCAGGGCGCCCATCCGGATCATGACCGCCAATATCGCAAACAGCAGGACGCCCTCGAGCGCCGCCTCGTAAAGCTGGCTGGGGTGGCGCGGCAGCGGTCCGCCGTTGGGGAACACCATCCGCCAGGGCACGCTGGAATCCGCCGGCCGGCCCCACAATTCGCTGTTGATGAAGTTGGCGAGCCGTCCGAGCAGCAACCCGATCGGCCCGACCCCGGTGGTGATGTCACCGAGCGAGAGGATCGGAATGCCGTTGGCGCGGCAGAACAGCATCACCGCGGCGACGCAGCCGAGGAAGCCGCCGTGAAACGACATGCCGCCCTTCCACAATTCGAAAATTTCGGCCGGGTGCTGTGCAAAGTAGGCGGGATTGTAGAACAGCACGTAACCGGCGCGGCCGCCGACGATGATGCCGATGGTGACCCACAGGACGAAATCATCGAGCTGCGCCAGCGTGATCGGCGCCGGCCCGCCCCACAATTTCTCATTTTTGACCAGTGAACGCGCATAAATCCACCCCAGTACGATGCCGCCGATATAGGCCAGCGCATACCAGCGGATCGCGATCGGCCCGATCGAGATCGCGATCGGATCGAAAACCGGAAAGGCGATGGTCAGGAAGGGCATCGGGCTCACAGCGCTTTGGTGTAGACGGCATACGCCACGCCGAAGATCGGCGGAGCGTCGTAGGCTTTGACAAAACCCATCCTGAGATACATCGGCAAGGCCACTGTCATGATCGGACTGGTGTGGAGTGCGATCAGCGGCGATCCATCGCGTTTGGCCCTGGCGATACATTCATTGCTCAAGGCGTGCCCGATCCCTTTGCCGCGAAACGCGGGGTCGACAATGAGCATGCGGATGATCGGCCAGCGCTGGTCGAAGAACGGCGCCTTGGGGCGATCCGGTCCGAAATAGGCGACGGCGCCTGCGAACGCGTGCTGTAGTTCGGCAATGATGACTTCTCCGGTGGCGCTGAGCGCTGACGTCTTCGACAGGCCGGCGAGCATCGCCGGCCAATCCTGGTAGTGATCGCGAAACTGGCCAAAGGCCGCAATCGCCGTCCGGTTCAGGTTCTCCGCATCCGAGTTCTCATAATCCCTGATTCGGATGTCAGTCATTCGGAGCCTTGCGATCAGGTGGCGAGGTTACGGCGATAGAGCGCCAGCAGCCGCTCCCAGTGCCGCTCGGCGGCGTCGCGGTGGTAGACCGGCCGCTTCGGGAAGGCAAAGCCGTGGTGCGTGCCGGGGTAGATCTCGACCTCGTTGTTCGATCCCTTCATGCTCTGCTGCAATTTCTCGATGATTTCGACGGGCGCGTAGATATCGGTCTCGGCGCAGGCGAAATACAGTTCGGCCTTGGTCTTGGCGGCGGCAATATGCGGGCTGTCGGGCTGGTCGGTCGCCAGATGGGTGCCGTAGATCGAGGCCGCGGCTTTCACCTGCTCCGGAAAATGCGTCGCGGCGTTGACCGCGTAGCGGCCGCTCATGCAGTAGCCGACGGTGCCGACGACGGCGGCGTTCGCGGCTTTTTGGGTCGCGGCGTAGGCGAGCAGGGCCTTGGTATCCTCCATCACCAGGGGAATATTGATCGAGTTCATGAACCCGAACATCCGCTTGCGCTCGGGCGCGTCCGGATCTGGCGGAATTGGTCCGATCTCCATCACGCCGGAGCGGTAGTACATATTGGGCAGCATCACGTAGTAGCCCGAGGTCGCGAGCCGCCGCGCCATGTCGCGCAGTTCCTCGCGGATCGCCGGCGCATCCATGTAGAACAGGATGACCGGAAACGGTCCGCCGCGCTCGGGATGGGTGATGAAAGTGGTGGTCTTGCCGTCCTTGGTCTCAATGTCGATCTGCTGGTCGATCATGGGCGCATCGATTCTGTTTTTTGGTTGGGCGTCCGCACGATTGCAAGGAAAGTAGGGCATGACAAGGCGAACGAACATCACCTTGGCGTTGACCCTCGCCCTTGAACCGCGCCTTCGGAATCGCCATTGTCTTGGCGGAAAGCAGAGCCAGTTGCAGCGACCGGAGCGTTCAGCGATGACCCAGACCAACAATCGGTTTTTCGACGAGATCGGCCGTTTGATGAACGACGCCGCCGGCGCCGCGCAGGGCGTCAAGCGCGAAGTCGATGCGGTGGTTCGCAACCAGGCCGAACGCATCCTGCGCGACCTCGACCTCGTCAAGCGCGAAGAGTTCGACGCGGTCAAGGACATGGCGCGGCTGGCGCGCGAGGAAAACGAGGCGCTGAAGACCCGGATCGCCGCGCTGGAAGCCAAGCTCGGGGTTTCGCCACAGGCGGGTTGAGGGCGGACGGGTCGCCAGATCGCCCTTTACTCCGGGGAAGGGCAGGGGCAGAAAAATCCCCTGATTTCCTTGTCATTTTGGCGCTTTGGGGCTAAAAGCCCGCCACGTCCGCAGCCCCCGCACCCCTGGAGGCTTGCTGTCGGACGCTACCGGGCCGCGCTGCGGCCTTTAACTTTTTAGAAAACAAGGACTTAACACGATGGCGACCGTCAAGGAATTGAAGGCGACCGCGCGTCCGCAGAGCGGCAAGGGGGCCGCCCGGGCAGAGCGTCGCGCCGGGAGAGTTCCCGGAGTGATCTATGGCAACAACCTGCCCCCCGTGACCATCTCGGTCGACGACGCCGAGCTGCGCCAGCGCATTCTGGCCGGCCGGTTCCTCACCACGATTTACGACATCGATCTCGAGGGCAAGAAGCACCGCGTGATTCCGCGCGACTTCCATCTCGATCCGGTGCGTGACTTCCCGCTGCATGTCGACTTCATGCGGCTCGGCGAGGGCGCCACCATACGCGTCAGCGTTCCCCTGCATGTGGTGAACGGCGAAACCTCGCCCGGCGTCAAGCGCGGCGGTACGGTCAACATCGTCACCCACAGCATCGAACTGGAATGCTCGGTCGACAACATTCCGCAGTATGTCGAGGCCGATGCCGGCGCGCTGGAAATCAGCCACTCGCTGCATTTGTCCGACGTCAAGCTGCCTGCCGGCGTGAGGTCGCTGTCGCGTGAAGACGCGACGCTCGTGACCATCGTGCCGCCGTCCGGCTACGCCGAAGAACTGAAGGCGGCTGCGGCGGCTGCTGCTGGCGGCGCGGCTCCCGGTGCTGCTCCGGCAGCGGGTGCGGCTGCTGCGCCCGCAGCGGGTGCTGCCGCTCCGGCGGCGGGTGCGAAGGCGCCCGCGGCTGGCGCCAAGGCGCCTGCCGGCGACAAGAAGAAGTAAGCGGACGCGGGATGCCGCGTCATGCGACTTTTTGTCGGCCTCGGTAACCCCGGCGCGAAGTACGCGAACAACCGGCACAATATCGGTTTCGCGGTCGTCGATGAAATTGCGCGGCGTCATGGTTTCGCACCATGGCGCCGCCGTTTTCAGGGCGAGACGTCGGAAGGCACGCTCGAGCGCGAACGCGTGGTCCTGCTCAAGCCCACGACTTATATGAACGAGTCCGGGCGCTCGGTGCAGGAAGCCGCAAATTTTTTCAAGCTCGGCGCTGGCGAGATCATCGTGTTTCAGGATGAACTCGAACTGCCGGCGGCGAAAGTACGCGTTAAGGTCGGCGGTGGCATTGCCGGCCATAACGGGTTGCGCTCGATCTCCTCGCATATCGGCAACGAGTATCGCCGGGTGCGGCTCGGGATCGGTCATCCCGGCGTCAAGGATCTGGTGCACAGCCACGTGCTGTCGGATTTCGCCAAGAGCGATCGGCCCTGGGTCGAGGCGCTGTGCGAGGCGGTCGCCGAAAATGCCGGTTTGCTTGCGACCGAGCGCGACTCGACGTTTCAGAACAAGGTGCATCTCGTGATGCAGGCCAAAGGTTTTTTTGAAAAGGGCGATGACGGCGCGCCGTAACGCGCCGCCACAGCCAGCAACGGGCTTCAGGACACGTCATGGGATTCAAATGTGGTATCGTTGGCCTGCCCAATGTCGGCAAGTCGACGCTGTTCAACGCGCTGACCGAGACGGCAGCGGCGCAGGCGGCGAATTATCCGTTCTGCACCATCGAGCCGAATGTCGGCGAGGTGGCGGTGCCGGATCCCAGGCTCGACAAGTTGGCGGCGGCCGCCAAGTCGGCGCAGATCATCCCGACGCGGCTGACCTTTGTCGACATCGCAGGCCTGGTGCGCGGCGCCTCGAAGGGCGAGGGCCTCGGCAACCAGTTCCTCGCCACCATCCGCGAGGTCGACGCGGTGGCGCATGTGGTGCGATGTTTTGAGGATTCCGACATCACCCATGTCGAAGGCAAGATCGCGCCATTGGCTGACATCGAGACCATCGAAACCGAGCTGATGCTCGCCGATCTCGACAGCCTCGAAAAGCGCGTCGACAATCTCGCCAAGAAGGCCAAGGGCAACGACAAGGATGCCAAGGAACAGCTCGACCTCGTCAACCGCGCGCTGGTGCTGCTGCGCGAGGGCCGGCCGGCACGGTTTCTCGAGCGCAAGCCGGAAGAAGAGCGGGCCTTCGGCATGCTCGGCCTGCTGACGTCGAAGCCGGTGCTCTATGTCTGCAATGTCGAGGAAGGCTCGGCCAAGGACGGCAACAGTTTTTCCAGGCAGGTGTTCGAGCACGCCAAAAAAGAGGGCGCGGTCGCGGTGGCGATTTCGGCCAAGATCGAGTCCGAGATCGCAACCCTGTCACGCGAGGAGCGCGCCGAGTTTCTCGACACGCTCGGACTGGAAGAGGCCGGCCTCGACCGCCTGATCCGTGCCGGCTACCAGCTGCTCGACCTCATCACCTACTTTACCGTCGGGCCGAAGGAGGCCCGCGCCTGGACCATCAACCGCGGCACCAAGGGCCCTGCGGCCGCCGGCGTGATCCATACCGATTTCGAGAAGGGCTTTATCCGCGCCGAAACCATCGCCTATGCCGACTATGTCGCGCTGGGCGGCGAAGCCGGCGCGCGCGACGCCGGCAAGCTGCGCCTTGAGGGCAAGGAGTATGTTGTCGCCGACGGCGACGTCATGCATTTCCGGTTTAATACTTGAGAATAAACGGTTCGGCGTCATCCCCGCGTGAGCGTAAGCTCATCGCTGGAGGTGCGAGCCCGCATGGGCGAGCCTCGAAGGATGATTGTTCAGCGCAAATGGCTCATCCTTCGAGGCGCGCAAGAGCGCGCACCTCCCGAGCGAACGCAAGTGCGTTCGTCCGGGGATGACGGCGAGTTCGTCGAGGCGGCAAGCCAATCAATGCATCTGGCCCTGGTCGCGGATCGCGCCGAGGTGTTCATTGATGCGGAACACGATCAGGATGAATTCTGCGGCGATGCGCGTAAACACCACGCCGACCACGACGCTGGCGATCGAGGACAACAGCACGATGAAGCCGCCGAACGGGCTGACTGCCATCGCGCCCAGCCCCGAGAAAATGCCGGATATGCCGAACAGCACGATCAGGCCGATCACCAGCCAGTAAAAGGTCTTGATGATCGTGGGGGTGATGAAGCGGTCCCACTGAAACAGATCCTGAAAATCGAACATCGGTGGTTCTCCCGGCAAGTCGAAGGTGATTCGCGTCCAGCCTCGCTCCTGAGCGGACAGGGCCTAGCTCCGAACAGGGGCCCGAGCAAGCCGAAGACGAGCACCGCTCGCAGCGGCGTTCGTCCCTCGGGCACGTGCCATGCGGGTGGGCGGGTTGAGATTGCTGCAAATAACGGCCACAATCAGGCTCCCGCACGGTAAAAATCACATCATGCCACCGCTTACCTTCGAAGATTTCAAGCCCGGCCATTTCGGCACGTTCGGACCGCGCCACGTCACGCGCGAGGAGATCCTGGCTTACGCTGCCGAGTACGACCCGCAACCGATGCATCTGGACGAAGCGGCTGCAGCCAAGTCGATGCTGAAGGGTCTGTCCGGATCGGGCTGGCATCTTTGCTCGATCATGATGCGGATGATGGTCGACGGCTTCATTGGCTGCACCGCGTCGATGGGCTCGCCGGGCGTCAACGAGATGCGCTGGCTCGCGCCGCTGCGGCCGGGCGACGATCTGACGCTCGATATCGAGATCGCCGAGGCGCGGGTATCGCGCAGCCGCCCAGAGACCGGGATCGTGACGTTCAAGGGCGTGGTCAAGAACGCCGCCGGCGTGACGCTGGGCGAAATGGTGTCGCCGATCATCGTGCGCCGTCGCGCCGAAGCGGGGGCGGAATAGGATCGTCGATGCGTTTCTTTGAGGACATTGAAATCGGTTCGCGGCGTGAGCTCGGATCGTTCACCTTCACCGCCGAGCTGATCAAGCAATTCGCCGCGCAGTTCGATCCGCAGGCGTTTCACCTCGACGAGGAGGCGGGACGTCAGTCGCTGTTCGGCGGGTTGGCGGCGTCGGGATGGCATGTCGGTTCCGTCTGCATGAAGCTGCTGGTCGCCGACGGCCAGCGCCTGACGCGAGAGGCCCTCGCACGCGGCGAGGAGGTTGCGATCTGGGGACCGTCGCCCGGCTTTCGCGAGCTGCGCTGGATCAGGCCGGTATTGGCCGGCGACACCATCAGTTTTTCGAGCGTCGTCGAAACCAAGCGCACGTCGGAGAAGCGCCCCGAATGGGGCATCCTGCAGGCCCGCAACACCGGCGCCAACCAGCGCGGCGAACCGGTCTACTCGTTCTTGGCCACCGCCTTCGTGCCGCGTCGGAACACGGGTTCCTGAGGTGCTCTCTCCTACGTCATGGCCGGGCTTGACCCGGCCATCCACGACTTGGCTTCGATAGCGATGAAGACGTGGATGCCCGGCACAAGGCCGGGCATGACGAAGAGGAGCCTGGTTAGCGGCTCTCTTATCGGCACCGGCGCGATTGAAGATTCACAGAAACCGATTTTTTGCTAACGCATTTTGAACTTTTAGCCTGCCATATGCGACCTAGGGGAAGTACCGAGGGGACGACCATGGCAGATCGCAGCCACCTGAAACTTGTCGGCTTTATTTTCGCGACCATCACGCTCGGCGTGATGCTGACCACCGCGATGGTGGTGAAGACCTATGCCGACGGCGGCTACACGCTTGAGAGCACGTCGTTCGCCCGTCACTAAAAGTCAGAGTTTGCTAACCATAGCGCTGGATCGCACCAGCACTTGGAACCGCGCGTCTGTCGCGCCACTGCGTCAGTTGCTCCAGAGTGTCACCGTTGCTCCAGACGCGTCAGCTGCTCCAGATCAGGGTCATCAGCACGACCGCCACCGTCAGCAGTCCGACGAACCGGATCATGAGCGTGCCCATGCCGTGTACCGAATGCTGCAGCGGATGGGTGTTGTTCGGCTGACCGTTTTGCATCTCGTATCCTTGGAAGTTTGCCTACCGTTGCTGGCGGCATCCGTCCCTTGATCCCGACGCGCTGCTTATAGAGTTCAAGACAGTCATTTACCAAACGAAACCGCCGCCTCCTGTTGAAGAAGACGGCGGGTGTAGGATTTTTGCAACGGTATGGATCAGCTAAGATCCTGGATCAGCTGAGCCTTTTAGATCAGCTGTTGCGCAGCCCGTCGGCGGCGCGTTTCCACTGCGTGACGTTGTCGGCGATCATGCGCGTTGATTTCATCGCGGCCTGGCTGAGCTGCGCATAACCGGAGATTTCGCGCTGAACGCGCTGGCCTTCGGCATGCAAGAGATCGCGCAGGCTTTCGAGTTCCGAAATCAGCTTTTCGATTTCAGCAAGCGAAGTTCCGGCGACGCGCTGGATCAGCGAGTTGACGTTGTTGACGGTAGCTTCCGCGCTGGCATCGAGCGGCACAGTTTCCGCGGCGCCGGCCGACGGACGGCGCAGATAGGCGATGTCGTTGCGGACGAAGTCGCGGATTCCCGCCTCGACTTCCGAAACCGCAGCGAGATTGTTGTCGACATCCTCAGTTGGTTCAACTTGTTCGGATCGGTTGGTAACGTTCATCGGCCATTCCTCTGTTTCGCGATAAGCGAGCGCGGACGTCCCCCGCACGACGAAGTGAAGCGTTGCTATCAAGGCTGTTGAATTTGGCCGCATCTAGGCCAATATACGGCAATGCTGGATCATTCTGGCGCGATTGGCGAGTAAGTGCAGGGCTTTACCAACTGCGCTTGAAGCCCGCGCCAAAACTCTTGTTAACCACTCCCGAGGAGGTCTCGCCGACCGAGCCCGAGATGGTGACGCCGTCGAACAGCTTCTGCTCGGCGCCGACCTTGCGCAGCCATTTGTCGTCCGAGGTCGACAGCGTCTGGCCCGCCATGAAGCTGGTGCCGGTGTCGGCGATGCTCAGTTTCGCCGACTGGTCGGTCTCATAGCTGCGGGTCGGATGGCTGACGATGCCGGGCACCGGAACGATGCCCTGCTGGATCAGATTGTAGCCGTTCTGCAGCGTGAGCGAGTATTGCTCGCTGAGCGGCAGCGATTTGCTTAAGGAGGTGCCGAGCTTGCTCTGGTCCGCCCCGGGATCGACGCGGGCCTCGATCGATGTCTTGTCCCAGATCGAGCCGACGCCGGGCGCGGTGATCGCGGCCCAGGCGGTGCCGGAGGATTGGGGGACGCTGCCGCCATTCGCCAGTTTTTCCGACAACAGTTCCTGGGCCGTCAGCGTGCCCTGCCGGGCCACCGTCATGTCGGCGCCGATCCGCGCATCCCAGAACGGCGTCAGCGATTGCTTCACCGACACGGCGGAGGTGCCGTTGGTCCTCTGGTTCGCCGACCATGCGGTATCCGCGCTGGCCGCGGCTTTCGACGCGGCGCGGGCCTTCGCGGCCGGCCCGGTCACGGGCGCGGCGTCGAGATCGAGCTGGCCCCAGTCGAGCTTGCTGACGTCGATATCCCTCATGATGTCGGGGTCGTTGACGTCCGGTGCCGCCGCGACGTCGGGCGCCGCGGCGGCTTCCTCCGCGGCCTCTTCGGTATCCTCATTGGCGGGCGGCGTCTGCGCCGCCACCGACAGCACCGCGGCCAGGCTGAAGCCGGCAACCAGCATCGGCAGCCTTATCCAGCCAAATCGTGTCGTTGAAGTCATTGCCCGCCCGCATTCCAAATCAGGCTGACAATGCGTTGGCGGTGGTGCGAAATTATGGCGAGGGCGCATTGGCGCGCCCTCGCACTCCGTCATGACCGGGCCGCAGCGTCGAGCGCAGCATCGCACTCCATACAGCGCGAAGCGCGTCGTCACGCTGTTGTCGCAACCACGTCTTCCAGGGGCTGGTGAAGAGGACGTGGGTCCCCGCGACCTCTAGGCCCGGCCATGACGAAACGGATCGATCAGGGATTGACGCGGGCTAAACCGCCATCCGCGGCAGGTGGATGGGATAACCGATGGTCTGCTCGACGAGATCAAAGGTGTCGACCAGCACGCGGAGATTGGTCAGCTTGCCGGCCCTGAACTGCGCGAAATGCGCGAGCCGCAGGCTGATGGGCTTGTTCGAATCCAGCGCGGTGAGCGAATAGCGCATCATCGAGGCGGCGGAATCGACCCCTAGCATGATCGACTCGCGGTCGAAGCGATGGACTCGGACGTTCTCGGCGATCTGCCGGATCACCTCGATCACGGCCGCCTTGCCCCGGCGCGAACCGAAGAACGGAAACATGTCGATCGGGCCGTAGACCGCCCAGTCGACGTCCTCGTCGAGCAGGGCTTCGAAATCGGCGGGCTGGCGTTCGTTGATCGCACGATGCAACGCGCGAGAAAAACGCCAGAGACTGTGCTCCGTCATTTGATTTGGTCCTTGAAACTGATTTCAAACGGCGACGTCCAAGGGCGTCCGCATCGACGCCGTGCCGGTCGCTAAATTCCCGGTCGCTAAATTCGTTCGTGTACTAACAATAGGGGTTTCCGGCGAAAATACAACCGACGTTTTTGCATTGCACAAATGCAGGATTTCCCGCGTTTTACCGCCGCAAGCGCGGTTTTTACCGGTCCCCGCGGCGCACCGGCTCGCGTTCGATGGCGATCTGGGCGTCCTTGATGGCGATCACGCTAAACAACAGGGCGCCCCCGATACCGCCGATCACGGCGCCCAGCGGCATGAAGGTGAAGAACACCAGCATGGCGTTATAGCCTTCAAAACTCGTGGTTTTAAAGATCTCGACCCAGGCCAGCCCGGCCCCGATCCCAAGCGCTGCACCCCCCAATGTCCCCAGCGCCAAACCAAGCAGAGCCAGCAATGCGATCTTCATATGTTCTTCGTGTCCGGAAAATGCCTTGTGGTGTGTCGCTGGCGGAGCGGCGAGGTTCAACATAGGCCGGAAAAATAAGCTGGAGGCTTGTCGCCCTTCAGGACCGCGCTGACGTCGCGCTCGAGCACCTGCTCGACCATGTCGAAGGCGTCGATGATCTCGGCGATGAGCCGGACGACTGACTTGGTAATGCGAGGAATAAGGAGGCGCGTGGCATACGCTGCGCCAGCGCGGCTGCTGGTGCATTCGCGTGCGAATGAATTGCTACGGATTCGAATTTCAAACAGCCCGACTCTTCAATCCGTCAACCTGAGGTGCGCGCTCTTGCGCGCCTCGAAGGACGACGGCCCGGCCGGTGGCCGATTCATCCTTCGAGGCTCGCCGAAGAGGCTCGCACCTCAGGATGACGGGGACGCAGCTTCGCGTTCTCGCGGCACGATCTGCCCGAGTTTGGCAAGTAGTCGTCGCCCTCGAAATTCAGAGGACGCAGGGAATGCCGGATGCGCGCTGCACCCGCGATCTCGTGTGCGAATAGTGCAAACAAAGCTGCACACGAGCATACAGGGCAGCGGAGAACATCCGACATTCCCTGCGCAATGGCTTTACGGCTTATAGCGAGCTCTCCCCGGTGAGCCTATACTCTGTTGCCACCGTCGCTGCGCCGAAATGAATCCGACGCAACTTGACGCCAGCCTAAGGGCGTCAGGACCACACGTCTTTGCCGTACGCTCTCGTGCCGTTCGTTATCGGCGCTACCAGCGTCCACCGCGACCCGTCCCAACGATCGTGACGATCATGATACGCCCCTCTGGCGGGACGGGATGGACGAAGATATAAACCGATTTTTGATTCTGGAAAAGAGAAATATTTTTTATTTCGGGGCTTGACACGACTTCCGAATGTCAGAACTGATTTGCCCGTCGGGCTATTTTGTCGCATTTCGTCGCTTGCTCCCCGCGGCTGGTCGCTATTGTAACCGTCGTCCCGGCCTTGAGCTCAGATGCGCAATTGCGCATCGGGGGACCCATAAACACTAGCAGTAGTTAGTTGCACGCTGGTCGTTATCTTTCTTTTCCAGCAATGTTGGCCGCGGCGTATGGGTCCCGGCTCAAGGCCGGGACGACAACTAACTTACGTGTCACCCCTGCGGCGCCACCTTGCGCGTGACGAGATCGACGATGAAATTTCCGCGCTTCTCATAGCCTTCAGGCACGTAGGCCTCGCCTCGCGAAAGCCGGCCAAAAACTTCCTTTGGCTTCGGAAAGCCCTTGCGGCAAGCCTTGGTGATCGTCTCCGCGTCGGCGTAGCTAACCGTCACGCTCACGGTCTGCGGCCGCGGCCCGGCTTTGATGTTCGAGACCTCGAAATATTTCGAGCGCTCCTTGCAGGTGACGACGTTGGCGCCGTAGGCGCGAATTGAATCCGTCGCGGTCAGGAGGAAGTCGGGCGAGATGCTGACGTTCCTGCTGTCGTCCTGGGTGAACACGAACTCCGCGACGCCGGTTTCCAGATGGCCCTGGCCGATATGGCCGGTGATGCAGACCAGCCAATCCTGCCCCGCGCTCCTGGCCAGGGTGATGCAGTCATTGACCTGCGAGCCCGGCTGGAAGCTTCGGAAGATGGTCTTGCCGTCGCTCTGCTCGAACACCACGGCGCCGCCATTGTCGGTGGCGCGCGGCTCGCATCCGCTCTCGTAATTGACCACCAGCAAGGGATTGCCGGCGGCGATGAACCGGCCGCCGCGGCGATCGCTGGTCAGCCTGACGTCGCAGGCGCGGCTTCCCGCATCCGGATAGTTCCTGGCCCGTTTGCAGGTCGATCCCTCGATGTCCTGAGCGTCGCAAAACGTCGCCAGCAGCGTACGGTCGGCATCATCGGCGTGCGCCGGGCTGGCGAGAAGGCAGGCAAAGGCCAGCGCGAGGAGGGCAGGGATCGATTTCAACATCGGCGGATCATGGTTTCAGTCGGCGGGAACAGTCAATTCATTCTTGCTTGGTCGGCGCAAGGCGGGGACGCGTTCACGCCGGGAACGAGAACGGCCGGTCCCGCGTTTTTATGCAATGGAGAACCTGATGACGAAACGCCCGACCAAAGCCATCCCGCCCGTTCCCGACGACAACCAGAGCCACAAGGGCCCCGGCAGCGCGCCGAAGGTGCCGATCGACACCACCAAGGGCCACCGCGACGACGAGAAGAACAACATCAATGAACAGGGCGACCACGGCAACATGAAGCAGAACACGAGCAACAGACGGTCGGGGTGATCGTTCCTCAACCTCGCCCCGCTTGCGGGGCGATGTGATATCGAGCCCGGAATCCATAACCACGATCGTGAGTATGGATTCCCCGATGCGCAATTGCGCATCTGAGGCCTGCGCCCGCGAGCCCCGGAATGATGGCCGAATCCGTGACGCCCATCACGTCACACCCTACGCGACCCACCTATCCTGGCGGCATCAACTTCCCAACGGGAAAACAGGAGCCGCCGCCATGAACGCCATCACCGCCCCGAAATCGCCTGGCCTCAACCGCCTCGAAGGCATGACGCTGACCGCCACCCTGCAGGCGCTTCCGACCTATGCCGCCGCAGCGCTGCTGCTCAAGCTCGTCGGCAGCAGCCAGATCGTCAGCTACCCCGGTGGCGCCGCGACCTTCGTCGTGTTGGCCTCGTTCTTCCATGCGCTGATCCTGCCCTGGCTCGCCTCGAAATGCCCGAAATTCTGCAAGGCCAGCTACGAGCCGCTGTTCTTCGATACCAGTCTGTCGTTCGCCGAGAAGGTCATGCGCTGGCGCACCCAGCCGATGGCCTCGCTGCAGCTGCTCTCCAACATGGTGATTCTGTCGCTGCTGGCGGTGGCGGCGTTGAGTGTGTGGTGAGGTCTTTCGTCATTCCGGGGCGCGCGAAGCGCGAACCCGGAATCCATAACCACGATTGCAATGTTGGAATGATGCGCGAATGGGGCCTATTCTGACGCCGGATTCGATCTCACTCTCGTCGAGCAATTACCTCTCTTAGATTCGCCAACGTTACTACTGAGTCGGGCAGGCCGATCAGTATCAGCGGACATGGATTTCGACGCCACGTTGAACACGATCTGCAACTTGCTCCAATGAGTCGTGGCAGCACCAAACTTGTCGCTCACGAAATGATCGACCCAAGCATCACGAAACGGTATTGGGTTTTTCTTCGGAAGTTACTCGCTTCATCACGTCGGCAGTTTGACGGTTCGTTCGAGTGAGACCGATTCGTTTCATGTCGTCATGTGAGTCGACGCTCTGGTCATCGACGAAGCGCGGACCAAGCGCTTCATTGAACTTTGGAGTGTGCTACCACGGGTGACGATAATACCCAGTGAAATTGCACCGTCGGCATGTAGGCGCTTAAAGTTTTCCAGATCGCGATCGAAGAATGGGTCCTTATTGTTCCACTCAATCTCAAGGGCGAGCATCCCTGCTTTGAAGGCCCGGATATGATCGACCTCATGCGATCAGCCTCACGCTCGACGCCGTCGATAATCCGTTGCACGACGAAGTTATGTTTGCGCCAGTCAGCCGCGAGCGCATTCCGCAACCGCTGCGCCTTGGTTTCACCACCACCAGATCCGATGATCTCTTCGATGGGTATGGTGGACGAGCAGCACGTCTTCAAGCTGCTCAGCGACTTCCGGGAAGTCGACGCTAAAGAATTGCTTCCGCGTGAGATCGAAAAGTCGATCTCGAAGGCGCGCTCCCTCAGGCGATCAAACATTGGCTTCGACGTCTCCTGTCCCGGTCTCAATATTTTCTATCCACCATCCATCTTGAGAACGTATCGTGAACATGATATTGCGTGTCTGGGATACCGCGTATACCGCGTATACCGCGAGTCATGCCTAACGTCTTGAGTCGCCGATGCTTTCCGCCGGACAGGATTTGCTGCGTTTTGCGGATAAGCGTCGATTTGGGACCATCATGGCTGATCCGCCATGGCAATTCACCAACAAGACCGGAAAGGTAGCGCCTGAGCACAAGCGCCTCGCTCGCTACGGTCTGGCGAAATCGACGAGATTTGCGCGCTACCTGTGCCTGAAATCGCGGCGCCGACAGCGCATCTGTACCGTGGTGTCCGAATGCGATGCTGCCGGATGGCCTCGCGGTCATGAAGGCGTGGGGCTTTACCTACAAGTCCAATATCGTCTGGCACAAGGTACGGAAGGATTGAGGGCTCGGACGTACAGGGTGTTGGGTTTTATTTCCGCAACGTGACTGAGCTTATCCTGTTCGGCGTGCGCGGCAAGAACGTACACTCGAGGGGGTACAGGTCCATCGGCAAATCTTTGCTCGGAGAGAGGCCCCTCACCCGACCCTCCAAGAGCGAGCTTCGCTCGTCTCGACCCTGCAAGAGCGGGGCGAGGGAGCGATTCGAATCCGTGACGCCCATCACGTCACACCCTACGCGACCCACCTATCCTGGCGGCATCAACTTCCCAACGGGAAAACAGGAGCCGCCGCCATGAACGCCATCACCGCCCCGAAATCGCCTGGCCTCAACCGCCTCGAAGGCATGACGCTGACCGCCACCCTGCAGGCGCTTCCGACCTATGCCGCCGCAGCGCTGCTGCTCAAGCTCGTCGGCAGCAGCCAGATCGTCAGCTACCCCGGTGGCGCCGCGACCTTCGTCGTGTTGGCCTCGTTCTTCCATGCGCTGATCCTGCCCTGGCTCGCCTCGAAATGCCCGAAATTCTGCAAGGCCAGCTACGAGCCGCTGTTCTTCGATACCAGTCTGTCGTTCGCCGAGAAGGTCATGCGCTGGCGCACCCAGCCGATGGCCTCGCTGCAGCTGCTCTCCAACATGGTGATTCTGTCGCTGCTGGCGGTGGCGGCGTTGAGTGTGTGGTGAGGACTGTTGTGCGTACGCCACAATGTCCCGAATCCTTTGGCTGGCGCCAGCGGTGAAGTTGTATTGCGCGCACGCGCTTGGTAGATGAACGTCGCGGCGACAGGCCGCGCTCTCGACCAATGGAGGTGTGTCATGTGCAAGAACAGCGACTACGAAAACCTCCCCTGCTTTCAGCACCACGCGTAAGCGGCGGAAGTCGTTCCCCTCGGAAACCCATGTCAAGCGTGGACGGCGTGTCGTCCATGGCGATGTCGAGCTGGTCGAAAAGCTTGGCCGCAACGATTTGTGCCCGTGCGGCTCCGGACGCAGGTTTCAAATTCTGCTGCTTGAAGTCGGGTGACTATGACGGATCGAACCGGGACTATTACTTTTAGGGAGTAATCTTTCCAACGTCATTCCGGGGCGCCGCGAAAGCGGCGAACCCGGAATCTCGAGATTCCGGGTCTGATCTTTCGGACCATCCCGGAATGACAACTTAGTTGGCTTCGATCGGAGCCCAAAGTTCCCCCGCCCTTTTGCGCCTTGGAAAGCGACCGAGCGTGCGAGGTCGGGATCATTAATAACAGAATTTGGATTCTTCGAAGTCGATTTTCATTCTGTGGGTGCAGCGGCGCGTTGCCGGCTCTTGGTGTCGCCGCTTCGTGGCGGCGAAACGGTTTTCATAATACGGCGGACGCGCTTCCCGTTCCCTCCGTAGATCTTCCCTTCTTCAAATCTGCGCAAATATCTGATGACCGTCTCAGCTTTCTTTAGCTTTCCCAACATCTGCGCGTCCAACCGCGTTGACCTTTGATGATCCTCTTCGCTGTCTGGCCACTTATAATGAATGAAGGAATTGCGGATTTCATTTATCGCGCCAATCGCATTTTGAATATCAGATCGAATTGGCTTGTGACCGAGTAGCGCTAAAATCCAAGTGCATTTAGCCCGCACGCTCGCTTCCCTGAGAAGCTGTTTGACCATCAGCTCATCTATATGTTTTTGGTGACAGATTTGGGTGATAAGCCAATTCAGCTTGTGTTCAAAAAAAGTCGCGAAATAGAGCGCAGCAAACTCAAACTTTTCCTGACGAAAGGATCGGCGAGCTTCAGCGAGCAGACTTTGCGTGTGGTCAATTCCTGGCCTGAGCCGAATTGTTTTGTTGGCTAAGCCTGTCCGGATGAAAGATGCGACTTCCGTTTTTAGTTGCGCGTCGGTCTTTCCATCCGGGATTATAATTCCATCGCGGACTAGCTGCAGCGTAATCTGCGACGCCAACATCGCTCCTACTTTTAATAGAAATTCTTTTTCTGCTTTGGTCCGCTTACCAGGGGCATTTTTCTGTTGCATGAGAATCCGCAGCCCTTCGCGACCGTTTCAACTACTACCTCTTCTTCCACCCGCCGCGATGCCCCGGTGCACCGCCGCTCGATCGCGGGGCCGGGCCGAACTCGGGCCCTGACTGGCGCGAGTCGGTGGGCTGGAAGATTTTGCTGCTGCCGCCGATGTCGGGCTTGCGCGGTTTGGCGCCGCCGGGGCGGTAGGGCAGGGACTCCGGGGTGTGCATTTCGTCGAGGTGGGGTTTGTGGACTTTGGAGGTACTGCTGCTGGCACCACCCGCGGGGTACCCCTCACCCCGACCCTCTCCCCGCGAAGGGCGGGGCGAGGGGGAAGAGGCAGCGCCCCGCATACCGCCGCGTTTCTTCGAAGCACTGGAAGGCAGATTCGCCGCATCGCCGTACTTCCGCGTGCCTGCATAAGCACCAGCCTTTGCCGCGACACCGCGCTGCTTGATGGTCGGATCGTCGACCACCGCAAGCTCGGTCGCGCGGAGGCGTTTGACTTCGTCGCGGAGGCGGGCGGCTTCTTCGAAGTTCAAATCGGCGGCGGCTTCGCGCATTCGGGTTTCGAGGTCGTTCAGCACGGTCTCGAAATTGTGGCCGATAGAGATGACGTCGTCGGCCATGCCGCCGTCGCCGATTTCCACCAGCACGTGGTCGCGCTCGTAGACGCTGTTCATGATGTCGCCGATGGACTTCTTGATGCTCTCCGGCGTGATGCCGTTGGCGGTGTTGTATTCGACCTGCTTTTCGCGGCGGCGGTCGGTCTCGGCGATGGCGCGTTCCATCGAGCCGGTCATCTGGTCGGCATAGAGGATCACCTTGCCGTCGACGTTGCGCGCGGCGCGGCCGATGGTTTGGATCAGCGAGGTCTCGCTGCGCAAAAAACCTTCCTTGTCGGCGTCGAGGATCGCGACCAGCGCGCATTCGGGAATGTCGAGGCCTTCGCGCAGCAAATTGATACCGACCAGCGCGTCGAACGCGCCGAGCCGCAAGTCGCGGATGATCTCGATGCGCTCGATGGTGTCGATATCGCTGTGCATGTAGCGCACGCGAATGCCCTGCTCGTGCAGGTATTCGGTGAGGTCTTCCGCCATGCGTTTGGTCAGCACCGTGATCAGCGAGCGATAGCCGGCCTGCGCGGTGGCGCGGACTTCGCCGACGAGGTCGTCGACCTGGGTGCGCGCCGGGCGGATGTTGACCGGCGGATCGATCAGCCCGGTGGGGCGGATCACCTGCTCGACGAACACGCCGCCGCTCTCGTTCAGCTCCCACCCGCTCGGCGTCGCCGACACCGCGACCGATTGCGGGCGCATCATGTCCCATTCCTCGAAGCGGAGCGGGCGGTTGTCCATGCAGGAGGGCAGCCTAAAACCGTATTCGGCCAGCGTCGCCTTGCGCCGAAAATCGCCTTTGAACATGGCGCCGATCTGCGGCACGGTGACATGGCTTTCGTCGGCGAACACCAGCGCGTTGTCGGGGACATATTCGAACAGCGTCGGCGGCGGCTCGCCGGGGCGGCGTCCCGTGAGGTAGCGCGAATAGTTCTCGATGCCGGCGCAGCTTCCGGTCGCCTCCATCATTTCAAGATCGAAGGTGGTGCGCTGCTCCAGCCGCTGCGCTTCCAGGAGCCGGCCCTGATTGTTGAGCTGATCCAGCCGCAGCTTCAGTTCCGACTTGATCGACTTGATCGCCTGCACCAGCGTCGGCCGCGGCGTCACATAGTGCGAGTTGGCGTAGATCTTGATGAATTCGAGATCGTCCTGCTTGTGGCCGGTGAGCGGATCGAATTCCTCGATATTCTCCACGGTGTCGCCGAACAAATTCACGCGCCAGGCGCGATCTTCATAGTGCGCCGGGAAGATATCGATGACGTCGCCGCGGACGCGAAACGTGCCGCGGGTGAAATCGGCCTGGGTGCGCTTGTATTGCAGCGCCACGAGGTCGGCGATCAATTGCCGCTGGTCGATGCGCTCGCCCTTCTTCAGCGCGAACGTCATCGCGGTATAGGTCTCGACCGAGCCGATACCGTAGATGCAGGACACCGACGCCACGATGATGACGTCGTCGCGCTCCAGCAGCGCGCGCGTCGCCGAATGGCGCATGCGGTCGATCTGCTCGTTGATCGAAGAGTCCTTCTCGATATAGGTGTCGGTGCGCGGCACATAGGCTTCGGGCTGGTAGTAGTCGTAATAGCTGACGAAGTATTCGACCGCGTTGTCGGGGAAGAAGCTCTTGAACTCGCCATAGAGCTGCGCCGCCAGCGTCTTGTTCGGCGCCAGGATGATGGCGGGGCGCTGCGTCGCCTCGATCACCTTGGCCATGGTGTAGGTCTTGCCGGAGCCGGTGACGCCGAGCAGCACCTGGGTGCGGTCGTTGCGGCTGATGCCCTCGACCAATTCCTTGATCGCGGTGGGCTGGTCGCCCTTCGGCTCATACTCGGATTTGATCTCGAAGCGCACGCCGCCTTCGGATTTCTCCGGGCGGGGCGGGCGATGCGGCGTCCAGATCTTCACGCCGCCGCCTTCGCCCTTGAATTCGGGGCGGCCGTCGCGGATCAGATCTTCCAACGCATCGGCGGTGGCCTGGACGCCGAGCGCCTCCATCTTGTTGCGCGGCGGCCGCGCCAGCGCGGCGGCGTCTTCCTCCTCGGTGGTGAAGCCGAATTGCTTTGCCAGTTCCGGATCGAGCGTGGGGATGGTGGCTGAGGTGCCGTAATTGGCTTGCGGGGCTTCGTCGAGTTCCTGCCGTGCGGAGAGACCCCCACCCTGACCCTCCCCCGCAAGCGGGAGAGGGGACGCAGGTTGCGCATCCGTAGCTTTATCTGTTCCTCCAGCGCCCGGCGCTAATCGCCTGGAGCCCTCTCCCGCTTGCGGGGGAGGGTTGGGTGGGGGTGTTGCCGCGGGCGAGCTGCGCGCAAGAGACGCATCACGCTTCGCCACGCCCGCGCCGGTTTCGCGCGTCGACGACCGCGCGCGGTGCACGGCGGCTTCGCCGCCGGAACGGCGGTCCTTCGAATTATCCGGCGGCGGCTGCAGGCCAGTGCCCGAACCCATGCCGGCGTCGCCGCGATTGATCGCGGGATTGAGCAGTTCCGCCAGCGCCGGCCCGATCGGCTGCACGTCGGGGCGGTGGGCTTTGGATTTGGGAGTTTTGCCGGATTTTTTCGGGGATTCGGGTTTCTTCGCCATCGGGCGAATATGGGGCCAATCGGCGCGCGAAAAAAGGGCAAAGCCGGTGTCGATTGCACGGCCAGATCAGGCCGTTCCGTTTGTCAGCAGCTGTCAGCGTCAGGCGAAGACGTCGCTGGAATCCGCAAGCTTCGCGGCGGGCGAATCGGCCTTGACGATGTCGAGATGGATGCCGCCACACTTCGTGCAGCGCATGGTCCAGTATTCGGCGCCGGCCTTGCCGGGGATGATGCGCAGCACCGCAAGGGGCGCGGTGCATTGCGGGCAGTTCGACATCACCTGCCTGGATTGCGTCGCCGGTTTCGCCTCGGATTGCGGCGCTGGCGCGGTCATGGTCAGGCCATGAGGTAGCGCTGTCGGTTCCGCTCGATATGGGCCTTCGCGTCCGCGATCGCCGCTTCCGGATCGGACCATGCGAAGCCGACTTCGAGCGTCGGAAACGACAAGCCATCGATGACGACCGGCGCGAGATCGGCTCGTTGTATCCTGGCGTGCCATTGCCCTCTCCCCGCCTCGAACGACTGAATTTCAAAGCCGCCGTAAATCATGGCGTGTCTCCCGGAATTGCCCGGGGCCGAGCAGAGCACGGCATGGCAAAAGCGGATGTGAACGGGTTCACATCTGCCGCTCTTTTTTGGACCGCGGGGCGGGAACTTCAGCGGCGGGCGGCAATATGATCGGCGAGCACGGCTGCATCGTCGTCGACGCCGGACAGGAAGGCGGAATACAATTTCGAAAGATACGGCAGGCCGAGAAAGTAGAGCCCCGGCACCTCGGTGACGCCGCTCCGGTGGCGCGGTTCGCCGCTGCCATCCCTGACCGGAAGGTCGATCCAGCCGAAATCGACACCGTAGCCGGTGGCCCAGACCACCGCGTGGACCTGCTCCTTGCCGAGGTCGAGGCGCCGGATCGGCTCGGTGAGGCAAGGCGGGTCGGCCAGCACCATGCGGGCGGCGGGGTCATCAGGCAGATCAAGGCCGTGCCGTTCGACATGCGCGTCCAGCATGTCGAGGAAAGTCGCATAATAGGTGTCCCCGTTGGCGACACTCTCTGCCAGGCCAGGCGCAATCTCGAGCACGCCGTCGCGCGCCGCCAAAACCCTTCCCAGCAGCGTGATGCCGTCGTTCGCAAAACGGCGGAAGTCGATGGTGTAGCCGCCATAGGCGCCCGTGATCGACGGGTTGACCCGGATCGGGCCGCGCTGTTCCGCCGTCATGTCGAACAGGCCCAGGGCGCCGAACCACCAGGTTAAATCCTGTCCGCGGTAACGGCGCGGCATCCTTGTGTGCTGCCCGACTGCAAGAAAAACGCGGCGGCCGGCGCGATGCAACTCCTCTGCGATCTGCGCCCCCGATGCGCCAGCGCCAACCACCAGCACGGCGCCATCAGGCAATTGTCGGGGGTTTTGATAGCGGCTGGCATGGACCTGAAACACCGGATGATCGCGCAGCAGATCCGGTATCAGCGGCCGCTGATACGGTCCGCTCGCGACCACGACGTTTCTTGCCTCGATCGTCCCGTCCGCGGTCTCCGCGATGAAGCCGGCATCGCCGCGTCGCAGCCGCGTCACCTCGACGCCGCAGCGGATCGGCGGCGCGACGAATTTCGCAAAGGCGTCGATGAATTTGACGATCTCGCCTGACGTGGCGAACGCATCGGGATCGCTGTGCGGAAAGGCAAAATCCGGCAGTTGCACAGACCAGTTCGGAAACTGGAATTTCAAGCCGTCCCAGCGTTCGCTGCGCCAGCGCTCGGCGATCCGCCCCCGCTCCAGCACCAGATGCGCGATGCCGCGCTGCTTGAGCCGGTAGCTCATCACCAGCCCGGCCTGGCCGCCGCCGATCACCAGGGTGTCGATGCGCTCAATCGGCATGACGCGGGCCCTTGCGGCGGGAGGCCGGCTCGGCGGCGGCGCGGATGATCCAGCGCCGGAACGCAACGAAGTCGCGCTGGCCGGTGCGGAATTCGCGATAGACCAGATACCAGCGCATCCCCTTGGGCACGCTCAGCGTAAACGGCGCCACCAGCCGCCCGGCGGCGAGGTCGTCGTCGATATAGGGGCGGATGCCCATCGCGATGCCGAGGCCATCGACCGCGGCCTGCAGCGCCTGACCATAGAACTGAAATTCCGGTCCGCGCGCGGTGACGCGGGTGATGCCGGCGGCCTTCAGCCATGACGGCCAATCATCCGGCGAATGCGCGACGCGCAACAATGTCGGTCCCTTCAAATCGCCGGGCCGCTTGAGCGAGCTGGCGAGCCTGGGCGTGCAGACCGGTTGCAGATCAGCCGCGAACAGCGGCTCGGCAATCAATCCCGGCCATTCGCCGTCGCCAAGCTGGATGCCGCAACTCCAGTCCTCGCCGAACGGGGCGGCCGCGCCGCCGGTGGTGATGCGCACATCGATGCTGGGTTCTTGCTTGTAAAAATCCGCCAGCCGCGGGATCAGCCAGCGCATCGCAAAGCTCGGCCCGACGCCGATGGTCAGCACGCGGACGGTGGAGGGCGCGGTGACCTGCGCGGTCAGGCTCGCCAGCGCATCGAAGATCGGCGTCAGCCCGCTCTGATAGGCGCGCCCGGCCGCTGTCGTGACCAGGCGGTTGGCCTTGCGTTCGAACAGCGCAACCCCGAGCCGGTCTTCCAAAAGATGCACCATCCGGCTGACCGCCGCCGCCGAGACGTTGAGCTCATGGCCGGCCGCCGCAAAGCTGCCGCTGCGCGCCGCAGCCTCGAACGCCTTGATGCCGTTGAGGAAGAGCAGCCGCCGCATCGAACCCTCAGGAAAACTTATGGCAGGGCAAGATAACTCAGTTTGCACGCGCCGTCCAAGCGCGGCAAAACAATAACATGGCGTTTTCGAGCGAAGTGGAGTCCGGTTCGCGTGAAGAAAACGCGTCAAATCAAAAGGAGCAGAGCATCGGTTCTGACACGATCAGAATCGCTGCACTGGCGGAGATTGCAATGACGCTGCTTTTGATCGCAGCTTTGGGCCTGTTGATGGTCGCGACAGCTTTCCTGTCGGGCCTGTTCGGCATGGCCGGCGGCATGATCCTGATCGGTGTGCTGCTCGCGCTGATGCCGCTGCCGACGGCGATGGTGCTGCATGCGATCACGCAGATGGCGTCCAATGGCTGGCGCGCACTGCTGTGGCGCAAGCATATCCGCTGGCGGCCGGTGTTGGTCTATCTGATCGGCTGCGCGCTGGCGCTCGGGCTCTGGTCGCTGACCCGTTATGTGCCGGACAAGGCGATCGCGCTGCTGCTGCTCGGGGTTACGCCGTTCATGGCACGGCTGATGCCGACGGGGCTGAAGCCGAACCCGGACAGCATCTGGCAGGGCAGTTTCTACGGCTTCATCTGCATGGGCCTGATGCTGATGACCGGCGTGTCCGGCCCCTTGATGGATACGTTCTTTCTCGGCGGCAAATTCGACCGCCGCGAGATCGTGGCGACCAAGGCGACCTGCCAGGTCGCGAGCCACCTCGTCAAGCTGGTCTATTTCGGCGGCATCATCGACCAGGCCGCGACGCTCGATCCGGTTTTGGCGGCGGTCGCGATCGCGGCCTCGATGCTCGGCACCACGCTGGCGCGGCGGATTTTGGAGGCGATGAGCGATGCGCAGTTTCGCACCTGGGCGGGACGGCTGATCACCACGGTTGCCAGCTATTACATCCTCTATGGCAGCTGGCTGCTGGTCACGCGTTCCAGCGCATTGGCCTTCTAGTCGATATCTAACGGAGCAGGTCCCAATGACCGAGACGACAGACGCGCTGGTGCTCGATCTCGTTGAATGGGTGGCGCGCGAGCCGAGACTCTATTCCGAGGTAATCGAGACCTGGCGCACCTCATGCCCGCGGCTGACGATTTGGGAAGACGCGGTCGATCGCGGCTATGTCGCACGCCAGCCGGTCGAAGGCCTTGGTGTCAAAGTCGCGATCACCGAAGGCGGCGAAAGATTTTTGCGGGAGCATGGGCGGGCAGGCTGAATCGCTTCGCGCGCAAGGAACTTCGGCGCGCCATCACATTCGCGCGCGCAGGCCCAATTGCATTGACTTCACGGCACGACCCGACCACATTCATGCATCCGCATCCTTTTGCGATGCGTGCAAATTTGCTCAGCGGGACCGTGCCCATGATCGACCTTCATTACTGGACCACGCCGAACGGCCACAAGATCACGATGTTCCTCGAAGAGACCGGGCTGAAGTACAAAATTTTCCCGGTGCAGATCGGCAAGGGCGAACAGTTCAAGCCGGAATTTCTGGCGATCGCGCCGAACAACCGGATTCCCGCGCTGGTCGATCATGAGCCGAAGGGCGGGGCTAAGCCGATCTCAGTGTTCGAATCCGGCGCGATGCTGTTGTACCTGGCGGAGAAGACCGGAAAATTCCTGCCCGCCGATCTCTACGGCCGCTTTGATGTGATCCAATGGACGTTCTGGCAGATGGGTGGACTCGGGCCGATGGCCGGGCAGAACCATCACTTCCGCAACTACGCCGAGGAAAAGATCAAATACGCCATCGACCGCTACGTGAACGAGACCAACCGGCTCTACGGCGTGCTCAACAAGCGCCTCGCCGACCGCGAATTCATCGCCGGCGATTACTCGATCGCTGACATGGCGAGCTATCCCTGGATCGTGCCCTACAAGAACCAGGACCAGAACATCGACGATTTCCCGCATCTGAAGCGCTGGCTGGAGACCATCCGCGCGCGGCCCGCAACCGAGCGCGCCTACGCGCTGGCGAAAGAGGTCAATCCGAATTTCGGCCAGCCGGTGAACCGCACCGAGGAAGAGCGCCGGGTGCTGTTCGGCCAGACCGCGGCAGTGGTGCGGTAGCTCCACCGTCATCATCCGCGCAGGCGGATGATCCAGTAAGCGCAGGCGGTCGTGATTCACGCGGCCGCCACGGCGTACTGGATGCCCCGCTTTCGCGGAGTATGACGAGAAAGGGACACGCTTGACAGAAGCCGGGCGTCTCCGTCATTCTTCCCGGGCTGCATGTAGGGCGCATCGGCTTTCGCCGAAGGGGCAATGCCCACCTACGTAACGTCAACCGTAGCCGCGCCCATGCCGAATCTCGAAAACCTCAGGAAGCAGGCCAAGCTCGTTCTGCGCTGGCATCGTGACCGTTACTATCCGGTCGCGGCGCAGATCAGGTCGGGCCTGCCTCGCTATGGCCAGATGACCGATTCCGAAATTCTTGCGCAAAGCTTCAAGCTCAGCGACGCGCAGGAACTGGTCGCGCGGCAGCATGGCTTCGAGAGCTGGCAGGCGCTCAAGACAGGACTCGACACCATGTCAGATCATGCAGGCACCATCGCCACCAAAGCTGTTATCGCCGCCGCCGAACCGCAACTCTTCGTCGCCGATATCAAAACTTCCTGCGATTTCTTTACCGGCAAGCTCGGCTTCACTGTCGCGTTCACCTACGGCGAGCCGCCGTTCTACGCGCAAGTTTTGCGTGATGGGGCGAGGCTCAATTTGCGTTGCGTCGAGGGGGCGGTGATGGACCCCGATCTGCGCGACCGCGAGCAACTGCTCGCTGCGTCGCTCACCGTCGCGACGGCGGAAGAGATCAAGCAACTCTTCCTCGAGTTTCAGACGGCAGGCGTCTCGTTCTTCCAGACACTCAAGCGCGAGCCCTGGGGTGCGCGGGATTTTATTCTGAAAGACCCGGACGGCAATTTGTTGCTATTCGCGGGGCCGGCGGAGTAACGCTTCCGTCATGGCGAGCCACCGGGTCGCGCGAATGTGCGCCCAATGATAGGCTCCGCGAAGCAATCCGTAGCCTCCAAGAGGATGAATGGATTGCTTCGTCGCAAGTGCTCCTCGCAATGACGGTCACGACGAACGGCGCGCAAACCCACCGCGCGTTCGCAGCATTTCCACGACCGCGCCAAGATCATCCACCACCGCCGCGCATCGCGCGCGCGATTCGTCGGTCGGCGGCGCCATGTCCGGCACCATGATCGTGATGGTGCCGGCAGCATGCGCCGCCGTGACGCCGTGATTGGAGTCTTCGACGGCGACGCAGAATTCCGGGCTCAAGCCGAGTCTTGACGCAGCCAGCAGATACAGGTCCGGGCTCGGCTTGCCGCGCGCGACGTCGTCGCGGGTCAGGATGGTTTCAAAACGGTCGCGGATGCCGGCGAGCGTCAGATGCGCCTCGGTCGTTCGCCGTGACGACGAGGTCACGATCGCCATCGGGCATTTGCTATTCTGCAGCGTATCCAGCAGTTCGACGGCGCCACGCTTCAGCGGCAGGCCTGCTTGAAGAGTTTCGTCCCGCCGCGCAAGGAACGCCCTGTTGACGTCAACCAATGGAAAGCTCTCGCCATAGCGCGCATGGAGCATGGCTTCGCAATCCGGACCGGGCAGGCCGACCATCGCATGGCAGAGCGTCTCGACGTCGTCGGTGTAACCGTAGGCACCAAGCGCCGCGACGAGGCTGTCGAAATAAACCCGCTCGGTGTCGAGCAGCGTTCCATCCATGTCGAGCAGCACGGCCCGGACGTCCCAAATGCCGGTCACGTCGCGACCGTGCTCGAGGCGCGTGCGGCCGCCTGGCGCAGGCAATCC
Source organism: Bradyrhizobium sp. LjRoot220 (assembly GCF_964252915.1). Lineage (NCBI taxonomy): Bacteria > Pseudomonadati > Pseudomonadota > Alphaproteobacteria > Hyphomicrobiales > Nitrobacteraceae > Bradyrhizobium > Bradyrhizobium sp. LjRoot220. Next base: position 95,187 of record NZ_CAXUPS020000003.1, read on the forward strand.
GGACACAGGCAATCGCTGCCGTCCAGCGGCATCGGCATGCGGAAAGCTTCCTCGCTGCACCAGCACGGCCCGGACAGGTTGCAACTGAATTCAGTGCCGCAGCCGGCGCAGGCGAGGCGGCGCGTGGGAGAATTTTCTGGCCGATTTGTCATGAAACGGGCTGTTTTCTGACCGGGTTTTAATTCGGGGTTCATCCCGAAAGGCGTTATGCTTGCCGGCAAATCATACATCGGGGACAGCGTGAGGGAAATCCGATGAGCCGCGATTCGCAAGCCGCATTGGTGGCGCTCAATCGCTTCGGACTAGGCGCCCGCGGCGGCGCATCCGGCGATTTCGTCAACGCGGCTTCCGATCCCCGCGGCTTCGTCAAGGCGGAAATGAACCGGCCGAGCGGCGTGCTGCTCGAAGTTCCCGGCCTGCAGTCGACGGCGGCGCTCGGCAAGGCGGTGTTCGACTATCAGTTCGAGATCCAGCAGGCCCGCGACGCCGCTTCGAAATCACCGGCCAAGCCGTCCGCGCCGTCAGCTGCGACGGAGGGGCCGCAAGCGCCTGTTGACGCGAAAGGGCCACGGCGAAGCCTGTCGCTCAACAGCATCGCCATGGACATGGCACCGAGGGAGCCGCCGGCAAAGCCGCCTGAAGGCGGCGCCGCGCCGAACGCGTCGCCCGCCGCAATGTCTCCCGAGACGACGCCGCCCGCGGCGCCAAAACCGCCGCCGCAACCGCTCAACATCATCCAGAAGACGTTTCGTGCCGAGGCGCTGGCGCGGCTGCAACGCGGCATCATCGCCGATTGCGGATTCACCGAGCGCCTGGTCGTGTTCTGGTCCAATCATTTCTGCATTTCCGCCAACAAGGGCGGGCTGGCGCGGATGTGGGCGGGCTCGTTCGAGCGCGAAGCGATCCGGCCCTTTGTGCTCGGGCGTTTCGCTGACATGCTGAAGGCGGTCGAGCAGCATCCGGCGATGCTGTTCTTTCTCGACAACCAGCAATCGCTGGGCCCGGATTCGCGCGCCGGAAAAAACCGCAACCGCGGCCTGAATGAAAATCTCGCGCGCGAAATCCTGGAATTGCATACGCTCGGGGTCGGCGGCGGCTATTCGCAGGACGACGTGACCTCGCTGGCGCGCGTCATCACGGGATGGACCTATGCCGGACGGCAGGGGCAGCTCGGCGCGCCCGGCACCTTCGTGTTCAACGCCAATGCGCATCAGCCCGGCGCGCAGCGCGTGATGGGAAAGATCTACGAGTCCAATGGCGCGGCGCAGGGCGAGGCGGTGCTGGCAGATATCGCGCGCCATCCCTCGACCGCAAAGTTCATCGCCACCAAATTCGCCCGCCACTTCGTCGCCGACGATCCGCCGCCGGCGCTGGTGGCGCGGTTGGCCGATGTGTTCGGCAAGACCGACGGCGATCTCAAGGCGCTCGCGACGGCGCTGGTCGATTCCGACGAGGCCTGGAAGACACCACTGACCAAGGTGCGCTCACCTTATGAATTCCTGGTTGCCAGCGGCCGCTTGCTGGCGCAAATCCCCGGCGATCCCGGCCGCTATCTCAACGGCCTCAACGTGCTGGGCCAGCCATTATGGGCGCCTGCCGGCCCGAACGGTTTTTCGGATACCAACGCGGTATGGGCGGCGCCCGAAGGCATGAAGCTGCGGCTCGATATTTCGGCGCAGATTGCCTCGCGCCTCGCCGACACCATCGATCCGCGCGACCTGCTCGAACTGGTCGCCGCGGATGCGGCGTCGGCGGAAACGCGGCGCACGGTCGAGCGCGCCGAATCGCGGCAGCAGGCACTGGCCTTGCTGTTGATGTCGCCGGAATTCCAGAGGAGATGACGCCAATGGAAACGAAGCTGAATTGCTGCGAAAGCCTCTCGTCAGCCGCCACCTCGCGCCGCGCCGTGCTGCTTGGCGGTGCTTCCTTTGCCGCCTGGGCCTATTTGCCGAAATTCGCCCGCGCCGCCGACGGCCGCGATCCGCGGCTGGTCGTCGTCATCCTGCGCGGCGCGCTGGATGGTCTTGCGACCGTAGCCCCGATCGGCGACCCCGATTATGCCGGCCTGCACGGATCGATCGCGCTGACGTCGGGCGGGCCGAACGCGGCGCTGATGCTGGATTCCTTCTTCGCGCTGCATCCGGCGATGCCTGAGTTCGCGCGGATGTACCGCGAAAAGAAAGCCGCCGTGGTTCATGCGGTGGCGACCTCCTATCGCGAGCGCTCGCATTTCGACGGACAGGACGTGCTCGAAAGCGGCTTTGCCGGTCCCGGCCGGGTGCAATCCGGCTGGCTCAACCGCGCGCTGGAATCGTTGCCGAAGGGCGAACGCGTGACGAGCGCGCTCGGCGTCGGGCCGACCACGCCTTTGGTGCTGCGTGGTGCGGCGCCGACCGTCAGCTGGACCCCGGTGGCGCTGCCGCAGGCCGGCGAGGATACCGCAATGCGCCTCGTCGAACTCTATCGTCAGCGCGATCCCGCGCTGGCGGCGGCGTTGACGCAGGGCCTCGCGCTCGACAAGGCCGCGCAAGGCGATGACATGAGGCCGAAGCCCGGCACCAACGGCGCCGCCAAGCTGATGGCCGCCGACGACGGCCCGCGGATCGGCGCGCTCGCCTTTGACGGCTGGGACACCCACGCCAACGAGGGCGGCCCGGTCGGCCGTCTGGCGCAGCTGTTGTCGGGCCTCGACGGCGCGCTGGCCGAATTCGAAAACGGGCTGGGCCCGCGCTGGCGCGACACGGTTGTCGTTGTCGTCACCGAGTTCGGCCGCACCGCGCGCATCAACGGCACCGCAGGCACCGACCACGGCACCGGCACCGTGGCGCTGCTCGCCGGCGGCGCGGTGAAGGGCGGCCGGGTGATCACGGATTGGCCCGGGCTGAAACCCGCCAATCTCTACCAGGCCCGCGACCTCGCCCCGACCACGGACCTCCGCGCCATCATGAAAGGCGTGCTGCAGGATCAGTTCGGCCTGGCCGAGCGCGTGCTGGCGGCGACGGTGTTTCCGGACAGTGGCTCGGTGAGGCCGTTGAAGGGGCTGGTGGGGTGAATGTCGTCCCGGCCTTGAGCCGGGACCCATACGCCGCGGCCGGCGTTGTTGGAAAAGGAAGATAACGACCAGCGAGCAAACCAATTACCGCCGGTGGCTATGGGTCCCGGCGTTCGCCGGGACGACATCCTTCTTCGGAGCAACGAACACTACTTCGTAATCGCATCGATCTCCGCGATCTCCTGCGCACTCAGCTCCCAGTTGATCGCTTTCACGTTCTGCTCGACCTGTTCGACCCGGGTGGCGCCGGCGATGACGCTGGATACTTGCGGGCGCGAGGCGAGCCAGGAGAAGGCGAGTTCGAGCATGCTGTGGCCGCTTTTGTCGGCGAAGGCCTGCAGCTTCTCGACGATGTCTTCATTGCGCGGCGTGACGTAGCGCTCCTTCAGCGCCGGCGCCTTGGCAAAGCGCGTGTCGTCGGGTGCCGCGGCGCCGCGCTGGTATTTGCCGGTTAAAAGCCCGCTCGCCAGCGGGAAGAACGGCAGCAGGCCGAGCTTGTATTCCTGCGCGGCCGGCAGCAGATCCTTTTCGATGTCGCGCACCACCAGGCTGTACTCGTCCTGGCAGGAGACGAAGCGGTTGACGTTCATCTGCCGCGCGACCAGTTCGGCCTCGGCGATGCGCCACGCCGGAAAATTCGAATTGCCGATGTAGCGGACCTTGCCCTGGCGCACGAGATCGTCGAGCGCCCGCATGGTCTCCTCGATCGGCGTCAAGGGATCGTAATCGTGCTGCTGGTAGAGATCGATGTAGTCGGTCTTCAGCCGCGTCAGGCTGGCCTCGACCGCGGACATGATGTAGCGGCGCGAGGCGCCCTGCTTGGTGCCGTCCTTGCTCATCGGCTTGGAATATTTCGTCGCCAGCACGATGTCCTTGCGGCGGTCGCCGAGCACCGTGCCCAGTATCGTCTCCGAGCCGCCCATCCCGGAATAGATGTCGGCGGTGTCGAACAGGGTGATGCCGAGGTCGATCGCCTTGTGGATCACCTTGCGCGAGGTTTCGAGATCGGTGCGCTGGCCGAAATTGTTGCAGCCGAGGCCGACGGCGGATACGCGCAGGCCGGAACTGCCGAGATTGCGAATTTGCATGGATTGATCCTGTGGGAAGCGAGCGCGAGCCGAAACCGTATTGTGGCCCGCGCACCCTAACCCCGCAAGGTGCGGTCATACCTCGCGCGGCATGGCTGAACAGCAGGAAGAGCGTAGCTCAGCGGTCGGGCAAAAAAGTGCGCTGCAAAAAAAGAGGCGGCCCCGGTCAGACGCGGCGACTGACGGGGGCCGCTTGGGGCGCGTGATCCGAGACGGGGGGCCTGATCAAACGCAGGCGCAACCTAGCCGGGCTTTATTACGCCCCGGTGACAACAGGATTTATCCACAGGCTCTCGAAATGTGCTCGTGTCCCGGACGCGGGTGCAGCGCGCCTCGCGCTGCTCCGCAGAGCTCAGATGCGCAATTGCGCATCGGGGGACCCATCGCTCCGGCCCGTAGATGGACCCCGGATCAGCAGCGCATCACCATAGCGCGTCGAAGACGCGCGTAAACGCGCTCGTGGTGCTGCGCGGCATCCGGGGAACGCTTCAGAACACCTTGCGATAGACCACAATGCCGGTCTTCTCCGCCATCTTGTCGTAGAGCTGCATCGCGGTGTGGTTGGTGTTGTAGGTGAACCAGTACACCCGCGGCGATCCCGCCAGCTTGGCCTGTTCGTAGACGCCGTCGATCAGCGCGCGGCCGACGCCCTTGCCGCGTGCGGCCTGGCTGGTGAAGAGATCCTGCATGTAGACCGTCGGCTCGATTGCCGTGGTAGAGCGGTGAAGCAGGTAATGCGCCAGCCCGAGCAGTTCGCCGTCGCGCTCGGCCACCAAAGCGTGCACCGGCTCATAGGCGTCGAAGAAGCGCGCCCATGTCATCGCGGTGATGGCGGGGTCGAGTGCGGTCGGTCCGGTCCGCTCGTAGAACGCGTTGTAGCCGTCCCACAAGGGCAGCCATTTTGCGTAGTCCTGTCGGGTGACAAAGCGAATCGTGACATCGCCGGGCATGTTTGTTTCCGTGTTCGGGAAGGGGACCGCGTCGTCGGCGCGCTGGCTGACAACATCAGCCTACAGGCGCCACCGCAACGGATCAATCGGGGAGGGGTCTGGCAGCGTCGCTGCTTCTACTCGGCGGCGCGCAGGTGCCGGGCCAGGCTGCGGTCGCTGCCGCCGCGCAGCGCGCGGTAATAGTCGGCATTGCCGATGTCGTCGGTATGGCGCACCAAGTCGGTGACCGGCGTATAGCTCAGCATGCGCCCGCCATCCGGCAACGCGGTGCAGCTGAAGCGGAGCACCTGTCCGTGGGCAAGCTTGATGTTGATCGGTGTGGAATCGCCGGCCCGCATCATCTCGATGCGCTGCGCGATGAAGAGGCTCAATTCGTCTTCCGGCAGCTCGTAAGCACCGGTGTCGCGGCCGTGATACATCAGCGCGATGAACGGCGGCTTGGAATCGGCCTGTTCGTCGGACAGTGAAAAATAATCGCGAAACGCGCGGTTGATGAATTCGGCGCGGGTGTCGGAATCGAGCAGCACGATGCCGATATCGAACTGGTCGAGCGCCGCCGACAGCCGCATCGCGGTGGCATGATGCTTCTGCTCCCAGGCGAAGGCGTCGATCCATTTCTGCCGCAGCAGCCCGGTGATCACGGCGGTGCCGACGGCGGTTGCCGCCAGCAGCAGCATGCGCATTAGGTCGGAGGTGTCGTAGCCCGGCGCGGCGCGATGATTGAGGAAGAACAACGCCGAGGAGACCACGGCAATCGCGGCGCTGGTCAGGCCGGAGGCGAGGCCGCTGATGGAGCTGGCCAATGCCACGATGCAGACGAACAGCGGTGCAGGGTTGGGGACGGCAACGACATAGCGGTCGACGAGGAAGGCGGCGAGCGCCGTCGCTGTCGTCAGGGCCGGACCGAAGATGGCGCGCCAGTCGAACTGCATGCCCGTTCTCGCTGCCTCCCAAGGCGTTGATCGAGCGGCCATTATCGAGGCCGTTCTCGGTGCGTCGAGAATAAGGCACGCAGTGTGACGGATGTTTCGGGCTGTGGTGGCTTTTCTTTTCCTGTCCTTAAGACGACGTTGCGCGGGCCCGCAGAGCTTTCGCGTTTTTGAATTCAAATGATATTCAAAACACTTGGAACCGGGTCCGCGCCCGGCTATCAGCGCACGAAATTCATGAGGACATGATGCCGACCGTCTCCCCGCAGATCCTGCCGATCCTGATGCTGTTTATCTCCAACGTCTTCATGACCTTTGCCTGGTACGGCCATCTCAAATTCAAGCACAGCCCGCTGGTGCTGGTCGTGCTGGCGAGTTGGGGGATCGCGTTCTTCGAATACTGGCTGGCGGTGCCGGCCAACCGCTGGGGCAGCGCGGTGTATTCGGCAGCCCAGCTCAAGACCATGCAGGAAGTGATCACGCTGGTGGTGTTTGCCGGATTCTCGACGCTGTATTTGAAAGAGCCGCTGGCGTGGAATCACGCTTTGGGCTTTTTCTGCATCGCCGCCGGGGCGTTTTTGATCTTTCATAAATGGGGCTGAACAAAGCGTTTTCGAGAAAGCGCGTCAAAACCAGAAAGCGCTCAGCCGCCGGTGATCGAGCGGTAATGCTCAATCAGGCTCTTGCCGGAATCGTAGATGATATTGGCGATACGCCAATCCTCGCCGGGGCCGACGACGTGAACGAGGATCTTGTGCGGCTCGCCGCGATACTCGATCTCGACGCGGATGGTGGCCGGTCCCAGATCCTCTTCGCCGGAATGGCGCTCGACCTTGCCGACCCTGATCTCGGCGCCCGGCAGCACGCCCCAGCCGAAGAAGGCATTGAGCAGCGGACCCATCGTCTGGTTCTTGGGATATTGCCGCGGCGCGTGCATCAGCCGGCGCATGCCGGGCGAGAATAGCGCGTAGAAGTCTTCGTTGCTGAGCGGGGTCTTGGCGGCGAGCAGCCGCGCCTGCTTGTAATAGGTGGTTTCGACAAATTCCCGGATGCTCACGCCGCCGCATTCCGCGCGGCCGGGCTGCGTGGCGGCGAGCAGTGTGACGGCTCCTGACATGGCGAAAACAAACTGGCGCCGGTTCATGCGTGGATACCCGGAAACTGTCGGACTTCCCTGTAGTCGCAGCTTCCCGTTCACGCGTTCATTTCAGCAATTCTTGTTGTGAACTATTCTTGTCAGCTATTCTTGCCCGTTATCCTTGCGGACCGTCACTTTGCGGCAGGCGTCACCCGCAGGATCCGTCCGTTGGAGCTGTCGGTCAGCAGCCACAGGGCGCCGTCCGTGCCTTGCCTGACATCGCGAATCCGCTCGTGCAGATTTTGCAACAGGCGCTCTTCGCTCGCGACGCTGTTGCCGTTCAGCGACAGTCGCACCAGCATGCTGCCGGACAGCGCGCCGGTGAACAGGCTGCCGGACCATTTTGGAAACAGCTTGCCGGTATAGAACAGCATGCCGGACGGGGAGATCGACGGCACCCAGTATTTGGCCGGCTGCTCCATGCCGTCCTTGGCGGTGCCTTCGTGGATCTTGGCGCCGCTGTAATCGATGCCGAAGCCGATCACCGGCCAGCCGTAGTTCTTGCCCTTGCCGATGACGTTGATCTCGTCGCCGCCGCGCGGGCCGTGCTCGGCCTCCCAGACCTCGCCCGACGCCGGGTTGATCGCGAGGCCCTGTCCGTTGCGGTGGCCGTAGCTCCAGATTTCCGGCTTGGCGCCGGTGCGGCCGATGAACGGGTTTCCGGCCGCGGCCGATCCATCCGGTGTAATCCGGATCACCTTGCCGAGATGATTGCCGAGGTCCTGGGCCTGATTGCGATGGGCATAATGATCGCCCAGTGTCACGAACAGATTGCCGTCGTCGGCCTGGGCGATGCGGCAGCCATAATGATTGCCCGATGACAGCGGTCCTTCCTGGCGGAAGATGATTTTGGTTTCATCGAGGCGGCCGCCGCCGTCGTTCAGTTTGGCGCGCGCGATCGCCGTGCGGCCGCCGCCGCTGGTTCGCTCGGCAAAGCAGAAATAGATCGTCTTGTTTTGCGCGTAGGATTTGTCGATCGCGATGTCGAGCAGGCCGCCCTGGCCGGACGCCCATACGTCAGGCACGCCCTTGAGCGGCGGCGACAATTGTCCTTCCGCCGACACGATGCGGATGCGCCCCGGTCGCTCGGTCACCAGCATCCGCCCGTCGGGCAGCAACGCCAGCGACCATGGATTGACGAGGCCCCTGGCGAAGGTCCGCACTGCGAGGGCGCCCGCGGACGAGGGAAACTCCGTCTCCTCGCCGCGCGTGCCGGTGGCAATCACCAAGGTCGCGGTCAGCAGGATTGCTGCCGTCAGGGCCGCGGTCACAAGTCCGACAGGTGTCTTCATCATGCTCCGCTCGCGATGCCGGTCATCGCGCGTTGGTTTTGCCAAAGGTGCAAACGGAAAACGCTGAAATTATCCTGGAAACGGCATGGCCATGGTCGCCTTGATCGAGAGCACTGTCAGTGTGACGACGAGGCAAAGCGACAGCGCACCGATCGCCAGCGAGGCGGCGATGGCGTTGGTCAGCCGGGCGGAAGCAACTGGCGCAGGGCGGCTTTCGAAGCCGGCCGTGCCGGGCGACCGTATCATGGATATAAATCCTTCAAGACGCGGGCGAATCACCCGCGACATCGGGGAAAATTCACAGCCGTGGCCGGCAATATTGCGGCACGCGACCGCCGAAAATGGCAAAATCACGGCAAAGCTTAACGTTATTCCCGATGTCCTTAACCTTCGGGCCCGCCTCAAGCGAACGTGAAGGAGCTTGCCCGCGCTCAAGCCCCGGCGGCGATGCTGGCGGGGTCCTCGATCTCGGCTACCGGCTGCCAGTCCATGGCCACGAAACCGGGGGTTTGTTCGACCCGCCGCAGCCAGCTGCGGATCGCGGGGAAAGTCGCGAGGTCAAAGTCGCAGCGGTCGGCGACATGGGTGTAACCGAACAGCGCGATGTCGGCCACCGTGAGCTGGTCGGCCGCGAAATAGGCCCGGGTCTTGAGATGGTTTTCCATCACCTGAAGGGCGGCGTAGCCGCGCTCCATCCAGTCCTCCAGCGCGTGGGTCTGCAGGTCGCGGCCGCCCTTGACCAGCGACAGCCAGAAATAGGCGGCACCGAGATTGGGCTCCAGCGCGTGCTGTTCGAAGAACATCCACTGCAGCGCCTCGGCGCGTTCGACCCGCGATTCCGGCGCCAGCGAGGTGCCGCCGGCGACGTACCACAGGATGGCGTTGGACTCGGCGAGGTAGCGTCCCTCGGCGACTTCCAAGAGCGGCACCTGTCCGCTGGGATTCTTCGCCAGAAAATCCGGCGTGCGGCTTTCGCCGCGCAGGATGTCGACTTCGATCGCGCAATACGGCGCCTTGAGCAGAGACAGCGCAAGGCGGACCTTGTAGCTGTTGCCGGAGCGCTGCATCGAATAGAGCTTGTACATCGTGTCGGATTTCACTCGATCGGTTGGAGGTATCTCGCGCGCGGATCGCTGCAACGCGGTTAAACAATGATGCCGTTATGGTTGCGTCGCAAGACCCGCACAATGGAAAAAGTCGAAAACCTCTACCGCACTGCACGCGAGCAGAACGCCATGCCTCGACGGCTGGATCACGTGGTCGAGATTTGTGAGCAAAACGCTTCAAGCTTTCGCGATCTTGCCGGTGCTTGCAGTCCGGATTTTGAAATCGTTGCGAGACGGTTCGACCTCAAGTCCGAATCGACCTCGGAGCAATCCATCGCAGCAACCGATCGCGTCGGACCGCGGCGCAGAAAGGCATACCGGATTGGCCTGCGGCCGGGGATGATCAGGCCGTCAGCCAGCCCGTCGCGGCCCCGCCAGTTTCCTTGGCCAGATATGAGTCAATTCGGCGCAGTTTTTTTCTAAATATTGCGCCGACCGCGCCAGTGCCCCCTTTAAATTGAGGTCTTTCGGGCCAAGCTTCTTGCGATGCAGCGCGCATCGCTTTAGGGTGCGCCGATCCCAACATTTAGAATCGCGGATCATTCCCGAAACGGGCACTTAAGTGTGCCCACACATGCCATTCCCAGGAGATGATGATGCCTTTTCTGTCCGCTGCGCTCGACCGTGTGAAGCCGTCCGCGACGATCGCGGTCACGGATAAAGCACGTGCGCTGAAAGCGGCCGGCCGCAACGTCATCGGCCTTGGCGCCGGCGAGCCCGATTTCGACACGCCGGCCAACATCAAGCTGGCGGCGATCCACGCCATCGAGGCCGGCAAGACCAAGTACACCGCGGTCGACGGCATTCCCGAGCTGAAGGAGGCGGTCATCGCCAAGTTCCAGCGCGAGAACGGCCTGACCTACAAGCCGAACCAGATCATCATCGGCACCGGCGGCAAGCAGGTGCTGTACAACGCGCTGATGGCGACCATCAATCCGGGCGACGAGGTCATCATCCCCGCGCCCTATTGGGTCAGCTATCCGGAAATGGTGGCGCTGGCCGGCGGCGTGCCGGTGTCCGTGGTGTGCACGGCGGCGCAGGGTTTCAAGCTGCAGCCCGACGCGCTGGAGAAGGCGATCACACCGAAGACCAAGTGGATCATTCTCTGCTCGCCGTCGAACCCGACCGGCGCTGCCTATTCGCGCAGCGAGCTGAAGGCGATCACCGACGTGCTGGTGAAGCATCCCGAGGTCTGGGTGATGACCGACGACATGTACGAGCACCTGGTCTATGACGACTTCGTGTTCACCACGCCGGCGCAAGTCGAACCGAAATTGTACGACCGCACGCTGACGGTGAACGGGGTATCGAAGGCCTATTGCATGACCGGCTGGCGCATCGGCTATGCCGGCGGCCCGGCTGAACTGATCAAGGCGATGGCGACGATCCAGTCGCAGTCGACCTCGAACCCGTCGTCGATCTCGCAGTGGGCCTCGGTCGAGGCGCTCAACGGTCCGCAGGACTTCATCCCCGCCAACAACAAGGTGTTCAAGGAGCGCCGTGATATCGCGGTGTCGATGCTGAACCAGGCCAAGGGCATCGAATGCCCGCGGCCCGAGGGCGCATTCTACGTCTATCCGTCCTGCGCCGGCACCATCGGCAAGACCTCGCCGTCCGGCAAGGTGATCGCCAACGACGAGGACTTCGTCACCGAACTGCTTGAAAGCGAAGGCGTCGCCGTGGTGCAGGGTTCGGCGTTCGGGCTTGGACCGGCGTTCCGGATTTCCTACGCCACCAAGACAAGCGATCTCGAAGACGCCTGCAGACGCATCCAGCGCTTTTGCGGTAATTTGCGATAGCGCGTTACACGCGAGACCTGTTCCGCCCGATGCGGGACAGGTTCCGTTCGCATCCAAGCAAGCGCCGAGAAAGCAAGCGTCGAGAAAACGCGTCAGAAAAAAGGCGTGTCAAATCACATCGCGCATAAACCGTATGATGTTTTGAAGCCTTCTTTTCTTAAAGCGCCATGTTTTGGACACGGCGCTTCCTTCCTGTCCCCCCGCACCTTCAGTTCATCAAGCGGGGACGACACATGCTTTTCGGAAAACGCCTTACGACATCAGGCATCGCCATCGCGGCGCTGATCACGCCGATCGCGAGCGCGGATGCGGCACCGCCGGTTCGCGCCGGCGTCCTGCAATGCCAGGGCGGCCAGAATGTCGGCTTTGTCGTCGGCTCCGTGACCAGCCTCGAATGCGTGTTCAAGAGCGAAGGCCGCCGGCCGGAACCCTACATCGCCACCGTGCGCCGCTACGGCCTCGATCTCGGCATTACCGCACAGACGCAATTGGCCTGGGCGGTGAATGCGCCGAACAGACGGGTCAGCCGTGGCGATCTCGCCGGTAATTACGGCGGCGTCGGTGCCAACGCGTCGGTCGGTATCGGCGGCGGCGGTAACTTCCTGGTCGGCGGTCCGGCCAATTCCTACGCGCTGCAACCGCTCAGCGTGCAGGGCCAGACCGGGCTGAACGTGGCCGCCGGGGTGGCCGACCTCCAGCTGGAGCCGTTCCGCGGCTATGGCGGCCCGCGCCGCCACCACCGCCGGCATCATCGCCGCGGCTGAGAGCGATAACGTTATGAAAGAGGCCCGCGACAGCGGGCCTTTTTTATTTGAGCCCGTCATTCCGGGGCGGCTTTTTGTGACCGTCATTCCGGGGCGCGAAGCGAACCCGGAATCTCGAGATTCCGGGTTCGATGCTGCGCATCGCCCTCAGATGCGCAATGGCGCATCGGGGAATGACGGGCTAAAGGCAAAATCTGGCACGGCAATAGTTGTTATGCCATAGATGCGCGCACGCCCTTCCGCGTCTTTCTCAATTCCTGCTCGCATCCCATCCGGAGATTTCCTCATGCGCCGCTTGCTTCTCCCTGCCGCTGCCGCCATCGCCATGCTGGCCGCTTCGATCGCCGGTGCCAATGCGCAGCAGGCGCGCGTGCAGATCGGCGTGCTGGAGTGCCGCGGCGGCGCCAGCGTCGGCTTCATCGTCGGCTCGGTGACCAATCTCGGTTGCGTGCTGCGCGCCGAGGGCAGGCCGGAAGACCGTTACATCGCGACCATCCGCAAAGTCGGCCTCGATCTCGGCATCACCCAGGAGTCCGCACTGGCCTGGGCGGTGTTTGCGCCGTCGGTGCAGCTCGGACCGGGCGACCTCTCCGGCAATTATGTCGGCGCGCAGGGCAGTGCCACGTTCGGCGTCGGCGTCGGCGGCAACGTGCTGGTCGGCGGCTCGGCGAACTCGATCGCGCTGCAGCCGCTCAGCCTGCAAGGCCAGGTCGGCGTCAGCATCGCTGCCGGATTGGAAAGCCTGGAACTGCGGCCGGGGCGGTGAGATTCATTCAACCGGAATAAAAAAGGCCCGCAAAATGCGGGCCTTTTGCGGTCAGAGTTGACCTATCAGTATTTGGCGACGACGCCGTAATTGCCGAGCCTGTAATTGACGCCAAGCTTGACGGCGTGAATGTCCACGTTCGTGTTGACCGTGATCCCGGACGAACTTGTGAAAGTGTTCCGATTGCTAACGGTTTTGGTGTTGTCAAACCTCATGTAGTTGTACTCCGCCTTCCACGACCAGTTGTCGAGGAAAGCGTTCTCGATACCGGCGCCAACGGTCCAGCCGACCCGGGTCGCATGGGCGTCGGCCCGGGTCCCGCCCAGTAGCGGGACGGTCAATGCGTTGGTCTCGCGCATCAGTGCGCCGCCACCCTTGCCGTAAACCATCCAGCGGTTCCAGGCGTGACCGACGCGCCCCGTCAGGGTGGCGGACCAGTCGATCGCGACATCGTAAGTTTGGACGACGGTCGCGGATGGATCGACTACGCTCGTCCTCGCGCCAATGTTTGTTCCTGTGGCGTCGGCCTCGAGCCCGAACACCCAGTTGCCTGCCTGTCGGTTGAAGCCGACCTGTCCGCCGCCCACGAAGCCCTTTGGCTTCTGGGTGAAGGGCGGCGCGAACACGTTCCCGTCGAGACCAAAGGTGGTGGCGAAGTTGCGCTCGGTGCTTGCCGAACCGGCATGTCCGCCGACGTACAACCCCGTCCAGTCGTACGCGGTCGCGACCGGCGCTTTGTAAACTGGCGACGGTCCGGCACCTGCGACAGTCACCGGAACACCGAACCGGTAATTTATGCCGGCCTTGACGAAGTGAAGGTTGACGTCGGTATAGGACTTGATGCCCGAGAACGATGCTACGGAAAGGGCATTGGTGATGCTGTCGTTGCCGTCAAAGCGCATGTAACTGTACTCGGCTTTCCATGACCAGTTATCGTGGAAGGCATTTTCGACGCCGGCGCCGACGGTCCATCCGAGCCGCGTGACCTTGGCGCTATGGTATGGCGAATCCGGTATGATAAGCCCAGGTGCTATCAGGGCATAGGTTTCGTGCATCACCGCGGCGCCGCCCTTGCCGTAAAGCATCCAGCGGTCCCACGCATAGCCGAGGCGTCCGGTCAGGCTCGCGGTCCAGTCGATATTGACGTCAAAGGTCTGGGTGATGAGGGGCAGTGTGGGAACGGCAACCGTGGTCGAGCTGCGAAGCGTCGTGCCCGAGAGTTCTGCTTCGAGGCCCCAGACCCAGTTGCCGGTCTGGCGGTTGAAGCCGATCTGGCCGCCACCGGCAAAACCGTTCGGATGCTGCGAGAAGCCGGGATTGGAGACCCTCGTGATTATCCCGTTGCCGACAAAGGTTCGTTCGAAGGTGCGATCGGCACCGGCCCAGCCGAGGTGACCGCCGACATACATGCCCGTCCAGTCATAAAGACTGGCGATCGGCATCGCCTTATAGGCCGGGCGCGGTCCGAGATCGGCTGCGAATGCACCAGAGAGACCGCCCAATGAGATGGCTGCGGCTGCGAGCGTCGTCCGCGATAGATGATTGTACATGATGTCGCCCCGAACAATTCTACGGATGAATCCCGGTGCTGAATCGTCGGGTCCAGGTTCACCACGTCCTGTTTCATTCTTACCAAGGCGCCCAAAATCGACTTGTCCTGCTTGGCCTTCGATTTGTACGGCGTGGCACAGGCTGGCGATTGTCGGTCATCGTTGCAATCGCGCCACGCTTTTTCGGGCCTCGCCAATCGATATCTGGCGAGTAGAAAGGCGCCCGCCATATGCGAGCCCGTGTTTGTCCAGTCTGTCAGGAAATACTACGACATGAGAATTTCGCGATACGCGGATCAATATCGGGCACTGACTGCGATCGGCGTCGGGCTGAAGTGATAGTTCACGCCGAACTTGATCAGGTGCAGGTCCTGCGGCATCTTGTCGAACTGAGCGGAAGAAGCGCCCGATCCTGCGATGGGCGGAGCGTTGACGTTGCGAATGCCGGTCGCCGTCAGGTTCTGCGCAAGCATCTTGATGTAGTCGTATTCGAGCTTTGCCGACCAGTTGCCGCCGAGGGCGTACTCAACGCCGGCACCCGCCACGATTCCGGTGTGAAAGGCTTTGGCTTCCAGGTTGAAGACCGCGCTGAGATTTGGAGCGATCCGGGTGTCAGTAAGCCTGTGCCTCTCGTCAGCGAGCGCGACGCCAGCCTTGCCATATACCATCAGGCGGTCTGCCGTTACAAAACCTGCGCGCGCAGCCGCGATCGCAAGCCAATTGATCTTTGTCTCGAAGTCAAAAGTCTGAGTGGCCGCACCAAAGTTAAGGACTGTTGTCTGACTTCCTTTGATGCCGGTCCACATCCATTCGCCTTCGACGCCGAAGACCAAAGTGCCTGCCTGCGCGTTGACCCCGACAGTTCCGCCGGCAAGCCATCCGTTCACATCATACTTTCCGGTTGCGGGATTCGCCGGATTGAACAGATCTGGCCATTGCGCGTGGCCGAAACCGTATCCGGCCTGAACGCCGACATAGGCGCCCGACCAGTTGTATCCTGGCGCAGGCCTGACTGGCACAAACGTCGGATCGGTCTGAATTCCGCCAAGACGATAATTCACGCCGATCTTGCCGAGATGGAGCGCCTGCTCAATTGAGGCGCCGGCCGCATCCAGGGGAGTTACAACGCCATTGAGGTTCGCTGTTCCAGTAAGTCCTGCCGTTCGGGTGCCGAGATGGACGTAGTTGTACTCGGCCTTGACCGACCAGTTGTTTCCTAACGCATACTCCGCTCCGAAGCCGACAACGGGAGCCCATCGATGCTGGCTGCCGCTGCCCGAGGCCATTTCGGTAGCAGGAGCCAGAGGTGCGAAGCTCGAACTGCTAAAGCGGAAGGAATGCTTTTCCTGCGCGACTGCAAGGCCGCCCTTGGCGTAGACGAACCAGCGGTCGGCGGCCAGACCGGCACGCCCCGTAAACGTCACCAGGCCATCGATCTTCGACCTGGCGGTGCCTTCTGTCTGGAATCCAAGGGGCGGTCCGCCGTTGAGAAGCAACTGCGAGCTACCAATGTCAGTCCACGATCCGTCAAGCTCGAAGCCAAATACGAAGCTGCCGATTTGCTTGTTGATCCCGATCTGACCGCCGGCGAGGAGACCCTTCGCCAGAAAATCGTTGCCTAACACACCCGTCCAATCGGTCATGCCTCCACCGTAGCCGGCATGCAAGCCGATATAGACGCCGCTCCAGTCGTAAGGGGCCGGCGCGACCGGCATTGCCTTGTAGGCGGGGTGCGGTCCGTGATCGGCCGCGAACCCAGCTGAAAGGCTGCCCAATGAAATGGCCGCTGCGGCAAGCGTCGTCCGCGAGATGTGATGCATAATGTCGCCCCGAACAATTCTGAGGATGAGTCCTGATCTGAATCGTCAGGTCCGGATTCATCAGGTCGCGTTTCAGCAAGTCTTTGTGCATTCTTACCAAGCCGCCCATAATCGGCTTATCCTGAGCGGCTCTTGATTTGCACGGCGTGGCATCGCCTCCTGATTGCTGGCGAGCGTTGCAATCGCGCCACGGGTTTCGAACTGGCTGGCACAATTGGTTTGACTGGCACTGTCTGGATTGTGCCGATGCAGCTAGCCTGTCTTGATCTGGATCTGCTCGAAGCAAATCGAATTTTGAGGGCATCACAGGCGATGGATGTTGATGAGTCCGGTGGAAAGGCCGTTGGCGGCAAGATTCAGAAAGTTGTTTTTGCGCCAGAGCAGCTTCCGCCCCATCTGACCGATCAGGCAAAATTCGTGCTGTGGCAGGATCAGTGGAATGCGCTTGACGGTTCGGTCGATCTCCACCGCGCGGATGATCGCTCCTTCATGGAGAACTTTGAATTCGTGCCGATCGGCGCGGTCGGTATCGGTCGGCTCGACGGCAGCATCGATCGGATAAAGCGCAGCCCGTGCGACGTCGCTTCCGATGGTGCGGACAATTTTTGCGTCGCGCTTCATAACGGTCGTTCCGATATAATCAGCATCCAGAACACGCAGGAGACGACGACCAGTCGCGACACAGCGGTGCTTCTGACTGCCGAACCCGGCGAGATGGTCGGAGGTCCGGAAAATGGCTGGTATGCGATCAATATTTCGCGCGCCCGGCTGCTTGCGTTGGTCCCAAACGCGGACGACCTCATCGGCAAACCGCTCGATGCGTCCTCGCCGGCGCTGCGTCATCTCGGCCGCTACGCCGAGTTTCTCATCGGCCTGAAGCAGGAAAGCGATCCGGCGCTCGACCGGCACATCGAGACCACGCTGGTCGATCTCGTCGCACTCGCGCTGGGCGCGCGCGGCGTTCCGCCGGAGATGGCGGTGACGCGCGGCCTGCGCGCGGCACGATTGCACGACATTCTTGCGGCCATCAAATCGGGCTTTCACGATCCGGAATTCTCGTCGCAAAGTGTTGCGCGGCGTCTGGGCTTGTCGCGCCGTTACGTAAACGATCTTTTGGCCGAAAGCGGATCGAGCTTCGCCGAGCGCGTGCTGGAGATGCGGCTGGACAAGGCCAGGGTGATGCTGATCGATGCAGCCCATATTCGATTGAAGATCAGCGAAATTGCATGGACCAGCGGGTTCAACGAGGTCCCTTACTTCAATCGCCGCTTTCGCCGCCGTTTCGGTATGACCCCGACCGAGCTGCGCGAAGCGGCGCGCACGATAAGGGGGCGAAGGTATTGATGAGTTTCGCTGCGCTCTACCAACGCACTGTTAGGGGAAGAATTTCGTAGCTCACACAAGCGCATGCGATATGCGGGATCAGCAAGAAAGACCCCGCATGTCGCGTTGCTCACCCGGGCTGCATACCAACTGTGCCCGACGGGCAAATCACTTCTGGTTTGCGGAATTCGTGTCAAGCCCCGAAATAAAAAATATTTCGCTTTTACGGAATCCAAATCAAGGATACATATTCTGCCATCCCGTCCTACTCAGAAGGGCGTCGGCCGTCGTCACGGACGTTGGACGGGTTGCGGTGGACGCTGATGTCGCGATGGACGATCGCGGCAGAAGCGTACGGCGAAGACGTGTGGTCCTGACGTCGCGGTGCTGGCGTCAATGCACCTGGAGGCAATAGCTTCCAGGGCGCTACGGAGGCAAAAGAGCCGTTCTCCGGGGAGAGCTCGTTATAAGCCGTAAAGCCATTGCGCAGGGAAGGCCAGGTGTTCTCCGCTGCCCTGTATGCTCGTGTGCATTTTATTTTGTGCAAACCGCACACGAGACCGCGGGTGCAGCGCGCACCCGGTCTTCCCTGCGCCCTCTATTTGGAGAGGGCGGGAAGTTTCCAGCAAGACTCGGGCGCAATGCGTCGCGGGAACGTAAACACATATTCAGTGTCATCGTCCGCGAAGGCGGACGATCCAGTATCCAGAGACGGCAATGATTGAACCAATGATAGAACCGAAAAGCCGCGGCGTACTGGATCCCCGCCTGCGCGGGGATGACAGCGTTGGGTGGGACCGCGGCGCGAGAACGTGGAACCACGTTTGCAATTCGGCCGTGCCGCTCCCCTCCCTTCACGATGCACTGCAGCGAATCTTTCCTGCTTGCCAAATCGTCGGGACCGGCAGAGCATGAGAAGTTGCCGACCCAATCATGGGCCGAGCTCCCAACAAGGAGGCGGCAATGGGACAAGACGTCAGAAGTCCCCGAGGTCCACGGTGCATTGCGCTGGTGGGCCCTTTCCAGAGCGGTAAAACCACACTTCTTGAAGCCATAATGGCGCGCACAGGCGCCATCCACCGTGCCGGCAGCGTCGATGCCGGAACTTCGGTCGGCGATTCCAGCCCCGAGGCGCGGCACCACAAGATGGGCGTCGGCCTGACGGCGGCCACCACCAGTTTCATGGGCGACAGCTACACTTTTATCGATTGTCCCGGCTCGATCGAGTTCGCGCACGACATGCGCGCAGCGCTGCCGGCGGTCGATGCCGCGATCGTGGTCTGCGAGGCGGATGAAAAGAAGCTGCCGCAGCTGCAGATCATCCTGCGCGAGCTCGAGGAAATGGGCATTCCGCGCTTTTTATTTTTGAACAAGATCGACAAGGCCAACAAGCGTATTCGTGAAACGCTGGCGACGTTGCAGCCGGCCTCGCGCGTGCCGCTGGTGTTGCGGCAGATTCCGATCTGGAACGGCGAACTGATCGAAGGTTTCGTCGATCTCGCGCTGGAGCGCGCCTTTGTCTACCGCGAACACAAGTCTTCGGAAGTGATCGCGCTGGACGGCGGCAATCTCGACCGCGAAAAGGAAGCGCGGTTCTCGATGCTGGAAAAGCTCGCCGACCACGACGACGTGCTGATGGAGCAACTACTGGAAGACATCCAGCCGCCGCGCGACGCGGTGTTCGACGATCTCGCCCGCGAATTGCGCGAAGGTCTGATCTGCCCGGTGTTGTTGGGCGCCGCGACCCGTGAAAACGGCGTGCTGCGGCTGATGAAGGCGCTGCGCCATGAAGCGCCCGGCGTGGCCGAGACCGCCAAACGCCTCGGCGCGACGTCTTCGGGCAAGGATGCGCTGGGCTATGTGTTCAAGACCCTGCATCAGCCGCACGGCGGCAAGCTGTCGCTGGTGCGGCTGCTCTCCGGACACCTCGATGACGGCGCGACGCTGCAATCCTCGTCCGGCGAAGCGGGCAGGGTCTCCGGCATCCTCGCGGTCAATGGCGGGCACGACAGCAAGCGGCCGGCGGCGGAAGCCGGCGAAACCGTAGCCCTCGGCAAGCTCGACGCCATCAAGACCGGCGATACGGTTTCCAGCGGCAAGACCGCGCCGGCCTCGCTCGCGCACGTCGAGCCGACCGCGCCGGTGCTGGCGATGTCGCTGGCGGCGAACGATCGCAAGGACGACGTCAAGCTCGGCCAGGCGCTGCTGCGGCTGAACGAGGAAGATCCGTCGCTGTCGATGATCCACAACACCCAGACCCATGACATCGTGCTGTGGGGGCAGGGCGAGATGCATTTGCGCGTCGCGCTGGAGCGCCTCAAGGATCGTTTCGGCGTCAACGTCAAATCGCAAGCCCCGGCGATCGGCTATCAGGAGACGATCCGCAAATCGATCACGCAACGTGGCCGCCACAAGAAGCAGTCCGGCGGCCATGGCCAGTTCGGCGACGTCGTGCTGGAAATCAAGCCGATGCCGCGCGGCTCCGGTTTCGAATTCCACGAAAAGGTCGTCGGCGGCGCGGTGCCGCGCAACTATATCGGAGCGGTGGAGGAGGGCGTGGTCGACGGTCTGGCGCGCGGCCCGCTCGGCTTTCCCGTGATCGACCTTCAGGTCACCCTGACCGACGGCTCCTATCACAGCGTCGACTCCTCCGATCTTGCCTTCCGCACCGCGGCGCGGATCGGCATGAGCGAGGCGCTGCCGCAGTGCCAGCCGGTGCTGCTGGAGCCGATCCACATGGTGGAGATCGTCTGCCCGACCGAGGCCACCGCGAAGATCAACGCCATCCTGTCGGCGCGGCGCGGCCAGATCCTCGGCTTCGACACCCGCGAAGGCTGGACCGGCTGGGATTGCGTTCGCGCCACCATGCCCGAGGCCGAGATCGGCGACCTGATCGTCGAATTACGCTCAGCCTCCGCCGGCGCCGGCGGCTTTACCCGGCAGTTCGACCGCATGGCCGAAGTAACCGGCCGCGCCGCCGACCAGATCATCGCCGCGCATCGGGTCGCGGCGTGATTTTGATGCCGTGCTTTATCGTCATGGCCGGGCTTGACCCGGCCATCCACGTCCTTCTCGCTTAGCACAAGCTGAGACGTGGATGCCCGGCACAAGGCCGGGCATGACGAGTTTGACTACAAGCAATCCGCCCCACCACCCCCGGCATTGACTCGGCCGCCGGCTTGGCCGAATTGACTGCCATGACCCGTGCCACCAGACCCCCTGCCGCGTGCCTGATCGGATGGCCGGCCGCGCATTCGCGCTCGCCGCTGATCCATCACTACTGGCTGCGGACGCTCGGTATCGAGGGCGGCTACGTCATCGAAGCGGTGCCGCCCGACGAGTTGCAGGATTTCGTGTTCCGTCTCTCGCTGCGCGGCTTCGTGGGCGCCAACGTCACCATTCCGCACAAGGAGCGCGCGCTGGCGCTGTCGAAGCCGGACGAGCGCGCCCGCGCGGTCGGCGCCGCCAACACGCTGTGGTACCAGGATGGCGAACTCTGCTCGACCAACACAGATGTCGAAGGCTTCATCAACAATCTCGATGCTTGCGCCCCCGGATGGGATCGCGCCGAAGATGCGCTGGTGCTGGGCGCCGGCGGTTCGGCGCGCGCGGTTCTGTTCGGGCTGATCGAACGCGGCATCAAGCGCGTGCATGTCGCCAACCGGACCGTGGCGCGTGCGCGTGCGCTGGCCGACCAATTCGGCGCAAGCGTGTTGCCGGTGGAATGGGATGCGCTGGATGAGCTGCTGCCTCGCGCCGGGCTGCTGGTGAACACGACGTCGCTCGGCATGCATGGCCAGCCGGCGCTGGAACTCGATGTCGGGCGCCTGCCGTCAAACGCCGCGGTCAGCGATCTCGTTTACGTGCCGCTGGATACGCCGTTGCTTGTCGCCGCGCGCGCGCGAGAACTGCGAACCGCCGACGGGCTCGGCATGCTGCTGCACCAGGCGGTCCGCGGGTTTGAATTGTGGTTCGGGCAGCGTCCCGAAGTGACATCAGAACTTCGTGCGATCGTCGAGGCCGATCTCAACAAAGTTTGAGCGGCACAATCATGATGGAATAGGCATTCTCTGCCGGTGTTGGCGTCGATGGGACGCTCAAAGACATTGAAAGGGATACCGCCATGCGGATGACGTCACGCCTGTTCGCTGTTTCACTGACATTTGCCACCGTGCTCGGCACATCTGCATGGGCGCAACAACAGCCGACGGCGCGCATCCGCGGCACCATCGAGGCCGTCGACGGACCGACGCTGTCGATCAAATCGCGCGAGGGCACCGACATGAAGGTCCGCATGACCGACAATGTGGCGGTGTTCGGCGTCGCCAGGACCGCATTGTCGGAGATCAAGGAAGGCTCGTATATCGGCGTCACCGGCATGCCGGAGCCCGACGGCACCCAGAAGGCGGTGGCGGTGCATATTTTCCCCGAAAACCAGCGCGGCGCGGCGGAAGGTTTCCGGCCCTGGGACGCGCGGCTGAATTCGACCATGACCAACGCGACCGTCGCCCAGACGGTCAAGGGCACCGATGGTCAGAACATCCTGGTCAAATACAAGGACGGCGAGAAGAAAGTCGTGGTGCCGCCGGACACGCCGGTCGTGACCTTCGTCGCCGGCGACAAGTCCGAACTGAAGCCGGGCGCCAAGGTCATCATCTTCGGTGCGACGAAAAAGGAAGACGGCACGCTGGAAGCGGCGCGCGTCAATGTCGGCCGCGACGGGATCACACCGCCAATGTGAGGTGGGCTTCCTTCCCCTCTCCCCTTGTGGGAGAGGATGGCTTCGCGAAGCGAAGACGGGTGAGGGGTTCTCTCCTCACGATTGGCTTGCGATGAGGATAGAGACCCCTCATCCGGCGCTTCGCGCCACCTTCTCCCACAAGGGGAGAAGGGAAGTCAGACCGCGTTTTGTATCCCCTAAATCGCCAGCACGCGATCGTCGATTTCGGCGATGGTGTTGACGCCGCACAGGCCCATCGTCACCAGCAATTCGTTGCGGATCAGGTCGAGCGCCTTGGCGACGCCGGCCTCGCCGCCGGCGCCGAGGCCGTGGACGAAGGCGCGGCCGATCATGCAGGATTTGGCGCCGAGCGCCAGCGCGCGCATCACGTCCTGGCCGGAACGGATGCCACCGTCGAACATGATCTCCATCTTGTCGCCGACCGCATCGACGATCTCCGGCAGCACCTCGATCGACGACGGCGCGCCGTCGAGCTGGCGGCCGCCATGGTTGGAGACCACCATCGCATGCGCCCCGGTCTTCACGGCCTCTTCGGCGTCCTCGACGTCGAGAATGCCCTTGAGGATCAGCTTGCCCGGCCAGATCGAGCGGATCCACTCGACATCTTTCCAGTTCAGCGAGGTGTCGAACTGCGAGTTGGTCCATTGCGAGAGCTGGCTGATATCGCCGGTGCCTTTGACGTGGCCGGCGATGTTGCCGAAGGTGCGGCGCTTGCCGCGCATCACGCCAGCGACCCAGGCCGGTTTGGAGGCGAAGTCGAGCAGCTTCGACAGCGACCACTCCGGCGGAATCGTCATGCCGTTCTTGATGTCCTGATGGCGCTGTCCCATCACCTGCAGGTCGACGGTCAGGACCAGCGCGCTGCATTTCGCCGCGATCGCGCGCTCGATCAGCGACTTGATGAAGCTGCGGTCCTTCATCACGTAAAGCTGGAACCAGAACGGCTTGTCGACATTGGCGGCGACGTCCTCGATCGAGCAGATCGACATCGTGCTCAGCGTGAACGGAATGCCGGCGGCCTGCGCGGCGCGGCAGGCGGCGATTTCGCCGTCGCCATATTGCATGCCCAATAGTCCGATCGGCGCCAGGCTCAGCGGCAGCGCGGCCGGCTCGCCGAGGATCGTGGTCGACGTATCGCGCCTGGATACGTCGACCAGAATGCGCTGGCGGAACTTGATCGCTTCGAGATCGGCACGGTTGGCGCGCAGTGTGTCTTCGGAATAGGAGCCGCGATCTGCATAGTCGAAGAACGCCTTCGGCACGCGCCGCTTGTGCAACTGGCGCAAGTCCTCAATGCAGGTAATGTGCTTCATGGACGTTCCGGCCCCTTATTGAATTTCTTGTCTCTGTGGTCATCTAGCATGGTTGATACGTCAGCCAAATCGGCTCGCGGAACCCTGCGGTGAGGACATCCCAAGGACCTCTCATGACCGGACCCGAACGTCATCCCAAGCCCGCGAAGAAGCCCCGCGACAGCGCCGAAAAGCGCCGGTTGGACGAGGCCCTGGAGGAGGGTCTGGAAGAGACCTTTCCGGCCTCGGATCCCGTCAATGTCATCCAGCCGGCGCCGTCGAAGGGTGACCTCCACATCAAGCGGCGCGATTAGGGTTCGCCCAGCGCACGGGACTTATCATAAAAATATCAGCTATTACAATGGGTTAGTTGCAGATCGCGGCGGTCGGGCCCGGTAATGATTCATCATATTTTTTGAAGCCATTTTAGCGCCTGAGGGACTATAAGGCCCGTTCACGCTATGATGGTGGGCGTTCGCTGCTTCTTTTAGAGGCGTCGGAATCGCTGGGGGTCACATGAGCCGCAAATTTTTCGGGACCGACGGAATTCGAGGCCGTGCCAATGGTCTGATCACGCCGGAGCTCGCGCTCAAGGTGGGGCAGGCGGCCGGCCTGGTGTTTCAGCGCGGCGATCACCGCCACCGCGTCGTGATCGGCAAGGACACGCGGCTGTCCGGCTACATGATCGAATACGCCATGGTGGCGGGCTTTACCTCGGTCGGCATGGACGTGCTGCTGCTCGGCCCGATGCCGACGCCGGCGGTCGCGATGCTGACCAAGTCGATGCGCGCCGATCTCGGGGTGATGATATCGGCCTCGCACAATCTGTTCGAGGACAACGGCATCAAGCTGTTCGGCCCGCAGGGCTTCAAACTGTCCGACGACGTCGAGAAGCAGATCGAGCAACTGCTCGACGAGCCGATCGACCGCAAGCTGGCGCAGAGCGCCAGCCTCGGGCGCGCCCGCCGTATCGACGGCGTCCATGACCGCTACATCGAATTCGCCAAGCGCACGCTGCCGCGCGAACTCTCGCTCGACGGGTTGCGCGTGGTGATCGATTGCGCCAATGGCGCGGCCTACAAGGTGGTGCCGGAAGCGCTGTGGGAGCTCGGCGCCGACGTGGTTGCCATGGGCGTCGAGCCTGACGGCTTCAACATCAACAAGGAATGCGGCTCGACCTCGCCGGAGGCGCTGAGCCGCAAGGTGCGCGAGATGCGCGCCGACATCGGCATCGCGCTCGACGGCGACGCCGATCGCGTCATCCTGGTCGACGAGCGCGGTCATGTCGTCGACGGCGACCAGCTGCTCGCGGTGATCGCGCAGAGCTGGAAGGAAGACGGCCGTCTGGCCAAGCCCGGCATTGTCGCCACCGTGATGTCCAATCTCGGGCTCGAGCGCTTCCTTGAAGGCCAGGGGCTGGAGATGGTGCGCACGCCGGTCGGCGACCGCTACGTGCTCGAGCAGATGCTGAAGCAGGGCTACAATCTCGGCGGCGAGCCGTCGGGCCACATTATCCTGTCCGACTATGCGACCACCGGCGACGGCTTCGTCGCGGCGCTGCAGGTGCTGGCCGTGGTGCAGAAGCTGCGCCGCCCGGTGTCGGAAGTCTGCCACAAATTCGACCCGCTGCCGCAGATCCTGAAGAACGTGCGTTATCGCAGCGGCAAGCCGCTCGACGATGCCGAGGTCAAATCCGCCATCGTCGATGGCGAAAAGCGCCTCAACGGCCACGGCCGCTTGCTGGTGCGTTCATCCGGCACCGAGCCGGTGATCCGCGTGATGGGCGAGGGCGACGATCGCATCCTGGTCGAGGAAGTGGTCGATCACATCGTCACCGCCCTCGGCCACGCCGCGGCGGCTTGATTTCTTCCTTCTCCCCTTGTGGGAAAAGGTGGCATAGGCGGCCTTGGGCCGCCGTTCTTAGAACGCCGATGCTCCGCATCGGCTATGGCGCCGGATGAGGGGTCTCTATCCGCGGAGAAAGCTGTATCCGTGGAGAGAACCGCTCACCCGTCTCGAATGAGCTTCGCTCATTCGATCCACCCTCTCCCACAAGGGGAGAGGGGAAGAATTCCCGCGTTCGAGCATCCTAACGCATCGCAGCCATTAGCTATTGATGCTGGTCGCAGCTACGCCTGCAGCGTAGGAACGAGCAATATTGCCAGCTGATATTTTTCGGGAATCGTGCCCTTGAACAAGCCTGTCACCGTCTCCGAGGAAGCGCTCACCGCGCCGGTGGTGGTGCCGGACGTAGCGCCTGCGCTCGCCGCCAAGGCGGCATCCGCAGGGCCGGCTTATGTCGTGCTTGCCGGGATCAGCTTCTCGCATTTCCTCAACGACACCATGCAGTCGCTGATTGCGTCGGTCTATCCGATCCTGAAGGACAATTACGCACTGGACTATGCGCAGATCGGGCTGATCACGCTGGCGTTCCAGTTTACCGCCTCGCTGCTGCAGCCGCTGGTCGGTCACTTCACCGACAAGAAGGCGCAGCCGTTCTCGCTCGCGATCGGCATGGGATTCACCTTCATCGGTTTGCTGCTGCTCAGCGTCGCGCATCAATACGCGATCATCCTCATGGCAGCGGCGCTGGTCGGCCTCGGATCGGCGGTGTTCCATCCGGAGTCGGCGCGGATCGCGCGCCTGGCCTCGGGCGGGCGTTATGGTTTTGCGCAATCGGTGTTTCAGCTCGGCGGCAGCTTCGGCACCTCGATGGGGCCGGTGCTGGCGGCGCTGATCGTGGTGCCGTTCGGCCAGCCCAGCATCGCCTGGTTTTCCTCGATCGCGTTTCTGGCGATCGTGATCCTGTGGCGGATCGGCGTCTGGTACCGGCCGCAGATCACGACGAAGAAGTCCACGGTGGTCGAACGCCATCCGGATGCACCGGACGCGCGACGCATCAGAATAGCGCTCGTGGTGCTGGTGGCGCTGCTGTTTTCCAAACAGCTCTACGTGTCGAGCCTGTCGAGCTATTACATCTTCTACCTGATCGACAAATTCGGTGTCTCGACCCAGGCCGCCCAGCTCTATCTTTTCATCTTCCTCGCCGCCAACGCGGCGGGTGCGTTCTTCGGCGGGCCGCTCGGCGACCGCTTTGGCCGCAAATACATCATCTGGTTCTCGATCCTCGGCGCGCTGCCGTTCACGCTGGCGTTGCCTTATGCCGGCCTTGCTGCAAGCGCCGTGCTGACCGTGTTCATCGGCTTGATCCTGTCGTCGGCGACATCTTCGATCATTGTGTTCGCGCAGGAACTGATGCCGCACCGCTTCGGAATGATTTCGGGCGTCTTCTTCGGTGTCGCCTTCGGCATCGGCGGGCTGGGGGCGGCGGTGCTCGGCAAGGTCGCCGACCACACCGGAATCGCCTTTGTGTATCACCTCTGCGCGTTCCTGCCGGCGCTCGGGTTGCTCGCGGTGTTCCTGCCGAAGATGCCGAAGCTCGCGCGCTAACGGAGCGATTGCAAACGGCGCGGGCACGGAAGCGAGTAGGTCAGCATCCGTGCCATTTCCGTCAACACCCCGTTAGGATGTATGGCGGTTTCGCCATTTTCTGTGCTGCGAAGGCATCGCCTCTGCGCTTGCGAACACGTGCCTGCAAAAATCTTCGGAGATTATCAACCTTAAAAATTAGGGTTAAGCGCCGCTTAAGCATTTGATGGCATCGTCCGCCCGTGAGTTTTTGATGTGAGGCCTCCGCAGTTGCCTCACCGGACAAAAGGACGAAGCCCATGCGTAGCGTTAAGTCTCTTCTTGCCGCCGGAGCGGCATCCCTGTTGTCGTCGGTGGCTTTCGCCGCGGACATGCCTTCGATCGCACCGCCCCCTCCGATGGCCTACGCGCCGGCTCCGGCGCAGGATTTCGGTGGCTGGTATCTGCGCGGTGACATCGGGATGACCAACACCCAGAGCAAGCTGCACGTCAACGCCTACGACACCCTGCCGGCCAATACGGTTTGGAATCAGCACGGCCATGGCTTCGACAGCGGTATGATGTACGGCGTTGGCATCGGCTACCAGTTCAACAGCTGGTTCCGTGCTGACATCACCGGCGAATATCGTTCGAAGGTCAGCTTCAAAGGCACCGACTTCTTCATGTTCAATCCCGGCGGCGGGCTCGCCGATGCCTACGACGGCGGCTACAAGAGCTGGGTCGGAATGGTCAACGGTTACGTCGATCTCGGTACCTGGTGGTGCATCACGCCGTTCATCGGCGCCGGCTTCGGCGCGGCGACCATCAAGACCACCGGCTTTAGCGATGTCGCGACGTTCCCGGCGTTCGATGGCCGCACCAGCTCGTACTTCGCCGAGGGCGCGAGCAAGACCAACTTCGCCTGGGCCGTGCATGCCGGTCTGGCCTACAAGGTCAGCAACAACTTCACGGTCGAACTGGCGTACCGCTACCTCGACATGGGCACCGGCATCCACGGCCAGGCCCGCTTCTTCGATGGCACGCCCGCAGGTACGTCGACCTTCCAGTACCGTGACATGACCTCGCATGACCTCAAGCTCGGCGTGCGCTGGAACCTGGAAAGCCCGCAGGTCTATGCGCCGCCGCCGCTGATGCGCAAAGGCTAATTGCGACTTCCATCCGTTAAGGATTGCGAACGGCGCGGGATCTTCCCGCGCCGTTTTGCTTGTGGCGTGGCGGCTCCGGTGCCTGTCGCAGGCAGGATGCGTTTGGCTTTTTCTCGGCAAGATGATGTCTCATCGCAGCCCGCGATAACGATTGGTTAGGGTTAACGAGCGATGATCGACGCAAGTTAGAGTTGTTCGATGGAGCGTTGCGATGCGTCGTTTTTGGCTGGTGGCGGTGATGTGTGGCGCGGTGACCGGTGCGCAGGCGGCCGATATGCCGGACTTGCCGTTTCTTCGCGGCAGCTTCACCGACGGGCTGAGCAGAACCACCGTCAACTGGTCGGGCGTCTATCTCGGCGGCCATGTCTCGCATGGCGCGGCGGACATGGACTTCACCAATTCCGGCCAGGATTTGCTCGCCAAACTCCTGAACAATCTCGATCTGGAATCGGAGTTCGACATCTCGCGATGGCCTCTGCTTGGTAAGTCCCATATGCAGAGTAGCGGCTACGGCGGGTTCGTCGGATATAATTTTCAGTGGACCGACGCCATCATCGGTGTCGAGCTGAACTATACCCACGGCAATTTCTTCGGTGCCAACAGCGGTTCCCAGGGCCGGTCGTTCCAATACCCCACCGATTACATATCGACGGCTAACGTGTCCTCGAGCGCCTCGATGAAGATCACCGATTACGGCTCGTTGCGGGTTCGCGGCGGATATGCCGTCGACAACTTCCTGCCCTATGGATTCGTCGGCGTTGCGATGGGGCAGGCGCACATCAACCGCAGGGCCGATGCCCGCATTGATTATCTATATGTCGGCACGGACGGCCTTCCCAATTTATCGGCGTCCGGTTTCCTGACGGACAACGCCAATTCCAAGTTCATCACCGGATTCGCCGGCGGCCTCGGCATCGACGTGATGCTGTATGCGGGTCTCTTCCTGCGCGCCGAGTGGGAATATCTTCGCTTCACCTCCAGTGTCGATACCACCGTCAACACGGTGCGCGCGGGCCTCGGCTACAAGTTCTGACCTCGCCAAAATCCGGCGTCGACCCTGATACCGTTGACAGATTCGCCAAGGACTGTTGCACTGTCGTCCTAGCGAGGCGGGCGCGCATGAAAATCTACGGCGATACCAATTCCGGCAACTGCCTGAAGGTGAAATGGGTGTGCGACAAACTCGCGCTGCCGTATCGCTGGATTCCGATCGATACGCTCAAGAACGAGACACGCACGACGGAATTCCTCAAGCTCAACTATGCCGGCCAGGTGCCGGCGATCGAGCTCGACGACGGCCGCACGCTGGCGCAGTCCAACGCCATCATCCGCTATCTCGCCCGCGGCAGCGACCTCATTCCGCAGGATCCGTTCGCGTCAGCCAAGATGGACGAATGGCTGTTCTGGGAACAATACAGCCACGAGCCCTGCATCGCGGTCTGCCGCTTCCAGATGTTCTATCTCGGCAAATCCGCCTCCGACCTTGATCCAGACAAGGTCAAGCGTGGGTACGCGGCGCTGGCGCGGATGGAGCACCAGCTCGCCATCACGTCGTTTTTGGTCGGCGACGCCGTTTCGCTCGCCGACGTCGCGCTGCTGGCTTATACGCGGTTGGCGCATGAAGGCGGCTTTCATCTCGATGGCTACGCCGCCGTGCGCCGCTGGATCGGCGACGCCGAGAAGTTCCTCGGCCTGCCGCAGGCGCGCTGAGAAAACACCATGGCTGCCAGGTCGCAAGTCACCATTCGCCGCGCGCGCCGTGACGACATCGCCGTCATCGTCGCCATGCTGGCGGACGACCCGCTCGGCGGCCCGCGGGAACGGCTCGAAGATCCGCTGCCGCAGCTTTATTTCGACGCATTCGAACGCGTCGCGCGCGATCCGAACATCCAGCTGGTTGGTCGCCGAGGACGGCGAGGGCGCCGTCGTCGGTTGCCTGCAGCTGTGCATCCTGCCGGGGTTGAGTTCGCAGGGCGCCTCGCGCGGCTTGCTCGAGGATGTCCGGGTCGCCGGCCATTGCCGCAGCCGCGGCATCGGCGAGCAGTTGGTGCAATGGGCGGTTTCAGAAGCCCGGGCGCAGGGCTGCAAGCTGGTCGAGTTGCTCACGCACCACACCCGCGTCGATGCGCAGCGGTTCTATGAGCGGCTCGGATTCGCGCGCAGCCATCTCGGCATGACCTTGAGATTCTGACGCTTTATTCTTGTGCAAAGTTGAGTCAGGGCGCAGGCAATTGCCTGGGATAGTTCTGACTCTGCAATCCCGTTAACAAGCGATAAACTACCCCAACCACCGTGATTTTACGGGGAGGAACGTCTCCGCTATGTCAACGTCTCCCATGGGCCGTGGGCAGCTTTTTGGGGATTTTCGATGAAGAATTATTCGATCGTTCGGATCGGCAACGAGTATGTCGTGCAGGCCGGCGAAAAAAGCGTTCTGAAAACCTCGAGCCGGCGGATGGCCGCCAGGCTGATCAACGATGCGGCTGAACTGCTGGAGCAGCAACCGGTCCCGTCCATCGATGCCGACGCTTCAATCACCTGTGATGTCAGCGACATATCGGACGCCCCCAAAGTTCCTTGACGATCGGCCGCGATTCCCCTAATGACCGCCGCGGGACACCTCCCCCCAACGGGAGGCTTGCTATCTGGAAGGATAGAATATGACCGTAGCGAAGCCCGCTTCGCGGCCCAATGTGCCGCATTTCTCCTCCGGCCCTTGCGCCAAGCGCCCCGGCTGGAATCCCGCAAATCTCAAGGATGCTGCCCTCGGCCGTTCGCATCGTGCGAAGGTCGGCAAGGCCAAGCTCAAGCTCGCGATCGAATTGACGCGCGAAGTGCTTGAAGTGCCGGCCGGATACAAGATCGGCATCGTGCCGGCGTCCGATACCGGCGCGGTCGAAATGGCGCTGTGGTCGCTGCTCGGCGCGCGCCCGGTCACCACCATCGCCTGGGAATCCTTTGGCGAAGGTTGGGTCAGCGACATCGTCAAGGAACTGAAGCTCACGGACGTGACCAAGCTGCATGCCGGCTACGGTGACATCCCCGATCTTTCCAAGGTCGACCCGGCATCCGACATCGTCTTCACCTGGAACGGCACCACTTCCGGCGTGCGCGTGCCCAATGCCGACTGGATCAAGGCCGACCGCCAAGGCCTCACCATCTGCGACGCAACGTCTGCCGCTTTCGCGCAGCCGCTCGATTTCGCCAAGCTCGATGTCGTGACCTTCTCCTGGCAGAAGGCGCTGGGCGGCGAGGCCGCGCATGGCATGCTGATCCTCTCGCCGCGCGCGGTGGAACGGCTGGAGACCTATAAGCCGGCGTGGCCATTGCCGAAAATCTTCCGCCTGACCAAGGGCGGCAAGCTCAATGAAGGCATCTTCGAGGGCGAGACCATCAACACGCCGTCGATGCTGTGCGTCGAGGATTATCTCGATGCGCTGCAGTGGGCGAAATCGATCGGCGGCCTCAAGGCCCTGATCGCGCGCGCCGATGCCAACACCAAGGCGCTGGCCGACTGGAAGGCCAGGACGCCGTGGATCGACTTCCTGGCCAGGGATCCGGCGATCCGCTCCAACACCTCGGTGTGCCTCAAGTTCGTCGATCCCGCGATCACCTCGCTGACCGCGGATGCGCAAGCTGACTTCTCCAAGAAGCTGGTCGCGCTGGTCGAGAAGGAAGGCGCCGGTTACGACTTCGCTTATTATCGCGACGCGCCGGCGGGTTTGCGGATCTGGTGCGGCGCCACCGTCGAAGCGTCCGACGTCACGCTGCTGACGCAGTGGATCGACTGGGCGTTCGCCGAGACCAAGGCACAGCTTCCGAAGGCGGCTTGATTCTTAACCTCACCCCGTTCTTACGGGGAGAGGTCGGATCGCCTCGGCGATGCGAAGCATCGTCCGGTGCGATCCGGGTGAGGGGCTCTCTCCGCGCGCACCTCGCCTGTGGCTGCCCCTCACCCCGACCCTCTCCCTGTAAGAACGGGGAGAGGAAGAAGAATTCGCTCCAGAGGACTTTCACCCGTTGCGGCCTTGAAAGGCCGGCCCTTCCGCTAGAGAAGGCCAAGGATCACATCCAATGTCCAAGCCCAAAGTACTCATCTCTGACGCACTCTCTCCGGCCGCCGTGCAGATCTTCAAGGACCGCGGCATCGATGTCGACTTCCAACCCAATCTCGGCAAGGACAAGGACAAGCTTGCCGAGATCATCGGCAATTATGACGGGCTTGCGATCCGCTCCGCCACCAAGGCGACCGCGAAGATCATCGAGAAGGCCAAGAAGCTGAAAGTGATCGGCCGGGCCGGCATCGGCGTCGACAATGTCGAAATTCCCGCCGCGACCGCCAAGGGCATCATCGTGATGAACACGCCGTTCGGCAATTCGATCACGACCGCCGAACACGCCATCACCCTGATGCTGGCGCTGGCGCGCGAGATTCCGCAGGCCGACGCCTCGACGCAGGCCGGCAAGTGGGAGAAGAACCGCTTCATGGGCGTCGAGATCACGGCCAAGACGCTCGGTGTGATCGGCTGCGGCAATATCGGCGCGATCGTCGCTGACCGCGCGCTCGGCCTGCGCATGAAGGTGATCGCGTTCGATCCGTTCCTGTCGCCGGAGCGCGCCAAGGACATCGGCGTCGAGAAGGTCGAGCTCGAGGATTTGCTCAAGCGCGCCGATTTTATCACGCTGCATACGCCGCTGACCGAGAAGACCCGCAACATCATCGACGCCGGCGCTATTGCCAAGATGAAGAAGGGCGTGCGTATCGTCAATTGCGCCCGCGGCGGACTGGTCGACGAGCAGGCGCTGGTCGATGCCTTGAATTCCAAGCATGTCGCGGGCGCCGCCTTCGACGTCTTCATCGAAGAGCCCGCGACCTCGAACGTGCTGTTCGGCCATCCCAACGTGATCTGCACGCCGCATCTCGGCGCCTCCACCACGGAAGCGCAGGAGAACGTCGCACTCCAGGTCGCCGAGCAGATGTCGGATTATCTCCTGACCGGCGCGATTTCGAACGCAGTCAACTTCCCCTCGATCACCGCGGAAGAAGCGCCGAAGCTGAAGCCGTTCATTGAATTGGCCGAAAAGCTCGGCTCGTTCGCGGGCCAGCTCACCGAGAGCGGCATCCTCAAGGTGCAGATCACCTATGAGGGCCATGTCGCCGAAATGAAGATCAAGGCGATCACGTCCGCCGTGTTGTCCGGCCTGCTGCGGCCGATGCTCGGCGACGTCAACGTGGTCTCGGCGCCTGTCGTCGCCAAGGAGCGCGGCATGGTGGTCGACGAGATCGTGCGCGCGGCGCAGAGCGATTACGAAAGCCTGATCACCGTCACCGTTATCACCGAGCGCCAGGAGCGCTCGGTGTCGGGCACCGTCTATCACGACGGCAAGCCGCGGCTGGTCGACATCAAGGGCATCCGGGTCGATGCCGAGTTCGGCAAGTCGATGATCTACGTCACCAATGAGGACAAGCCCGGCTTCATCGGCAGCTTTGCCGGCCTGCTCGGCGACGCCAAAATCAACATCGCGACCTTCCATCTCGGCCGCGTCAAGCAGGGCGGCGACGCCATCGCGCTGGTGGAGATCGACGGCGAAATACCGGCCGACGTGCTCGCCAAGGTACAGGCGCTGCCGCAGGTCAAGCAGGCCAAGGCGCTGGTGTTTTAAGAGGCCGGTGCTTTAACGAGACTTTCCTGACTCTCGCCCTTGCAGGGAGGGTCAGGCATTGTTCGCTGGCTCTTGTGTCCCGCCGGCGCTTGCCGCGGACCGCGGCGACAGCCCGTTACCTTCCGCCGCGGTCCCGCCGCGGCGCTGCCTCACCGAAACCCCAATCGAACCGGTTCCTCAGTCGCAACGTCTCATCACCAGGGGTGGTGGGATTTTTTGCATCGCCGTTCAGCAAACGGCCTTTTGGAGAGGGAAATCAATGCGATTTTTAGCCAATAGTCTTGTGACGACGAGTCTCGTCGTAGCTGCGGCGTTGGCCGCTGCGCCGGCGCAAGCGGCCGATGTGCCTGCCAGTTCGGCCGTCGATGCCGTCACCGTCTATCCTGACGGCGCCAGCATCACCCGCGTCATCACGCTCGATCTTCCCGCCGGCGACCACTCGGCCGTCCTGAAGGATTTTCCGCTGACGCTGGACCCGTCCTCGCTGCGGGTTGAAGGCGAGGCGGCCGCAAAACTCACTATCGGCGCCATCGACGCCAAGCCGCCGCGCGCGGCGCCGCCGGTCAATCTGCCCGAACTCGACAGGCGCATCGAGGCGCTGAAGGACCAGCGCGCCGATCTGCAAGGCGCGATCAATGCCGCCGCCGCGCGGCGAAAATTCGCCGAACGTTTTGCCGAAGCCTCGCCGGCCGGCATCGGCGACAAGGGTGAGGCGCGCCCGATCGCTGAATGGCGCACGGCGTTTGCCGCCGTCGCCGAGGAAGTAGCATTCGCCGACAGCGCGATCCGGGATGCCGAACGCAAGCAGCGCGAGCTCGACCGCGAGATTGCGCGGCTGGAAGCGGACCGGGCGCAGAAGCCGCCGAACAAGCTCGAGGTCCGGATCGAACTTGCGGCTGCGGCCGCCACCAAGGCCACGCTGCGGGTGACCTATGCGGTGCGCAACGCGCGCTGGACGCCGCTCTATGATGCGCGTCTGGACACCGGCGCCAAGGACCGCAAGCCGGCGCTCGAACTGGTGCGCCGCGCCGAAATCACCCAGAATACCGGCGAGGACTGGTCGAATGTCGCGCTCGCCGTTTCCACCGTACGCACCGCGCGCGGCGGCAAGGCGCCGGATCTGAATTCGCTGATCGTGCAGTATCCGCCGCCGCGGAATTCAGCATCCATCAGCGGTGGCCTGGATGCCGCCAAGCCGCTGGCTCGCGCGGCGCCGGCGGCACCGCCCAGGATGGCTGAGACGGCGATGCCGAGTGCCGCCTTTGAGCAGCAGGCCACGGCCGACGTCGATGGCTTCCAGGTCACCTTCAAGATTCCTGGCCGTGTCAGCCTCGGTACCAGCGAAGGCGCCAAGAGTTTGCGCGTTGCCTCTGCGACCATCGCGCCTGATCTCGCGGTCCGCGCGGTGCCGGTGCTGGACCCAACCGCGTTCCTCGAAGCCAGCTTCAAGCAGACCGAGGACGCACCATTGCTGCCCGGCCGGGTCGCGATCTACCGCGACGGCGTGTTCGTCGGCCGCGGCCAGATGACATCAGCCGGCAAGGACGAGACGGTGCGGCTCGGTTTTGGTGCCGACGACAAGATCAAGATCGAACGCACGACGATCAAACGCAACGAGGGATCGGCCGGCCTGATCGTGACCACGTCGAAGACCGACGAGCGCTCGTTCAAGACCACGATCCGCAACGGACATGATTTTCCGATCAGGATTGCGATCGAGGATCAACTGCCGGTCAGCGAGAACGAGGACATCCAGGTCGAGATGCTGTCGTCCTCGACGCCGCCGACTGCGAGCAATCTGCGCGACAGACGCGGCGTGCTGGAATGGGCGTTCGAGGCCAAGGCCGGCGAGGTCCGTGATGTCGGCTTTGCTTGGCGCGTACGCTGGCCCAAGGACAAGGGCGTGGTGATGACGCCGGCGGGGTAGGGCCAACAAGGTCGTCATGCCCGGGCTTGTCCCGGGCATCCACGTCTGGCTTGCTTTCAATAAGACGTGGATGGCCGGGCATAGGCGAGCGGAAGCGACGCCGTCCTTCAGACGGCTATGCCCGGCCATGACGGAGTGGGCAACGAGGCCGCGAGGTGCGGATCCGCAACCTGCGGCCTTGCCGCCGCGAATGACTTCCTCTCTGATATCGGCATGAGACCGCCGAGGACCGTCCAACAGGTCCGCTCACAGGGAGAAGCCACAGATGTCCTACGAACATATTCTCGTTGATGACCCGCGGCCGCGGGTCCGGCGCATCACGCTCAATCGGCCCGAGAAGCGCAACGCGCTGAACAACCGCCTGCGGGCCGAAGTATTCGAGGTGTTGGAGCAGGCCGACCGCGATCCGGATATTTCGATCTCGATCATTCGCGGCGCAGGCCCATGTTTTTCTGCTGGCTACGACCTGTCAGCAGACAACCGCGTCGACCAGCCCTATCACTCGGCCGCCGGACCGGGCCAATGGTCGCGGCACGTCGTCGAGGGCTGGTTCGGGATCTGGGACCTCGCAAAACCGGTGGTGGCGCAGGTGCACGGCTATTGCCTCGCCGGCGGCACCGAACTTGCAACCGCCTGCGATATCGTCTACGTCGCCGACGACGCGCAAATCGGCTATCCGCCGGTGCGGCTGATGAGCCCGCCCGACATGCAGTATCACCCCTGGCTGGTCGGCATGCGCCGCGCCATGGAGCTGATGCTGACTGGCGACGCGATGTCGGGCGTTGAGGCCGCCGAATGGGGGTTTGCGACGCGTTCGTTCCCGCTTGAAGAGTTAGATGCGCGCACGCTGGATTTCGCCGAACGCGCGGCGAAAGTGCCGATCGAATTGCAGCAGCTCAACAAGCGCTCGGTGCACCGCGCGATGGAGATCATGGGCGCCCGCGCCGCGATGCGCGCCGGCACCGAAATCCAGGCGCTGGCGTTCACCACGGAAGCTTCCCGCAACTACATGTCGACGTTTCGCCGCGACGGCGGAAGCGTGAAATCGCAGCTCGACCAGCGCGATACGGCGTTTGGGGATTACCGTACGCGGAAGGAGTGACTGCCGCCGCGACGCACCCTTATTGCGACCGTCACCCTGAGGTGCGCGCTCTTGCGCGCCTCGAAGGGCGACGGCCTGTCTGTGGCCGTTCATCCTTCGAGGCTCGCCCAGCGGTGCAACTGCACCGCAAGGCTCGCACCTCAGGATGACGGGGAGGGACTTTGAGTGCGTTGCCGCCCCTCACTTCGCCTTCAAGAACTCACCCACTTCCAGCAGCACGAACTCGTTGTCATCGGCCTTGTTGGGATCGCGGCTCGACGAGAACGGCAGGTTGTTGTCGTTGCCGACGATGATGTGGGTGTCGTCGACGCGGTCGACGTTCTCGATGGTGAAGAACGGGAACGTCAAGACGCCGTCGTTGAGCGGCTTCTTCGCCTTCTTGTCGGGATCGCGGATCTTCATCAGGTCGATATAGGCGATCTTGCGCACCGGCTTGCCGACATTGGCGTCGTTGAGCTCGACCTTGTAGACGCGCTTGAATTTTGCGAGGTCCGGAAAGCAGCTGTCGCCGCGGGTGCCTTGCGGGCAGGCCTTGTCCGCGGTGCCCTCGCCATTGTCGCGCTCGATGATCAGGCCGGAGGACGCGTCGATCATGTTGAAGTCGCCGATGGCGTGGCCGTTCGCCTCGAACACATAATGCCAGTAGCGCCCGGTGAATTTTTCCGCCGCGACGTCGAATTCGAGGATCCGCGCGGCTTCCTTGCCGTCGACCTTTTCGACATCCTTCTTCTCGGCATCCCACAGCGGTCCTTCCAGCAGGCCGTAGAGGAACTTGCCGTCCTTCGAGCCGGCAAAGCCTTCATAGCCCTTGGAGCGGCGCAGATTGACATTGGTGTAGCTGGCGCCGGGCGCGCCTGGCGACTGCACCGACCAGTGGTCCGGCGAGCGCACCGGCTTGCCGCCGGCGGTGGTGTCGAACACGGCGAGCACCTTGCCGGTCTTGTCGGCTTTCAGGATGTAGGGACCGAATTCATCGCCGATCCAGAAGGTGTCGCCGACGATCTGGAAACCTTCGGTGTCGAAGTCGGCGCCGGTGAGGTAGCGCTTGGCGGTGGCTTCGTGGAGGATGCGGAACGGCACCTTCTTGTCGGGATCGTGCAGGAAGACGGTTTCCTGACGATCGATCTTGCCGGTCGCCCAATCGATCTTGTGCCGGTTCAGATACAGCATCGAGTCGGCCGAATTGTAGCGCGAGCCCATGCCGTTGTCGGTGAGGACCCAGAACGAGCCGTCTGGCATCACCTTGATGCCGGAATGGCCCTGCAGCGGCTGGCCCTTGAAGGGCAGCGACACGCCGGTCGGGCGCTCATAGGATTTTCCCATCACGCTGCCGACAGCATCCACGCGGCGACCGGTGGTGTATTTGCCTGAGGTCTTGAGATCGTCCGGCGCATCAGTGGGTGCATCGACAAACGATTGTGCGGGGAGGACGGCGTGGCCCTTCAGCGTGGCCGGAAACTCACCTTCGCCTTGCGCAAACGCGGCACCCGTAACCAGAAAGACAGCGGCGACGGAACAGAGCAGTGACATGCGCATGGTAAGATCTCCTGTGAGAAGCGATGGCGTGTTCTCCGGGGTGCGTGTAACAGCCGCCTGACGGTTTTATGAAATGCCGGTGATGCTGTTGGATAATCGTGCGGCCTTACGCCGCCCCGAGTGTTACCGCGTCGCGACCGGCCGCATGGTCTGCGGCAGCAGGAACGGCACGCCATGGTCGGTATATTCGACCGTGACGTCGACCTCGAATATCCGGCGGATGGTTTCGGCCGTGATGGCATCGGTGCGGCCGCCGTCGATCGCCAGCCTGCCGCGGTGCAGCAGCACGATGCGGTCGGCGAAACGCATCGCCAGGTTGAGATCGTGCAGCACGGCGATCACGGCGGTGCCGCCCCGCGCGCGCTGCTTGGCGGTTTCCACCAGGTCGATCTGGTGGCGCATGTCGAGGCTCGAGGTCGGCTCGTCCAGGAGCAAAAGTCCCGGCCCGTGCTGCGCCTCGCCGCAGGCGAGCTGCACCAGCACGCGGGCAAAATGCGCACGCTGCTGTTCGCCGCCGGACAAGGTCGGCAATTGGCGGTGGCTGAAGCGCTCCAGCCCGACCTCATGCAGCGCCGTCTCGACCAGCCGATGGGCGGCGGCGCGGCCAGAGTCGCCGGCGCCCATCGCGACGATCTCCTCGACCGTGAACGGGAAGGTGACATTGACGTGCTGCGACAGCATGGCGCGATGCTGGGCTAATTGGCGTGGCGTGTAGGTGGCGATGTCGCGCCCTTTGAGTTCGACATGGCCGCGGGTCGGGCGAAGGTCGCCGGACAACATCCGCAGCAGCGTCGACTTGCCGGCGCCGTTGGGCCCGACGATCGCGACCATCTCGCCGGCAGCGACGCGAAAATCGATGGCGTCGACCAGCGTCGCGTCGCCGATCCGCAGCGAGACCGAGCGCGCTTCGAGGATCGGGGTCATAGCCCGACCAGCCCGCGCTGGCGCAGCAGCATGGCAAGGAAGAACGGCGCGCCGACCGCCGCGGTCAGGATGCCGATCGGCATTTCCGCGGGAGCGACGATGGTGCGGGCCAGCGTATCGGCCCCGACCAGCAGGATCGCGCCGAGCAATACGGAGGCCGGCAGCAGCAGCCGGTGCGCCGGCCCGATCACCAGCCGCAACAGATGCGGCACCACGATGCCGACAAATCCGACGACGCCGCAGATCGACACCGCGACCCCGGTCATCGCCGACACCAGCACGATCGAAATCCGCTTCAGCCGTTCGACGTCGACGCCGCTGTGAAACGCCTCGGCCTCGCCGAGCACGAGCACGTCGAGCCCGCGGCCGATCCACAGGCAGGCGATCAGAGCGCACAGCAGCACCGGCGCCAGCGTGGCAACCTTGGGCCAGGTCGCGCCGCTCAGCGATCCCAGCAGCCAAAAGGTGATATCGCGCAACTGGCGATCGTCGGCGATGAACACCAGAAGCCCGATGCCGGCATTGGCGATGGCGGCGATCGCCAATCCCGCCAGCAGGAAGATCGCAATCGAGGTCCGGCCCGAGCGGCTGGCGATGCCGTGGAGCACGATGGTGGTTGCCAGCGAGCCGAAGAACGCCGCCAGCGGCAGCAACTGGTGCTGCATGAAGCGCAGACTTTCGCCGAGATGGCTGTCGGTGAACACGATCGCGGAGGCCGCCGCGAAGGCGCCGCCGCTGGAGACGCCGACGAGGGCGGGATCGGCCAGCGGATTTCGAAACAGCCCCTGCATGATGGCGCCGGACGCGGCGAGCAGGCCGCCGACCATTGCGGCTGCCGCAATCCGCGGAATCCGGATCGACCACAGCACGAGCTGATCGCGCGCCGCCAGCGGATGCGGCGACGCGTCCGTCCACAGGCCGAGCGCGGCCGGAAGCCGCGACAGGGGAATTCCCGCAGCGCCCATGGTGAGCGCGATCAGCGCCGCACCGGCCAGCGCCAGCAGCAAGCCAACGAGTGTCAGCGTGGCGGCCGGGCGCAGCGAAGTGCCGCTGCGGCGCTGTTTCGCGCCGTCCGCTTCGGCCGGCGCCACGGCGGTCATTGCCGGCAGTTTGCGGTCAGGACGGCCGGCGTGAAGCTTGCAGCCTGCGGCGCCAGCGCCGGGTAGAGCTTGACCGACAGATCGCGCGCGGCGGCGGCGGTGCGCGGACCGAAGCCGAGCAGATAGAGGCCTTCCATCGAAATAAAAGCCTTGTTCGCCACGACAGGCGTCATCGCGAAGGCCGGATGGACGTAGACCGCTTCGGCTTCGAGCGAATCCTTGCTGCGCTGGATCGATAGCACGACGTCGGGCCTGGCCGCGACGATCGCCTCGTCGTTGATGATCTTGTAGCCGTCATAGCTGTCGATCGCATTGACGCCGCCGGCCAGCGCGATGATCTCATTCGCCGCGGTATTTTTTCCGGCCGCCATGGCGCGGCCGTTGAGCAGGGACATCACGAACATCACGCGCACCGGCTTTGTCACCTTGGCGCGCAATTCGCGCAGCTGCGCCAGATCGCCGGATACCGCCGCGGTCAGGCATTCGGCGCGCGCGTCGGCGCCCATGGCGTGGCCGACCAGCTTGATCTTGTCGAGCAGGCCCTGTTCGGAAAATGTCTCGGGCACCACCACGAGCGGCACCTTCGCCGTTTCCAGCACGTCCATGGTTTCCTTCGGCCCCGATCCCTGCACGGCCAGCACGAGCGACGGGTTGAGCCCGAGCACGCCCTCGGCCGAGAGCTGGCGCATATAGCCGACATTGGGTTTGTCGCGCAGCGCTGATGTCGGATAGAGGCTGGTGGCGTCGACGCCGGCCAGCCGGTCCTCGAAGCCCAGCGCGTAGAGGATCTCGGTGATGGCGCCGCCGATCGAAACGATCCGCGCCGGATCCGAGATCGTGACGTCGCGGTTGCGCGCGTCATGCACCGTGATGCCCGCCGCCAGCGCGGCGCCGCCAATGGCGAAGGCGCAGGTGGTAGCGAGCAAAGCGAGCGTGCGGCGAATGGTCATCCAAATTCTCATCAAGCGGATCACTTGGTCAGGATCAGTTTGTTTTGCGACGTCAGCCGCAAGCGGTAACTCTCTTCGCCGTGCGCAATGATGATCTCGCGTTCGGCCACAAACAGGTCGCGGCTATCCAGCCGGTTGCCGCTCATGACCACCGATCGGGCTACAACAGGGGCAAGCCCTGCTTTCCCGGTGGCGTCTGCGAGTTTGTCTCCGGAAGGTGCGGCCATCTAGTCTATGTGTGCCCCGAAAAAGTTCTTTTGATCCAATCTTGTATAGTTGGGCCGAAGCGCAATCCAACCGCGGCAATTTACAATAGATATAAAGTGCGCCCTGCGGTCATTGACCGCCCCGACCCCACCACGTAACCAATTGTGACAGAATGCGGGCGGGGGCTCGCATTCCAACAGTGGTAGCCAGCAAGTAGCTCGCACGTCGCGCAGCGCCCGCCAGCCAGACCCAAGAAATAAGATAACAGTTTGGGGTTGTTATGGCTGACGGGGCTAAGTATCCGCGCGCCCTTCTTTTGGGCGCGTCGGTGGTGTCATTTGCGTTTTTGATGGGCGATGCCGCGGTTGCGCAGACCGCCGATACGCAGGAGACGGCTCGGCCGTCGGAGCGGAAAAAACAGGCCAGGCGCAAACCCGCCAAACCGCAAGCCGAGCAACAAGCAGCCGCCCCGGTACTGAACGCGTATGCGCAGATCGGCCGCACGCCGGTGCAATCGCTCGACACTATCACGGTTGCGGCATCGAAGACCGAGGAGCGCGCGGTCGACGCGCTGGCGCCGGTCAGCGTCGTGACGCTCGAACAGATCCAGGGGCGTCAGGCCAGCACGGTCGGTGATCTCCTTTATAACATCCCCGGCGTCTGGGTGCAGAATCGCGGCGACGAGCCGGCGACCGCGATCAATATCCGCGGCCTGCAGGATTTCGGCCGTGTCGCCGTGGTGGTCGACGGCGCCCGGCAGAATTATCAGCGCACCGGCCATTTCGCGAACGGCTCTTTCTTCCTCAATCCCGAATTGATCGCTGGTATAGATATCGTGCGCGGCCCGACCGCGAATATCTATGGCTCCGGCGCGATCGGCGGCGTGGCCTCGTTCCGCACCAAGGACATCGAAGACGTCGTGCGCCCGGGCGAGCGTTGGGGCGTGGACGCCAAGACGATCCTTGGCACCAACTACGGGCGTGCGCTCGGCTCGGTCTTCGGTGGCGTTCACGTCAATCCGAACGTCGATGTGTTCGCCGGCGGCATCTACAGCACGCAGGAAAACTACAAGGACGGCTCCGGCTATGAAGTCGCCAATACCGGCAACCGTTTCAACAGCGGTATCGGCAAGCTGACGGTGCGGCCGGCGGACGGGCACGAAGTCAAGCTCGGGACCATTTTCCAGGAGAATATATACAGCGTGGGCCAGCCGCCGCGCCGCGCCGGTGATCCCAATTCGACCAACGCGAACGGCACCAATAACCTCAACGGAACGTCGATCTACGCAACCAATGTGAAGAATTACACCACCACGCTCGGCTGGAAATATTCGAAGCCGGAAGACAAGTGGTTCGATTGGGATGCGAAGGTATATTGGAACAGGACCGATAACGATCAGATCAAGACGGGACACACGAGCACGGTTGGATCGGCGTATTGCGGCGGCGTCCCGGGAAATACGATCTCCGGCTGCGTCGGCAGCAACCGCGGGTATCTGCTCGACACCGTCGGTGTCGACGTTTACAACACGACGCGTTTCGAGACCTACGACTGGCGTCACGCCGTCACCTACGGGCTCGACGCATTCCAGGACAAGGTGTCGACCGAGGATACCCGCGGTACGTCGGAGGTTACGACCCCGGGCGGCAGGCGCACCGTATCGGGCGGATTCGTGCAGTGGAAAGCCAACTACACCACGATGCTCGAACTGGTGGGCGCGCTGCGTTACGACAACTATAAGCTGGAGTCGGCGACGTCATCCGCCAGCGGCGATCGCTTGTCGCCGAAGATCACGATCGGCCTGATGCCGCTGGCTGTGGTGACGCCGTACGTCAGCTACGCGGAAGGCTACCGTGCGCCGACCATCACGGAGACGC
Source organism: Bradyrhizobium sp. LjRoot220 (assembly GCF_964252915.1). Taxonomy (NCBI): domain Bacteria; kingdom Pseudomonadati; phylum Pseudomonadota; class Alphaproteobacteria; order Hyphomicrobiales; family Nitrobacteraceae; genus Bradyrhizobium; species Bradyrhizobium sp. LjRoot220. Next base: position 138,658 of record NZ_CAXUPS020000003.1, read on the forward strand.
TCGTCAACGGCCCGCATGCCGGCGCTACCGTCAACGACTCTTTCTTTCGCTGCCCGTCGGGCACTCCGGGTCCCGGCGCCGATTCGACATTCTGCTTCGTTCCCAATCCGAACCTGCGGCCTGAAATTGGCAAGACCAAGGAGATCGGCTTCAATCTGAAGAAGAACGACTTGTGGATTGCAGGCGACAGCCTCCGCGGCAAGTTCAACTTCTTCCGCAATGATATCACCGATTTCATCGACCAGGTTGCGTATGGACCGCCGCTCGTGGTTCCGACCGGACCGCCGCCTGCGCCGAGCATTGTCGCTCTGCCGTTCCTGCAGTACCAGAACGTTGCGTCGGCCAGGATCCATGGCTTCGAGGCCGAGACCATGTACGACGCCAACCTCTGGTTCGTCGGAGTCGCGGGGAGCTTCCAGGAAGGCAAGAACCTTCAGACCGGTTTCGGGTTGTACAGTGTACCGCCGCAGAAGGTCACGACGACGGCTGGTCTGCGATTTCTCGACAATACGCTCGTGGTCTCCGTGATGTGGACGGCGGCGAAGGCGAATACGGACATTCCCCGGACCTATACGCCGGCAACGTCGTACGATCTCGTCAACCTGTATCTTCAGTACAAGCCCACGCGCGATCTGACCCTCAATCTTTCTGCCGAGAATGTCTTGAACCAGTACTACCGGCCTTACGCCGTTCCGGTGGGAACCACCGGAGACACGCAAAACGACGTGAAATGGGCGAGTGCGGGCCCCGGAATGGTCTTCAAGGGCGGTCTCAAATATCACTTCGGAGGCACCTGATCGGAGAAAGTACAACCGGCGGTCTTGTTTGAGAGATTGCCACCATCAAGGCTCCGGGCCGTGCTGATGTCCCAGCGCGGCCTCGGGGCGTTTCTGCGTTACGATATGGTCGGGCCGAACCGGCTGCGACGACAACCAAGGAGATTTCCATGTTTATCGCGATGAACAGGTTTCAGGTGAAGTTGGGCCAGGAGCAGGCTTTCGAGACGGTGTGGGCGACGCGGGAATCCTATCTCGGCTCGATGGCCGGCTTCGTCGAATTCCATCTGCTCAAGGGCCCGGTCGCCGACGACCACACGCTGTATTCGTCGCACACGACCTGGGTCGACAAGGCGGCGTTCGAGGCCTGGACCCGTTCGGAAGAGTTCCGCCGCGCTCATGCCCGCGCCGACAACAAGACCGGCGAAAGCCTCTATCTCGGCCATCCCAAGTTCGAAGGTTTTGAGGTGATCCAGTCCGAGCGCAAAACCAGCGCCGCCGCCTGATCGGGAGGCTTGCATGTCGAGCACGGAAACCGCCGATCTCAAGACCTACATGGCGGAAAACCCCGGCGCGGTGATCGAGGACGTCGCGCGCGAGCGCAACGTCACGCCGCGCGCGGTACTTGAGGCGATGCCCGAGATGATGGTCCGCATCGGCCCCGGCAGCCATTTCGCCGCCGCGATGCAGGACATCGCGCAATGGGGCGAGGTGACGCTGATCGTCCATACCAGTGACGCGATCTTCGAATTCACCGGTGCGATCCCGGCGGGCGAGATCGGCCGCGGCTATTTCAACCTGATGCAGCCGAAGGGGTTGCACGGCCATCTCAGGCACGAACGCTGCGCCGCGATCGGCTTTGTCGAGCGTCCCTTCATGGGCAAGGCCTCTGCCTTCATCGCGTTCATCAATGTCGATGGCGGCATCATGTTCAAGGTGTTCGTCGGCCGCGACGAGACCCGCGCGTTGCGCGGCGATCAGCTGAAGCGCTTTCAGTCGCTGGCCGACAGCCTTGCTTCGGCAAAAGCGGCCTGACCAACGCTAGTGACGTCAGCCGGGAGGTGGCCATGCAGCAGAGTGTGCTCAAGCGGGGATTCAGAAAGCTGGCGGTCATAATCGCTGCTGGCGTCGCGGCGTTTCCGGGGGCGGCGCTTGCCGCCACCGATACCGCGTTGCTGCCGCGCAATCTCTCGCCGTGGAACATGTTCATCAACGCCGACATCGTGGTGCAGGTCGTGATGGTCGGGCTGGCGTTTGCCTCGCTGGTGACCTGGACAATCTGGCTCGCCAAGACCCTTGAGATCCGCCGCAAGACCATGATCGCCAAACGGCGTATCGGCCTGCTGGAGGCCGATACGGTGCTCGCCGATGTCGAAAAAAAGTGCCGCGACGGCGGCGACGCGGTGGCGCAGATCGTGCAGTCCGCGGCGCGCGAAGCCAGCCTTTCCGGCGGCATCGCCGATGACGGTTTCAAGGAGCGGATCGCGCTGCGGCTGGAGCGGGTCGAGGCCGCGATGTCGCGGCAGATCGCGCGTGGCACCGGCGTGCTGGCGACCATCGGCGCCACCGCGCCGTTCGTCGGCCTGTTCGGCACGGTGTGGGGCATCATGAATGCCTTCATCGGCATTTCCGAAGCCCATACCACCAATCTGGCCGTGGTCGCCCCCGGGATCGCGGAGGCACTGCTGGCGACCGCGCTGGGGCTGGTGGCGGCGATCCCGGCGGTCGTGATCTACAACCATCTGACGCGGACAATTTCGGCGCATCGCGCGCTGCTCGGCGACGCCTCTGTCATGGTGATGCTGTTGATCAGCCGCGAGGGCGATCGCGGCTCGTTCCGGCTGTCGCGCGCGGCGGAGTGAACCATGGGCGCTAGATTGGGCACACGCGCTTCCCTCGGCGGCCGGTCGCGCGGCGGCGACGACGATCTTGCCGAGAACCACGAGATCAACGTCACGCCGTTCATCGACGTGATGCTGGTGCTGCTGATCATCTTCATGGTTGCCGCACCGCTCGCCACCGTCAATCTCGGCGTCGATCTGCCGGCCAGCGCGGTCGAACCCGCGCCGCGCCCGGACAAGCCGGTGTTCGTCACCGTCAAACCGGATCTTTCGGTCGCGGTCGGCGAGGATGTGATCGCACGCAATACGCTGACTGCGACGCTCGATGGCGCCACCAAGGGGCGCAAGGACGAGCGGATCTATCTGCGCGCCGACAAGGCCGTCAGCTATGGCGACCTGATGGAGGTGATGAACCTGCTGCGCAACGCCGGCTATCTCAAGGTCGCACTGGTCGGCCTCGACGGGCGAAGCTGATCGCCATGAACGCGTTCGTGCTGCATGATGCCGCCGATCACGCCGGGGTCCGGCGCTGGAGTACCTCGAGCATCGCGATCGTCGCCGCGCACGCTGCGCTGATCGCGCTGTTCATGAACTGGTACACGCAGCGGCCGCCGCCGGGCGCCATCTTGCCAGCGATCATGGTGGACATGGCGCCGGTATCGGCGGCGCCGCAATCGACTGAGCTGGAGCGCGCGCCTGATCAACTGATGGAGCAGGCCGACGCCTCGCCGCCGGAGCCGGTCAAGCAGCAGGAGGTGGTCGAGGAGCAGATCGCGCCGACCCCGCCGCAGGAGAAGCCGGAGGTAGTGGCGCCGCCCGAGCAGAAGGTGGAAATGAAGCCGGCGACCGAGCCCGCCACGCCCGTCCCGGACGCCAAGCCGACACCGGTCAAGCCCAAGGTCGTCCGGCCCGACGCGAAAAAGCAGAACCAATCGCCGCCGGCGCCGCGCACGGCGGCACCGCCCCGTGTTGAACGCCAGGCCCAGGCCGCCTCGGCGGCCAGCGCCGGAGCCACGGCCTCGGCGCTCGCATCCTATAATCAGCGCGTCCGCGCGCATCTGATGCGTTTCCACCAGTATCCGTCGGCAGCGAACGGCCAGCGCGGCGTCGCGAGGCTGTCCTTCACGGTGAGCCGCAGCGGGCAGGTAAGCGGAGGCCGCCTTGGCGGATCGTCGGGCGTCGCCGCGCTGGACGTTCAGGCCGTGGCGATGATCCGCCAGGCTTCACCGTTTCCCGCGATCCCGCCCGAAATCCCCCAGGGATCGATCAGCTTTACGATCCCCGTGGCGTTTACCGTCAGGTAGAGCGTCTATTCCTTCACCGCGCCGGTCAGCGACGAGACGTAATAGTCGACGAACAGCGAGTAGAACAGGGCGACCGGCAGCGAGCCGAGCAGCGACCCCGCCATCAGCGCGCCCCACTGGTAGACGTCGCCGGTGACGAGTTCGGTCAGGATCGCGACGGGGACGGTCTTGTTGGCGCCGCTCTGGATGAAGGCGAGCGCGTAGATGAACTCGTTCCACGACAGCGTAAACGAGAAGATGCCGGCCGAGATCAGGCCGGGTACCGCCAGCGGCAGCGTGATCCGCCACAAGATCTGCAGCCGTGTCGCACCATCCACCAGCGCGCATTCTTCCAGCTCATACGGGATCGACTTGAAATAGCCGATCAAAAGCCAGGTGCAGAACGGCACCAGGAAGGTCGGGTACACCAGGATCAGCGCCAGTGGTGAGTCGAACAGTCCGAATTGCACGATCACGGTGGCCAATGGAATGAACAGGATCGAGGGCGGCACCAGATAGGCTAGATAGATGCCGAGGCCGACATAGGGGCTGCCCTTGAAGCGCAGCCGCTCGATCGCGTAAGCGGCCAGCGTCGAGGCAAACAACGACAGGAAGGTCGAGCAGACCGCCACGAACATCGTGGTCTTCAGCCAGGTCGGATACGCCGTATTGAACAGCAGGTGCTTGATGTGGGCGATGGTCGGCGAGGTGATCCAGAACGGGTTGTGCTCCTTGTAGTTCAAGAGCTCCGCGTTCGGCTTGAACGAGGTGATCGCCATCCAGTAGAACGGGAACAGCAGGATCAGCACGAAGCAGGACAGCGGCAGATAGATCATCATCACGCGCCGCGCGCGGGAATCCCACGACATGGTATCCGGCGTGGCGCTGGCGACATTGCTGTTGCCCGGTGAGGCGGCTACGTCAGTCATTGGCTTCTCCTTGCTGCCATTTGCGGCGGGCGAGGCCGAAGTAGCTAAACAGCGTCGCGAACACGAGGAACGGGATCATCGACACCGCGATCGCCGCACCCTCGCCGAGTTCGCCGCCGGCGATGCCGCGCTGGAACGCCAGCGTCGCCAGCAAATGCGTCGAGTTGACCGGCCCGCCGCGGGTGATGGCGTAGACCAGCTGAAAGTCGGTGAAGGTGAATATGATCGAGAACGTCATGACGATGGCGAGGATCGGCATCATCATCGGCAGCGTGATGAAGCGGAAGCGCTGCCAGGCGGTGGCGCCATCCAGCATCGCGGCCTCGTAAAGCGAGGGCGAGATGGTTTGCAGGCCCGCCAGGAGCGAGATCGCCACGAACGGAATGCCGCGCCAGATATTGGCGGCGATCAGCGAGAACCGCGCCGGCCACGGCGTGCCCAGGAAGTCGATGTTGGTGGTGCGGATGTGCAGCACATCGACCAGCAGATAGGAGATGATCGAGAATTGCGGATCGTAGATCCACCAGAACGCCAGCGCCGACAACACCGTCGGCACGATCCACGGCAGCAGGATGATCGCGCGCAGCATGCTCTTGAACCGAAAGTGGTTGTTGAGCAGCAGCGCCAAATAGAAGCCGAGCGCGAATTTCCCGAAGGTCGCGACCGCCGTATAGAACACGCTGTAGAACACCGCGCCCCACCACAAGGAATCCGTATAGAGATACTGGAAATTCTCCAGGCCGATAAAGATGCCGCGCTGGCCGATCGTGGTGTCGGTGAAGGCGAGCCAGACGCCGAGGCCGAGCGGATAGGTGAGGAACACCGCGAGCAGCCCGATCGCGGGCGCAAGGCACATCACGATCAGGAACGGCTTGTAGTCGAACAGGCGGACGATCCAGCCCGGCTGACGCTGCTGAATGATGCGTCGAGAAGATAGGGTCGTTACAGACATCAGATTTTCGTCCGTTGTCGTCATTGCCTGCAACAAACAAGAAGCGTTTGTGCAGGGGAGCGAAGCGACGAAGCAATCCATTCTTCCTTTGGGGAGCTATGGATTGCTTCGCTTCGCTCGCAATGACGGTTAATCCAGAGTGCGTTTCGACTTCGACGTTACCGGCCCTGGCGGCGGAAATACCGCTTCGCACGCTGCTCCGCCTCCGCGGCCGCGGCCTCCGGCGTCGAGGCGCCGGTGGCAACCGCCGCGCACATCTGCACCAGCACGTAATCGGCGCCGACGGCGCCGGTTGCGGTCGAGATCGGACCCTTGTAGCCGTCGTAATACGTGCTCTGCATGGTGTTCTTGAAGATCGCGACTTTTGGATCCTCGGTCCAGACCTTGGCGTCGGTGTAGGCGGCAAGCGGCTGCGACCAGTAGCCGGAGTTGGCGTTGAGCCACGGCTCGTACTGGTCCTTTTCCAGCATGAAGGTCAGGAATGCCTTGGCGGCGTTGGGATACTGGCTGTGCTTGAACAGCATCGCGTTCAGCGTCAGGCCCGCCATCGGTGAAATCTTGGCATTGCCCTTCGGCAGCAGCTGATGCTCGCTGTCCTCGGCGATCGGACGGGTCGCCGGATCGTTCTTCAGCGAGAAATACAGCGACACGCCGTTGGCGGTCAGCGAGATTTCGCCGGATGAGTAAGCGCGGTTGTTGCTGACGTCGTTCCAGGACGGCGTGCCGGCGATGAAGGTCGGATATAATTCCTTGACCCATTTCAGCGCGGCGATGGTCTCCTTGCTGTTGATGACGATGTTGCCTTCCTCATCGAGCAGCGAGGCGTTGTGCGACCAAAGCACCCAGTTCGCAAAACCGTTACCATCGCCCCTGGCATTGCCGAGCGCGAAGCCGGCCGGTTTGCCGGCCTTCTGCAGCTTCTGGCACAGCTCGAGAATTCCGGCGTGATCTTCCGGGACCTTGTCGTAGCCGACCGACTTCAGGATCGACTTGCGATAGATCAGCGGACCGGCGGTCGCGCCGAACGGCAATCCGATCCAGGCGTTGCTCTTGCTGCGCTTGCCGTAGGTCTGCGCCAGCGGCAGCCAGCCGCCGTAGCGCTTGCCGAGGTAATCGGCGACGTCGCTCAGTTCGACCAACTTGTCGACGTAGATATGCGGCGCGTCGGAGAAGCCGATGATGATGTCCGGGCCAGCGCCGGAGTTAGAGGTCACCGCGGTCTGCTGGTTGATGTCTTCCCAGCCGACGAAGTCGACCTTGACCTCGACCCCGGTCTCCTTGGTGAACTTGGCGGCGTTGGCGCGGAACACGTCCTCGTCGGCCTGCACGAAGCGCACCGGGCGCAACATGCGCAGGGACGCGCCTTTTTCGATCGCGTATTTTGGGGCCGGGACGTCGGCGGCCTTGATGGTGGAGGCGGTTTGCGCCGAGGCGCCGGTGACGGCCAGCGCAGCGGCGGAAGCGCCCAAAGCCAGCGCGTCGCGGCGGGTGATGTCGTACGTCATGGTCTTCTCCCTGTTTCCTGTTCCCGGCGTTGAACCGCCTGGTGAACTCACGCCCTTGGTTCCAGCCCGGAACTGACAGGCTCGCCTTTAGTCGTCTCGCCTCTAGTCGCAGCGCATCTTGCGGGCGCGGACCGTTCTCCGCTTCGCCCGAAAACGCACTTGGCCGTCCTAGCTGTTCGGACCGCGATCCATGCTGACAGGTTGCCAGCGTCGAAGCGAAGTATTTTGCAGCACTGACGGATTGACGCAGCTTACCGGCCACATTCCCGACAGCACCAGTGACAATTCGTAGCCCACGCGGCGCTTGCGCGCCTCGTCGAAACGTGCCGATGCCGAGGCGACATGGGCCGTCAGGGTGACGTTTTCCATCGATAGCATCGGGTTGTTGTGCGACGGCGGCTCCTTTTCCAGCACGTCGAGGGCGGCGTGCGCGATCCAGCCCTCCTGCAGCGCCTTGATCAGCGCTTCCTCGTCCACCGTCGCGCCGCGGCCGGTATTGATGAAAATCGCGCTCTTCTTCATCTGCTTGAAGTGCTTCTCGCCGAGCATGTGATGCACCTCGGGCCGCGCCGGGGCGTGCATCGACAGGAAATCCGACTGCGACAGCACCTCCGACAGGGTCGCCGGGACCACGCCGTGGTCGGAAATCAGGGTTTCCTGGATGAAGGGATCATAGGCGATCATCCGCAGGCCAAACGGGGCCGCGCGCTTGGCGACCGCGCGGGCGACCCGGCCGAACGAGATGAAGCCGAGCGTCTGCCCCATCAGCCGCGGAATCTTCAAAAGCTGTGGCCGGCCCTCGGACCAGCGCCCGGTGCGCACCATCTTGTCCTGCTCGACCAGGCGGCGGAAGCCCGCGAGCAGCAGCATCATGGCGTGGTCGGCGACCTCCTCGATGAAGGTGTCGGGGATGTTGGTGACGGGAATGCCTCGGGCGGTGGCGGCCTTGACGTCGACGCTGTCGACCCCGACGCTGCCGAGCGTGATGACCTTGCAGTTCTGCAGGCTATCGATGACCGCTTTGGTGATCGGCATGCCCTTGGCGTAGATCGCGTCGGCGGTGCGGGCGGCGGCGATGAATTCCGCTTCATTGGCCGGCGCCTCGATGATTTCGGCCCCGATCGGGTCCAGCGCCTCATTCTCATAGTCGTAACCGCCGCCGGCGGTGGTGAAACTCGCGCCTTTCGGCGTCAGTACCCTGAATTTCGACATTTCCTGCTCCCGATTTGACCGTTCGGTGTTGATTGTGGCCGCGGCACCTTGCCGTCGCCTCCCGAACTTACGCGTCCTGATCAGCTTCTCGCAATCCCGGAGCATGGAGACCAATGCTTTTTGCATGTCCGGGCTTCTACGGAGGGGCATCGTAACAAAGCGCTAAAGCCTCTGACTATAACGTGCGGCGAATCATTTCGCCAAGCGTGTCCCGCGCATTCCCGGAGATCTCCTGTGAAGCTGACAAATCTGAAGATCACCCCCAAGCTTGGCATCTTGGTGGGGGTGACGCTGCTCGGCCTGTGCGCCGCCGGCGTGCTCGCGGGCTACCTGATGCAGCGCGAGATGCTGAACGCGCGCATCGACCAGACCAAGGCGATCGTCGATATGGCGCTCAACATGGCCGCCGGCCTGAAGAAGCAGGTCGATGCTGGCCAGATGACCAAGGAAGCGGCCATCGCCGAGTTCGGCAAGCGCGGCAATACCCTGACCTATGACAAGGGTGCCGGTTATCTGTTCGGCACCGGGTATAACGGCATCACCATCATGGCGCCGGATCCCAAGGTGATCGGCGCCAACCGCATGGACGTGGTGACAAACGGCCGGAAGCTGTCCCAGGAACTGATGGATGGCGTCAAGGCCAATGGTTCGATCCTGCTGACCTATGAATATATGAAGCCCGGCGAGGAAAAGCCGATCCGCAAGATGGGCTACGCGGTCGCGGTCCCCGGCTTCGACATGTATGTCGGCACTGGTGCCTATCTCGACGACCTCGACGCCAAGATGAAGCCGATCGCCTGGCTGCTGGGGCTCGCCATTCTCGGCATCGCCGTGGTCGCGGGCAGCATCGCCTGGATGATCGGCCGCAGCATCGCAAAGCCGCTTGGCGAACTCGGTGCCCGCATGCAGGGGCTGGCCGACGGCAAGCTCGACGGTGACATTCCCGGTCTCGGGCGCGGCGACGAGGTCGGCGCGATGGCGGCAACCGTGCAGATCTTCAAGGACAATGCACTGCGGATTCGCGGCCTCGAACAGGCCGAAGCGGCGACGCAGGCGCGCGCCGCGGCCGAACGCCGGACCGCGATGGAGAACATCGCCAGCGATTTCGAGCGCAGCGTCAACGGCATCGTCCGCTCGGTGGCGACCGCCGCCGCTGGCATGCAGACCACGGCGCAATCGATGACGGCGACCGCCAGCGACGCCAGTTCGCGCGCTGCAACGGTTGGCGCCGCGTCGGAAAGTTCGTCCAACAATGTCGGCACGGTCGCAGCGGCAGCCGAAGAACTGTCGAGTTCGGTGGCCGAGATCTCCCGCCAGGTGGCCCGTTCCAGCGAAATCGCCAGCAAGGCGGTCGGCGATGCCGAGCGCACGAACTCCACCGTCCAGGCGCTCTCCACCGGCGCCGAGAAGATCGGCGAGGTTGTAAAACTGATCCACTCGATCGCCGCGCAGACCAATCTCCTGGCGCTGAATGCGACGATCGAAGCGGCGCGTGCCGGTGAATCCGGCCGCGGCTTTGCGGTCGTCGCCTCGGAAGTGAAGGCCCTGGCCAACCAGACCGCGAAGGCGACCGAGGAAATCTCGGCCCAGGTCGCGGCGATGCAGGCCTCCACCAGCGAGGCGGTCAACTCGATCGGCGGCATCACCGAAACCATCGCGCAGATGAGCGAGATCACGGTGAGCATCTCGACGTCGATCGACCAGCAGGGCGATGCGACCCGCGAGATCGCGCGCAACATCCAGTCGGTGGCGGCCGGATCGAGCGAGATCAGCGCCCACATCGGCGGCGTCACCACGGCGGCGGCAGCCACCGGCAAGGCGGCGTCCGACGTGCTCTCGAACGCCCGCGAACTCGATAATCAGTCCGGCATGCTGCGCAACGCGGTCGACGAATTCCTCGTCAAGGTTCGGGCGGCGTAAGCTTTATCCTCGTCATGCCCCGCGAAGGCGGGGCATCCAGTACGCCGCGGCGTTAGTGATAGATCGTGGACGGTACGGCATACTGGATCGTCCGCCTTCGCGGACGATGACGCATTGTATGTGACGGTTTGTAGGGTGGGCGCAAGCGTGCCCACCATTCCAGATGACCGTCCGTCGATAGATGGTGGGCACGGCGCGATGCGCCTTTGCCCACCCTACGCCACTACGCTCCAGCCATGCCTACTGCTTCTCGATCCCGGCGTCGGCGATCAGCTTTTCCCACAGCACCAGCTGCTCCTTCAGGAACGCGTCGAACTCTTCCGGCGTGCTCGAAAACGCTTCCATGCCACGCTCGGCGAGCTGGCTCTTGACGTCCGGCCGCTCGACCACCTTGCGGATTTCCGTATTCAGCTTCGTGACCAGGTCCTTCGGCATATTGGCCGGGCCGAAATAGCCCTGCCATGAGGTGATGTCGAAGCCCTTCACCGTGGCGTCCATGGTGGGCAGATGCGGCAAGAGGGCGGAGGGCTTCTTGGTGGTGACGGCGAGCGCCTTGAGCGCCTTGCCATTGACGTGGGGCAGGCCGGTCAGAACGTCGATGAACATCATCGAGACGCGGCCGGCGATCAAGTCGGTCAGCGCCGGCGGCGAACTCTTGTAGGGAACGTGCAGCAGGTCGATGCCGGCGAGGCGGGCGAAGGTGGCGCCGGAGACGATCGCCGCCGAACTGCCGCTGGCGTAGGAGTATTTGCCCGGGTCCTTCTTCGCCAGCGCAATCAGCTCGGCGACCGAATTGGCGGGGATGTCGGGATGGATCACCAGCATGAACGGCAGGTCGCCGGTCCGCGCGATCGGCGTGAAATCCTTGATCGGATCGTAGCTCATGTTCTTGAGCAGGTACGGATTGGCCGAATGCGTGGTGTTGGTCGTCACGAACAGCGTGTAGCCGTCCGGCGCCGTCCGCGCGACATAGCTCGCCGCGATCGAGCCGTTGGCGCCCGCCTTGTTTTCGATCACCATGCCGACGCCGAGCGCCGTGCCGAGTTCTTTGGAGATGATCCGCGTCGTGGTGTCGGTGCCGCTGCCGGCGGCGAACGGCAGCACCAGCGTGATGTTGCGGTTCGGATAAGGGGCCTGCGCGGAAGCCGTTGATGCCAGCGCGAACAGCAGAGATGTGGCCGCCGCCAAGCGCCGGTATCGTTTCAAAGACGCGATCATAGGTTCGTTTCTCCCGGTTGGTTTTTTAGGGGTTGGCGGGCAAGCTAGCCTGCCCGGAATGAAAGCGGAAGCCCGTGCAGCACGGCGTCTAGGACACGGAATTCACGCCCTCGCCGAAGCCCGCCGCGACGCGATCACGACGCCGGCCAGCACCAGCGCATAGCCGACCAGGTGAAACAGCCGCAACTGCTCGCCGAGTAGCAGGATGGCCATCGCCGAGCCGAACACCGGCACCAGGTGGAAGAACGGTGCGGCGCGGTTCGGGCCGATCAGCGCCAGGCCGCGGTTGAAGAACGTATAGGCCAGCGTCGAGGGAAAGATCAGGACATAGGCCAGCGTCGCCAGCGTCAGGAAATCGAATTTCAGCCTGGCACCACTCGAAAACTCCCAGACCGAGAACGGTACCAGCATCAGCGCGCCGCAGCAGGTGGTGAAGGAAATCAGCGACAATTGATGCGTCACCGGGCGGCGCGGCATCAGCGCCGAGTAAAGCCCGAACGACACCAGCGACGAGGCAAACATCACGTCGCCCTTGTTGAAGGAGATGCTGGCGAGCGCTGCGAAATCGCCGCGCAGGATGATGGTCAGGACCCCGATCAGCGAAATCGCGATGCCGGCGAGCTGCGCGCCGGTCAGCCGCACCCCGAACAGCACCAGCGACCACATCGCCACGAACAGCGGGCCGGACGACTGGATCAGCAGCGCGTTCAGCGCCTGGGTATATTGCATCGCCCAGTAGGAAATCGCGTTGTTGTAGGCAAAGCCGATTGCCGACAACAACAGCATCATCGGCAGATGGGCGCGCAAGACCTTCCAGTCGCGCTTGAGGTGCGGCCAGGCGAACGGCAACAGGATCAGGAAGACGCCGAACCAGCGGATCGTGGTCAGCGTGATCGGCGGCACGTGGTCGCCGACATGGCGTGCCAGCACGATGTTACCGGCCCAGAACAGCGAGGTCAGGGTCAGCAGGATATAAGGCTGGTTGTTGAGCCACCCGATGGGATCGCGGGCAGGCGGCACAGGTGCGGGGCTGGTCATGGTGTTACACGAGTTGTGCCGGATTTACGTCGCGCGACAAGTCCCGAGTCTGCAATGCTACCATGGCTGCAACGCTGCAATGTTTCGAATTCGTCGTATCCGGTCAGGAGCACATCATGGGCGTGGATCTGTTGAATGTCAGGGGTCTGAAGGAGCTGGAGCACCAGGGGCCGGTCGTGATGGTCAATCTGATGCGGTTCCGCGAGCGCTCGCTCGACGGCGACGGATCGGGCTGGGATGCTTACCTGCGCTACAGCGCGCTCACGGTGCCGATGATCAAGGCGCGCGGCGGCACGCTGCTATGGACCGGCGACGCCAAGGCGGTCGCGCTTGGCGTCGAGGAGGGCAATCAGTGGGATTATCTGGCGCTGGTGTATTACCCCGACGCCGCCGCCTTCATCGACATGATGACCTCGGCGGATTACGAAACCCGCTGCGATCCGCACCGCACCAATGGCTGCGCCGAGCATGTGATCATTTGTACCAGCGAGGCGTACAGCAAGTTCGGGGTGGGGCCATTGCCGAGAGCCTGACCGGGAAAGCGGCCGTTTTCAGGTCTTGCCCAACACTTGAAAGCTATTCGCTTTTTTCGTCGTGCTCGGCCTTGTGCCGAGCATCCACGTCTTACTCACTTCAGCAAGAAAGACGTGGATGGCCGGGACAAGCCCGGCCATGACGATTTTTGCTAGCAGAGCACGATATCGATCGGCCTACTTCTTGTAGGCGGCGATCACGGCTTCACCATCGGCGCCGGCCTTTTTCGACCAATCGGCCGTCAGCTGCTCGCCGATTTTCTCGAGGCCGGACTTCAGCGCCGGGGGTGGCGGCAGCACCTTCATCTTGTTGGCCTGAAGCTGGTCGAGATACCACTTGGCTTTTTCCTCGGCGAGCTTCCAGCCGCGTTCTTCGGCGACCGCGGCGGCCTTGAGGATCGCGTCCTGCGTCGGCTTGTCGAGGCCGTCAAAAGCCGCCTTGTTCACGAAGGTGACGTTCTTTGGAATCCAGGCCTGCGTATCATAGAAGTGCGTCATGGTTTCCCAGGCCTTGCTGTCGTAGCCGGTCGAGCCCGAGGTCATGAAGGCGTTGACGACGCCGGTCGCCAGCGCCTGCGGCAATTCCGCCGCCTGGATGGTGATCGGCTGCGCGCCGACCAGTTCGGCGATACGCGATGTCCCGACATTGTAGGCCCGCCACTTCAGGCCCTTCATGTCCTCCAGGGTGTTGAGGTCCTTTTTGGCATAAATGCCCTGCGGACCCCACGGCACCGCGAACAGCAGCATCAGGCCTTGCGATGCGAGCTTCTTTTCGATGGCGGGTTTTGATGCGGTCCACAGTTTCTTGGCCGCCGGATAGCTCGTTGCCAGGAACGGGATAACATCGACGCCGAACAGCGGGTCCTCGTTCTCGTGCAGCGAGATCAGAACCTCGCCCGCCTGCGCCTGACCGGTGGTGACGGCGCGCTTGATCTCCGGTGCCTTGAACAGGGATGCGGCGGGATGCACGGCGATTTGCAGCTTGCCGCCGGTGGCGTCGCCAACGTCCTTGGCAAACGCGATCAGGTTGACCGAATGCGGATTGTCCGCCGGATAGGCTGCCGGAAGATTCCATTTGGTCTGCGCTGTTGCGGGAACGACAGTTGCGGGAACGGCAAGCGCCGCGACGCAGGCAGCCATTGCGCCCGCTTTAACAAATCTGAACATGACAATACCTCTCTCTAGCCAGGGAACGCTATCCGCGGCAGCAGCATCACGATATCAGGAAAGACCGTGATGATGGCAACCGCGAGAACGAGCAAAAAGAAAAACGGCAGGGCCGCCTTGGCGACGGTGTTGGAATCCTTGCCGCTCATGGTCTGCAAGACGAACAGATTGAAGCCGACGGGCGGTGACACTTCAGCCATTTCCACCACCAGCACCAGGAAGATACCGAACCAGATCAGATCGAAGCCCGCCTGCTTCACCATCGGAATGACGATGGCCGTGGTTAGCACGATCATGGAAATGCCGTCGAGGGCGGTGCCGAGCACGATGTACATGACGGTGAGCGCGGCGATCAGCGAATAGGGGCTGAGTTGCAGGCCGTTGACCCAGTTCGCCAGCGCGAGCGGGATGCCGGTGTAGGCCATCGACGTGCCCATGTAGGAAGCGCCCGCCAGGATCAGCAGGATCATGCAATTGACCCGCGTTGCGCCCATGACGCTGGCCCAGAAGGCCGGCCAGGTCAGCGCGCCCTGCCACCAGGCGATTGCGAGCGATCCCAGTACGCCCCAGGCGGCACATTCGGTCGCCGTCGCCCAGCCCATCAGCAACGACAGAAAGACGAAAGCGATCAGCAGCAGGCACGGGAACAGATTGAGCGATTCTGCGATTCGCTTGCGAAAACTCATGGGCGGGTCGGCCGGCGGCGTGCGCTTCGGATTGGCAAGCGACCAGATCGCGATGTAGCCGGAGTAAAGCGCCATCACCAGCAGGCCCGGCAGAAAGCCGGCGAGGAAAACCTGAATGATGGAGACGTTGGCCTGGACGGCGTAGACCACCATGGTGATCGACGGCGGGATCAGAATGCCGAGCGTGCCGGCACCGGCCAGCGAGCCGAGGCTCAGGCCTTCGTCATAGCCGCGCTTCTTCAGTTCGGGCAGGGCGATCTTGGCCACCGTGGCGCAGGTGGCGGCCGACGATCCCGACACCGAGCCGAACACGCCGCAGGCCAGCACGTTGACGTGCATGAGCCGGCCGGGCAGCCAGTTCAGCCACGGCGCAAATCCGCGGAACATTTCCTCCGACAGCTTCGTGCGGAACAGAATTTCGCCCATCCAGATGAAGAGCGGCAAGGCGGCGAGCGACCACGACGCGCTGTTGCCCCACACCGTTGTCGCCAGCACGCTGCCGGCGGGAATGGCGCCGCCGGCGAATTGCATGCCGGCCCATCCTGTCGCCATCAGGGCGACGCCGATCCAGACGCCGGCGCCGAGCAGCAGCGCGAGAAATCCCAGCAGGATGGCGGCGATCGAGAGAAGCTCCATGTCAGACCCCGCTCTGCATGGCGCGCTCGACGATTTCCTCGGCGCTGGTCGGTTTCGGCAATTCGTAGCGCGGCGGGAAGCCGCGCAGCACATGGATCAGCTCGTCCACGAAGGCGATGCAAAGAATCACGAGGCCGCCGCTGTAGCCGAGCTGCGGAATCCACAGCGGCACCGCGATGACGCCTTGCGAAATGTCGGAAAATTTCCACGACTGCCAGGTCATGATCACGGCATGCCAGGCGAAAAAGCCGATGAAGCCGGTGCCGACGAGGAGGGCCGCGATCTCCACATAATGGCGCACACTGTCGCTGAGGCGGTCGATCAGCAGACCGACGCGGATCATCTCGCCGTGCTTGAACGTATGGGCGAGCCCGAGGAAGGCGGTTGCCGCCATGCACCAGGAGATGAAATCGTCGCCCGCCGGAATGTTGATGCCGAGCGGCCGGCCGGCCGAAAGCAGCATCATCAGCACGAAAATCGCGATCAGGAAAACGCCGGCGAGGTAGCCGGAGAAAAGGTAGAGCCGATCGAGAAACAGGCGGATCATCGTGTGTTCTTCCCCTCACGCGCATACTGACCGGAAGCAATAGACGTACCACTTCTGGCAACGGTCGCCCTGTCCGAAAAGGCCTGTCGATTCTGGCCGTGGCTGATCTGGCCGTGCTGAAAATCGGCTGCTGAAATCAGTCCCCTGGGGACAGGTTTTCCGAGTTACGGGGGATCGTCAAGGCGAGGGCGTCAAATCCTGCTATCCCGCGTCAAAACTTTCGCACTAGATCCGGCGTGATCTCGGCGATATTGCGAATGCCGAGCAGCGCGAGGTCGCGGTCGATCTCGGCATGGAGCAGGCTGATGGCGCGCTGCACGCCGGCCTCGCCGCCGGCGATGGCCGCGTAGAGGAAGGGACGGCCGACCCAGACGAAATGGGCGCCGAGCGCAAGTGCCTTGATCACGTCGGTGCCGCGGCGGATGCCGCCGTCGACCATGATGGTCATGCCTTTCGCCTCGGCCGCGATCTCCGGCAGCGTGCGCAGGGCGGACATCGTGTAGTCGAGCTGGCGGCCGCCATGGTTGGAGAGCATCACGCCATCGACGCCGCTCTCGCGCGCGATGCGGGCGTCGGCGGGCGAAACCAGCCCCTTGACGACGAGCTTGCCCTTCCAGCGCTTGCGGATCAGTTCGACATGCTTCCAGGCCAACTGGTCGCGGGCGCCGATGTTGCGCATCAAATTTTTCGCCAGCACCGGCGGGCCGCGCTGCGCGTCCATGTTCTCGAAATGCGGCATGCCGTGGTTCTTCACGGTGCGCAGCCACGTGCCGAACAGCCAGTGCGGATGCGTCACCGTGTCCCAGAAGACCTGCGGCGTGATCGCCAGCGGCACCTGAAAGCCGTTGCGGATGTTGTTCTCGCGGTTGGGCGGCACCGGCACGTCGGCGGTGACGACGAAGGTGTCGTAGCCGGCCGCGGCCACCCGGTCGACCAGCGGCTCGATGCGCGCGGGCAGGCCGGCCAGATAGGCCTGGTACCAGGCGGCCGGATTCGCGCGGCGCACGTCCTCCAGCGTGATTAGCGAGGAAGCGCTCAGGATCATCGGCACGTTTTCGGCCGCAGCAGCTTGCGCCAGCACAATATCGCCGCGATAGGCGCACAGCGCGGAAGAACCCATCGGCGGAATGCCGAACGGCGAGGCGTAGGTCTTGCCGAACAGCGTCGTGGTCTGGTCGCGGCCGGAGACGTCGTTGAGCACCCGCGGCACGAAACCATATTCGTCGAAGGCCTTGCGGTTGTCGCGCACCGCGGCATCGGTCTCGGCGCCGCCCGAAATATAGCCGTAGAGAAATTTCGGAATCCGCCGCCGCGCCGTCGCTTCGAAATCATCGAGCGTGAGATAGCGTTTCAGGTGGCGCGGAACCGCACTCTCGGCGCGGGTCACCGTTGCGGGCGGGGCGGTCACGGTCTTGTCGAGCACGGCATTCCCTGTTCTTGGTTATTATCGGGCAATACCCTATCGTCTGGCGGGGGGCGCGGCAAACTTGCTGGTGTTGATGGACTGGCTGAGATCGATCAGCATTTTCCGGGCTTCTTTCAGCGCCGTGTCGGACTTCTTGTCGAAACTCACGATCAGTTCGCGCATCGAGATCACGGTCGGCAGCAATTCACCGCCATATTTGTCGCTGCCGAGGCCGCCGAGGAAATCCGTGGTCTTGTCCAGCGCGCTGTCGACGGAACTGATGCCTGCATCGGCGGTGCTGATGATGCTGGCGATCCGCTCGCCGTTGCCGGTCAGCGAGGCCGTGAACGTTTCGAAGTTGCGCAGCGTATCCTTTACCGCGACCTCATTGTCGGCGATGATCTTGTCGACGTTGCGCAGCGTCACGCGGATCCGTTCCTGCATGTCGAGCGTGCCTTCCAGATCCGCCGTGAGTTCGGGAATCCCGTCGGGCCCGAGAGGCGGCGGATCGACCGTGCCGCCGACAAAGGAGACGGCCGCGATGCCGGTGAGGCCCTGGAATTCAAGGCCGACCTGGGTATCCCTGCGCACCGGGGTGTTGCCGTCGATCATGGTCATCACGACGACGCGGCGCGGATTGTCCAGTTTCATCGACACCACTTCGCCGACCCGGACCCCGGCGAAATTCACGCTGCCGCCGTTGCGCAGGCCGGAGGCGGGGCCCTCGAAAATCACCCGGAACGGCGTCTTCTGCTTATTGCCGGCGAATTTCTGGTAGCCAAGGAACGAGCCGAGCGACCCGGCGATCAACGCCAGGGTCAAGGTCCCGATCATCAGATTGCTGGCGCGCGCCATCAGCGAAATCCTGCGAAGCAGGTCAACAGATAGCGGATTTGCCGCTGCAAGTCACCGAGGCGATCCCGGGGCGTGCCCTCGAAAATGCGGTCAACCTACGAAGGCATGCCATGTCCGCTTTACCCTCGGAGCGGACATGGTCAGCTCGTCAAAGCGCGTCGGCTAAGTCACTGCTGACCTTAAAGCGGCGACCGAAGGTTGCAGACCGAGCACGCTCTGAGTTACTGGACCTCGGCGATCTTCGGTCCAGATGCCTGCGCGTTAGTTGCCGAAGGCCGGTTCGACGGCAATGCCGGGTTCGGCGATCGGAAAGCGGCGTCGGGTGGCGCTCCCTGGGATGGGCGACGGGCAGCGGCTGCCGGAAGCACGATCACTTTCGCTCCGACTTTCACCCGCTCATAAAGGTCCACGACGTCCTCATTGGTCAGCCGGATACAGCCGGATGAAACCCGCTTCCCGATCGTATCGGGCTTGTTGGTGCCGTGAATTCTATATTCGGTCTCGCCGAGATACATCGCCCGAGCGCCGAGCGGGTTGCCGGGACCGCCTGCCATAAACCGCGGCAGGTAAGGCTGACGCTCAAGCATATCTGCAGGCGGACGCCAATCCGGCCATTCCGTCTTGCGGGCCACCGTCTGTTCGCCGGACCATGTGAAACCTTCGCGGCCAACGCCGATGCCGTAGCGTATTGCTTGCGTGTCGTTCAGAACGAAATAAAGGAACGTGTTTTTGGCATCGATGATCACGGTGCCCGGCATCTGGTGGCTGGCGTAGTCAACCACCTGCCGAACAAATGCTCCGGGACCGTCAGCGGCTTTTGGCGGTTCGACCAGAGGCGGCGGAGCCGGGGCCGGGGCCGGGGCCGGAGCCGGCGCTGATGCATGAACTGGCGTTGCCACGTAAACCGGAGTTGACGACGCCAAGGCCTGGTGCGCGGACGGCTTTCGTATCGGCTGCACGCTCGTCGGGCGAGACAGCAAACTGTACCCCAATGCGGCGACCGCCACGGCGCCAATGGCAACTCTCCCGACCATTGGTAGTGCGAGCGTCTCTGCCTTGCCTCGTTTGGCCCGCTTACTCATAGCTTTCCCCAGGTCACCATGCCCGGAAGAAGTACCCAGCAAAATTTAAGAAACTTCGAAGCGATTTCGCTCAGACTGGAACCGTTAGCTGTGGTTAACGCCGAGCTCTTATCGCCAACATAAAAAATGGGCAGAGCGGACACGCTCCGCTCTTTCGTTAACGGCGGCCTGGGTCATTTTCGAACATCTGGATCCCTGCTGCGGGATGCGTTTGCGGCCCTTACGGATATTTGAGCGTCCGCTTGTCTGCGCAGCTACGTCATCTCGATCATGATGACTTGGGTGGGCGTTTCTCCGCCGCGCATCCGACCACATCACGTCGCCAGCCTTGAACTCGCGTAGCAACTCTTTGCCATCGGGCAGCACCAGTTTCCGCTTGAGTGGAACCACTGCATACGCGCCAGCTGACGATGCTGGTGCGTGCGATCATGACCGGACCGACCCGGCAGGTCCGTTTTGGCGGCTCACCGCTCCGGGGCCTACGACGCCGGCTCCGTTCGCAGCGCGCTCACCGCGGCTCTGATCATCGCGATGTTTTCGACCGCGGCGTCGCTGTCGTAAGGCTGACGCCACGCGCTCTGAAGTGCAATGACCACCTGCTCGGTCGGATCGACGAAGATGAACTGGCCATAGGCGCCATTCGCCGCAAAGGCACCGTTGTTGACGCTGCCCGGCAAGGGCGGCACCGCCCACCAGTGATAGCCGTATCCCGCCGGTGAACCGGGCATGAGCCGACCGAAGGCGGTGGGCGCGCTGTCGGGCTGTCCGGCGAGATCGCGCCAGCCGGGCGGCAGCACCCGTCGGCCACTGAACGCTTCGCCGTCCTCCAGCACCAGCTGGCCGAAGCGGCCGAAGTCGCGCAGGCGCGCACTGACGCCAAGCCCGCCCAGCTCCAGGCCGTCCTCGGATTCGAGTTGCCAATACCCGTCGGCCTCCATGCCGGCAGGTCGCCAGATCTTCTCAGCGCAGTAGTCGGCCAGGGGCCGGCCCGTAGCGGCCACGACCAGCGCGCCGATCAGGCAGCTCTCGCCGGTCGAATAGTTGAAGACGGCGCCCTGCGGATGAGCACGCGGCAGTTCGTGCAGCAGGTCGAGGACGGAGCCTGGCCGCCGGCCCTCCATGACCTTGCCGAGGCGATAGTCCTCTGAGCGTCCGTCTGCATCGTCTTCCTCGCGCCAGGCCACGCCGGAGCACATCCGCAGGAGATTGCGAATCGTGACGCCCTCGTAAGCCGAGCCGCGCAGCCGCGGCAGGTATTGCTCGCAAGCGTCGTCAAGGCCGCCGATCGCGCCCTCGTGGAGCGCAGCCCCGACCAGCGTCGCGGTGATCGACTTCGCGGTCGACATGCTGGCCCACCGGCTCTCCGGGCCGTTGCCCATGCCGTAGCGCTCCAGCGCAATCTCGCCGTGCTTCAGGATCAAGAGCCCGGCCGTGCGGCGGCGGGCCATGTAGTCGCTGAGGCCGACACGCACCCCGCCCACCTCAAAGGTCAGGCCTGCGAGCGAACGGGCGTGCGATGGGAGCGGCCGCACCGCGTCGCCGCGCCGGATCACGCGCACCGGCCAGACCTGGTTCTGATTGCGGAAGGTCGGCGCCTGGTTTTCGGGTGTCGTGTCCCAGTGGTTCGGAGCCACCTGCTCCGGATCGGCCGCCGCATTCGTCGGTGTAGGATTGGCCATGAATACCCCCTCGTTGGTTGAGAGGACGCCAAATCGCCCGGGAACGGCGTGTTTGCAAAGCAAATCAAGTTGGTTTGACGTGGTCTGGACCCGCTGGCATGCTGACGGCCGACTGTAGCGGAGACATAGCCCGTCAGCGGGTACGCGAATGTCCGCTCAGGGGTCATTCGGCGGCATGTCGGAATTGCCTGCGTAAGTCTGTTTGACCCCGAAAACCGGACATCCCGTATGTGTGAGTACACGCGCTAGCTCGTTGCCGGCTTTCGCGACGCCACAAATACCCCGGTCAGGACCAGCGCGAATCCCAGGAAGTGGAACAGCTGCGGATGTTCGCCGAGGAACACGATCGACATCACGGTTCCGAACACCGGCACCACATGAAAGAACGGGGCGGCGCGGTTGGCGCCGATCAGCTGCACGCCGCGATTGAAGCAGAGATAGGCCAGCGTCGAGGGAAACAGCGCCACATAAAACAGCGTCAGCAGATTGGCGGTGTCGATCCGCATCAGCGGTTGCGTCGACAGCTCCCAGATGAACAGCGGAATCAGGCAGGCCGCGCCGGCGCCGAAGGTGAAGGCGACGAACGACAGGCCGTGGATGGCGGGGCGCTTTAGCGACAGCACCGAATAGAGCCCGAAGATCGCCAGCGCTACGGTGAAGATGAGGTCGCCTTTGTTGAACTCGATATTCCTGAGTGTGGTGAGGTCGCCGTGCAGCAGGATGACCAGCACGCCGGCCAGCGACACCGCGATTCCGCCGGCTTGCGCCCACGTCAAGCGCACGCCGAGCAGGATCAGCGACCAGCTGGCGACGAACAGCGGCCCCGCCGACTGCAGCAGCAGCGTGTTCAGCGCCTGGGTGTGTTCGAGCGCCCAATATTGCAGGGTGTTGAAGGCGCCGATGCCGGTGATCGACAGAAAGATCATGATGCCGAGACGACCGCGGATCGCGGGCCAGTCGTGCACCAGATGTTTCCAGGCAAACGGAAGAATAACGAGGAACGCGAGCGACCAGCGCAGGAACGACAGCGTCACCGGCGCGATGTGGCCGGCGGCGAGGCGGCCGACGATGGCGTTGCCGGCCCAGCACAGCGCGGTGATGCTGAGCAAGAGATAGGGCTGGTTGGCGATCCAGTTTGCTGGCCGCGCCGGCGCGTCGGGTTCGGTGGCAGGCATTCGCAAAGACAAGGCCCGGTTCATGACGCCGCGGCCCGCCCGGCGATTAAGCCGGGCCGGAGAGATCGCCCGGCCCGCGTCACAGACACCGATTTCAGATGTTCATCAATGGGGCAGATGCATCGCGACCATGCACGGAGGGCGTTAGCGCGCGGCGGTTCCGGGAGTGCTAGCCGGCTTCGTCGGGACCCGCGGCCTGCCGCTTGACGATCTGCTCGGCCAGCTGGATCAGCATTCGCTTGGTATTGTTGTCCTGCAGTTCGCGGAACACGCGGAGCAAACGCAGTTCGAGCAGCGCCTGCATCGTATCGGAATCGGCGTTGCCGGATTCCGGCTTTTGCGGCCTGGTCGCCGGCGACAGGCCCCGGAACAGATCGTGGGAAACGCCGAGTGCGTCCGCCACCAGCATCAGTCGGCCGACATCGACGCGACCCGATCCATTGCCGGTTTTCGGCGCCGGCTGGCCAGAAGCCCCGAGCACTTCCGCAAGATCGTCCTGCGAGAGCCCGAGCGCCAGCCATCGCGCCTTCACCAGTTGATCGATTTGCCCGTCGGTCGATTTGCTCATTGCCTCGCTCAGCCAGTCTTTGACCGTGATTCTTTCATGAAGCCAGCGAACAGATTCACCAGCGGCTCACCTTTGTAGGTTTTCTGCAAATCGTTGGGATGGACGAACTCATCGCGAAACCACGGATATTTGCGGCCGTCGAACGCGTGGATGGTCCAGTCGATCAATTGCTTGACGCGCGGAATCCGCTTCGCATCGGGATGATAGGTGAGCCAGATATCGAGCGGAAACTTGACGCCGAGGTCGAGCGGAATCAGGGGCCCGGCGATCGCCGCTATGTAGGTCGGCAACCAGCCGATGCCGGCGCCTTTGGAAACCGCCCAGACATGCGCGCTCGAGACGTTGTTGCGCATCGCGACAAAACCGAGCTGTTCGCGCACGGCATGTCGCTCGTACATCTCCTTGCCCTTGGTCTGTTCTGCGTCCTGAATCACCATGCGATGATTCTGCTGGAGGTCGTTCAGGTCTGTCGGCATGCCATAGATTTCGACATAAGACGGGCTGACGAATGGCATGATGTGAAGCCGGCCGATCTTCACCCGCTTCAGGTTGGGATTGCCGGGCTCCTCGAGTTGCACGGCGACATCGGCTTCGAGCCGCAGCACGTCCGCCGATCGCATCTCGCATTTCAGATCGACCAGCAGGCCGGAATAGACCCGCTGGAATTCGACCAGCCGGGGCGCCAGCCAGAAGGTGCCGAGCCCCTCGGTCACCGCAAGCCGGACCTCACCGGTGAGCGCCGGCGTCCCCCGGTTTAGCGCGCGGTCGAGCCCGAATGAGGCCTCTTCCATCCGCTTGGCGGCGTCCAGAACCGCCTCGCCTTCCGGCGTCAGCCTGATCCCGTCGACGTGGCGGGTCATCAGAGGCGTCTTGTAGGTATTCTCCAGGACTGAAATTCGTTTGCTGAGGAAATTGGCGGACATTTTCAGCTGCGCAGCCGCCGCCCGGAAACTCCCGGTTCGGGCGACCGCCAGGAAGATCCGGACCAGATCCCAGTTCGCCATTCGTCCCGGCACATGCGCGCCATTGTGCGCGCCCCTGCGCTCACCTGAGTGCATACAAATCGCCTCGTTTGTCGCCTTCTAATTTAAGGGAACAATATTTCTATTGTTGGCAGAAATCCAAGGTTTGCACAATCAAGAGATGATCAATGAACGCGCTCGACATCGATCTGATCAGAAAGTCCGCCCGGGAACACGCTCGCGCAGGCCGGGCCGCTGCCGCCAGCCGGTCCAACGCCCATTCTCTTGAGAGAATGACCAATCTTCAAGTGGCCAGACGCACGGTGATTTTCACCGTCGGCGCCGCCGGCATCGGCGCGCTGGTTGACCGGGCTCGCGCCGACATACCGGGATTAACCACGAATGAAATCCTCTGCGCTGCGGCGCGTCACAACCCCGATATTTTCTGGGCGATCGCGCGAAGCGATCGCTTCGACATCACCAATCCCGAGGGCGAGGGCTTTCTTGCGGTGCTGCCGTTGACCCATGAGGGCATGCGCCGGCTGCTCGATGGGCGGCTCAACACCAGGGATCCCGAGCTGTGCTACGTCGCGCGGCAATCGGAGCGTCCGGCCGGCATCTATGTCTGGGCGATCCATGCCAAGGGCACGCTGGCGGCGGCGATCCCGCTGGTGCTGCAGAAAATCTCCTCGCCGCTCTATCAGGGCGTCAACCTCTATTCGCGTCCCATCACCAAGGGCGGCCTGCGGGTGCTGGAGCCGCTCGGCTTCCAGCCGGGCGCTCGCTACCAGGAACTGTTCACGCCGCATCTGCAGATGTTCGACCGCTCGAGGGACCTGCCGCCGGTCAAGGCCGTGCCGCCCGAGCCGGTCACCGTCGAGGTCGTCCGCTCGATGGACGAGATGGCGCGCGTCATTGCGATCCGCGGCGCGGTCTACATGGGCGAACAGCGCTGCCCGTTCGAAGAGGAATTCGACGGCAACGATTTCTCCGCCACCCATCTGATCTGCCATAAGGATGGCGAGCCGGTCGGCTGCATGCGGATCCGCTATTTTGCGGAGTTCGCCAAGTTCGAACGACTGGCCGTCCGCAACGAAAGTCGCAACGCCGGACTGGCCGGCCAGATCGTGGACACCGCCATCGAGCTGTGCCGCAAGAAAGGCTACCGCGTGTTGTACGCGCACGCCCAGACCCGGCTGCTCGCTTTCTGGGAGCAACGTGGGTTCAAGCGCGCGCCGGGCCGCAAGTTCGTGTTTTCCGACTTTGACTATGTCGAGGTCAAACTCGAGACCGAGAAGCATCCGCAAAGTATCAGCCTCGACGACGATCCGTTCGTGCTCATTCGTCCCGAGGGCCGCTGGGACAGGCCGGGCATCCTCGAAAAATCCACGAGCCGGGGAACTTGCGAAGCGGCGGGCGTCCAATGAGTTCGGTCATCGATCTGCGAACCTATGTCGGCGCATCGCGCGGCCGCCTGCTGATCATGGTCGACCTGCAGGAGAAAAACTACGCCGCACTGGCCGGGGACGACGCGCCCGGCATCCAGCGGTCGCTGAACAACTGCATGGCCGCGATCCGGCATGCGCGCGAGTCCGCCATACCGATCGCGTTTACGCGGCAGGCCGAGGGTCGGGGCGATGGCCCGGGCCTGCTCGAATGCTCGAGCCAGTCGGCCTGGATTTCCGGTCTCGAGCCGCGGCGGTCGGATATGGTGTTCGAGCGCCAGCAGCCGTCCTGCTACAGCAATCAGCTGTTCGAGAGCGTGGTCGCGCAGGCCGGAAGTTTCGCCATTGCCGGTCTCGTCGCCGAGGAAACCTGCCTTGCGACGGCGATGGATGCCGCGCGCAGGGAGCATCGCGTCACCTTCCTGAGCGATGCATCGGTGAGCCGGTCGCGGCCCAATACCGACGCCGCTGCCGTCCACGTGCTCGCCACAAGGGCGATCGAACTTTTTGCCGACGTCGCCACCACCGGCCAATGGCTGGTCGCGACGTCGCAGCGACCTCTCAAAGGGCATCGCTATGGATGAGTTGAGTGCGCGTCGTTTGCGTAATGTGCTTCCGGTGCTGGTCGAACAACGCAACCTGCTGGTGGCCGGCGGCGTCTCCTTTGCCGGCCATCTGGTCGATCTCGCGATCATGCAATTACGCTTGACACTGCATGAGATTTCCGAGGACGAATTGTCCGAATTCTCCAACGTGCTCAGCGTTGGCGTGAACCGCAAATCGACGGATTGATCCCCAGGAGCAGCAGTATGACGGGACGCAGGTGGATCATCCTTGCGGCGTTGTTCGTGACGCGCGCGGCCATCGGATTCCAGTTTCAATCGATCGGATCGGCGGCCAATCTCCTGATGGCCGATCTTGGCATCGGCTACGTCGAAATCGGCATGCTGCTCGGCGCCTATTTGCTGCCCGGCGCCTTTGTCGCGTTTCCGACCGGATTGCTTGGTCGGCGCTTCAACGAAAAGATCCTCGGACTGGCCGGTCTGGTGCTGATGGCGGTTTCCGGCCTGGCGCTGAGCTATTCCGGCGATCTCGCCTTTGCGCTGGTGGCGCGCACGATCGGCGGGATCGGCGGGACGGTCGTGGGTCTGGTTGCGACCAAAATGGTGGCGGACTGGTTCGATGCCCGCGAGATCGTGCTGGCGATGTCGGTCTTGCAGATGAGCTGGCCGTTCGGCGCGATGATTGCGCTGCCGATCCAGGCCCTGATCGCGCAATCGTTCGGCTGGCACGGGGTGATGGTATCGGGCGCGGTCTGTTCGGCGGCGGCGTTCTGCGCTTTCGCGATGATTCCGCACGCCGCGCAGCCGGTCCAGGCGGAGGCCGCGGGCCGCGGCAGCCTGCCGGGCGCAGCGCTGCTGCCCGTCATGATCGCCGGCACGATCTGGGGCGCGATGAATCTCGCCGGCGTCCTGTTCTTCAGCTATGGGCCGCCGTTGATGGTGGCGCAGGGCTCCTCGCCGACGGTTGCGGCGTCACTCACCAGCCTCTCGATCTGGCTGACGATTGTTGCCATCCCAACCGGCGGTTATCTGGTTCACCGCGCTAACCGGCCGATCACCGCGATCATTGTCTGTGGCCTGATTGGCGCCGCGGCGCTGATGCTCTTTGTGCTGGATTTCCACCCAACGATCTCCTGCATGGTCTTCGGCATCTCCATCGGTCCGATGTCGGGCGCGATCATGTCGCTGCCGGCCAGGGTGCTCGAGCCGGCCGATCGCTCGGTGGGCTTCGGCCTGTTCTATACCTGCTTCTACGTCCTGATGGCGGCCGGGCCGACCGCCGCCGGAAGCCTGCAGGACGCCTGGGGAACGCCGTCGGCGGCGCTGGTCGCCAGCGCTGTGCTGCTGGCATCGATGGTGCCGCTGGTCCTGCTGTTCCTGATCGTGGCGAAGCGCTGCGATTTCGCGCAGCCGGACCCCGAAGCAAAACTGCGCGCCGCGTCGTAGAGCAAAATCAATCTCAGTCATGGCCGGGCTTGTCCCGGCCATCCACGTCTTCTTGCAAGCTCCGGCAAGGACGTCTAGCGCGAAGACGCGCTTCGCGCTCTTGCCTTGCATGACGAACGAGTGGATCAAATCCTCACAGCACCAGCACCGGCGCGATCGCGCCCAGCGCCTGCATCGCCTCGCCCGGATCGAGTTCGACCTGCAACCCGCGCTGGCCGCCATTGAGGAAGACGGTCGCGTGGCCGAGCGCCGCGGCTTCGATCGCGACCGGCACCCGCTTCTTCTGCCCGAACGGCGAGATGCCGCCGACATGATAGCCGGTGAGGCGTTCGGCCTCGGCCGGCCGCATCATCTTGGCGGCCTTGCCGCCGAACGCGATCGCGAGCTTCTTCATGCTGACTTCGGCATCCGAGGGCACCACGACGCAAACCGGCTTGCCGTCGACCTCGGCCATCAGCGTCTTCAACATCCGGTAGGGCTCGACGCCGAGCGCTTCGGCGGCCTGCAGGCCGATGCTTTCCGCGCCCGAATCATAGGCGTAGCTGTGCAGCGTGAATTTCACGCCGAGCTTTTCCAGCGCCTTGGTCGCCTGGGTGGTTTTAGACATTTGCCAGATTACTCCGTGTTCATCTCGCCGCCTTCGCGTCGCCACAAATTTTTGGGGGATATCAATGGGTTGTCCTCCTTTTTGACGACCCCCACAGCTGCCTTCTTGCTTGCCTAGACGGGCTGCTTCCTTTATCCGGTTGGGCTGCCTTGCATGCGAACGGCCGCCGGCCGTGATTTTGGCTGGGCACGCTAAAGCATGATCCGGAAAGTCGGGCAGTAATTTCCGGGGAGGTCATGCTGAAACCACTTGAGCCGCAGGGAAACCCTTAGAAATGGCCAATGTTGTCGTCGTCGGCGCCCAATGGGGCGACGAGGGGAAGGGCAAGATCGTCGACTGGTTGTCGGAGCAGGCCGATATCGTCGTGCGCTTCCAGGGCGGCCACAATGCCGGCCACACGCTGGTCATCAATGGCGAGACCTACAAGCTGGCGCTGCTGCCGTCGGGCGTGCTGCGGCCCTCGAAGCTCGCCGTGATCGGCAACGGCGTGGTGTTCGATCCCCAGGCCTTCCTCGACGAGGTCGGCCGGCTGAAGGGCCAGGGCGTCGCCATCAGCCCGGAGAATTTGCGGATTGCCGAAAACGTCACGCTGATTCTGCCCTTGCACCGCGAACTCGACGCGCTCCGGGAATCCACTAATGCGGGCACCGCGATCGGCACGACGCGCCGCGGCATCGGCCCGGCCTATGAAGACAAGGTCGGCCGCCGCGCCATCCGCCTGATGGATCTGGCCGATCTCGACACGCTGCCGCACAAGATCGACCGCCTGCTGGCGCACCACAACGCGCTGCGCCGCGGCCTCGGCCTGGAAGAGTTCGACGGCGGCGCCATCCTGAAGGAACTCAGCGCGGTCGCGCCGCAATTGTTGCCTTATGCCGAGACGGTGTGGCGGCTGCTCGATATCAAGCGCCGCGAAGGCAAGCGCATCCTGTTCGAGGGCGCGCAGGGCGCGCTGCTCGACGTCGACCACGGCACCTACCCCTACGTCACCTCGTCCAACACGGTGGCGGCGCAGGCGGCGACCGGCACCGGCCTTGGCCCGAGCGCGGTCGGCTACGTGCTCGGCATCTGCAAGGCCTATACGACCCGGGTCGGGCAGGGCCCGTTCCCGACCGAACAGGACAACGAGATCGGCCGCAAGATCGGCGAGCGCGGCCGTGAGTTCGGCACCAACACCGGCCGCCCGCGCCGCTGCGGCTGGTTCGACGCCGTGCTGGTGCGACAGACTGTCCGCACCTGCGGCATCACCGGGCTGGCGCTGACCAAGCTCGACATCCTCGACGGCTTCGATTCGATCGAGGTCTGTACCGGCTACATGCTGGACGGCAAGGAAATCGACCATCTGCCGGCCGGCGAGGGCGCCCAGGCCCGGGTGGTGCCGGTCTACGAGACGATCGAAGGCTGGAAGGAGCCGACCGCCAATGCCCGTTCCTGGGCAGATTTGCCGGCCCAGGCCATCAAATATGTCCGCCGGGTCGAGGAATTGGTGGGCTGTCCGATCGCCCTGCTTTCCACCAGCCCCGAACGCGAAGATACTATTCTCGTTCAAAACCCCTTTGAGGCTTAACGAGTTGTTACCCATAAGTCCGCATTGTTGAGTCGTTATGGCTGACTACTACCCGCTGATCGCCCGCGCCATTGCCGGACTGGACCCCAGTGCTCCCGGCGAGAGCCGTCGTGCGCTCTATGAGCGGGCCCGCTCGGCGCTGATCGCGCAGTTGCGCAGCGTTCAGCCGCCGCTCAGCGAGTCCGAAATCACCCGCGAGCGGCTGTCGCTGGAAGAGGCCGTCCGCAAGGTCGAGTCCGAGGCCGCCCAGCGCGCCCGCGACGCCTCGCGGCCCGGCGGGGCCGGGGCTGCGCGTGGCGGCGACGCCTTCCGCCGCGCCAATGCCCGCCCGCCGGAATCCGGCGCGGCAACAGCGCCAGCTCCCCGTCCACGTCCGGCCTCGCCGTCGCCCCCGCGCGACGGCGACCAGCAGCAGCGCCCGCCGCGCAATCTGCGGCCCGATGCGCCGCCCCCGCCACCACGGCCGCCGCAGCTGCCGATGCCGGAACCGGCGCTGCCGCCGACCCGTGAACGATCAGGCGCGGCGCGCCGCGGTCCCGATAATTCGGCGCCGCAGATGCCGCAGCCGCCGGGCATGCGCGGCTTCCGCGACATCGCCGCCGACGCCGACGATCTTGGCCGCGCCGCGGCGCAGGCCAGCCGCTCGGCGCGAAAGACCTATGCCAACGTGCCGTCGCCGACGCCGGAGTTCGACCGGCTCGAGCCGAGCATGGAGAACCGCGGCGCCGATCCGGAAGCGCCGTACTCCTATGACGAGTCGGTCGAGGAGGCCGACCGCTATTCGCAGGCCCCGCCGATGCAGCCGCCGCCGCGTTCGCGGCTGTCGCAGGATCGCGACCGCGAGCCGAAGAAGCCGCGCAGGGTCGGCGCGGCGTTTCCGTTCAAAAGCGCGATCGCGATCGGCGTCGTGCTGATTTTGGTCGGCGCCGGCATTCTGTGGGGCAAGCCGGCGGTGACCATCGTCTCCGGCTTGTTCAAGTCCTCGCCGGCCGTCGACGCGCCGAAGGATCCGTCCGCGCCGCAGTCCAAGCCGAAGATCCCCGATCGCGTCGGCCAGCCGTCGTCGGAGCAACTGGCGCCGGTGGCGCAGCGCGTCGTGCTGTATGACGAGGACCCGTCCGATCCCAAGGGCA
Source organism: Bradyrhizobium sp. LjRoot220 (assembly GCF_964252915.1). Taxonomy (NCBI): domain Bacteria; kingdom Pseudomonadati; phylum Pseudomonadota; class Alphaproteobacteria; order Hyphomicrobiales; family Nitrobacteraceae; genus Bradyrhizobium; species Bradyrhizobium sp. LjRoot220. The sequence continues at coordinate 169,388 of NZ_CAXUPS020000003.1, forward strand.
AGCAATATGTCGGCTCGGTGATCTGGCGTATCGAACCGATCAAGGCGACCGGCAACCAGAAGCCGGACATCACCGTGCGCGCCGACATCGAGATTCCCGACCGCAAGTTCAAGATGACGATGTCGTTCCGCCGCAACACCGACACATCGCTGCCGGCCAGCCACACCGCGGAGCTCACCTTCATCCTGCCGCAGGATTTCTCCGGCGGCGGCGTCAGCAACGTGCCGGGCATCCTGATGAAATCCAACGAGCAGGCGCGCGGCACCCCGCTGGCGGGGCTCGCGGTGAAGGTCACCGACGGCTTCTTCCTGGTCGGCCTCTCCAACGTCGACGCCGACCGCGCCCGCAACCTGCAGCTCCTGAAGGAGCGTTCCTGGTTCGACGTGCCGCTGGTCTACGTCAACCAGCGCCGCGCCATCATCGCGATCGAAAAGGGCGCGCCGGGCGAGCGCGCGTTCAACGAGGCGTTCGCCGCCTGGGGCGAGTAGCGGGCGGCGGAGCGTGCTGGAAGCCGTCGCGCTGCGCGCGCATCAGGGAACTTTCAACGTCATCCAACGTTGATTGGTCATGGATTACGAAACCCAAGAGAACGTACAAAAGAAGCTGCCGCCCACGAAGGAAGAACGTGAGGCCAAGAAGGCGCGGGCGCGCGAGGATGCCGAAAAGGCGCTCGTTGCGCGCAAGCAGGCGGATGACGCTTTCCGCGCAAATTTCGAGCGGCTCAAGGCAGAACGGCTGGCCCGCGAAACTGCCGGGACGAATTCATAGCGCACTTGCTGCGCTTCGGTGGTGTCGTCACCAAGGGCGGATGTACCCCTCGTGACAGCGAAGGCCTCCAGCTTCGGCTCGGAGGCCTTTTGCGTTTGGGGCGGAATAATCGTGCCTGTTCGTCTGCAAGAAGATGGCATCATCCGCGCGTAATTTGCTTGCAACAACGGCCGCCTCGTCGAATAAATAGGGTGGAGGGCCTGCATGAAACGCTATCTGATCTTCGGAGCTATCGGCCCGTTCGTCGGCGGCCTGCTGATGCTGTTCGCGGTCACGGTGGCCTCTGGCTACTGGACCCAGACCGATTGGAGAGAGGTCGGGAAATTCTTCGGCACCTTCGCCAAGACGCTGCAATACAGCTATCTGTTCGGCGTCGTGCCGGCGCTGATGATCGGTGCCATCGATGACATCCTGTATCACGTGCGGCGCGTCCCGCCGTGGCTTCGGATGTGCATCGTTGGCGCGATCGGCTTCACGGTCACCGAACTGCTCTATGGCTCGCGCGGTCCGGACTCCGGTGTGATGCAGTTCATTCTCTACGGGCTGGTCGGTGGCGTGCCTGCGGTGTTGTCGTCGTGGCTGGCGCACAGATATGCCGACGAGCAGGCGCCGGTGCCATCGACGTAATCTGCCGGGGCGCGTGGATACCGATCAAAGCACGTTGCTGGGGCGAACGAATGCCTTGGTCCAGGGGATGCAATGTCAGATATCGGAGATAAGACCGCCGGTATTCTGCTGACCGAGGCTGACGGCGCGGTCACCCGCCAACAGAGTCTGATCGGCCGCCTGCCGTCGGCGGCGCGCGAGCGGGTCGAGCGCCATGGCAGGAAGCAATCCTACCTGCGCGGCGAGATATTGTTCCTTCAGGGCGATGTGCACGACGGAATCGTGATCATCGAGAGCGGCCTTGTCCGCAGCTACTACACCGCGCCTTCTGGGAAGGAGATCACGCTGGCCTACTGGTTGCCGGGCAACTTCGTCGGCGGGCCGGAAATCTTTGACGGCGGCGTTCACGTCTGGTCCGCCGTCGCGGCGAAGAACAGTACCGTCACGCATCTTCCGGGCGCGGGCCTGCGCGATCTGGCCCGCGACGTGCCGGATCTGGCGATCGAAATCATCGAGGCGCTCAGCTTCAAGGCGCGCTGCTATTCCTCGCTGGCGCAGATGCTAGGCACGCGCTCGCTGTCGCAACGTCTGGCGCAGGTTCTGCTTCATCTCGCCAATACCTATGGCTTTGACGAAGAGGCCGGCGACGGCGGCATCGTGATCGCAGCCGCCTTCACCCATGCCGAGATCGCAAACCTGATCGGTGCGACGCGGCAATGGGTCACCATTAGCCTCAACCGAATGCAGAAAGAGGGCGTGCTTCGGCAGAAGCGGGGCATGCTCGTGATCCAGCGTCTCGATCTGCTTTCCGCGGCGGCGTCCGCCGACGAAGACTAGATCGCTTTTCCGCGACGGCGCGTCCCACGTCAGCCGCAAGTGTCCGCTGCCCAGCGACCCCGCATCGGAACGCCGTAGGAAATTTTCTGACAGAGCGACGCGGTGGTGCCCCGGAGGCATTTTATGCTGGAATCAGAGGGGGCTACCGTCCGCCCAGCGCCTCGCATGTTGCATCGGCGCTGCTGGCACATGCCTTGCTCTTAGATCTGGTGAAGCAGCCAGGGGAGAGCCATGCAGACGACGGCAGATGTGATGGAGCAGGACGGCCTTTCCGAAATCGAGCGGCGGGTGCTCGATCGCATCACCGAAAAAGCCTGGCTCGATCTGACCTGCGAACTGGTTCCGGCCGGCCAACCGGAAGCCGAGAACCCGCTCGATCCGGACGAGGCCCCCGCGCGGGAAGAGGGCGCGGCAATCTTCATCGGGGGCAAGCTGCAGGAGATGGGGTTTGTGGTCACGTTCCCGACCAAGCGCGAGGGCCGGCCGAACGTCGTTGGAATCCTCGAAGGCGCTGGCGGCGGTCCGTCCCTGATCCTCAACGATCATCTCGACACCTACCCGGCAGGCGACTGGAACGCCTGGACGATGACCGGCGGCCATCCGTTCCGGCCGACCCGCCATGGTGACAGGCTTTACGCGCGAGGCACATCCGACACGCGGGGCAATCTTGCGTGCACGCTGCTGGCGGCGCGCGCCATCCGCGAAGCCGGCGTGAAGCTCCGCGGTACGCTCAAATGCGTCTACACCGCCGATGAAGAGAAGAACGGGCCCGACGGTTCGATCTTCCTGCTGGACGAATGTGGGCTCGATGCCGACTACACCATTGTCTGCGAGCCGACCGGCTGGACCAAACCGGATGGTCGATCGGGCATGGGCATTGCGGTCGCCAACGGCGGAAACTTCCTCGTCGAGATCGAAACAAGCGGCGTCAAAACCCACATTTGGCGCCCTGACACCGGGGTCAACGCCGTCGCCAAGATGGCGCGGCTGCTCACCGCGCTGGAGACCATGACGTTCAGCCATACGCCCGCGAGAATTGCGGGTGGTACGCGGCCGATGACGGCGCTGGTCCGGGTGCAGGGCGGCGTCAAACGGGAGATGCAGTTCACGCCCGACGTGGCCCGTGCGGTGATCGCAATCGTCGGCATCCTGCCCGGCATGACGCCTGACAGCGTGATGGCTGATGTGCAGGCCCAGATCGATGCAGAGACGGCCAGAGATCCGGAGCTCAAGGCGACAGCGCGGCCTTATCCCGGCGCGCTGTTCGTCGACGGCACACTGGAGCAGGACGAGAACATGAATCCCACCGCCTCGCTCGGGCGCGCCTACAAGCGGATTTACGGCGAAGCGCCGGCGATCTACCGCAAGAACGCCTTCAACGACACCATCCGGTTCGCGGAGCGGGGGCGTGCCGCCATCACCTTCGGTCCCGGCGAGGACGGTTGGCCGCCCGTCAACGAATACATTCACATCGGCAAGTCGGTCGCGGCGACGAAAATTCTCGCCCTCACGGTTCTCGACCTCATCGGTCCAGTCGCATGACGGACCACACCCATTCCCCTCTTTGTTCAGGAGACGGCCAATGATCCGCTTCGCTCGATCGCTGTTGTTTGTTGCCAGCCTTGCCCTTGCGCCGCTTCACGCCGTATCGGCCCAGGATTTGAAGCCGATCAAGATCGGCTTCCAGACCGGGGAGATCAACGTCATTCTTTCCTATGCGTTGGGCTCCGGGCTGTTCAAGGCAAATGGCCTCGATGTGAAGACCGCCCAGTTTCCGGCCGGCCCGGCCATGCTTCCGGCAATAGCTGCAGGCGAGGTTGATCTTGCCTGGATGGGTGAATTTCCGGCGGTCACCGGCTATTCCAACGGTCTTCCGATCCAGATCCTGTTCATGGAGCGGATCGACGCAACCAACGTGCGGCTTGCGGCGAACCCCGCAGCGGGCATCAAGGAGTTGAGCGACCTCAAGGGCAAACGCATCGGCGTGGCCACAGGATCGACGAGCCATTACCACCTGCTGCGGGCGCTCGAGAAGGCCGGCCTCAAAGCAACCGACGTCACCCTCATCAACCTCACGCCGGCGAACATGCCGCCGGCCTATGTGGCCGGGCAGATCGATGCCGCCTTTGTATGGGAGCCGAACGTCGGCGCCATCGAGCGCGCCGGGGCAAAGCCGATCGCGACGACGAAGAGTCTCGGCATGATCACCGGTGGCGTATGGGCCGCGCGGAAGGCGTTCACGGACGGCAGCCCTGCGACGTTGCAGCTTTTCCTTAAGATCTGGGACCAGGCTCAAAAGGACTACAAGGCCAAGCCCGCCGAGGTGCGCCAGTATGAAGCCAAGCGGATCGACATGGCCTCGGAGCAGTTCGACAAACTCATCGAGGGGCAGGGTGCAGCCCATCCAACCTTCGAGCAGATATTGACCGCCGATTTCATCGGACCTGCCGGCCAGGAGACGAATTCGCGGCTCGGCAAGCATCTGCAGGGCATTGCGGCCTTCCTTGTCGAGGAGAAGCGTATCCAGGCCGCTCCCGCCGACTGGTCGGGACTGCTTTATACCAGGCCGGTTCAGGCCTACGTTGCGGGCCTCAAATGAATCCGGGCGCCCGCGTCTTGAGCATCGTACCTGACAAGTCCGTGGAATTGACTGTGGACGAAGCCGGCGCGCTCGCCTCGGCCAGGCCGATGCTCAAGTTCGAGCGGGTCGGCTTCGAGTATGACGGCCGCTCGATCATGCGCGACGTCTCCTTCGCCGTTCGCCCCGGTGAACTTGTCGCACTGCTGGGACCATCGGGGTGCGGCAAGACCACGATACTCAATTTGGTAGCGGGATTTATCCAGCCAACCGAGGGCGTCGCGTTCATCGACAACCGCGACATCGCCGGCCCGGGTCCGGATCGCGGCGTCGTATTTCAGGCTGCCGCGCTGTTCAACTGGATGACCGTCGCGGACAACATTTCGTTCAGCCTGCGCTGCGCAGGTCGCCCGAAGGCGGAGCGCCAGCAGGTTGCGGAGGAGATGGCGGCGCTGGTCGGGCTCTCAGGCTTCGAGAACGCCTATCCCTACCAGCTGTCAGGCGGCATGCGGCAGCGAGTCGGCCTTGCGCGCGTGCTCGCCGCGAAACCCAAAGTCATGCTGATGGATGAACCGTTCTCCGCCCTCGACGTGCAGACGCGGGAGGTACTGCAAGAGGAGGTGCTGCGGATTCGCGAGCGCACCGGCTGCACCATCCTGTTCGTCACCCACAGCATCGACGAGGCGGTATTCCTCGGCGACCGGATTTTTCTGCTCACCGATCTGAAGGACGGTGCATTCGACGAGTTGGCGGTCGACTTGCCGTCTCCGCGCGACAGCGGCGAAAACCGCTTGCATCCGGCGTTCATTCGTCTGCGCGAGATGATCTATCGGAAGATGCGCCATTGACCATTTTCATTTGCCGTGAGGGCTTCGCATGAACTCCACCGCGATCAAGGCAAGGCGGCAGTATGTGGCGCTGGCAATCCTCTCGCCGCTCACGATCTTTCTGCTCTGGACTTTCGTTACGCTGCAAGGTGCCGTACCGCCGACCATCCTGCCGTCGCCGGGAGCGGTCGCAACCAGCTTCCTCGACATGATTCAGCGCGGTTATTCCGGTGTGGGAATCTGGACGCATATCGGTGCCAGCCTTTGGCGGGTCGGTATTGCGTTCGTGGCGGGCTCCGTGCTCGGTATTGCGTTGGGACTTCTGCGCGGCCGCGTTCCGGCGATCGACGCGCTTTTCATCGTGCCGTCCGAGTTGGTGCGGCCGATCCCGCCACTCGGCCTCATTCCGCTTTTCATTCTGTGGTTCGGCATCGGCGAACTGTCGAAGATCTTGCTGATCTTCCTTTCGGTGTTCCTGATCATGATGGTCAATTCGCAGGCCGGCTCACGCTCCTGCGCGCTCGACGCGCTCAGGGCGGCGCAATCGATGGGCGCCAGCCGCTGGCAGACGTTCCGCTTTGTCGTGCTGCCGTCCGCCTTTCCGCAAATCATGACCGGCCTTCGCATCTCCATGGGCACGGCGCTGACGATCCTCGTGGCCTCCGAACTTCTCGGTGGCGATCGCGGGCTTGGATTTGTGATTCTCGATGCGAGCAGTTTCTTCCGCACCACCTATGTTTTTGCCGGCATCATTCTGATCGGCCTCATCGGTCTGATCAGCGACCGGGGCATTGCCTATCTCGCGCGGCGCATCGTGCATTGGGAAGGGAAGAGCTGATCGTGTCGCTCTCCAGGATCTAGGCTTTCGCGAGGCCCGCCGAGCTGATGCGCGCGCAGGAATGGCGAAGCGTCGTGCGACGACCTGTCCGGCCGAAGCTCAACGAGCGAAGGCGGAAAGCGATAATTTGACGCAACTTGCGGGCTCGGTTCGCGTTACCATCTGATGACCATGTCAAACGACGATATCTATACGCCCCAGCGGCAGCGCACCGGGCGGCCTTCGTCAGGCCGCGCGAAGGCCCAGGGGCCGGTCATCGACCAGGAGGGGCGGGAAATCCCCGACGAGGGCCTGCGTGGGCAGTTCGAAGGTTTTCGGATCGACTTCGGACATTCCAGCGCCAACCCGTTCGGCAATCTAACGCGGGAGCAGCGGTTGGCGCGGCTGGAAGCGCTGTCGAAATTGCTCGACGTCGCCTTCATCGTGCCGGGCACCAACATCCGCTACGGCATCGACGGCCTGATCGGGTTGATCCCCGTGGTCGGCGACATCATCACGACCGCGATCTCGCTGTGGCTGGTGCGCGAGGCGCGCGCGCTCGGCGCGCCCTGGCACATCACGACGCGGATGCTGGCAAATGTCGCGCTCGATGGCGTGGTCGGCCTGGTGCCGGTCGCGGGCGATGCCTTCGACGTCATGTTCCGTGCCAACGTCCGCAACGTGCGGATGCTCAAGCGCTGGCTCGACAAGCAGCCGCGCTAATGCGTGACTTCGTCTTTTCGTCATGGCCGGGGCATAGCCGTCCAAAGGACGGCGTCGCTTCCGCTCGCCTATGTCCCGGCCATCCACGTCTTTCTTGCTGAAGTGAAGCAAAGACGTGGATGCCCGGCACAAGGCCGGGCATGACGGAGTCTACACGCGAAAAAATATGCCCCCGGACAATGTCCGAGGGCATTTCCCAGATAAGCGAATGTTTACGCGGCGTCGGCGTTGGTTTCGGTCGCGGCCGGCGCACGGGGGCGGCGCGTCAGCGGGAAGGCTTCGCTCTCATAGAGCGTGCGGATGCCGCTCTGATCGAAGCGTGCTTCCTCGACCTGCAGATACGCGCCGTTCAGCGAGTCCGCCGGCAATTCCTCGATCGCGAAGCGAACCGCTTCGGCCGCGGTGCCAAAACGCCGATATGCAAAGCCCGCCCGCTTCTTCTTGCGGATCGCGGCAGGAAACAGTTCGGCGGCGGTATCGTAGCTGAATGGACGCATGGTTTGTGACCTCAATCTTTTTGGCTCGTTCGTCGAGCGAGTGTGGATTGGATGACGGTGGGCCGCTATCCCGGGCGGCGCGCCGTGCACGTCATTTCGACCCCCAATATAAGCTTCTTTGACAGAAATGCGACTCCTGATGGTGCAGATCGGGGGTGATGATGAATCCGCGCATGGCTCGCGGCACCGGCTATTTGGGGCCGTTTCGGCCAGAAATAAGTCCTGTTATTTCAATGGCCTACGGGGCCTAAAGTTTGCGCAGCAGCACCAGGATGAGCAGCACGATCAGGATCACCCCGACCAGCCCCATGCCGGAATGGCCATAGCCATAGCCATAGCCGCCAAAACGGCCGGAGAAGCCGCCGAGCAGGAAAATAATCAGGATGATGATGAGTATCGTGCCAAGCGACATGGCGGCCTCCCCCGAAACGCGGCCGGCGCCCGGCAAAGCGCCCCGCGGCCCGGAATGAAAGCACATTCCAGGCCGCGAGTCCTCGCTCCGCCGAAAGGGGTGTTGTCATTCCGGGATGGTCCGAAGGACCAGACCCGGAATCTCGAGATCCCGGGTTCGCTTCGCGCCCCGGGATGACGCGCTAAGCGCGCGTCACTTCTTGCTCTCGTCGATCGGCAGCACCTTCAGCGGCGTCGCATAGGGCTCGACGCGCAGCGAGTCCGACGCGAGCAGGCCGATCCTGTGCAGCGGCGCCTGTTCGAGATCGCCCGAAGCGGATTTGTGCACGGCGTAACGCCACACGCTCATCGAGCCCTTGGCGACCAGCATCTTGGCGATGCCGCCGGCGTTCCTGCCGTCGATCTGCGCCAGGTCGTCCTCGGCGAGGCCGATGACGATTTCATCCTTGGCGGTAATGACCTTGAACAGGGAGACCTTGTCGGCGGCAAAAGCAGGCTGGATCACAACGCTCTCCATGATGAGGGTGGCAAGCCCAAGACCGGCCAGCAGACGTTTGGATAGTGGCATCTGAACTTCCTTGTTTGCGCGCCGGGCAAACCGGGAGAAGCACCGTTGAAAAATGAAAAACCCCGCGCGACCAGCTCTTGGTCGCACGGGGTCGGAGATGAGTTCGAATGAAAAGAGAAATATGCCGGTGAGCTGCCCAGCCTCGTCCGCCGTCATGGCCGGGCATAGCCGTCCCAAAGGACGGCGTCGCTTCCGCTCGCCTATGTCCCGGCCATCCACGTCTTTCTTGCTCGCGGCACTATAGACCTGGATGCCCGGGAGCCCGGGCATGACGAGAAGCAAATTACTTCGGCTGCAGCTTCAGTGCGGCCGAGTTGATGCAGTAGCGCAGGCCGGTGGGCCCGGGGCCGTCCTCGAAGACGTGGCCGAGATGGCCGTTGCATTTCGAGCACAGAACTTCAGTCCGGATCATGCCGTGGCTGATGTCGCGTTCCTCGTCGACATGGCTTTCTACCGCGGGCGCAGTAAAACTCGGCCAGCCGCAGCCGGAATCGAACTTGGCGTCGGACTCGAACAGCGTCTGCCCGCAGCCGGCGCAGATGTAGGTGCCCTTGCGGTGCTCATGCTCGTATTCGCCGGAGAACGGCCGCTCGGTCGCCTTTTCGCGCAGCACCGCATACTGCATCGGCGTCAGCTCGCGGCGCCACTCGGCTTCGCTCTTCTCTACCTTGGTCTTGGTGTCGGACATGGAGTCTCCTTCATATTTGATCGTCATTGCGAGCGAAGCGACTTGTCCGCCGTAGCTCAACGAGCGAAGGCGGAAGCAATCCATGCCGCAACACGAGGAGAGATGGATTGCTTCGTCGCTTTGCTCCTCGCAATGACGAATTTAGTTGGTGGCCTTGGCACTGCTCACCAGCGTCGGCTTATCGAGGTAGTCGCTCGCAAAGACCTTCTTGAGGTTATGGACCTTCGGGATGTCGTTGAAGGCTATATAGGGCTGGTTGGGGTGCAGCGTCATGTAATCCTGGTGATAGGCCTCCGCCGGATAGAACGCCTCCAGCGGGCCGACCTTGGTCACGATCGGTTTCTTGTAGACCTTGGCGGCATTGAGCTGGGCGATATAGGCCTCCGCCACCTTCTTCTGCTCGTCGCTGGTGGTGAAGATCGCCGAGCGATATTGCGCGCCGGTGTCCGGGCCCTGGCGGTTCAGCTGGGTCGGGTCGTGCACGACCGAGAAGAAGATCTGCAAAATCTTGCCGTAGCTGATTTTCTTCGGGTCGTATTTGACCTCGACCACTTCGGCATGATTTGTGGTTCCCATCGAGACCAGGTTGTAGTTGGCGGTGGCCTTGGTGCCGCCGGCATAACCGGACACGGCATTGACCACGCCCGCGGTGTGCTGGAACACGCCCTGGACGCCCCAGAAGCAGCCGCCGGCAAGGACGGCGGTTTGCATGCCGCTGGCGGGCGCGACGTCGGCGGCAGGCGGGGGGATAATCACGGCTTCTTCCGCGGCGTGCGAAGGGCTGACCGTAAACGCGGCAATGGCGAGCGCGCCGATCGCGGCGGCGCACAGCGAAAGGCGGTAGTGGCGAGGGGACATGGGTTCCTCTTTGAGCTGTTGGAAGGGAGTTTAGGCCAGGAGCCGCGTTTCGCAATCGGCGCAGTCTCCTCCGATACGCCGAGATACGGGGCCGGGCTCATTTTGTTACGGCTCGGCCCACACGGTTTCGTGAATAAACCCGCGCTGGCGCAACGATTTAGAGGAGGATTCAGGGGACACGTAAAGCGTGATGTTTGGCCGCCCTTGACCGGGCCTCGCGTCCCTTCCCACAATGAACCGCCAGTCGCCTGCGGCGACCAAGAAACAATGCGCCGGAGCGTTCTGCCAATGTTGCGCGCCATTCTCCTGGCCGTCGTCACCCTCGCCGCCGCGGTAAGTGCGCGGGCGGCGGGCGATATCGATACCTGCCGAAACCAGCAGGCGGAACCTGCAGCTAGGCTGGCAGCCTGCGAGACCGTCATTGCCGACGACAAGATCACCGGCAAACCCAGGGCCGGCGCCTTCTGGGTTCGCGGCGATTCCCTGATGAAGAAGCGCGACTATGACGGTGCGATCGCGGCTTTCAGCGCGGCGCTCGATGTCGAATCCGACAACGCCGCCTATTTGAATGCACGCGGCCTCGCCTATGGCTACAAGGGCGACGACGAGCGTGCACTGGCTGACTACGAACGGAGCCTGAAGCTGCGGCCGAATTATGCGAGCCCCTATAACAATCGGGGCCTGATCTTCATGCGAAAGGGCGACCTCGATCGCGCCTTCGCGGAATTCGATGCTTCGGTCAAGCTGCCGGCCAACAATACCGGCCGCTATATCCATCTCTTCAACCGCGCCCGGGTGCAGACCTATCGACAACAGTACGAAGCGGCGCTGGCCGATTTCGCCGAGGCACAAAAGCTTGACCCGGAAGCTCCGCAGGTCGCGATCTACCGCTGCATCACCTATACCGCGATGGGAAAATTCGATCAGGCGCTGGCGGATTGCAATGCGACGCTGGCAAAGACGCCGACGTCGATCTACACACTGACCAACCGCGGCAATATCTACCGGGCCAAGGGCGACCTCGACGCCGCGCTGAAGGATTACGACGCGGCGCTCAAGATCAACCCGAACTACATCCGTGCGCACGCCTATCGCGGCCAGCTGTTCGAAAAACGCCGCGACGAGGCTGCGGCGCGTGCCGACTACCGCGCCGCCAGCGCGGCGCTGACCAAGTTCGACGAGATCGATACCGCGATTGCGCGCCGTCTCGCCAGGGAACGCCTCGCCGTGCTGATGGGAACGGCGCCGCCACCATCCGCCGCGGCCAAACCGGCTCCGGGAAAGACCGCAGCGCCCGTGCCGTCAGGCCCGCGCAAGGTCGCCCTGATCGTCGGCAACAGCGCCTACAGGAATGTGCAGCCGCTCGCCAATCCGGCGCGCGACGCCAAACTGATCGCGTCGACGCTTCGCGAGCTCGGCTTTGCGACCGTCACGCTGGCGCCCGACCTGACCCGCGACAAGTTTTTCGCGGCCCTGCACGAGTTCGGCACCCAGGCCGAAAAGGCCGATTGGGCGGTGGTCTATTATGCCGGCCACGGCATGGAGATCGGCGGCGTCAACTATCTGATCCCGACCGACGCCAAACTCGCCGCCGACCGCGATGCGGAGACGCAGGCCGTGGCGCTCGAGCAATTGATCGCTGCGGTTTCCGGCGCGCGCAAGCTTCGTCTGGTGATCCTCGATGCCTGCCGCGACAATCCGTTCCAGAAGACCATGCAGCGGACCATTGCGCTAAAACTGGTCAACAAGGGTTTTTCCAATATCGAGCCGGAGGCCGGCTTCATGGTGGTCTATGCCGCCAAGCACGGCGAGACCGCGCTCGACGGCGATTCCGTCAACAGCCCGTTCGCGACCGTGCTGGCGCGTGAACTCAGGACGCCGAAAGTCGAGGTGCGAAAACTGTTCGATATCGTCCGCGACGACGTCTGGACGATGACCAAGCGTGCGCAGCAACCCTTCACCTACGGCTCGCCGCCGGGAAGGGAAGATTTTTACTTCGTGGTGGAAAAATAAGTCGCTCCTCATGGTGAGGAGGTGCGCTTGCGCCGTCTCGAACCACGAGGCCGTACTGTGGCCATCCTTCGAGACGCGTGCAAGATGCGCGCTCCCTCGGTGAGCGCAAAGCGCTCATCCGGGGATGAGGTCTGAATATGCGGGTCTAAACCACCACGCTCAGCCGCTTCGCGGCGCGCGTGATGCCGGTGTAGAGCCAGCGGGCGCGGCTATCCTGGAAGGCAAAGCTTTCGTCGAACAGCACCACGTCGTCCCATTGCGAGCCCTGCGACTTGTGCACGGTCAGCACGTAGCCATAGTCGAACTCGTCATAGGGCTTGCGCTGTTCCCACGGGATGGTCTCGATGGCGCCGCCAAAACATTCGCCGCGCACCGAAACCTTGGTCACCTTGTGGCCGAAATCCTCATCGGGCGACAGCCGCATCGTGATGATCTTCGATTTCGACTGCGCGCGCGATTTCACCCGCCACAGCCCGCCGTTGAACAGGCCTTTCTTGCGGTTGTTGCGCAGGCAGACCAGCTTGTCGCCGGCCACCGGCAACGGGTCTTCGATGTTCTGCTTCTGCCGCACCCGCATGTTGTAGGCGCGGCGGGTGTTGTTGCGTCCGACCAGCACCTGGTCGGCGCTCATCACGCGCTCCGGGTCGAGCTCGTTGCGCGACACCACTTCGCTCTCGCCATGGCGGCCGATTTCGAGTTCGCGGCCCTCGCGGATATCCATCGACATCCGCACGATCGGATCGTCCTGCGCCTGGCGATGCACCTCGGTCAGCATCGCATCGGGCTCGCAATCGGTGAAGAATCCGCCGCCCTGGATCGGCGGCAATTGCGCGGGATCGCCGAGCACCAGCAGCGGACAGTCGAACGACATCAGATCGCGGCCGAGCTCGGCATCGACCATCGAACATTCGTCGATCACGATCAGTTTCGCCTTCGAGGCCGGCGCGTCGTCCCACAGTTCAAAACTCGGCTGTTCGACGCCGGATTCGCGGGCGCGGTAGATCAGCGAATGGATGGTAGAAGCGTTGTCGCAACCCTTGTTGCGCATCACCAGCGCGGCCTTGCCGGTGAAGGCCGCGAATTTCACCTCGCCGTCGACGCCGTCAGCGATGTGCCGCGCCAACGTGGTCTTGCCGGTTCCGGCATAGCCGAACAGGCGGAATACCGGCGGCGTGCCGTTCTTGCCGGGCTTTGCCTTCATCCAGTCGGCAACGGCCTTCAGCGCGGAATCCTGATGCGGCGTAAACGTGGTCATGGGGTCTCGGAAGGGGCGAGCGGGCCAGCTATTGGCCGCGACTCAACGGACACTCAAACTAATCATTCGCGCGTTCCATGCAAGCCGGCTTCCGCGGCGCGGAATTGGAGTTTCACGGCCGAGGCTAGACTCGGGCCTGGTGGCGAATACACTGCAACAAAACAACAATCGGGAGCGACGTCATGAAGTTCGGCATCTTTTACGAGCTGCAACTGCCGCGCCCATGGCAAGAGGGCGATGAGCTGCGGCTCTATCAGAACGCCCTGACGCAGCTCGAGACCGCCGACCGCCTCGGCTATGACCATGCCTGGGTGGTGGAACATCATTTCCTGGAAGAATATTCGCATTCGCCGTCGCCGGAATCGTTCTTGGCCGCCGCCTCCCAGCGCACCAAAAAGATTCGGCTCGGCCACGGCATTTTCCAGCTCACCACCAACCATCCCGCCCGCGTCGCCGAGCGCGTCGCGGTGCTCGATCTGCTCAGCAACGGACGCTGCGAGTTCGGCATGGGCGAGAGCGCCTCGATCACCGAACTGACGCCGTTCGGCCGCGACATGGAAACCAAGCGCGAGGTGTTTGAGGAGGCCGTCGCCGCGATCTTTCCGATGTTCACCAAAGTGGGCACCGAGCATCACGGCAAATATTTCGACATTCCGTTGCGCAACGTGGTGCCGAAGCCGGTCCAGAAGCCTCATCCGCCGCTGTGGATGGCGTGCTCGCAATTGCCGACCATCGAACGCGCCGGCGAGAACGGCTTTGGCGCACTGGGCTTTCAGTTCGTCAGCGCGGAGGCGGCGCATGCCTGGGTGCACGCCTATTACAACGCGATCACCAAACGGCTGAAGAAACTCGCCGACTACGAGATCAACCCGAACATGGCGCTGGTGTCGTTCTTCATGTGCGCCAGAACCGACGAGGAGGCGCGCGCCCGCGCCGACGGCGCCACTTTCTTCCAGTTCGCGCTGCGCTATTATGGCGCGTCGCAGAACCGGCAGCGCCCCGACCCCGGCACCGTCAACATGTGGGACGAGTACAACAAATGGAAACGCGACAATCCGGAGGCGCAGGAGGCAGCCTTGCGCGGCGGCCTAATCGGCTCACCGGAAACCATCCGCAAGAAACTGCGGCGGTTTCGGTCGTCGCACATCGATCAGGTGATCCTGCTCAACCAGGCCGGCAAGAACAGCCACGAGCACATCTGCGACTCGCTCGAATTGTTCGCCAGGGAAGTGATGCCGGAATTCCAGAATGATCCCGAGCATGAGGCCTGGAAGGCCGGCGTCATGAGCGGCGCGATCCAGCTGGAGGAAATCGACACCGAGGCCTTCAGGGATCGCTATGGCAAACTGGCGGTGAGCGTCGCGCCAGCGAAGGTTGCGGCGGCGGGATAGTTTCGCAATTGTTATCAACGTGATACATTAGTGCGATGAAGCGGATCGCCACTTGGGCATTTTACGGCGTCGGCGCGATCGCGATCGCGTACCTCGCACTGTACGCCTACGCTGTCTTCACCGGGCGCGACCTGCAGCCCGGCGATCCCATTCACATTTTCCGTAAGCCGGACGCGCCGAGTTATTCGTGATGTTTCGTGTCCCGGACGCGGTGCAGCGTCCTCCTGGCGATGCGAAGCATCGTCCAGTACGCTGCTCCGCAGAGCCGGGACCCACGCAGGACCCCGGATCAGAAGCGCTCCACGCCGCTAACGCGGCGCGCTGCGCAGCATCCGGGGAACGCAGCCGCTAGCCCGCCGTCGCAAAGCGCTGATAATCCCCGGAGCCTGCCGGCGTGACCGGTATTCCGCCGTCGGCATATTCGTTCAGCTTGTTGCGCAGCGTGCGGATCGAAATGCCGAGGATGTTGGCCGCGTGGGTGCGGTTACCGAGGCAGTGCTTGAGAGTTTCGAGGATCAGATCGCGCTCGACGTCGGCAACCGTGCGCCCGACCAGCGCACGCGTGACCTGTTCGGCGGCGAAGGTGGCGTGCGCCACGGCCGGCGCGGTCTTGGCCAGGTCGAGACGGTCGCCATCCGGGGTCAGGATGGCATCGGCGCCGATCTCGTCGCCCTGCGCCATCAGCACCGAGCGGTGCATGGTATTTTCCAGCTCACGGACGTTGCCCTGCCAGCGGTTGGAGGTCAGCACCTGCCGCGCCTCGGCGGAGATCGGGCGCAGCGGTACGCCATTGGCATCGGAATATTTCTTGGCGAAGTGATGCGCCAGTTCGATGATATCCGCCGGCCGGTCGCGCAGCGCCGGGATCTTCAGATTGACGACGTTGAGCCGGAACAGCAGATCCTCGCGGAAGGTGCCTTCGCGCACCGCATCGGCCAGATTGCGGTTCGAGGTCGCGATGATGCGGATATCGACCGGGACCGGCCTGGTGCCACCGACGCGGTCGATGACGCGCTCCTGGATCGCGCGCAGCAGTTTCGATTGCAGCCGCACGTCCATCTCGGAAATTTCGTCGAGCAGCAGCGTGCCGCCGGTGGCTTCCTCGAATTTGCCGATGCGCCGCGCCACGGCCCCGGTGAAGGCGCCCTTCTCGTGGCCGAACAGTTCGGATTCCAGGAGGTGCTCGGGGATCGCCGCGCAGTTGATCGAGATGAACGGCCGCTTGGCGCGCTGCGAGCGGGTGTGAACGTAGCGCGCCAGCACTTCCTTGCCGGTACCGGATTCGCCGGTGATCATGACAGAGGCGTCGGAGCCGGCGATCTGCTGCGCCAGCTTGACCACCTTGCCCATCGCTTCGTCGCGATAGATCAGGTCGCGGGAATCGTTGGCGACGGCGGCGAGCACGGCGGCGATCAGTTCCGGATCGGGCGGCAGCGGGATGTATTCCTTGGCGCCGGCGTGGATCGCGGCGACCGCGGCGCGGGCGTCATTGGAGATGCCGCAGGCCACGATCGGCACATGGATGTGCTCGGCTTCGAGCCGCATCACCAGGTCGCGGATATCGAGCGCGACGTCGACCAGCATCAGGTCGGCGCCCTTGCCGCCGCGCAGCACCGCCATCGCCTGTTCGATCGTCTCGGCGTGGGTCACCGAAGCGCCGTTGTCCATCGCGATCTTGGTGGCCGTCGTGAGCTGGCCCTTCAATGTGCCAACGATGAGAAGCCGCATCATAGTCTCCTGTTCGTCTGTTCGCGCCGCTTATGCGCGTGCCGTTGTTTAGTTGCGTTCCGCCTTGATGATTTCCGTCATGGTGACGCCGAGCTTGTCTTCCACCAGCACGACTTCGCCGCGCGCCACCAGCCGGTTGTTGACGTAGATATCGATCGCTTCGCCGACCCGGCGGTCGAGTTCGAGCACGGTGCCGGGGCCGAGCTTCAACAGTTCGCCGACGTCCATCTTGGAGCGGCCGAGCACCGCCGAGACCTGCACCGGCACGTCGAACACGGCCTCCAGATCGGCCGCGATGCGCGAGGCCTGTTCGTCGTCATTGTAGGCCAGGTCGTCGGCCGGCGTCGGGTCGGCGGCGTTGAGGTCTTGCAGCGGGACCTGGGTATCGGTGTCGCTCATGGTTCAGTCCTCATGGCCTTCCGGCCTGATCGCGGGACGCCATGTAGCGCCCGACAAGTTCGTTGATCTTGGCTTCGATGGCCGCGCGCTCCAGCACCACGCCGCCGTCGGCCCATTCGATCCGGCAGTCGCCGGTTGCGATGCCAGGCTCGGCCAGGATCACCAGCCGGCCTTCGAAGCCGCTCTGCGTGGCCTGCCGCTCGATCTTTTCGCGCGCGACTTCGTACAGCGCGTCGTTGATGCGGACCACGAGGTGCGGCGTCGAAACCAGGTGCGAGAAGCAATCGCCGACCAGTGCCATGATCTCGCCGAGTGGCTCGGCGGCAATCAATTCGCTGCACAGCTTGCGGGCCACCGCGACCGCGACATCGACCGCTTCGGTCTCCATCCGCGCCTCGATGCCGCTATAGCGCGAGGCGATGCCCTTGATCGAAATGCCGATCTCCTCCAGCGCCAGCGCGGCGCGGCGGTCGCTTTCGGCCTTGGCCTCGCGCTGCGCGGCCTCGTAGCCGTCGCGATAGGCGCGGGCCTCGGCCGAGGCGATCTGCTGCGCGATCTCGGCTGGCGTGGCGGGACGCTCGCGCGTCTTGTCCGGCGCTCCGAAGTCCATGTCGAACAGGAATTTTGCGGGTGCGGCCATCAGTACACCAGCTCGTCGTCGGCGCGGTTCTTGGTCAAGGTGATTTCGCCCTTCGCGGCCATGTCCTTGGCGAGGTTGACGAGCAGCGCCTGCGCCTCGTCGACGTCGCGCAGCCGCACCGGTCCCATCGCGGCCATGTCGTCCAGCAGCATCTTGCCGGCGCGGGACGACATGTTGCCGAGGAAGAAGCTGCGGACCTCCTCATTGGCGCTCTTCAGCGCAATGCCGAGCTTGTCCTTGTCGATGTTGCGCATCAGCGTCTGCGCCGAGGCGGTATCGAGCTTGATCAGGTCGTCGAAGGTGAACATCAGCGCCTTGATGCGCTCGGCGGATTCGCGGTTTTCCTCTTCCAGCGAGGTGATGAAGCGGGTTTCGGTCTGCCGGTCGAAATTGTTGAAGATTTCGGCCATCACCTCGTGGGCGTCGCGGCGGCGGGTCTGCGACAAATTGGACATGAATTCGGTCCGCAGCGTCTGTTCGACGCGCTCGATGACTTCCTTCTGCACCGCTTCCATCTTCAGCATGCGGCCGATCACGTCGAGCGCGAGATCCTCGGGCAGGATCGCCAGCACGCGGGCGGCGTGTTCCGGCTTCAGTTTCGACAGCACCACGGCGATGGTCTGCGGGTATTCGTTCTTGAGGTAGTTGGCGAGCACCTCTTCCTGCACGTTGGAGAGCTTCTCCCACATGTTGCGGCCGGCGGGGCCGCGGATTTCGTCCATGATGCCGGTGACGCGCTCGCTCGGCAGGTATTGTTGCAGCAGCCGTTCGGTGGCGTCGAAGGTGCCCATCAGGGCGCCGGAGGCCGACATCCTCGAGACGAATTCGAGCAGCAGGTCTTCGACCACGTCGGCCTCGACGGTGCCGAGCGTCGACATGTGGATCGACAATTCGCGCACCTCGTCGTCGTCGAGCAGCGCCCAGACCTTGCCGCCGTATTGTTCGCCGAGCGCCAGCATCAGGATCGCGGCGCGTTTCGGCCCGCTCAACTTCTGGCCCTTCGGCCGCGCGGCCTGACGGCTCGCCAGCGCCGAGATGACGGTGGTGATGTCGTTGGCGTTTGTGGTTTGAGGTACGGCCATGTCAGCTCGCTTCCGCGCCTTCGCTGAGCCATTGACGAACAATGGACGCGGTCTCGTTCGGATTTCGTTCGGCGAGTTCGCCGACCCGGTGCACGGCCTGGGCGTGGACCTGGCCCTGAACCTGGGCGACGTCGATCAATGCGGCGGCGCCGCCGGCCGGAATCAGGGCCTGGCCGGGCGCGCCTTCGCTGCCGTCGGTCAGCGCCGGCACCGCGGCAGCGCCGGTCAGCGCGGGAATGACTTCGGCGGCCAGGATGCGCTTGACCAGCGGGCGGATCACCATGAACAGCACGACGAGGCCGAGCAGCATCATGACGCCGAGCTCGATGACGTACATGACGTCATCCTTGGTGAACTGGAACATGCCGAGCAGGCCGGTCGGCTCGGCGACCGGGGGCACCGACGGGGCTTCGGCAAAGCGGAGGTTCACGACCTCGACCTGGTCGCCGCGCTTCTGGTCGAAGCCGATCGCCGAGCGAACCAGCGTGGCGATGCGGTCGAGCTGTTCCTTGCTGCGGTCCTGATAGACCATCTCGCCTTTTTCGTTCTTGGCGTAGGCGCCGTCGACCAGCACCGCGACCGAGATCCGGTTGACCCGGCCGGCCTCGGTGACTTCGGTCTTGGTGACGCGGGAAATCTCGTAATTGTTGGTTTCTTCGCTCTTCTTGCTCTGGTCGCGCGCCGGCACGCCGGCGTTGGCCTGGTTGCCGGGCAGTTCGTTGTTGACCGTGACCTGGCCGGTGTCGCCGGCGGTCGCCGAGGATTCCTCGCGGGACTGGCTGGAGCGCAGCACGCGCCCTTCCGGATCGAACTTGTCCGAGGTCTGGGTGACCTTGTTGTAGTCGAAATCGGCGGTGAGCTGGACGCGGGCGCGGCCCTGGCCGACCACCGAGGAGACGATCGCCTCGACCTCGTTGCGCATCCGTTTCTCGAAGGCGGTGCGGCGTTCGTCGCCGCTGGCGCCCTCGGCGTTGCCGCTGGCGCCGTCGGCCAAGAGCCGGCCGCCCTCGTCGACGATCGACACCCGCTGCGGCTTCAGCCCGTTGACGGCGGAAGCGACCACGTGGCGGATGGCGCGGATCTGCTGCGGTTCGAGGCTGCCGCGCACCCGGACCACGATGGAAGCCGACGGCTCCGGGATTTCGCGCGAGAACAGCGGCCGTTCCGGCAGCACCAGGTGGACCCGGGCGGCCTGGATGCGGTCGATGGCGCGGATGGTGCGGGAGAGTTCGCCCTCCAGCGCGCGCAGATGATTGATGTTCTGGACGAAGCTCGTGGTGCCGAGCGCGTCGGATTTGTCGAAAATCTCGTAGCCGACGCCGCCGCCCTTGGGCAGGCCGCCCTCGGCCAGCTTCATCCGCAGCCGCGTCACCTTGTCCTTCGGCACCATGATCACGGCGCCTTCGTTGCGCATTTCGAACGGGATCGCCTGGCGCTCCAGGTCCTTGATGATGCTGGAGGAGTCTTCGGCCGTAAGATCGGTGAAGAGGGTGGTCATCTGCGGCGTCGTGACGCGCATGATGACGAACGCGAAGAAGCCGATCAGGGCTGCGGTCACCGCGACCATCGCCATCAGCCGCGACGCGCCGAGGCCTCTCAGGAAAGCAACGAGACTTTGCACCAACCGCCCCCAGGGATTCGGCCAGGATTCGTACCCTGGGACCGACTGGGCAATTATTGCCTAGGGGATGGTTTCCATATGGTTAACGATCGTTAAAGACGGCGAAGATATGTTCGGCATGAAAAAAACCAGCTTCGCAAAACGAAGCCGGTTTTCATCAAGTCTTCCGGTTTGGCGGGTTTATTGCCGGTATTGCTGGATGCGGGTGGTCCGCAAGCCGGCCAGGCCGTGCTGATCGATGGAGAACTGCCAGGACAGGAACTCGTCCACCGTCAGCGTGTAGCGGCTGCAAGCCTCCTCGAGGGAGAGCAGGCCGCCGCGAACCGCGGCAACGACTTCGGCCTTGCGGCGGATCACCCACCGCTTGGTGCCGGGCGCGGGCAGGTCCGCAATAGTTAATGGACTACCGTCAGGCCCGATGACGTATTTTACCCTCGGGCGATGGGGTTCTGTCATGGCGTACTCACAAACTCTCAACCACTGAACTCACGGTAACAACCTACGCCTGCCGACTTAAAATTTGCCTAAGCCCAAGGGTTCAATACGAATCTCGTTGAAACTGACGGGAACTGGGGGGCGGGGCGGGGCGTCTGGGGGAGGCGGGGCGGGGAGAGCTGGGTAGGGCGGATTGGAGCCGACGACATCGGCGGTAGCTCCACAAGCGAAAGTGGAAGGCGTAATCCGCCATTCAGGCAAATCACCCTCGGGTCATCGCTGTTCGCTGAACGTCTCCGCTCGCCAAGTGCGCAAGCGCGACCATCATTCGATATGGAGCGTAGGGTAGCACTGACCGTTGGCGTTATAATCGGTGCGGCGGATTACGCCTTCGGCTCAATCCGCCTTATAGGCTACGGGCTTACGGGGTGCAGTCTATTTCCTTCGTTAGCGTTCCCCCTACTACAGATGCACGACCAACCTGCCGACTACTGCGGCTCGCATCGACTCCTGTTTAGAATCTTCAGCACGACGATTTCCGCACCTTGCGAAGTGTTCGCCTGCGGGTAGAAGATTCCACGCACCAAACAATCGTTTGGCGCGATAGCCACCTCGTAACCGAGGTCCAAACGGGGTGGTATCGTGTAGGGGAGAATTTTGCCGTCGAAGATAAAGGCGTATCGAGTCTCCTCGGTGTCCCCCCTCATTGTGGCCTTCGATATCGCGCATATGTAGTCAGCGCCGGATATTTTCGCCGATGCAAGGGTGCCCTTGGCTGAGCCAACGACAGCGTGCGTTGCGACGTCGAATACAGCTCGTAGGGCGGATTGGAGCCGAAGGCGTAATCCGCCATGTCGGCTACAGCACGACTCTAACATGCGCTATTGCGGATCTCATGCCGAATTATCCTCGCGCCTTCAGAGACGGCGGATTACGCCTTCGGCTCCAATCCGCCCTACTGACGTTGCTGCGCCGCCTCCCACGCAAGCGTAATTTCGCAACCGGGTTGCGAAATGTGAATTCGAAGTCTTGCCTCCGTCATTGCGAGCGCAGCGAAGCAATCCATGCCTCAGCAAGCGGATAGATGGATTGCTTCGCTGCGCTCGCAATGACGCGGAGAGAGAATGCGCTGCGTCATCGCCGGTTCGCTAGGCCGCGCTAGGTCGAACTCGTCGTTGGCCGCACCACGCGCTTGATCTTGTCGGTCGTGTAGTTTTGCCCGCCGATCGAAAGCAGCGGCGGGGAGGCGCTGAGATCGACCGAATCCACGATGCCCTGGACTTCGGTTGATATCGCCACGTTGTTGCCCGAACTGTCCTTGCCGGTGGCGGACAGGGTGTAGGCGCCGGCCGGCCATTGCACGCCGTCATTGCCTCTGCCGTCCCAGACGAAACTGGCATTGCCCTGTTTCAGCGTGTAGTTGCCGGTGTAGGCCGTCTGTCCCGCCGAGTTGGTGATCGTGATCACCGCGGAGGTGTCCTTGTCGGTCTTGAAATTCCAGGTCGCGGATTTGTCGAACTGCGCCTTGCTGCCGTCGACCGCCACCGTGTTGCCGACATAGACCAGCGCCTGAGTCGCCTGGGCGCTCTTTTCGATTTCGAGCAGCGCCTTCAGCTGCTCGTTGGATTTGAGCTGCTGCTCGACGCCGGCGAACTGCACCAGCTGCTGGGTGAACTGGTTGGTGTCGAGCGGATCGAGCGGGCTCTGGTTCTGCAGCTGCGTCGTCAGCAGGGTCAGAAAGGTCTGGAAATTATCGGCGAGTCCCGCCGACGTGGTCGAACTCGTCGAACTGCTGGAACTCGACTTTCCGGTTCCGGGCGCCGAGACGATTGTCGTCGGCATCGTTGCATCGACTGCCATGGCACTCTCCTTTAGATCCTGATGTCGACGCCGCCGCTCGCTCCGAGCATGCGGCCGTAGTTGCGGCCGGCAACCGCCGGCGGAACGCTGTCTTCTTCGCTGACGACCAGGCGATGGGCGTTGGGATTGGACTGGTTGCCGTCGTTCTGGCCTTGCGAGGATTGATCGCGCAGGCTGAACTGCAGCCCGCTGTTGCCGGTCGAAAGTCCGGCATTGTCGAGCGCGCGCTGGAGCTGGTTGGCGTCCTGACGCAGCATCGACAATGTTTCGGGGCGTTCCACCGTCAGATGCGACGTCACCTGGCCGTTGCGATCGACATCGATGCGGACGTCGATGCGGCCAAGCTCGGCCGGATCGAGTCGGATTTCAAAGCGGCTCTTGCCGCTCCTGGCCGATGCGGCGATTTCCATCGCAAGCCCGCTGAGCGGCACCGCCGCGCTCGTCGCCACGGCGACGTTGAGCTGAGGAGCCGGAGCCGATGCGGTGGAAGCCGCCGGCTGCTGCGTCTGAATCGCGCTTGTCGCCTGCAAGCCGTTGTTGGGTGCGCTGGCCAGCGTCTGGCCGGCGTCGGCTGTCACCGAATGCGCGTGTGCGGCCGCATTGGCCGATGGTGCCGGGGCGCCGTTGCCTGCGACTTCCGGCTTGGCGGCGTCGATGACGCCGTTCTCGGCTTTCGGCTGGCCTGCGACCTCCGCCGCGGGCGCGGCGGCGGGAACGATGCTGCCGGGTGCTGCCGCGGCAGCGGCCGTAGTGCCGGCAGCCTTGTCGGGCTCGCCTGATGTCGCAGTGGCTTCCTTCGCAACGACCGGCGTTTTGGCTTGCGTTGCGGTTTTCGTCATGCCGGCAGTCGTGGCAACTGCAGAAGCGGCCAATGCAATGGCTGATGTGACCGTGGTGTCGGCAGACGTGGCTTGCGTGGTGACGGCGACGCTGGCTGCGGTGTGGGCATCGAGCTTTGTGCCCTCCGCCTTGGCGGCGGTAGCGGTCGCGACCGGATTTGCGCTGGCATGGGTTGCCGGAGCGGTTGCCCCGGTGAGCGAGGCGGCGGCGGCAATGGCGGCCGCGGCGATGGCCAGCGGCGCCGTCGCGGTGTCGGCTGCGGGCTTTGCACTTGAGGCTTCCGCAGTCGCGGCAGCGACGGGAATCACCGTGGCAACGGCGTTGGCCGTTACGATGGCTGCCGTATCCTGGTTCGCTTCGGTCTGATCGCTGGCCGCAGCGCTTTCGCCGGAAGCGGGTTTTGCTTCGGCCTTGGTCTCATCCGGTTTCGAAATGTCGGAATTGGAAGTGTCAGATTTGAAAGTGTCGGATTTGGCGGAATCCGATTTCGCCCTGGAGCGGCGGCTTGCGTCCGTCTGGGCGCCAGTCTTGGCGTCCGCCTCGGCCTTGTCGCGGGCATCGCGGTTGCTGGACTCCTGGCGCGCGTCGCTGCGCGCGGCCTTGTCGGAAGCGGCTTTGTCCGATGCGGCGGCGCTATCGCGCGCCCGGTTGTCCGCCAGGCTGTGCGAATCGTCGGCGCGTCGCGGCGCGGTGTCCTGGGAGCGGTTGTCGCTATTGCCCGCGGCCTTATTGCTGTCGACCAGCGCGGCAAAGCTGTCGTTTCCGGCCATCTGGTCGGACTCCGGCCGCCCCGACCTCGCCGGCGGGCCTTGAAAAGACACGTTTGCCAATACGTCTGACGTGACACTAACCACGGGTGACCCTCGCGCTGAAACCTTGGCTATCCCTTCAGCAAGGACCGGGCCACGCCAGATTTACAAAAAATATCATTTAGTTTCAAATACTTAAATAAATGTTGGGTTGGCCGCAGCGGCCTCGGGCCAACCCCCTTTTCTGCCCGGCGGCAAGATTTGCCGTCTCAATACCGGCCCAGGGCCTGCCCGGCTGATTGCCTCCCGGGAATACGGCCTATATTAAAGAGCGGCTTCCGGTCCGGCGCGATCCGGCCGGGCGCGCTATAAGGCCTTATATATAAAAGGCTTTTTTGAACTCTGGCCGCGCGGCGCTGCTGCCCTCGCGATTGAAGACGATTGACCTGCCATGCCCAACAGTCTGGACCTCGAAGGCCGCCCCCAGGACACCCGGATTGTGGTCGCCATGTCCGGCGGCGTCGACTCGTCGGTGACGGCTGCCTTGCTGAAGTCCGAGGGCTACGACGTGGTCGGCATCACGCTGCAGCTCTACGACCACGGCGCGGCCACCCATCGCAAGGGCGCCTGCTGCGCCGGCCGTGACATCCACGACGCCCGCAATGTCGCCGAGCGGATCGGCATTCCGCATTACGTGCTGGATTACGAAAGCCGTTTTCGCGAGTCGGTGATCGACAATTTCGCCGACAGCTATGCGCTCGGCGAAACCCCGGTGCCGTGCATCGAGTGCAACCGCTCGGTCAAGTTTCGCGACCTGCTGGCGACCGCGCGCGAGCTTGGCGCCAGCGCGCTCGCGACCGGGCACTATGTCGCCTCGCGCCGCCTCGCCGGCGGATCGCGGGCGCTGGTGTGTGCGGCCGATGCCGATCGCGACCAGAGCTATTTCCTGTTCGCGACCACGCGCGAGCAGCTCGACTATCTGCGCTTTCCGCTCGGCGACATGACCAAACCGGAAACGCGCGAACTGGCGCGGCGCTTTGGCCTCGAAGTTGCCGACAAGCAGGACAGCCAGGACATCTGCTTCGTGCCGACCGGACGCTACACCGACATCATCGGCCGCCTCAAGCCGGGCGCGATCGAGCCCGGCGACATCGTCGATCTCGACGGCCACGTCATCGGCCAGCATCAGGGCATCGTTCATTTCACCGTTGGCCAGCGCAAGGGACTGGGCATCGCCGCAGCCGCGCCGCTCTATGTCGTCAAGCTCGATGCCGCCAGCCGCCGCGTCGTGGTGGGACCGCGCGAGGCGCTGCGGATGGATCGCATTCGGCTGCGCGACGTCAACTGGATCGGCGATGGTCCGCTCGAACAGGTGATCGGCGCAGGCATCGAGATGTTCGTGCGCGTGCGCTCGACGCGGCCGCCGCAGCCGGCGTGGCTGCGCGCGGTCGATGGTGGCTATGAAGTCGAGCTTGTCGCCGGCGAAGAGGGCGTTTCGCCGGGCCAGGCTTGCGTGTTTTACGATGCGCCCGCGGGGCAGGCGCGCGTGCTCGGCGGCGGATTTATCAGGAGTGCCACCGCGCGGAACGCCGCGGCGAGGGCAGGGACACCGGCGGCAACTTCACCGCCGCTCGCCGAGGTGATGCGCGGCTAGTAAGAATTGGGGCTTGAGGGCGGGGGCTTGAGGCAATGACTGCGGACATCGACCGCGATGGGGTCGAAAAGGCTTATGGGCGCTGGGCGCCGGTCTACGATCTCGTGTTCGGCAAGGTGTTCGAGCACGGCCGTCAATCGACGATCGCGGAAGCCGACAAGATCGGCGGCCGCATTCTCGACGTCGGCGTCGGCACCGGACTGTCATTGTCGGATTATTCGCGCAGCACCAAATTATGCGGCGTCGATATTTCAGAGCCGATGCTGCGCCGGGCGCAGCAGCGGGTTCGCGCGCTCGGCCTTTCCAATGTCGAAACGCTCGCGGTGATGGACGCCAAGAATTTGGCGTTCAAGGATTCCTTCTTCGATGCCGTGGTGGCGCAGTATGTCATCACCGCGGTGCCGGATCCGGAAGCGACGCTGGATGATTTCATCCGCGTGCTGAAACCCGGCGGCGAACTCATCCTGGTCAACCACATCGGCGCCGAAAGCGGGCCGCGCCGCATCTTTGAACTCGCCTTCGCACCGCTGGCGCGGCGGCTCGGCTGGCGGCCGGAATTCCCGTGGGAACGCCTGACCAATTGGGCGGCCAAACATGGCGGCGTCAGCCTGACGGAGCGGCGGCCGATGCCGCCGATGGGGCATTTTTCACTGATCCGCTTCCGCAAGTCGTGAAATCACCCGGGAACCTCCGCGGCCGCGGACCGTTTTCCCTGCATGGCAATAAAACGCTCGCTCTTTTTGTCGTGTGTTCTGATGGCGGCCTCCGGCATGGCGGTGGCGCAGGCCCCGCCGGGTCCGACCACGCCCCCGGCACCGACCGCACCGCCATCGACCGCGCGGTCCGCCAATTGTGCGCCGATGCTGCCCGCGCCACAATCCGGCCAATCGGCGCCGGAAGGCACCACCACCGGTCAGCGGGCCGAGTCGCTTGGCGAGCGGCTGGCGCGCTCCGATGGCGTGCTGTGCCCGCCCGCCGGCATTGATCCCGAAATGCACGCGCCGGCCCCGAATGGCAGCAAAACCCCGGTGATTCCGCCGCCCGGCAGCCCCGGCGGCGATCCCTCGATCCGGCCCAAATAGCGCCGTTTCGAGCGGATCGGGTTTGCTTGACAGGTCCCCGACCGGCTCCTTATATGCCGCGCGTTCGCGACTGCGGTATATAAAGCCGTGACGGTGAACCGTGGCGAGGTAGCTCAGCTGGTTAGAGCACGGGAATCATAATCCTGGGGTCGGGGGTTCGAGTCCCTCTCTCGCTACCAAATTTTCCCGGTAAGTCCCTGTCGTCTTTCGCCCAGACTGATCGCTGTTGAGCTTGAGGGAGCGCCGTCTCCACGTCAGGCGGTGGTGCGGCCCGAATTGCGCCCCTTGAGCCGGTCGACTTCAATAGCAATAGCAAAACAGCCCGGCGCGTTGCTCCCGTGGCCTGATGGATCGCCGGCTAACACCTTGGTCGTAGGTCGCCGCCTTTGAAGACGATAGGCCCTCGCGATCATTCCCAAGATCATCTCGCGGATACGTCGTGGAAAACGCGCGCTTATGCCGGTCAGGCGGGTTCGCTCGAACCGCCGCGCTGGGAAAGCATCCGAGAGCGAACGGAGGCGGATTCCACAGCAATTGTTCAACGGAAGCATGTGGAGAGGTTCTGATGGCTAACGATTTCAATGAGGAACGGCGGCACCTGCTCGGCGCAGCGGCCGCCACCTTCGCGTTTGCTCAGCTTGGCTTGGGTGCGGCACAGGCCAAACCGGCCAATGCATCGAGGAGCAATGGGCCAGCGGCGCAATTTGGTCCGCTCAGGCAGATCGATGCAGGTGTGCTCAATGTCGGTTATGTCGACGCGGGGCCGCCAGACGGTCCGGTGGTCATTCTGTTGCATGGCTGGCCCTATGACATCCACGCATTCGTCGAGATTGCGCCAATCCTGACCGCAAAGGGATTTCGGGTTATCGTTCCGCATCTGCGCGGCTATGGCACAACACGATTTCTTTCCAGCGACGCACTTCGCAATGGCCAGCAGGCTGCCCTCGGTGTCGACGTCATTGCCCTTATGGACGCTCTCAAGATCGAGAAGGCGCATCTGGCCGGATTCGACTGGGGGGCGCGGACCGCGAACGTCGTCGCCGCGCTATGGCCGGGCCGCTGCAAGTCGATGGTATCGGTGAGCGGCTATCTCATCGGCAGTCAGCAGGCAAACACGATGCCGCTGCCGCCGAAAGCGGAATTGCAATGGTGGTACCAATATTACTTTGCGACCGAGCGAGGCAGGGCTGGATACGACAAATTTCGCCACGACTTTGCCAGGCTGATCTGGCAGATCGCCTCACCGAAATGGCAGTTCGATGATGCGACCTTCGATCGAAGCGCTGCGTCGCTCGACAGCCCGGATCATGTCAGCATCTCGATCCATAATTATCGATGGCGCCTCGGGCTGGCCGAAGGCGAGGCGAAGTATGACGATTTGGAAAAGAAGCTGGCTATAGCGCCGGTCATTTCCGTTCCGACGATCACCCTTGAAGGGGATGCCAACGGTGCGCCCCATCCCGACAGCACCGCCTATGCCAGGAAATTCTCAGGCAAGTATCAGCATCGTTTGATCAAAGGCGGGATCGGCCACAATCTTCCGCAGGAAGCGCCGCAGGCATTTGCCTCCGCGGTCATCGATGTCAGCAAATACTAGGTTCGGCGAGCGCAGTCGCGCGTACCCCGGTCTGGATGCCGATTGCGGCGGGGCATGGCAGCATGCCCGCCGCCGATGTGCGTGGATAAGGGCGCGGAAGTAGATTGTCCCGTACTGCTCCAGTGATTGAGAGCGCGGACTAACACCAAGGTGTTAGTCCAAGGTCCAACAGCACGATTTGATGCCGACGCGGTTTGCGGCACCTGTCATCTCCAGCGCGAACTCCCTGCAGGTCCGTTTGGTCCGGAGCCAATGGACGCCTTCCCGAGTTCGCTTCGTGTCAGTCCCGTATGCATGGCGCGGCGGGATCAATTTGGAGAAAATCGCATGTTTGATCAAATCGACGGGCGCCGTCGCCGGCTGTTGGGAGGCGCAGCAACGACGCTTGTCGTGGCCTCCTTCGGCCTTCCGGGATCCGCAACTGCCAAAGCTTCGGGGAATGCACGGCGTGGAAAAGAAGCAACCGGTGCCACATTCGGGCCCCTAAGGCAGGTCGATGCCGGCGTGTTGAATGTCGCCTATGTCGATGTGGGCCCTGCCAACGGTCCGGTGGTCATTCTCCTCCACGGCTGGCCGTACGACATCCACGCGTTTGCGGATGTTGCGCCTATCCTGGCCGCGAAGGGCTTTCGCGTCATCGTGCCGTATCTGCGCGGATATGGTGCGACCCGGTTTCTCGCCAGCGATACGATGAGGAATGGCCAGCAGGCCGCTTTCGCGGTCGACGTCATTGCTCTGATGGATGCCCTCAAGATCGAGAAAGCGGTATTCGGCGGTTTCGATTGGGGCGCGCGCGCGGCGAATATCGTTGCCGCCTTGTGGCCCGAGCGCTGCAAGGCGCTGGTCTCGGTCAGTGGCTACGATGTCGAGGACCGCGAGGCCGACAAGGCGCCGTTGCCGCCTGCGGATGAAAAGCGATGGTGGTACGAGTTCTATTTCACGACCGAACGCGGCCGGGCCGGCTACGACAAATACCGTCGCGAGTTTGCGAAATTGATCTGGCAGCTGGCGTCGCCAAACTGGCAATTCGACGACGCGACATTCGCGCGCAGCGCCGCGGCGCTCGACAATCCCGACCAGGTCAGCATCTGCATTCATAACTATCGCTGGCGTCTTGGACTGGCAGAGGGCGAGGCAAAATATGATGCGCTTGAGAGCAAGCTCGCAGCGGCGCCGGTGATCGCCGTCCCGACCATTACGCTTGAAGGCGATGCCAACGGCGCTCCTCATCTGGAGCCCAGCGCCTATGCCAGGAAATTCTCCGGCAAGTATTTCCATCGGCAGCTCAAGGGTGGCATTGGACACAACCTGCCGCAGGAAGCTCCGCAGGCATTTGCGTCCGCGATCGTCGACGTCAGCCATTTGTAATGCATCGAAACACCAGGAAAGTTCGATATGAAATTAATCGCCGCAACTGTTCTCGCAGCGGCAGCTGCTGCGTCGGTTTTGATCACGAGCTCGCCTGATTCGGGGAGGGCGGAGGTTGGTGATGCATCCCCGATCTTCGGGGTGCACATCCCGACCGGCTATCGCCAGTGGGAGCTGATCGCGCCGGCCCAGGAAGCTGAGCCGCTGAACGAACTGCGTGCCGTCCTCGGAAATGCTGTCGCGATCAAGGCCTACAGGGATCAGATCTTGCCATTTCCCGACGGTACCATACTGGCGAAGCTCGCCTGGAAACATATCCAGTCACCGGACTTCGAGCCCGCCTCGATTCCAGGAGCGGCTACGACGGTCCAGATTATGGTCAAGGATTCGAAGAAATACCCGGCAACCGGAGGCTGGGGATTTGGCCGCTTCATCGACGGCAAGCCGGCGGATGAGGCACAGCACAAGACGTGCTTTGCCTGTCACGAGGCGCGCTTGAAAGCCCGCGATTACGTGTTCACCCGCTACGCCAGGTAATTCCAACAGCAGACAGGAGATCTTCATGGGTTCCATCAACAACGTGATCTACACCGCAAAGACCCATACGTCGGGCGGCCGGCTAAACGGTACCGCACGCAGTTCGGATGGGCGCCTTGACATTCGATTTGCCGCGCCAGGCAGTACCGATGTCGGCACCAACCCGGAGCAACTGTTCGCAGCCGGCTGGTCGGCCTGCTTTCAGGGCGCCATCGGGCTGGCGGCGAAGCGGCAGAAGGTAACGATCCCGTCGGACACGACCATCGATGCGGAGGTCGATCTCTGCCTGGCCGATGGCGCGTACTTCCTGCGGGCCCGGTTAAATGTCGGCCTGCCCGGACTGGCGCGCGATGTGGCACAGAAGCTCGTCGATGCCGCTCACGAGACCTGTCCGTATTCCAAAGCAATCCGCGGCAATGTCGATGTTGTCGTCAGCGTCATCTAGGGAGAATTGAAGAGAGGGCGATTCGATGCCCCGTGTCGGCGTCGCCGTTCTATCTTGCCGTGTGCTTCCAGCAGGCTAATACAGTCGGCGACGTCAAACGATCACTCTGAACCGCGACAGCTCAGTCGCGGACGGAGTGAAGCGGAGCCCCTCTATGTCGTTGGTTCGTTCACGGAAGCCCTTCGGGATTCATGCCGTCGATTGCGCGATTGCCTTGCTGGCGGTCGCGGCTACGTTGGCCGGCGGACTGGGACTTCATCGCTTGTCCGGTTTTACGCCATCGACGTCCTTGTTCTTGTGCGCCATCATACTGGTGGCATGGAGCCGAGGCATCGCGCCGGCCATTCTCGCCACGGCGCTGACCGTGCTCGTGTTCGACTACTTCATTCTCGAGCCGATCCATTCGCTGTCCGTGCGGTCGAGCGATATTCCACAACTCGTGTTCTTCGCCGTCGCCGCGCTACTCGTGTCCTACATTTGCGATTCGGAACGACGCGCGAAGCGTGCGCTGGAGGAGGCCAAGGCGAAGTCCGGTGCAAACGAGGCGAGATTGGCCGAGATCCAGCGTGAACTTCAGCTTACCATCGACTCGATACCCGCGATGATTTCTACCTATCGGCCCGACGGCGTTCATAGTTACGTCAACGACGTGTGGACCGACTATACGGGCATGACGCTCGAGGATGCCGTGGCGGCCAAAGGCGCGGACCTGTTTCATCCGGACGATCCGGAGCGGGCCGCCTGGCGGGCTTCGTTGGCCAGCGGTGAGCCGCTCATCGCCGAAGCGCCGATCCGTCGCGCGGACGGTGTCTACCAATGGTTCAGCATCCGGCGCACCCCGCTGCGGGACGACAATGGTCGTATCATCAGATGGTACTCCATCGGCTTCAATATCGAGGACCGGAAGAATGCAGAGAATGCCCTGCGCGATAGTGAAGCGCGCCTCGCCGTCGCTGAACGGCAACTGCGGCTGACGCTCGATTACATTCCGATCCTGGCCTGGCGTACGAAGCCGGATGGCTATGCCGAGTATCTGAACAAGCGGTGGCTGGATTATGCCGGCTTCACGCTGGAGAGTGCGCTTGGCTGGCGATGGATGTCCGTGATCCATCCCGACGACCTTCCTGGATTGCAGGCGACGTGGACCAGCATGCTTGAATCGAAAGTACCGGGCGAGCGTGAGGCCCGCATGCGGCGTGCGGACGGTGCCTATCGCTGGTTTCTGTTTCGCGCGGAGCCGCTGCGGGATGAGGCCGGTGAGGTGGCGGGATGGTACGGCACCAACACGGACATCGAGGATAGAAAGCAGGCCGAGAATGCCTTGCAACGCAGCCAGGCCTATCTCGCCGAAGCCCAGAAGCTCAGCAAGACGGGCAGCTTCGCATCGAACACCGAGATGGACGCGCACTTCTGGTCTGACGAGACCTATCACATCATGCAGCAGCCTCTTGGAACCAAGGTGACATCCGACCTGATCCTTCGGCGTGTCCATCCGGACGACCGTTTGAAGATGGTGGGCGAGCTCAACCGCGTGCTGGAAGGCGGGGAGGAGTGGGACTACGACATTCGGCTGCTGATGCCAGACCATAGTCTGAAGTATCTGCACATCGTGGCCCGCCGGGTTACCTATGAAGCCGGCCGTGGCGAGGTGATTGGTGCGCTGATGGACGTAACGGAGGTCAGAAAGTCTCAGGAGGCACTCTACGCGGCGCAATCGGCTCTGGCTCATGCGACCCGTGTTGCAACCCTTGGCGAAATCAGCGCGACGATTGCGCATGAGGTGAATCAACCACTGGCAGCGATTGTCGCAAATGGTCAGGCATGTCTGCGTTTCCTGGATCGCGATGTGCCCGACCTGAAAAGCGTTCGAGGCGCCGTGGAGTGGGTCGTCAAGGACGGCAACCGTGCTGCGGACGTCATCCGGCGGGTTCGCGGATTGATGACCAAGGCGGATTCCGAGAAGAGCGTTGTGTCGGTCAATCAGGTCATCGAGGAAGTCGCGTCCTTGCTCGGACGCCAGCTGGATGCGAAGAACATTTTTCTGCGCTTCGATCTTCAGGATATTCCTCCTGTCGTCGTCGACCGGACACAATTGCAGCAAGTCATCATCAATCTGGTGATCAATGCCATTGAGGCGATGCAGGACGTCACGGATCGCGCGCGGATATTGGTGATCCGGTCCTTCCGCCAAGATACCGGAAGCGCCGCGGTTGCTTTCGAAGACACTGGCCCGGGCGTTCCGAACGATCCGGAGCCATTATTCAATGCGTTCTTCAGCACGAAAGCCAGCGGACTGGGAATGGGACTGTCCATCTGCCGTTCGATCGTGGAGGCCCATGGCGGCCGTTTGTGGGCAATGCCAAATCCGGCTAGGCTGGGCGCCGTGTTTCAATTCGAACTGCCACCGCAAGGAGCAGGCGATCGGAGCTGAGCCCGATGTACAGCAACGAAAAAACTGCGAAGTCAGGGAGTGGGGCGCATGGCCATTCCAGCCGCGATGAACGAACCATGACCAGAGAAGTGTCCAGGCCCCAACAGGTTGTCATTGTTGTCGATGACGACGAGTCGATGCGCGTTGCGATGACCTACTTGTTTCGCTCGATGGATATCGCGGTGAAAGTCTTCCGCTCCGCTGCTGAGTTGCTCGAGGGCGAGCTGCCCGATATGCCGCGTTGCCTCGTTCTCGACATCAGGCTACCCGGCGTCAGCGGCCTCGATTTTCAGGACGCGCTGATCAAGCAGGGAGTGCGCATACCGATCGTCTTTATGACCGGACACGGCGATATTCCCATGTCGGTGCGGGCCATGAAAGCGGGCGCCGTCGACTTCCTGCCCAAGCCGTTTCGCGATCAGGACATGCTCGATGCCGTCATGCGCGCGCTTGAGGAGGATCGCCGTCAGCGCGAAAGCGAACGCGCGTTGGCCGAGTTGCGCGGACGCTTCGAGACGCTGACTCCCCGGCAAAGTGAGATGTTCTCGCTCGTGACATCCGGGCTGCTCAACAAGCAAATCGCCGGGATCCTGGATGTGAGCGAGGTGACCGTCAAGATTCATCGCGGAATCATGATGAGGAAGATGGGCGCACGCTCGGTCGCCGATCTCGTGAGAATGGCGGAGGCGCTCGGGGTCAGGACAACGACATAATTTCAGAATTTTGACTAGGGTTCGGCGCGGGAGCGGGTGGCGTCCGATCGCATCGGCGCACTATAATCTCACGTCGAGCAACCGGTACTCCGGCTCGGAGTTTCGCGGATAACAGTCTTGAACCAATATTTGTGCTAGGTCTGTGAATTCATCAGCGAACGTCTTGGTAGCATGCCTTCAGAATTAGCGGTCGCCATCGAGGAAGCCTACCGGGTCTTCGGCGCCTATCGATTGGGCCATGACCTCATCGCATGCCATTGCCGTTGTTGCATGACCGAGGAGGAAGAACGACAGCTGGTCAAGACGCCCTTGCGGTCGATCCCGGCCGATCTGCTGGCCGAGTACACCAACTCCGCGCATGACTATGACGATGATCGGGTCGCCCGGGAGCTGCGCTACTTCCTGCCGCGTTATTTCGAGCTGATCGCCGCTCATGACTACCCTGACCATATCGGACTGGATATTTGCCTGCGCCGGCTTGGCCAGGCCGATTACCGGAACAAGTGGCCGCGAGCGGAGGTCGAGAGCATCGACCGCTTCTTCGATGCATTCCTCAACGACGGCCTGACCCGCCTCGACCTGGCGCCCGTTGGATATCGCCCAGCCTTCAATATCAAGAACATCGTAACGCTGGTCGTGACTGCAGGCGGCGATATCGACCGGCTCTTGCACAGTTGGGCAGCTGCTGAGGACCCGGCCGCGGCCATCCATATCGCCGCGTTGCGCGAGGACGTGCTCGAGGAGCGGCATAAGACTTATCTGTACTCTGCCTACCTGGAGAGCCACGAGGATGCCGCCAAAACAGTTGGTGCATGGCTATTGCAGCCGGACTTGACGGCACGAATAGAAGCCGCGTTCTTCGCAGTGAGCGATCCCAGGCTGCAGATGATCTTGTCCAACGGAATGAGAACGGCTCAGGGATAAGCTGCCAGACGCACTGTGATACGCCACATCTGCAACACAGGCGCCGGTTCACGAAGCATCTCCGTTCAGCGAGCGGCTCGCCTGCCGGACTTCATTCAGGAACGCCTTGGCCAGGCGCGATAGTGGCTCCGCCTCGGACCACAGCATATAGGCCACGGCCAACGTCCTCGGCGTGAACGGCCGGACGATAAGGCCCTGGCCGCCGCTCTGGCGCGGCGAAAACGGGTCGACGACCGCGGCGCCTACGCCGGCGGCCGCCAGCACGCAGGCCGTATTGCAGTATCGCACCTCGACGGTCGGCTGGAACGGCGCGCCGGCTTGCGCAAAACTCTCGCGCACGGCTTCGCCCAGTCGCGTGCCGCGCTCCAGCCCGATGAAGGGCAAGCCGACGAGGTCCGCGGCGGAGATGACCGGCCGTTCGGCCAGCGCATGGTTCGGCGGCAGGACGCAGACCATTTCGCCGGTGTGAACCACCTCATGCGCGATGCCGGGGTGATGTGACAGCCCGAGCGCGAAGCCGAGTTCTGCGACCCGGCTCGTGACGCCGTCGATGATTCCTTCGTAGCGCCGCACGTCGAAGAAGACACGGGTCTGCTGACGGCGGCGCAGGAAGTCCGACAGCGCATGCGGAATGATGCTGTAGGCCAGCGGCGGCGTCGCCACGATCGATAGCAGTCCGGTGCGACACTCCCGCAGATCGCGCACGCGATTTTCGAGCTTGGCGTGGAGCGCGAAGATCGCTTCGCTTTCCTTGTAGAGCGCCATCGCTTCCGACGTCGGGAACAGTCGGTTGTTGACGCGCTCGAACAGGGCGAAACCCGCCTGCGCCTCCATCGCCTTCAGCGCGTTGCTGATCGCCGGCTGCGACAACGCCAGTTCGCCGGCCGCCGCGACCGTGGTGCGATGGCGGATGACCGCCCGCAGGATCTCCAATTGGCGCAGGTTCATATAATCACCGGTTATTGTCTGCCTCAAAATATCATAGCACGAGTGATTGCGTTTAGCCCTGCGCTTGCGCGTAATCACCTCTGCAACGGTGCGCTGAGGGAGCGGTTTTGTCCGCCTCTTGTGTAAGCAATCCGCTCACATTGGAGGCAATATTGGTTCGCGTTCTCCGTGCCGCCGCCGCTCAGATGGGACCGACGCAGAAAGCGGACTCGCGGCGGCATACGCTTGGCCGGATGCTGGAATTGCTGGAGGCCGCGGCAGCGCATGGCGCAACGCTGGTGGTTTTTCCCGAACTGGCGTTTACGACCTTCTTCCCGCGATGGCTGATCGAGGGCGACGCGCTCGAGCATTTTTTCGAGCGCGGCATGCCGAATCCGGCCGTGCAGCCGCTGTTCGATCGCGCCCGGGCGCTGCGCATCGGCTTCTATGTCGGTTACGCCGAACTGACGCCGAACGGTCAGCGCTTCAATTGCTCTGTCCTGGTCGATCGCGACGGCGAAATTCTCGGCCGTTACCGCAAGGTGCACTTGCCAGGATCGGTGGAGCCGCGGGCCGGCGCGCGCTACCAGCAGCTCGAAAAGCGCTATTTCGAATATGGAGATCTCGGGTTTCCCGCCTTTCGGGCCGGCTCCGACTGGCGCCACGCCATCATGGGCATGATGATCTGCAACGACCGCCGCTGGCCGGAGGCCTGGCGCGTGCTGGGCCTGCAGGGCGTCGAGCTGGTGTGTATCGGCTACAACTCCGCGGC
This sequence comes from Bradyrhizobium sp. LjRoot220, assembly GCF_964252915.1. Classification (NCBI taxonomy): domain Bacteria; kingdom Pseudomonadati; phylum Pseudomonadota; class Alphaproteobacteria; order Hyphomicrobiales; family Nitrobacteraceae; genus Bradyrhizobium; species Bradyrhizobium sp. LjRoot220. The sequence continues at coordinate 206,029 of NZ_CAXUPS020000003.1, forward strand.
CTACGATCCCAACGGCGGTGGCTCCGAAGATGCGGCGCTGCGCACCTTCCATTCAAAGTTGGTGACGCAGGCCAACGCTTACATGAATGCGACCTGGGCGATCGCGGTCGCCAAGGCGGGCAACGAGGACGGCTCCGGCCTGATCGGCGGCTCCTGCATCGTCGATCCGAATGGCCGGATTGTTGCAGAGGCGCAGACACTCGCGGACGAGATCATCGTTGCCGACCTCGATCTCGACCTCTGCCGCCAGGGCAAGGACAAGATGTTCAATTTCGCCGCGCACCGGCGGCCGGAGCAATACCTGGTCATTACGGAGCGCGCGGGCGTCGTCGAGCCGGCCACGCTCGATGCGGTTTAATTTGATGCGTCCAGTCGCGGCGCGAGCCGAAGGAGCTGATATGACACGCCTCTGGTTCTCCGTGGGTTTCGCCACTCTCCTTGCTATTACGACGGCGCAGGCCGCCGAATTGCCCGACGCTATCAAGCAGGCGGGCACCTTGCGGCTGACGGTCAATTCGACCTACGCGCCGATGGAATATCGCGATCCGGCGACGAACCAGCTGGTCGGGCTCGATATCGATCTGGCGAACGAGCTTGCGAAACGGCTCGGCGTCAAGATCGCCTGGAGCGAAACGCCGTTCGCCGAGCTCATTCCCTCCTTGCAGACCAAGCGCGCCGATTTCATCATCAGCGGTATTTCCGATCGCGCCTCGCGGCGCGAGACCGCCGATTTCATCGACTATCTGGCAACCGGTCCGCAGTTCTTCGTGCTGGCTGACAATGCGGCGAAGACCGCCATTGACCTCTGCGGCAAGAAGGTCGGGACGACGCGCAGCACCAGCTTCCCGATCGAGATCGAGAAATGGAGCAAGCAGAACTGCGAAGCCACCGGCAAGCCCGCCGTGCAATATGTCCCGGGCGAGAACAGCATCGATGTCCGCAACCAGCTCAAGCAGGGCCGCATCGACGCCGCCGTGCAAGGCAGCGAGACCTTGCCCTACGCGCAAGCACAGGAGGCCGGGAAATACCGCATCATCGGTGAACCGTTCTCCACCGGCTATCAGGGCATCATGTTCCGGAAGGACGATGTGGCGCTGCGCGAGGTGGTGACGGAGCACCTCGCCGCGATGATGAAGGATGGTTCGTACAAGGCCGTGCTCGACAAATGGGGATTGGGGGCGAATGCGGTTGCCCAGCCGATGATGAATGCGGCGACGCAATGAGAACGGCGCCCGCGCTGGCCGGAGGCTTCCCCGACATCTCCGAGATGACGGTCGCGCGCCGGGCGCATTGGCAGCGCTGGCTCGCCGCGGCGGCTATCCTCGTCGTGCTGGCCGCGATCGGCCGCGCCTTCGTCAACGGCCAGATCGAATGGAGCTATGTCAGCCGTTTCCTGACCGCCAAGGCGATCCTCGAGGGCATCGTCAACACCATGGCGATGGCGGTGCTCGCGATGGCGCTTGGCATCGTGCTGGGCGTCGTCGCCGCGATCATGCGGCTGTCGCCCAATCCGGTGCTCAAATCGGTCGCGGCCGGCTATACGTGGCTGTTCCGCGGCACGCCGCTGATCCTGCAACTGCTGCTCTGGTTCAACATCGCGCTGGTGTTTCCCACCATCGGTATTCCCGGACTGTGGGAGGCCCGGGCGGTCGATGTCATGACGCCGTTTCTGTCAGCGCTGCTCGGCCTCGGCATCAATCAGGGCGCCTATACGTCCGAGGTGATGCGGGCGGGCATGCTGTCGGTCGATGTCGGACAATATGAGGCCGCGCAGGCGATCGGCATGGGACGGCTGCGCGCGCTGCGCCGGATCGTTCTGCCGCAGGCGATGCGGGTGGTGATCCCGCCGCTCGGCAACGAGTTCATCGGCATGGTGAAGGCGACGTCGCTGGCCAGCGTCATTCAGTATCCCGAGGTGCTGCACGCCGCCGAAAACATCTATTACGCGAATTCGCGGGTGATCGAACTCCTGATCGTCGCCGGCTCATGGTATCTGCTCGTCGTATCGGTTCTGACGCCGCTGCAGATGCTGCTCGAGCGCCGCTTCGCGCGTGGAAGCTTGCAGATCAGCCGATGACCCAGCCCCTCGTCGCCATCCGTTCCGTCAGCAAGAATTTCGGGGAGTTTCAGGCCCTGAACAAGGTCTCGCTGGACGTCCGGGCGGGCGAGGTGCTGTGCCTGATCGGCGCGTCGGGATCGGGCAAGACGACGCTGCTGCGCTGTATCAACCAGCTGACGCCGGTCGACAGCGGCGGCATCTGGCTCGACGGTGAGTTGCTGGGCGTGCGGCAAGCGGCCGGGCGACTGCACCGCCTCACCGAGCGGCAGGTTGCGCGCCAGCGCCTGAAGACCGGCATGGTGTTTCAGCGCTTCAACCTGTTTCCGCACAAGACCGCGATCGAAAATATCACCGAAGGCCCGGTGCAGGTGCAGGGCCGCAGCCGCGAGGACGTGCAGGCGGAGGCGATGGAGCTGCTGCGGCGCGTCGGGCTCGTGGCGAAGGCCGATGCCTATCCCTCACAGCTTTCCGGCGGGCAGCAGCAGCGGGTGGCGATCGCCCGCGCGCTTGCCATGAAGCCGATGCTGATGCTGTTCGACGAGCCGACCAGCGCGCTCGATCCCGAACTGGTCGGCGAAGTGCTCGCCGTCATGAAGGAGCTTGCCCGCAGCGGCATGACGATGATGGTGGTGACGCACGAACTCGGCTTTGCGCGCGAGGTTGCCGATACCGTCATCTATATGGACCATGGCGCGATCGTGGAATCCGGGCCCGCCGCCGACGTGCTCGGCGCGCCCCGTGAGCTGCGCACAAAATCGTTTCTTTCCGCGGTGATCTGATGGGGGACATTTTGATGATCAAACGTTTTCTTGCAGCTGCGTTGCTCTGTGCCGCCGGTAGCTCGGCCATGGCGGTCGAACTGCCTCCGGAAATCGCAAAGCAGGGCAGCATCAGGGTCGCCATCGTACCGAACTATCCGCCGCTGGAATTCAAGGATCCCGCGACCAACACGCTGACCGGGTTCGATGTCGAGCTTGGCGAGGCGCTGGGCCGCAAGCTCGGGCTCAAGATCGTCTGGCAGGAAACCAGCTTCGACCAGATGATGCCCGCGATTGCGACGGGGAGGGTCGATGCGATCCTGTCCGGGATGACCGACATGGCGAGCCGGCAGGATACTGCGACCTTTGTCGACTACCTTCGCAACGGGCCCAGATTCTTCGTGCAGCAATCGCGCGCCGCCGAATTCAAGGACACCAAGGCGTTCTGCGGAAAAAAGGTCGGCGCCAGCCGGCGCACGTCGTTCCCGAAAATCATCGCCGCCTGGAGCGATGCGAATTGCGGCAGCGATCCCGTCAAGTTCGTCGGCACGGAAGGCTCGGCCGATGCCCGGACCCAGCTCAGGCAGGGGCGGCTCGACGCGGCCGTGCAGGGCGGCGAGACGCTTCCCTACATCATGGACCTCGAGCCCGGGACTTATGTTCCGGTCGGTGACGTCTTCGCGGTCCAGTTCACCGGACTTGCCTTGGGCGTGAAGGAGACGGTGCTGCAGCAGGCGTTTGTCGAGGCGCTCGACGGCTTGATCGCCGACGGCTCCTACCGCGCATTGCTGACGAAATGGAAATTGACCGATTACGGCGTGGAAAAGGCGACGATCAATGCAGGACAGTAAAGCACTCGCGAGCATTCCGCTGGTTCCGGCGAACACCGCGCCGCCGGCGCCGGAGTATCCCTGGCCCAAACCCTATAGCTCGGCGATGTTCCTCTCCTTCGACGTGGATGCGGAGAGCGCCTGGACCAGCAAGGATGCAGCTCACGCCCAGCGCCTGATCACGATGAGCTATGGCGGCTACGAGGCGCGTGTCGGCACGCCGAAGCTGCTGGAACTGCTCGATCAGCTCGATGTGAAGGCGACGTTCTTCATCACCGGCTGGTCGGTGGATGCGCATCCTGCGATGGCCGAGGCGATTCTCAAGGCCGGCCACGAGATCGGCCATCACGGCTATCACCATCTGCTGCCGGATCCGGGCGATCCCTGGATCGAGGAGGAACTGGAGCGGGGCTTTGAGGCGCTGAAGCGCCGGCTTGGCGTCAAGCCGACCGGCTATCGGGCGCCATACGGCGAATTTACCGAAGAATTACGCGTGGCGCTGGTGCGCCACGGCATCGTCTATACCTCTTCGTTTCGCGACGATGTGCGGCCCTACCGCCATCGCCTTGGCGATGGCACGCCGGGCACGATCGAGTTGCCGGTGACCGCGAGCTACGACGACTGGATGCACGGGCTGTCCGCCCGGTTCAGCCCGCGGCCGATCTTTCCCAAGGAGCATGTGCTTTCGATCTGGAAGGATGAGCTGGACGAGGTCAGGGATTGGGGCGCGATGGTGACGACCGTGCTGCACCCGCAATGCAGCGGCCGCCCGATGCGGCTTCGCCTGCTGCGTGAGTTTCTCACCTACGCCAAATCATGCCCCGATCTGTGGATCACCACCGGCGAGGCGATCGCGGCGAATTTCAGCACGCACGAAGTCGCCAGCCGCTGAGACCCGCGCCCGGTTGAATATCCGCTAATTGGAATATCCCTGGAGTCCTCGATGCTCGTTTCCCGTCGTTCCCTGCTAAAGGCCGCCGCCGCGGCGCCGGCGTTGTCGCTGCCGGGAATCCTGCGGGCGCAGTCGCAGACCACGCTGCGTTTCATCCCCGTGATCGATCTGACCTTCATCGATCCGATCTACTCGACGGCGCAGGTCTCGCGAAACCATGGATTCATGGTCTACGACACCCTCTACGGCATGAATTCGGCGCTCGAGGTTTCGCCGCAGATGCTGTCCGGGCATGTCGTGTCCAATGACGATAGACAGTGGGACCTCACGTTGCGCGACGGCCTGCTGTGGCATGACGGCGAGCGCGTGCTGGCGCGGGATTGCGTCGCCAGCATTCGCCGCTGGGCGGCCCGCGACGGATTCGGCGCCGAACTGATGGCGGCGACGGATGAACTGTCGGCGCCGGACGACCGCACCATCCGCTTTCGGCTGAGCCGGCCTTTCCCCCTTTTGCCCGCAGCGCTCGGCAAGGCCGCGATCCAGGCGCCGTTCATGATGCCCGAGCGGCTGGCGAGCCAGGATCCGTTCAAACCGCTGACCGAGGTGGTCGGCAGCGGTCCGTTCCGTTTCGTGGCCGACGAGCGCGTGCAGGGCGCGCGCAACGTCTATGCCCGTTTCGATCGCTATCAGCCGCGCCAGGACGGCAAGCCGGATTGGACCGCCGGTCCCAAGATCGTTCACTACGACCGCGTGGTCTGGACCACGATGCCGGATGCGGCGACGGGGGTCGCGGCGCTGCAGACGCGCGAGCAGGATTGGCAGGAAACAACGCCGCACGATCTGCTGCCGGTGCTGAAGCGTACCGCCAACGTCACCACGCGGATCCTCGACCCGCGAGGCTACACCTGCATGATGCGGGTCAACCATCTGCAGCCGCCATTCGACAATCCCGCGATCCGCCGGGCGCTGCTCGGCGCGATCGACCAGTCGGCCTTCATGACGGCGGTTGCGGGTGACGATCCCGCCTATCAATCCGCGCCGATCGGCTTCTTTGCGCCGGGTACGCCGATGGCAAACGATGTCGGCCTCAACGCGTTCCGCGGCCCGCGCGACATGGCGAAGGTCAAGGCCGATCTGAAAGCCGCCGGCTACAATGGCGAGAAGGTGGTGCTGCTCGTCCCCACCAACTCGCTGGCACAGAAGCCACTCGGCGACGTTGCCGCTGACATGCTGCAGCAGGCCGGCATGAACGTCGAATATGCCGGGCTGGATTTCGGCCTGGTGCTGCAGCGGCAGTTGAAAAAGGATCCCGTCGCCCAGGGCGGCTGGAGCGCGGGCGTCGGCAACTGGCAAGGCATCGATTGGCTGAACCCGGCCGGCAATTCGAACCTGCGCGGCGACAGTAAAGTCGCCGGCTGGTACAAGAGCGAGAAGATGGGGGCGCTGCGAAGCCAGTGGCTCGCAGCCGCCAGCCTTGCCGAGCAACAGCGGATCTGCCGCGATATCCAGGCCTTGTCGTTCGAGGAAATTCCCTATTTCCCGATCGGCCAGTATAAACAACCGACCGCCTACCGTTCCGGTATCACCGGGATACTCGACGGCACGGCCGTGTTCTGGAATGTGAAACCCGCATGAGCACGATCGCGATCTTCGGCAGCTATGTGTTGTCACGCAAGGACGGCGCGCAGGAGGTGCTGCGCGATCGTTGGGTGTTGCTGGAGGGCAAGCGGATCGCCGCCGTCACGCGCGGCCGCCCGTCCGCCACCCAGGTGTTCGACAAACCGGGCCGCTTCGTGCTGCCTGGCCTTCTGAATTTGCATAACCATTGCTTCAGCGAAGCCGTCGCCCGGACTCACACGGAGGACGGCAATGGCCGCAAGAACAACCAGAGCATCGTCTATACCGTGCTGCTGCCGCTGACCAAGCGCGGCGCCGACCTGCTGTCGCCGTCAGAGCGGCTCGCCATCGCGCGGCTCGGCATTCTGCAATTGCTGAAGGGCGGCGCCACCACGGTGATGGAGCCGTTCCGCAACACCATTCCTGAAATGTTCGACGCCGCCGAGGAGATGGGCATCCGCTTCTATGGCGCGCCGTATTTGTTCTCCACGTCGGATGCCAAGGCGGGGCCGGATGGCGTGGTGCGCTATGCCGGCGACGATGGCCAGGCCGATATGGACACCTGGAACGCGTTGTACCAGCGCTGGAACGGGCGCGGCGATGGGCGGATCGGCCTGGCGATGAGCCCGCACGCGACCGACACCTGTGGTCCGGATCTGCTGCGGGCGTGCGCGGTTCGCGCGCGCGAACTCGATGTGCCGATCACGACCCATCTCGCGCAAAGCCAGGCCGAAGTCGCGACGATCGGCAGCCGCCACGGCGGCCGCACGCCGGCCGAATATCTCGACTGGCTCGGCCTGCTCGCGCCGGACCTTCTGGCCGCGCATTGCATCGCGAGCACCGATAGTGATTTGAAGCTGATGGCGGCGAGGGGTGCCACGGTGCTGAACTGCCCGCGCGTGTTTGCGCGCGCAGGCGTAACCGCGGCGTTCGGCAGGTTTGCTGGGCACGGCGTCCGGACAGTGGTCGGAACCGACGGCTACAACATGGATCTGCTCGGCGAACTCAACGCCGCCTCGATGATCTCGAAGATCACGTCCGCTCGCGCTGATGTCGCCAACGCTCCCGAACTGATCGAATCGGTCACCGCAACCGCGGCCACGGTCATCAAGCGTCCGGATCTCGGGATCATCACGCCGGGCGCCACCGCCGACCTTACCGTCGTCGATTTGACTCATCCCCATCTGCAGCCGCTGTTCGATCCGCGGCGCGGGTTGGTGGCGCTTGGCAATCGGGCCAATATCGACCAGGTCATTGTTGATGGGCGTATGCTCATCGATGGCGGCCAGTACATCCACGGCGACGAGGCCGCGATGATCTCGGCGGGAACCGCGGCGATTGGCAAGATCTGGGATTTGCCGGAAGCCCAGGCGGCCTTTAATGGCTGACGTCCCGTCGACACACGCTTGGTATTGGAAGAGCGAGACGCGCTCCCGCCGCTTCCTGCACTGCAATATCCGGAGATCACGATGGCTTTCGATTTGATCCTGCGCGGCGGACGGGTGATTGACCCTTCCCAAAAACTCGATGCCGTGACGGATGTGGCCTTCGCCGGCGGCAAGGTGGCGATGGTCGGAAGCGAGCTCAAGGCCGACCGCGGCACCGACGTACGCGACGTGTCGGGCTACATCGTCACGCCGGGCCTGATCGATCTGCATACCCATGTCTATTGGGGCGGCACCTCGCTCGGCATCGACGCCGAGGAATTCTGCCGCACCTCGGGGGTCACCACGGCGGTCGATACCGGCAGCGCCGGGCCGGGAAATTTCGCCGGCTTTCGCAAGCACGTCATCGAGCCGAGCCAGGTCCGCATTCTCGCTTATCTGCACGTCTCGCATGCCGGCATCTTCGGCTTCTCGCATCGGGTCATGGTCGGCGAGAGCGAGGAGCTCCGGCTGATGAATCCGATCGACGCCGCAAAGGTCGCGGATCAAAACCGTGATCTCATCGTCGGCATCAAGGTGCGGGTAGGTCTCCACGCCTCCGGCACATCGGGGATCGTGCCGCTCGATATCGCGCTCGAGGTCGCCGAACAGGTCGGCATGCCCTTGATGGCGCATATCGACCATCCGCCGCCGAGTTACGAAGAGGTGCTGGCCCGCCTTCGTCCGGGCGACGTTCTCACCCACGCATTCCGGCCGTTCCCCAATACACCGGCCACCGCCCAGGGCACGGTCAAACGGGCGGTGCTGGAAGCGCGCGAACGCGGCGTGTTGTTCGACATCGGCCACGGCAAGGGCTCGTTCGCCTTCAAGACCGCGCGGGCGATGCTCGCCAACGGTTTCTATCCCGACACCATCTCGTCGGATGTCCATCTGCTGTGCATCGACGGCCCAGCGTTCGATCAGGTGACGACGATGTCCAAGTTCCTGTGCATGGGCATGCCGCTCTCCGATGTGGTCGCGGCTTCGACCGTCAATGCGGCGATGGCGCTGCGGCGTCCCGAACTCGGCAGTCTCAAGCCGGGAAGCGCCGGTGACGCCACGCTGATCTCGATCGCGCAAGGCCAGTTCGATTACGTCGATGTCGTCGGCGAGCACTTGATCGGCGATCGCAAGATCGTGTCCGAAGGCGTCGTCATTGGCGGCCGCTGGTGGCATGCGAGAGAGACGTCGAAATTCAAGCAGCTCGCAGGCCAGGCTGGGACGTAAAATAGATGTGACCGATCGATCATGTGGTCGCTCGACAATTCTTTCTGTTTCGTGTCCGATTGGATTTTGCAGCGGAGCAAGGAGGCTGCACTGGCATACCACTTGCAAGCAAAAGGGGACTGATCGCCATCATCGTGACTGACCCGTTTCACCTCATCTCGCGCCGAACCGTCGGCCGATGAAACGGGCGGAACCCCCACACCAACCCAAAAGACTGGGAGAGCTTCATGGATCGCAGGACTGTGTTGAAAGGATTGGCCGGGGTCGGCGGCCTGGCGGCGACGGGCGGGCTTTCGATGCCGGCGCTATCCCAAGGCGCCGCGGCGCGCACCCTGCGCTTTGTGCCGCAGGCCAACCTTGCGAATTTCGATCCCATCTGGGGCACCCAATATGTCGTGCGCAACGCCGCTGCGATGGTCTGGGACACGCTCTACGGCGTCGATGCCACGCTGCAGCCGCAGCGCCAGATGGTCGAGTCCGAGACGACCTCGGATGACGGCCTGGTCTGGACCTTCAAACTTCGGCCGGGGTTGAAATTCCACGATGGCGAGCCGGTGCTGAGCAAGGACGTGGTGGCGAGCCTGACACGTTGGTCGGCGCGCGATCCGATGGGGCTGATGCTCAAGGCGCTCCAGAACGAGCTGGTCGCTGTCGACGACAGGACCTTCAAATGGTCGCTGAAGGCGCCTTATCCGAAAATGCTGCTGGCGTTGGGCAAGAACAGCACGCCTATCGCCTTCATCATGCCGGAGCGGATCGCCCAGACTGACCCGTTCAAGCAGATCCCGGAGTATATCGGCTCGGGTCCGATGAAGTTCGCGAAGAGCGAGTGGGTGCCCGGCGCCAAGGCGGTGTTCGAAAAGTTTGCCGATTACACGCCGCGGCAGGAGAAGGCGTCCTGGCTCGCCGGTGGCAAGCAGATGCTGATCGACCGCATCGAATGGGTGGTGATCCCGGATCCTGCCACGGCGGCGGCGGCGCTTCAGAACGGTGAAGTCGATTGGTGGGAAAGCCCGATCACTGATCTCGTGCCGTCGCTGAAGAAGAACCGCAACATCAACGTCGATATCGCCGATCCGCTCGGCAACATCGGTTCGTTCCGGATGAACCATCTGCATCCGCCGTTCAACAATGTGAAGGTACGGCGCGCCGTGCTCATGGCGCTAAGCCAGGAAGATTATATGCGGGCGCTGGTTGGCGACGATAATGCGCTGTGGAAGCCGCTGCCGGGTTACTTCACCCCGGACACGCCGCTTTACACAGAAGAGGGCGGCGAGATCCTGAAAGGCAAGCGCGATCTGGCGGCGGCGAAGAAGCTGCTGGCCGAGAGCGGCTATTCAGGTCAGCCGGTCACCTGCGTTGTGGCGCAGGACCAACCGATCACCAAGGCGCAGGGCGACGTCACGGCCGATCTGTTGAAGCAGTTGGGGATGAATGTTGACTTCGTCGCGACCGATTGGGGCACGGTGGGTTCGCGCCGCGCCCAGAAGACACCGCCGGGTCAGGGCGGCTGGGGCATGTTCCACACCTGGCACGCCGGCGCGGATTGCGTCAATCCGGCCGTCTACAATGCTGTTCGTGGTACGGGCGACAAAGCGTGGTTTGGCTGGCCGACGAGCGACGCCGTTGAAAAGGAAGTCACGGCTTGGTTCGCCGCCAAGAATCTCGAAGAGGAAAAGAGCGCGGTCAAACGCCTCAACAAGGCGGCGCTCGAGGACGTCGTCTATGCGCCGACCGGCTTCTTCCTGAGCTACACGGCGTGGCGGAAGAACGTCTCCGGCATCGCGAAAGGACCGTTGCCGTTCTTCTGGGGCGTGTCGAAGAGCGCATGACGGGGCGGTGATCCGACATGCTCTCGTATATCCTGCGGCGCATTCTCTCGACCTTGCCGGTGATGGCGATCGTCGCGCTGTTCGTCTTCAGCCTGCTCTACATCGCGCCGGGCGATCCGGCCGCGGTGATCGCGGGCGACCAGGCGAGCCCGGCCGACGTTGAGCGGATTCGTCAGACCCTCGGCCTCGACCGGCCGTTTTTGGTCCAGTTCGGTTCGTGGGTCTGGCACATCCTGCACGGCGATCTCGGCACGTCGATCTTCACCAATCTGCCGGTCGCCGCGATGATCGTTCAGCGCATCGAGCCGACGCTCTCGCTGATGGCGATTACGCTGGTCCTGACCATTCTGATCGCTGTGCCGCTCGGGGTGCTGGCGGCGTGGAAAGCGGGGAGCTGGATCGACCGCACCATCATGGCGTTCGCGGTGTTCGCCTTCTCGCTTCCCGTCTTTGTCGTCGGATACGTCCTTGCTTACGTGTTCGCGCTGCAGTTCGAATGGCTTCCCGTGCAAGGCTACACGCCGTTGTCCAATGGCGTCTGGCCCTGGTTCCAGAACCTGATCCTGCCGTCGCTTGCCCTCGGCAGCGTCTACATCGCGCTGATCGCGCGCATAACGCGAGCTTCGATGCTTGAAGTGCTGCAGCAGGATTATGTCCGCACCGCCCGCGCCAAGGGCCTCGGGCAACGCAATATCCTGTTCGTTCACGCGCTGAAAAACGCGGCCGTTCCGATCGTGACGGTGATCGGTATCGGCATCGCGCTGTTGATCGGCGGCGCAGTGGTGACCGAAAGCGTGTTCGCTATTCCCGGCCTTGGCCGGCTGACGATCGACGCCATCCTGCGCCGCGACTATCCGGTGATCCAGGGCATCGTGCTGCTGTTCAGCTTCCTCTATGTGCTGGTCAACCTGATGGTCGACGTCACCTACACACTTGTCGATCCGAGGATCCGCTATTGACTGTCCTGGACACCCACACGGTGCGGATACCGCCCGGCCTCGTCGTCGCGCCGCAACTGCCGGATCTGTTGGCGCCGGTCAAGATCCGGCGCGGTGCGCTCGGCTTCCTGCGCAACCATCCGACGGTGGCGATCGGCAGTGCCTTGTTGATTTGTCTCGTGCTGGTCGGGGTTTTTGCGCCCTGGCTCGGGACTGTCGATCCGACGGCGATCGCGCCTGCCAAACGTACGCGGCTGCCTTCGGCGGATTACTGGTTCGGGACCGATCTCTTGGGCCGCGACATCTATTCACGCGTGATCTACGGGGCGCGAGTCTCGCTCATGGTCGGTCTTTCGGTCGCTGTACTGGCTTCGCTCGCCGGTCTGGCGATCGGCCTTGTCTCGGGTTTCGTGCGGTGGGCCGACGGCATTATCATGCGGTTCATGGACGGGCTGATGTCGATCCCGCCGATCCTGCTTGCAGTTGCGCTGATGGCGCTGACGCGCGCCAGCGTCGGCAATGTGATCCTGGCGATCACGGTGGCCGAAATCCCGCGCGTTTCGCGCCTGGTGCGCAGCGTCGTGCTGTCACTGCGCGAACAGCCCTATGTCGACGCTGCCACAGCCTCCGGCACGCGAACGCCGATGATCATCCTGCGCCACATCCTGCCCAACACGCTGGCGCCGATGCTGGTTCAGGCGACCTATATCTGCGCCAGCGCCATGATCGTGGAATCCATCCTCTCCTTCATCGGCGCCGGCACGCCGCCCACGATTCCGTCCTGGGGCAACATCATGGCCGAGGGCAGGGCGTTGTGGCAGGTCAAACCCTACATCGTGTTCTTTCCCGCCGCGTTCCTGTCCGTCACCGTGCTTGCCGTCAACCTGCTCGGCGACGGGCTTCGTGACGCGCTCGATCCGCGAATGGCGAAGAGTTTGTAATGGCATTGCTCGAAGTCGAAAATCTGCAAACCCATTTCCGTACCCCCGAGGGCATTAACCGTGCCGTCGACGGCGTCTCCTTCCATGTCAACGAAGGCGAGACGCTGGCGATCGTCGGCGAATCCGGCTGCGGCAAGTCGGTCACGTCGATGTCGCTGATGCGGCTGATTGCCGAGCCGCCGGGCAAGATCGCGGGTTCGATCCGCTTTCGGGGAACGGATCTGCTGCAACTTCCCGAGCGCGACATGCGCGCCATCCGCGGCAACGACATTTCGATGATCTTCCAGGAACCGATGACGAGCCTCAACCCGGTGCTCACCGTCGGCCGGCAGATCGGAGAGACGCTGCGCATGCACCAGGGCCTCGACAAGCAGGCCGCGGAGGCCCGCGCCGTCGAGATGCTGAATCTGGTTGGTATCCCCGAGGCCGTCCGGCGCGTGCGCGAATTTCCGCATCAGCTCTCCGGCGGCATGCGCCAGCGCGTGATGATCGCGATGGCGCTGGCCTGCAATCCAAAGCTCCTGATCGCCGATGAGCCGACCACGGCGCTCGATGTCACGATCCAGGCGCAGATCCTGCAACTGATGCTGGACCTCAAGCGCCGGGTCGGTGCGGCGATCATATTGGTTACCCATGATCTCGGCGTGGTCGCGGAAATCGCCGAGCGCGTCATGGTGATGTATGCCGGCCGCAAGGTTGAGGAGGCGCCGGTGGCCGAGTTGTTCCGCTCGCCGCGTCATCCCTATACCCAGGGCCTGCTCGGCGCGGTGCCGAAGCTGGGGTCCTCGCTGACCGGCGCGGCACGGCGCCTCGCCGAGATTCCCGGACAGGTGCCGAGCCTCAAAGGACGGATCGAGGGCTGCGTCTTTGCCGGGCGCTGTTCGCTCGCGACCGATCTCTGTCGTCAGGTCGCGCCGGGTCTCGAAGAAAAGGGGCCCCGCCACATCGCCGCCTGCCATTACGCGCCCAAGGAGGCGGCTGCGGCATGAGTGCCCCGCTGCTCCAGGTCAACGACCTCAAGAAGCATTTTCCGGTCCGCGGCGGCCTGTTCCGCCGCAAGGCATGGGTCTATGCCGTGGACGGCGTCTCCTTTGAGGTCGAGCGCGGCGAGACGCTGTCGCTCGTCGGCGAATCCGGCTGCGGCAAGTCGACGGTCGGCCGGGCCATCCTGCGATTGTTCGACATCACCGCCGGCCAGGTCGTGCTGGATGGCCAGCGTATCGACGGCCTTTCCGCCGCAGGGCTGCGCAGCATGCGCCGCCGCGTGCAGGTGGTATTCCAGGATCCATTCTCCAGCCTCAATCCGCGGATGCGCGTGCGCGACATTCTGGCCGAGCCGATCCGCAATTTCGGGCTTGCCAAGTCGTCCGCCGAACTCGAGGCGAAGATTACGGCGCTGATGGACATCGTGCGGCTGCCGCGCGATGCGCTGAACCGCCGGCCGCATGAATTCTCGGGCGGTCAGCGCCAGCGCATCGGCATCGCCCGCGCCCTGGCAGCGGAACCCGAGCTGATCGTCTGCGATGAAGCGGTCTCGGCGCTCGACGTCTCGGTCAAGGCGCAGATCGTCAACCTGCTGCAGGATTTGCAGCGCGAGTTCGGCCTCGCGCTGCTCTTCATCAGCCACGACCTGGCGATCGTCGAGCACATGACGCACCGTGTCGCCGTGATGTATCTCGGCAAGATTGTCGAGATGGCGCCGCGGCAGCAAATCTTCACCGCGCCCAGGCATCCCTACACCCAGGCCTTGCTCTCGGCGGTGCCGGTGCCGGAGCCAGGGGCTATTCGCAACCCGATCATCCTGAAGGGCGACGTGCCGAGCCCGATCAGTCCGCCGAGCGGTTGCCGCTTTCACACCAGGTGCCCATACGTGTTCGATCGCTGCCGCACCGAAGAGCCGGAACTCAGGTCGAGCGAAGCCGGTCAGTGGGTCGCGTGTCATCTCGAGGCGCTGCCGAAACGGCCGGGACTCGCGCGCCAATCGACGCCGGCCGCGGCCGACATCGGCAGCGCTTGAAGCGGGAATTCGTGAATACAATGCAGTACCAGGCCAGGCACCAAGGAAGCTGTTCATGCGCGTCGTCAATGTAGCCGCCGCCCAGTTGGGCCCGATCCAGAAAGCCGAAAGCCGCGAGGCCGTGGTCAAGCGCATGATCGCGCTGATGGATGAAGCCAAGGCCAAAAACGCCGATCTGATCGTCTATCCGGAGCTCGCGCTGACGACCTTCTTTCCGCGCTGGTACATGACCGACCAGGCCGAGGTCGATACCTGGTTCGAACGCGAGATGCCGAATGCCGCGACCAGGCCACTGTTCGAGCACGCCGCCCGGCACCAGATCGCGATGAGCTTTGGCTACGCCGAACTGACCGCGGACGGACACCATTTCAACACCTGCATCCTCACCGACAAGTCCGCGAAAATCGTCGGCAGCTACCGCAAGATTCACCTGCCGGGGCATTCGGAGTTCGATACCGAGCGCGCCTTCCAGCACCTGGAGAAGCGCTACTTCGAGCCGGGTGATCTCGGTTTCAAGGTCTGGCGTACCCTCGGCGGCATCTTTGGCATGGCGGTTTGCAACGACCGGCGCTGGCCGGAGACCTATCGCGTGATGGGTCTGCAGGGCGTCGAGATGGTGCTGATCGGCTACAACACGCCCTCGATCAATGCCGAAAAACCCGAGGAGGGGCCGGAGAAGCGGCTGTTCCACAATCGGCTCTCGGCGCAGGCCGGCGCCTACCAGAACTCGACCTGGGTCGTGTGTGTCGCCAAGGCCGGCGTCGAGGATGGCCACCCCTTGATCGGCGGCAGCCTGATCGTCAATCCGGACGGCGAGATCGTCGTCGAGGCGACCACCGAAGAAGACGAACTGCTGGTCTATCCCTGCGATCTCGACGCCACGGATTTCGGCAAGAAAACCATCTTCAACTTCGCCAACCACCGTCGCACCGAGCATTACGGCCTGATCACCAGCCGCACCGGCGCGGTGCCGCCTCCGGAAATCTAGATGTCCGGCATCTCGTTCCCTGAACTAGATCCGCGCGACCGCTACAAGTTGCTGTGCGGGGTCGTGGTGCCGCGGCCGATCGCGCTGGTCACGACGCTGGGCGAGAACGGCGCCGTCAATGCAGCGCCTTTCAGCTTCTTCAACGTGTTCTCGGAAGACCCTCCGCTCGTGGTGCTCGGCCTGCAGCACAAGGCCGATCTCAGTCCCAAGGACACCACGCGCAATATCCACCGCAGCGGGCAGTTCGTCGTGCATATGGTGGACGAGGCGCTGGCAGCCATCATGAACGACTGCGCGGTCGACTTTCCCTCCGGCAGCAGCGAAGTGGAGGCGACCGGCCTGGCGACGTTGCCGTCGATCGACATCGCCGTGCCGCGATTGGCGGCCGCGCCCTTTGCGCTGGAGTGCAGGCAGCATGTCGCGCTCGCGTTCGGGCCTGGCCGCGAACTGCTGGTCGGGGAGGTGCTGCGCCTGCACGCGCGCGAGGGCCTGGTTGACCAGGAGAGGATGTACGTCGATTTCGATGCCTACCGGCCGATCGGACGCCTGTTCGGCAATCTCTATTCCACCCAGCGCGATACTTTCGCACTGACACGCGAGAGCCACGCGCAGTGGCTGGCGCGCGTCAATGGCGGCGATGCCGCGCGCGAACCATCCGGCGAAACTCAGTGATGGGCGAACTGCACCGTACCCAGCGCCATGGTCACGGCCGCCTGCGTCGGGTCGATCACGGGAATCCCGAGCGCCTGTTCGAGCGGCCGGCGGTGACGCGCCATGCCGGCACACCCCATCACGATGGCGCCAGATCCGTCCTCGTCCTTGAGCGCGCGGCCGACCTCGATCATTTTCGCGAGCGTGCCTTCGCCCGACGCCGTCTCCGCCACGCTCATGTTGAGCGGCCGCTCCCGGGTCAGGCGATCCATCAGCCCCATTTGCCGGAGATAACGCACATGGCGGCGTATCGAGCGCTGCGCGATCGCAATGACGCCGAAGGTTTCGGCGCGCGCCAGCGCCGTCAGCACGCCGCACTCGGCGATGCCGAACACCGGCCGGTCGGTTGCCTCGCGGCAGACATGCAGGCCGGGATCGCTATAGCAGGCAATGACGAAGGCGGCGGCGCTGTTGTCGCCTTCCACCAGGCGGCGCAGCGGCATCGCCACGCTATCGACGTCGGCCTGACTCTCGATTCCATAAGGACCCTCGGCCAGGGTCTCGCAGACGATCTCCGGTCCGCCGTCGAAGCCGAGCGGCTTGAGGGCATCCTCCAGCCCTTGCGTCACGAGGCGATTTGAATTGGGATTGATGACGAGAATGCGGGGCCGGGACATGGTGTTTTCCTATGGCGCATCGGCGGACACGTGGTCTGACGCAACGAGACGAAAGCAACGACCATGCCATCGAGCGATGCATCGTCCACTGTCTGCTCCCAAAGCGCAAGGCAGTGTAACGGCACGATCTGTGCTTTTATGCGGCGAGCGCCAGACGTAGAGACTCAAGACTTGAAAACGCGAAACTTGTAAATTCAAGACTCGGGATTCTGGACTCAATATTTGGAGTGTTTGCCATGACTGAACCCGCTTACGACGTTCTCATTCGCGGCGGACGCGTCGCGACCGTCAGCGATGTGTTCGAGGCCGATGTCGGCATTTCCGGGGAGACGATCGTCGCCATCGGCCGCGGGCTCGGGGCAGGGCGGCGCGAGATCGACGCGCGCGGCAAGCTGGTGCTGCCCGGCGGCGTCGACAGCCACGCCCATATCGAGCAGCTTTCGGCCGCGGGCATCATGAACGCCGATACGTTCGAGAGCGCGACGGTTTCGGCGGCGTTCGGCGGCACCACCAGCGTGATCTCGTTCGCGGCCCAGCACGTCGGCATGAAACTGCCGCAGGTGCTGGAGGATTATCATGCGCTCGCACAGAAGGGCGCCGTGATCGACTACGCCTTCCACATGATCATCGCCGATCCGACCAAAGAAACGTTGGAGGTGGATCTACCTGCGCTGATCAAGCAGGGCCATGGCTCGATCAAGATCTTCATGACCTATGACCGATTGAAAATCGATGACGAGCCGCTGCTCGACATTCTGCTGGCGGCGCGTGACGGCGGCGCGATGCTGTGCGCCCACGCCGAGAACCACGGGATCATCTCCTGGATGGTGAAACGGCTGCTGGCGCGCGGCTATACGCATCCGAAATATCACGCCATCAGCCATGCCCGGGTTTCGGAAGCCGAGGCATTTACCCGGCTGATCGGCATGGCCGCGCTGATCGATCAGCCGATCATGATCTTCCACGTCTCGACCGCCGAAGGCGCCAGGGTGATCCGCGACGCGCGCGGGCAGGGCCTGAAGGTGTTTGCGGAAACCTGTCCGCAATATCTGTTTCTCACCGCCGCCGACCTCGACAAGCCGGGCGCGGAAGGCGCCAAATGGATGTGCAGCCCGCCGCCGCGCCGCGCCGCCGACCAGGAGGCGCTGTGGCAGGCGCTGGCGCTCGGCGATCTCCAGACCATTTCGTCCGACCACGCGCCGTATCGGTTCGATGAAACCGGCAAACTGCGCGCCGGCCCCAACCCCAATTTCAAGCAAGTGGCGAACGGCCTGCCCGGCCTCGAGGTCCGGCTGCCGCTGCTGTTCGACGCCATGGTTTCCAGGGGGCGTTTGGGACTCGAAAAATTCGTCGAGTTGACGGCGACCGCGCCGGCAAAGATCTACAATCTGCATCCGCGCAAGGGCTCGATCGCGGTCGGCGCCGATGCGGATATCGCGATCTGGGACCCGGTGCGGGAAGTCACGCTGAGCGACGACATGATGCACGACCTCACCGGCTACACGCCGTTTGCCGGCCGCAAGTTGCGCGGCTGGCCGGTTACCGTGCTGTCGCGCGGGCGCGTCATCGTCAGTGAGGGCAAGCGTTCGGTCGAAGCCGGCTCCGGCCGTTTCCTTGCGCGCAGCGGAGGCGAAGCGGCAAAGCCGACCGGCCGGCTGGTCGCGGATATGGACCCGGAACAGAATTTCGGCGCGCGGCTCTTGTGATCTGTCCGCCCGCGATGAGTTCGGATTGAGAAATGAGAATCCTGGTTTTCGGCGGCACCGGCTTTGTTGGGCTCAAAATCGCCGCGACATTGCTGGCGCGCGGCCATGCGGTGACGTTGTTCGACCGCGCGGGCCTGCCGCCTGACGCAGCCAGGGATTTTGCCTCTCACGCGGATCGGCTGACGGCCATCCAGGGCGATATCACCGATCAGAATGCGGTCGAGCAGGCGATCGCAGCGGGCTATGAGGCGATCATTCTCGGAGCCGCAATCACGGCCGGTCCGGAGCGCGAGGCGCGCGATCCCGAGACCATTCTGCGCGTCAATCTGCTGGCTCAAACGCCGGTCCTGACCGCGGCGCGGCGCGCTGACGTCAAACGCATCATCAATTTGTCTTCAGCGGCAGCTTACGGCGCCAACGCCTTCCGGTACGCGTTGCTGGATGAAGAAACGCCGTGCGATCCGGCTTCGCTCTACGCCATTACCAAGTTCGCGTCGGAGAAGGTGGCTGCGCGCCTCGCTACCCTGTGGCAATCCGAAATCATCAGCGTGCGGCTGAGCGCCGTGTTCGGACCCTGGGAGCGCAGCAACGACGTGCGCGACACGCCAAGCCCGCAGGCACAGATTCTGGCTGCCTTGCAAGCGGGACACCAGGCTGTTCTGGCGCGTCCGGGCGTCAGGGACTGGATCTATGCCGTCGATGTCGCGGAAGCCGTGACATTGCTGATCGAGGCGGAGCGGACGAAGCATCGGCTCTACAATATTTCAAGCGGCGTGGAATGGCCGGTGCTGCAATGGGGGCAGGAACTGGCCGCCCGGCATCCCGGCTTTGTTTGCCGGCTGGCAGAGGCGGGAGAAACGCCGTCGGTCGATCTGCATAGTACGGCAGACCGTGCGCCGCTTTCGGTCACGCGCATGGCGGAAGAGTTCGGCTGGCGCGCACGGTTTGGCTGCGCGGAGTCGGCTGCCGATCTGAGCGGTTGGTGGAGCGAACATCGAGGGGAAGCCTGACATGAGACTGACAGGGCGGACGGCGATCGTGACCGGCGCCGGCTCCGGCATCGGCCGCGCCAGCGCGATGCTGTTTGCGAAAGAGGGCGCCTTTATCGCGCTGGTCGATCGGGATGGCGCGGGTTTGCAGGAGGCGTTGGCGGCGATCGAGAGCGCGAACGGCGAAGCATCGCTCCATGTCGGCGATGTCGGCGAGGGCGATTTCGCGCAGGCGGTGGTTGGCGATGTCATGGCGCGCCGCGGCCGCCTCGATGTGCTGATGACCGCGGCCGGCTTTTCCTGCGGCGGCACGGTGCTGACCACTGATCCCACTGATTGGGATGAGGTGTTTCGCGCCAATGTCGGCGGCACCTGGCTTTGGGCGCGCGCGGCGGTGCCGCAGATGCAGCGGCAGGGCAGGGGCTCGATCATCACGCTGGCCTCGCAACTGGCGATCGCCGGCGGCCGGGGCAACAGCGCCTATATCGCCGCCAAGGGCGCCATCATCAGCCTGACCCGCACCATGGCGTTGGATTTCGCCACGGATGGAATCCGGGTCAATGCGATCGCGCCGGGCGCCATCGACACGCCGATGCTGCGGCGCAGTTTTGCCCGTCACGCCGATCCCGAACCGGTGCGTGAAGCGTCGCGCAACCGCCATGCCATGAAGCGATTTGGCAGGGCGGAGGAGGTGGCCGAGGCCGCGCTCCATCTGGCCAGCGATGCGTCTTCCTTTACGACCGGCACCGTGATGGTGGTCGATGGCGGCTGGCTCGCGGCATGAACACTTTGCTCGCCCTTGAAGCTCAGGTTCGTGCCGACCTTGCCAGGACCGCGCATCCCGATGCCCCGTGGCTTACGCCCAAGCCCGGGCCGGACGGCACGCCGGCATTGGACGTGCTGGTGGTCGGCGCCGGGCAATCAGGTCTTGCGACGGCTTTTGGGCTGATGCGTTCGCAAGTGAGCAACATCCTCGTGCTCGACAAGTCAGAAGAGGGGCGGGAAGGACCATGGCTCAGCTATGCCCGCATGCCTACGCTGCGCAGTCCCAAGCAATTTACCGGGCCCGACCTCGACATTCCCAGCCTGACCTATCAGTCCTGGCACGAGGCGCGCTTCGGCGAAGCGGATTGGCGGGCACTGGGTCTTATTCCGCGCGCGCTGTGGGCGGAGTATCTGCTCTGGTTCAGGCGCGTGCTGGATATTCCGGTACGCAATGGCTGCGAGGTCGTCGAGATTTCGCCGGTAGTGGGCGGGTTGCTCGCAGCCAAGGTGCAGACTTCTGCCGGTATCGACACATTGTTCGCGCGCAAGATTGCGCTGGCGACGGGCCAGGAAGGCATGGGCGACTGGATCATTCCAGAACCATTGCGCCATTTGCCGTCGTCGCTTTGTGTGCATACCGCGCAGCCGGTGGATTTCGCGCGCCTGCGGGGCAAAAAAGTTGCCGTGATCGGCGCCGGCGCCTCGGCCTTCGACAATGCCGCGGCCGCGCTGGAAGCTGACGCGGCAGAGGTTCATCTGTTTTGCCGCAGGGCGGAAATCCAGGTAATCCAGCCGTATCGCTGGCTCACCTTCCGTGGCTTCCTGCGTCACTTCTGCGATCTGGATGATGCCTGGCGTTGGCGCTTCATGCGCGCCGTTCTGGAAATGCGGGAAGGCTTTCCGCAAACGACCTATGATCGCTGCGCCCGCCACGCCAATTTTCATCTTCATGAGGGCGCGCCGATCGAAGCCGCCAGGGCAACATCCCACAGCGTCGAACTGCGAACCGCGAGGGGCGCGTCTTCAGCCGATTTCATCATCTGCGGCACCGGCATCGACATGAATTTTGCAGGCCGGCCCGAGTTGCAAAACTGTGCCGCCAACATTGCCGTTTGGGCGGATCGCTATCAGCCGCCGGCGGACGAGCGCAGCGCGCGGCTTGGCCGCTTTCCCTATCTCGCCGACGATTACGCGTTGGTGGAGCGTGTCGCCGGTGAAACTCCCTGGATTTCCGACATCCATGTTTTCGCAATCGCCTCGACGATGAGTTTTGGTCCTTCGGGTTCATCGATCAATGCGATGACCACTGCGGTGCCAAAGCTCGTGCATGGGCTGACGCGGGGCCTGTTTCGTGCAGACATCGAGCGTCACTGGGCTTCGTTCAGGGCATACGACGTGCCGCAGGCAGTCGTCGAGCGGCCAACGACGGCCTTGGGCGCGAAGCAATGAACGGTGTATCGTGAGGCGTAGATGCTTGGCTCATACCTATTATGCTTGCCTACTATGCTTGCGCTCAGCGGCGCTCCGGTTGGCATATCCCTTGCTTTAAGTTGATGTTCTCATTCAGAAAATAAACCTGACAAGATAGGGAATTAGTTCGATGGGCGTTACAGGATCGAGGCCTTTGCTTTCGGTGGTTGCCGTTGCCGCGTTTTCGCTGGCCGCCGGATCGGTGCAGGCGCAAACCCGCGCGGAAACCTTGCGCTACGTCACCGGCGCATCGGTCAATACGCTCGAGCCGAATGTTCCGGGATCGACCCGCGAAGCATTTGCGGTCAGTCTCAGCACTTACGACCGGCTGGTTTCGTTTGGCCGCAAACAGCTCAACGGCAAATGGGTGTTCGATCTCGGCAAGATCACGGGCGAACTCGCCGAATCCTATGAGGTCAGCCCGGACGGGTTGAAGATGACCTTTCGTCTGCGCAAGGACGCCAAATTCCAGGACGGCACGCCGGTCACGGCGGAAGACGTCAAATGGTCGCTCGACCGCGTCGTCACGGCGCCGATCCTCGGCAAGGCGCAGCTGCTCACGGGATCGCTGACATCGGCCGATCAGTTCAAGGTGATCGATCCCCTGACCTTCGAAGTGACGCTGCCGAAACCGGACAAGCTCGCATTGCCCAATCTCGCCACCGTCTACCCGATCATCATCAACTCCAAGGTCGCCAAGGCACACGCCACACCAGAAGACCCCTGGGCAACGGCGTGGTTGAAGGAGAACACGGCCGGCAGCGGTGCCTACAAGATCGAATCGTTCAAGCCGGGCGAACAGGTGATCATGGCGCGCAACGAGACCTGGAACCGCGGCACGACCGACAAATCGGCGTTCTTCAAGCGCGTCATCGTGCAATCGGTGCCGGAGCCGGCGACGCGCGCCAATCTGGTCGAGCGCGGCGACGCCGATATCGTCGTCGATTTGCAGGCGAGCGACGTCCAGTCGCTCGAGACCAAGGCCAAGCTGAAGGTGATCTCGACGCCGCAATACAATTCCGTCACCTTCGTTTCGATGAACAACCAGATCCCGCCCTTCGACAACGTCAATGTGCGCCGCGCCGTCGCCTTCGCGCTGCCCTACGACGACATGTTCAAGGCGGCGCTGTTCGGCCGCGGATCGCCATTGTTCGGCGCGACATGGGCCGACGGCAAGCCGACCAGCGGCGCCTATCCGATACCGCAGCCCGTCAAGCTCGACCTGGAGAAGGCCAGGGAATATCTCAAGGCGGCGGGAATGCCGGACGGCTTCTCGACCACGTTCAGCTTCAACGTCGGCCAGGCTTCCACCGCCGAGCCGATGGCCGCATTGGTCAAGGAATCGCTGGCCAAGATCGGCATCAAGGTCGATATCCAGAAACTTCCGGATGCGCAGATGTCGACGCAGATCAACGAGAAGAAGCTCCCCTTCTTCACCGAAGGCATCGTCGCCTGGTTGCCTTCGCCTGATTATTTCTACCGCAACTTCTACACCGGCACTCAGCGCTGGAACTACTCGTCGATCAACAATCCCGAATTGGTGGCGATCGCGCAGAAAGCCCGTTTCGAGCCTGATGCCGCCAAGTACGAGGAGGACGGCAAGAAGCTCAACGCCATCCATTTCGCTGAGATGCCGCAGATTCCGCTGTGGCAGCCCAGCCAGGACGCTGTCATGGCTGCCTCGGTCGAGGGCTACACCTACCAGTTTCACCGGCAGGTCGATTTTCGCGACCTCAATCGCAAGTAACCGGTCGGCGTGATGGCAGCCTTTGGAGCAACGGTGGTGCGGGCGGGCAGGCGGTTTCTGTCCTCGCTGCCGGCACTCTTTGGGGTGCTTGTCTTCACCTTCCTGCTGATGCGGGTGCTGCCGGGTGACCCGGCAGTGTTCTTCGCCTCCGGGCCGAATGCCGGCAAGGAGGAGATCGAGGTCATCCGCAAGCAGATGGGGCTGAACAAGCCGGTGCCGGAGCAATTGATGCTCTACCTCTACGACGTTGGCAGCGGCAATCTCGGCCGGTCGATGATGACCGGCCAGCTCGTCACGAAGGATCTGCGCGAGCGGCTGCCCGCCTCGCTCGAACTCACCCTCACAGCGCTGCTGATCGCGCTAGTCTCGGCGGTGCCGCTCGGCGTGCTGGCGGCACTGCGGCCGGGCTCCCTCATCGACCACGGCGTTCGGTTCTTCTGCGCGCTCGGCGTCTGTGTGCCGACGTTCGTTTCAGGCCTGCTGCTGATCTATGTCTTCTATTACCTGCTCGGGCTTGCGCCTGACCCCACCGGCCGCGTCGATATCTTCGCCTCACTGCCGCCAAGGCGGACCGGTTTCCTGTTGATCGATTTTATGATCGCCGGCGATTTCGACGGATGGTGGGCTGCCTTCCGGCAACTGATCCTGCCGGCGCTCAGCATGGCGCTGTTCGTGGTGGCGCCGCTGGCGCGCATCACGAGGGCCTCGATGCTGGTTTCGCTCGGCAGCGATTTCGTGCGCACCGCCCGTTCGATGGGCCTGCCGTGGTGGAAAATCGTCGTCACCTATGCCTTGCGTAACGCCATCCTGCCGGTCATCACCATCGCGGGCATCGTATTCTCGACCATGCTCGGCGCCAATGTGCTGGTGGAGAAGGTGTTCTCCTGGCCGGGCGTCGCTTCCTATGCGCTGGATGCGCTGCTGTCTTCCGATTATGCGCCGGTGCAGGGTTTTGTGTTGCTGATGGCGACCGTGTTCGTGATCGTCAATCTCCTGGTGGATATCCTCTACGGTATCGCCGATCCCAGGGTGACCATCGGATGACCACTGCCACGCTTCGCCATGCCGGCTGGATTCTGCGCGGCAATCCCCTGACTGCCGTTGCCGCGACCGGTGTCTTCCTGTTGACGCTGATCGCCATTTTCGGACCCTGGATCGTGCCGTACGATCCGATCGCCTCGAACGTATCGCAAGCACTGATGCCGCCGAGCGCGGCCCACATCGCCGGCACCGATCAGCTCGGCCGCGACGTGTTCAGCCGCCTCATCGTCGCGGCACGGCTCGATCTTGCCATCGCCGTCTCGGCGGTCGGGATCTCCTTTGCCATCGGCGCCGTCATCGGCGCGATCTGCGGCTATACCGGCGGCCGGCTCGATCGCGCCGTCGGCCGCTTCGTCGACGTCGTGATGGCCTTTCCGCTTTTCGTGCTGGCGATGGCGATGGTCGCCGCCCTCGGCAACCGGGTCGAGAACATCATCATCGCGACCGCCATCATCAATCTGCCGTTTTACATCCGCTTTGCACGCGCCGAGGTGAATGTCCGCCGCAATGTCGGCTGGGTCGAAGCGGCGCGCGCCTGCGGCGACAGCCATATCCAGGTGGTGCTGCGTTTCCTGCTGCCGAACGTGCTGCCGGCCATGGCGGTGCAGATATCGCTCAATCTCGGCTGGGCGATCCTCAATGCCGCCGGACTTTCCTTCATCGGCCTCGGCGTCAAGCCGCCGACCCCGGAATGGGGCATCATGGTTGCGGAGGGCGCGCGCTTCATTTCCACCGGCAAATGGTGGCTGGTCGCGTTTCCGGGCCTGGCGCTGATGCTGACGGTGCTGTGCTTCAACCTGCTCGGCGACGGGGTACGCGACATTCTCGATCCCCGCATGCGCACATGACCCCATCGCTGCTGGCACTGGACGATCTGCACGTCACCTTCTCGACGCGGCGCGGGCTGGTCGAGGCGGTGCGCGGTGTGAGCCTGTCGCTTGGGGAAGGCGAGATGCTCGGCCTGGTTGGCGAGAGCGGCTCGGGCAAGTCAGTCACAGGCTTCGCGATCACGCGGCTGCTCGATGCGGCGGGGCGGATCACCGCCGGCCAAATCCGGTTTCGCGGGCAGGACATCACGCGGATATCGGGCGGCGATTTCCGCCAGCTGCACGGTGCGGCGATGGCGATGATCTTCCAGAATCCGCGTGGCGCACTCAATCCGATCCGTGCCGTCGGCGATCAGATCGCCGATGCGATCATGGCGCACAAGCGCATGCCGCGTGACCAGGCGCGGGCGCAGGCGTTGGACTTGCTGCGCGCCGTGCAAATCCGCGATCCCGAAAAGCGCATGGCCGCCTACCCGCACGAACTCTCCGGCGGCATGTGCCAGCGCGTGATGATCGCGATGGCGATTTCCTGCAATCCCGCACTGCTGATCGCGGACGAGCCGACCACCGGTCTCGACGTCACGACGCAAAAGGTCGTGATGGATCTGTTGACCGGGATTGCGGCCGAGCGCGGCATGGCAACGATCCTGATCACCCATGACCTCGGTCTCGCCGCCCGCTATTGCCGCCGCGTCGTGGTGATGGAGCAGGGTCGCCTGGTCGAGCAGGCCGAACCGCTGACGCTGTTCCGCGCGCCGCAGCATCCGTACACCAGGCGGCTGGTGGCGGCTTCGCCGACGGCAACGTCGCGGATCGCGGATTTGGTGCCGGAAGAGGAAAGCGGACGCGAAGTGGCGATCCCGGTCACGCGCCGGTCGCCGCCTGCGCCGGGCACGCCGCCGCTCCTGGAGGTACAAAAACTCGTCAAGCGGTTCGATCAGGGCGCTGCGGCGGTCGCGGACTTCTCGATGATGATCCACGCAGGTGAGAGCGTCGGCCTGGTCGGCGAATCCGGTTCCGGAAAGAGCACGACATCGCGCATCATCTGCCGGTTGATCGATCCGAGTGAGGGCGAGATCTCGTTCGAGGGACAGTCCATCGGCCATATCCCGGCCCGCGACTTTCACCGCTCGCCGTTTCGCAAGGATATCCAGATCGTCTTTCAGGATCCGAACGACAGCCTCAACCCGCGTTTTACCGCCTTTGACTGTATCGCTCACCCGCTGCTGCGGCTTGGAGGGATGCGACCGGGCGACGCGCTGCGCAAACGGGTGGAGGAGTGCGCGCAACGGGTTGGATTGGGGATCGAACTGCTGACGCGCTTTCCGCATCAGCTCTCGGGCGGCCAGAAGGCCCGTGTCGGCATCGCGCGCGCCATCGCCTGCCGGCCGCGGCTGCTGGTGCTGGACGAACCCACGGCGGCCCTCGACGTCTCCGTGCAGGCGGTGGTGCTGCAACTGCTCGACCGGTTGCGGCGCGAAGACGATCTGGCCTTCCTCTTTGTCAGCCACGACCTCAACGTCGTCCGCATGATGTGCGACCGGACCATCGTGCTGCAAAACGGCCTTATCGTCGAGCAGGGCGAGAGTCGCGCAATGTTCGACAATCCGAAAACCGCCTATACGCGCGAACTGGTCGAAGCGGTGCCGCATATCGAACCGGAATTGGCCGCGGCCGCGACCTGATATCACTGCCGGGCGCAACGCCTCGCTGACGACGGTAGTGTTATACTCTTGCGTACCCAATGTGGTATGGTCGTGGTCGCGGGTGAGTCGATGAACGCTTACTACCGTGGCGATGCCTTCACGATTATTCGTCGTGCGTCTGGCCTTCGCCGGTCGCGGGGCCGGAGACTTATCCTCGTGTTCGAATGCTACTTGGACGACAGCGGCACCAGTGGGTTGCCGATTGTGACCATGGCCGGATTCCTTGCTCCCATTGAGGCGTGGGAGGAATTGGAGCCGAAGTGGGATTCAATACTCAGCAGTTTTAACGTGGATGTTTTTCATTCCAAGGAATTCTACT
The DNA here is from genome assembly GCF_964252915.1 of Bradyrhizobium sp. LjRoot220. Taxonomy (NCBI): domain Bacteria; kingdom Pseudomonadati; phylum Pseudomonadota; class Alphaproteobacteria; order Hyphomicrobiales; family Nitrobacteraceae; genus Bradyrhizobium; species Bradyrhizobium sp. LjRoot220. Next base: position 233,450 of record NZ_CAXUPS020000003.1, read on the forward strand.
CGACGAAACCACCATTCAAGACTTGGACCAGAGTTAAAAAATTGAGTTTCGCGGATGAGCTTTTCTCTGCATCTCACGGTCGTATCTTCGGCGCGAGTGTTTCCGTCAGCGTCGATGAGATCGCGCGTTTGAAAAAAATTGATCCTGGCTATTCAGACATGTCCCCCATGGGGGTGGCATTCTCATCGATCTTGATGAAGCTTGTTACTGACGAACAATTCGGCCCTTCGGCGAAAGAAAGGGGCATCTCTTTTCTGGTCGAAACGGGCAATCGCAACAATGCGGAGATTGATCAGTATTTCCACAAGATGGCCGTCTTGCCCGTTTTTGAAGGGTGCTTGCGTTCAATAAGCTTCATTCCAAAACGTCATTGCCGAGCAATTCAAATGGCTGATTTTTACGCGTTCTTCAGCCGTCGCCAATCGCACAGACACTATAGGTTCGGGGGCAAGCTAATAATGCCTCCGTGCCCATATATTGAAATCGTCAAACGTCACGGCCCGATCTGGCAAAAAGTCGGAACCTTCAATACAACTCGTGGAATTAATCTAAACGCTAAGGACTTTCCCGATCTCGATTCTTTCCGCGCCGCCCTGAAGGAAGCAATGCCTCAAAGCTAGCTACCCTTCTGCGCTCGCTTTTCTTCGAGCCGCTGTAACGAGGAAGTAAGCTGAAACTTTCTCCAGCGCGCGTCTAGCCGTTCATCGGTCAGATACTTTTCGAGTGGACCTATCTTATCGTTTGGAGCGTTTCCTGCGCCTCTCTTAAAACCAAGTTCTTGTTAGAGCCAAGCGTTGCGGCCCTTCTTCTCGCCACCTCGACAAAGTCAATGAAGGCCCCTTGGCGACTGGTTCTTTGGAAAGTCGCGTTGCCGCAAAACGAACGAACGCTCGAGGAGCATCGCCTGAAATCGCGGAGGCACCGTCCGTGGCTGATTTGCATACGGCAAGACGCTGGCCGGTTTTGATGTTGCCCGCCAGGGCCCGCGCTATCGCCGGGATGTTCCTCGCATCTGCCTTGACGTGGTGCGCCGGCGCAATGGCGGCTGCGGGAGCTGATTTATATCGGGCGCAGGCCATCGTCACGGGTCAGGGCGAGGCGAACCGCATCCTCGGTTTCGCTTCTACAAATGGCGGGATGATGGATCAGTGCCCCTGATTTGCCCGACGTGTCAAATTGTTTTCTCCGCCGTCAGCAGCCATGCCAGGACCCCTTTGTTTTCATGGGGTTGCTTTCTTTGCATGGGGTTGTTTTCGATATTTTTCATCTGAAGAACTGAACAAGTCCGACGCTCAGGCCGAGCAGCAGGAGCAGCGACAGCGTGACGGCGGCAGTGACCCGGCCGCCGACCGTCGAGAGAACGCGCACGTCGACACCGAGGCCGAGGGCGGCCATCGACAGCACGGTGAGGATGGCTGCGGTTTTCGTCACCGGCGCCACCGCGATGTCAGGCACCAGCTGCAGCGAGCGCAATGCGGTGAGTACGAGAAATCCGATGATGAACCACGGCACCAGCTTGAACGGGCTGATCGCAACCGCCTTGGTCGCGTCGGCGTGGCGCTTGCGGCGGTGCGCGGCGACCAGCGAGAGCCCGACCACGATCGGCCCCAGCATCAGCACGCGCACCAGTTTCACCAGCGTGCCGATCTGCGTGGCCACGATACCGGCCGGGACGGTCGCCGCCAGCACCTGCGGAACGGCATAGACGGTCAGCCCCGCCAGGATGCCGTATTGCGTCGCGGACAGGCCAAGCAACGGAATCAGCAGCGGCAGGCCGAGCACCATCAGGACACCGAGGATGGCGGTGAAGGAGATCGACGAGGCGACATCGTCGCCATCGGCGCCGATCACCGGCGCCACCGCGGCGATTGCCGAATTGCCGCAGATCGAATTGCCGCAGGCAATCAGGATCGACAGTTTCGTCGGCAGGCCGAGCATCCGGCTGAGGCCGTAGCTGACCGCCAGCATGATGACGACCGTGGCGGTGATCGCCGCGACCAGGAGATAGCCGGACGCCGCGATCGCGGCAAAGCTGACGGAGGCGCCGAGCAACATGACGGCGACCTCGAGCAGCTGCTTGGCGCTGAAGGCAATGCCGGAGCGCCAGCGCTCGGACGGCTGCCAGGCGGTGCGTATAGCCATCCCGAGCAGGATCGCAATGACCAGCGCCTCGACATAGGGATGGGCGAAGATGCGCTCTTCGAGCAGTTGGGCGCCGAGCGAAAGGGCGGTGATGGCGCCGCAGAGGGCGATACCGGGAACGAGGGCCAGGCTGCGGCCGAGCGCGCCAGGATCCGGCTTTATCCCGTCAGACTCGGATTCTTGTTGCGGCACAGGTCCCCCGTTTTGGAGAACAGTTTATGCGCAGGTCCGCTCGACTTCACGCAATTAATTTTCGATTTGGCGCGGTAGGGAGAGTATCCTTCTCCCGGCCCTGGGCCGGGACGGCCACCCGCTAGAGCAGTGCGAACAGGCCCTGCGCCCACGCCATGGCGTTGGCGAAGCTGAAAGCGCCCGGTTCGAAGTACATCGCGCGTGCCAGCACGATGATGCCGACCAGCCCCCAGAACAGTCCGATACCGGCCGATTTCAGCCAGTTCGGCCCGCGGTCCGGCGCGACCGCCGGCTCGGCCGTCGGGACCAGTTCTCCAAAGGGATCGAATGCAGGCGGGCTCATGGCGATTTCCGTTACGCGAGCCTCTAATGTCGCCCAGTTTGGCCCGGAAGCAAGGGTAGCGGTATGCAATCTGCGGCCCGAACGTGGAAGCGCCTTTCCCGGCGCCGTGCCAAGGGAGGGTTTTCTTCTCCTGGCGGCAATTCATGCCGCTTGACCCGGCCGTATTCCCAGCCACACTGGTGCGAATCCCAAACAGGAGCCGCCCATGGTATTTCTCATTACCGCGCTCGATACATCGGGAACCGTGACCTTGCGGCGCGAATCCGTGGTCGCCGCGATGAAAAAGGCCGACGAACTGATATCGGACGGGTGCTGGGACGTGGAGATCGTTACGCCTGACGGTGCCACCTACAGCTCCAGCGAGTTCGACCAGTTGAAAGAACGGGTGTCAGGCCGCCCAGCACTGTCCTCCGCCGTCGACGCGCAGCACCTGTCCTGAGACGAACGCCCCCATCGGGCCTGCGAACATTTCGACGACGCGCGCGACTTCATCGACGGTGGCGATGCGGTCCAGCGTGCCGGTTTCGACCAGGCGGTCTTGATCGACCGCGCGCGTGCCCATGAAGCGGCCGGTGCGGGTGTCGCCCGGCGCGATGCAGTTCACATTGATGTCGTAGGAGCGCAGCTGATCGGCGAGGCAGCGCGTGTAATGCGTCATGCCGGCCTTGGCGACGGCATAGATCGAGCCATTGGTGCGGCCCTTGAAGGCCGCGACCGAGCCGATGGTGATGATGCGGCCGTGGCGCCGCTTCATCATTTCCTGCGCCACCGCCTGGCAGGTCAAAATCGTGCTGAGCAGGTTGCGATCCAGCACCGCGCGCACGTCCTCCTCCTTGATGCCGATGGCGTCGTTCGGATCCGGCTTGCCGCCTCTGGCGGCGATGTCGCCGCCGGCATTGTGCACCAGGATGTCGATCGGCCCCAGCTGTTTCGTCGTGGTCTCGACCACGCGGTCGATATCGGCACCTTGCGTGAGATCGCCGAGCACGCGAATGGTGCGCACGCCATGCGCCTTGGCGACGTCTTCCGCCACCGCCGTCAGCGTCGATCCCTCGCCATATTCCGCCGGTCCGTGCTCGCGCATGCCGTGAAACGCGACGTCGGCGCCCATCGCAGCGAGTTTTTCGGCAAAGGCGCGGCCGAGCCCGCGGCCCGCGCCGGTGACCAATGCAACCCTGCCCTTGAGCGTCCGTGCGCCATCGCTGGATGTCATGACGTGTTCTCCTGGATGTGAAGGCTTTAGCCGGCGGCGAGACGGGGTCCGCGGTAACGTGTCCGGAACGTCGAGCTAGTTCTTGACCGCATAAAGCGGCGTTCTGACCGTGATCTGATAGGACGGCTTTGGCGTCCAGGAGATCTGTGCCGTGACGCCGAACAGGCGATTGTCGTTGTCGTCCATGCGGTCGAGATCGAATCGCACGATCGGCTGGGTGAACGGCTCGAAGGGTGTCAGCCTCAGGATCTGCGCGCCGCCGAAATGTTGCACGCCGAAGCGGCCGGTGAGCTTCCAGTTGCTGTCCCACTGATAATAGCCGCCGAGATAGCCAATGATGTCCGGATGGACGCGCGCCAACGGCGTATCGACGATGACCCCCGAGTACTGCGCACCGGCGAGCAATCCGCGCGTTTCATCCGTGTTCAGCGCATAGTCGGCCTCCAGGATGGTGTTGTAGGAGGTCGTGGCCAACGGGGAGTTGGAAAGCGATCGGGTAACGTTGCTTTGAATCGTCAGGGTTGGAAACATGCCGCCGTTTTGCTGATAGACGTCGGCCTGAAACCCGAACGTGAAGCTGTAGATATCGAACGACGACCAGGGCGCGGCGCCGGTCTGCGACGAGCCGCCGCTGGCGCCGCCATAGACCGACAGCCAATCGGTGAGATCCACCGTCAAAGGGAGGTCGATATTGGCGCTTCGGCTGGCCGGCGACGTCAAGGTCGTAAGCGACGACAGGCTCGACAGCGTTGAGAGCAATGGCGGCGCGTTGAACCCGATCGCGAGCGTACCGGCAGGCAGGGTGGTGTAGACCGTCCGCATGTCGAGATAGATGTTCGGCAGCGTGGGCTTCGATGTGGCGGCATCGTCGTCATCGTCGCCATTGTCCTTGCCGAGCGCGAGGCCGGAAAAGCACAGGGATAGCAGCACGCCGAGCGCCAGACGCCGCGCGGGATGCGTGCCTGTTCCTACAGATTCTGATTTTAATCGACCGGGCACGGCGAACACTCAATAAAGATGCATCCGACTGTAGCGGAATTCCGGTTCAGTGTGTCAGAGAAACTTTTGCGGCTGATATAGCGGGGATGCCGCTCTATCGGCCGTTCTTGCCCGCCGCCTTGATCGCGACCGACAGCGCCAGTTTGGTCTGGTCGACGATGTCCTCGACCAGCTCCTCCCGGCTGACATTGGCAAGCTGGCCGGTGAGCAGGCCTTGTTCGGCCAGCATGACCACGCCGTGCAGAGATGCCCAGATTTGCAGGGCGCTTCGTTCACGCAGCAATCCGACCGCGGGCGCTTCGAGGGACTCCAGCAGCAGGTCGAAGGTTTCCCTCGCAGCAACGTGCAGTTCGCTGCCCTTGGGTGCGCATGCCATGATTCGAGAGGCGAACATCAGGCGATAGATGCCGTTGCGGCGAAGGCCGAACTCCAGTGTGGCTTGCGCAAAGCGCGACAGCTTCGACCGCCTGGAGGGTTTCCCGATCGATTCGCGCAGGATGGCGTTGAACTGGCGGAAGGCCTCGGCCGTTACCGCCGTCAGCAGGCTCTCGCGGTCGGAAAAATGCTTGTAGGGGGCCGGCTGCGAGACGCCGAGCTTCTTCGCGAGCCCGCTGATGCTGATCGCTTCGGGGCCGCCGAGTTCCACCTCCCCGAGCGCAGCCTGCACCAGGGCGTCGCGAAGATCCCCATGATGATAGGTGTTGAGCGGCTTACGTGCGGGGCGCGGGGACATTGAGTGTAATGATCTATAACTTTACGCTTGACAGTACAATCGCGGCGATAATGTAATATGCTATAACTTAAAGAGGCGGGCCGGCCGTGGCCGCACCGCCCGGATCAACATGAGGAAACGCGGCGCGCAATCCAAGTGCGCGTTGCTTCGAAGGGAGCGCTCGCCATGCCGGGAAAGCTGAAGATCCGCGTCGACCAGGACAAATGCCAGGGTCACGCGCGCTGCAAGTCGCTGGCGCCGGAACTGTTCGATCTCGACGAATTCGGCAACGCCCACGAGGTCGGCGACGGTTCGGTGCCTGCCGGCCTCGAAGACAAGGCGTGGCTCGCCCAGACCAATTGCCCGGAAATTGCGATCGAAGTGCAGGAAGAATAGGGGCTTCACAATAGTCCGGCCCTGCAATCAAGCTCGCCCTGAACGAACCCAAGCAAAAGGAATTTGCGCGATGTCCGATTCCGTCAGCATGATGCCCGAACATCCCCCGGTCACCGATTGGGTCAACGATTTCGATCACACCGATCCGCGCTGGACCGAAGACCCGTTTCCGATCTGGGACGCGTTGCGCGGCGAATGCCCGGTGGTTCACACCAAGCGTTTCCTCGGCTGCTATCTGCCAACCACCTATCAGGCGGTGAAGGAAATCGCCTACGACACCGAGCATTTCTCGTCGCGCCGGGTCGTCGTGCGCGATGTGCGGCCGGAAGTGCGCCGAAACGCCGCGCCCCCGATCACCTCGGATCCGCCCGAGCACAAGCCGGCCAAGCAATTATTGCTGCCGCCGTTCACCCCCGACGCGATGAAGAAGCTGGAGCCCCGGGTCCGCGCGATCTGCAACGAATTGATCGACGAATTCATCGCCGACGGCAAATGCGACGCCGCGGCGCGCTACACCAAGCATGTTCCGGTGCGCGCCATCGCCCACATGCTCGGCATCCCCGAAGGCGACGGCGAACTCTTCGTCAAATGGATCCACATGCTCCTCGAGCTCAGCATCAAGGACGAGAGCAAGGGTGCCCAGGCGTATCAGGAGATGACCGGCTATTTCGCCGGCCATATCGAGCATCGCAAGGCGCAGCCGACCGACGATCTGATCTCGACCCTGATGAAGGCCAGGGACAAGGACGGTCAACCGCTGGAAGATTCCCAGGTGCTGGGCTCGCTGGCGCTATTGCTGATCGCCGGCATCGACACCACCTGGAGCGCGATCGGCTCCTCGCTGTGGCATCTGGCGAACACGCCTGAAGACCGCGATCGCCTGATCGCGGAGCCCGAATTGATGCCGAGCGCGATCGAGGAATTTTTGCGAGCCTATTCCCCGGTGACGATGGCGCGCGAGGTGATGAAGGAAACCACCGTCAGCGGCTGCCCGGTCAAGCCCGGCAACATGGTGCTGCTGTCCTTCCCGGCCGCCAATCGCGACCCCGCGATGTTCCCGGATGCCGACAAGGTGGTGATCGACCGTAAGGAAAATCGCCATGCCGCGTTCGGCCTCGGCATTCACCGCTGCGTCGGCTCCAACCTGGCCCGCATGGAAATGACGGTCGCGATCGAGGAATGGCTGAAGCGGATTCCGGACTTCAAGCTCGATCCGGCCGGCAAGGTCACCTGGTCGGAAGGCACGGTGCGCGGCCCACGCCAGCTTCCGATGCTGTTCGGCAAGAAGAACTGAGCGGTTTGCAGGCGGGCGACGCCGGTGATTTCAGCCGGCTCGCCCGCCTGTCTACTTGATTTCGATCTTCGCTTCCTTGGCGACCACCCTCCAGGCTTCGATGTCGCGCGCGTTGATGTCGCGCTGCTTATCGCCCGCGATGAAATCGGCGGTGACGCCGAGCGCGAGCAGCCTTTCGGTCATGTCGGTTTCGGCGATCGACTCCTGCAGCGCGGCTGAAAGCTTTTTCGCGGCAATGTCGGGGATGCCTGCCGGCGCGTACATCACCCAGGATAGGCTGCGTTCAAAATCGATGCCCTGATCCTTGTAACTTGCGACGTCAGGCAGGCTCGGCGAGCGGTCGCCGCATGTGCCCAGGGCTTTCAGTTTGCCATCCTTCACCAGCGGCGTTGCGGTGGCCATGTCCAGCGTACCGACCGAGATATGGCCGCCGATCAGATCGTTCGCCACCTTGGCCGCGCCGCTGAACGGGACGTGCTGCAGCCGGATGCCGGCCTTCTGCGACAGGATTTCCGCGCAGAAATGTCCGGTCGAGCCGACGCCCCAGGATCCGTACTGGATCCGATCGTCCTTCTTCGCCATCGCGATCAGGCCGCGGAGGTCATTGGCCGGAAAATCCTTGGAGGCCACCACCAGGATCGCCGACGTTCCAATGCGGCCGATGACTGCAAAATCCCTGATCGGATCATAGGGCAGGCTCGCATAGGATGCGGGCGCAAGCACATGCGTGGTCATGCCGCCGATCATGATGGTGTAGCCATCCGCCGGCGAGGTCGCGACCATTTGCGTGCCGATGGTGCCGGCGGCACCGGTGCGGTTTTCGACGAAGATGGTCTGCCCCAGGCGTTTGCCCATCTTGTCGGCCAAAAGCCGGCCGATGACATCGCCACCGCCGCCGGCTGCGAACGGTAGCAGCATCTTGATTTTTCTGGAGGGATAATCCGCCGCATCCTGGGCGCTTGCCGAACAGGTGGCCAATACGAGCGTCAGCAGCGTCAGCAAATTCGTGCGGTAATTCATACGCAACTCCCTTGGGTTTCCCGGTATTTGTTTTTTATTTAACGGTCGTCAAAGCAGGCAGGTCAGCAGGGCAGTTCTTTCAACTCATTTGGCGCGCGGCCCGGCGCAGGAATGTCGAAGGATAAATCGGGTCGGCAGATAGATCGGCCGCGTGTCATGGGCCTGATCGCCGTCGCGGATGCGCGCCAGCAGAATTTTCGCGGCGATCCGGCCGATCTCGCTTAAGTCCCATGTCAGCGTGCTGATCGCCGGCGTCGCATGCCGGGCCAGATCGGTGTCGCCGACACACACCAGCGAGATGTCCTCGGGATAGCGAATGCCGTTGCTGGCGAGCGCATCCATCACGCTGGCGAGCATATGCGTTCCCAGCGTGATGATCGCGGTCGGAGGCGCGGGGCCCTGCAGCAATTGACAGACGTCGCTGAACGCGATGCCGGAGCCGTGCAGCTGCGGGCGGACGAGATCGAGATCGACCTCAAGCCCGGCTTCGATATGCGCCTGCCGATAGCCGGCTACCCGCTCCGTACTCGGCAGCACCGCCGCGGGCCCGGTCAGCAGTGCGATGCGACGATGGCCGAGGCCGATGAGATAGCGCGTCACCTCGAAGCCGCCGCCGCGATGATCGGCGCGCACCGACGGGGCTCCCGGCACCTCGCGGTCGATGCTGACGCAGGGCAGATCGAGCGTGGCAAGCGCGCTGGTGAAATCCTTGTGGGTGTTGTCACCCGCGAACAGCAGCAATCCATCCATCCGCCGCCGGCGAACCGCGGATATGAACGCGGTTTCGCGCGCCTCCTCGTGCCGCGTCGTGCCGAGCATCAGGACATAGCCGGCGCGCTGCAACTCCTCTTCCGCGGCGTTGACCAATTCGCTGTAGAGCGGATTGGAGATGTCCGACACCATACAGCCGATCGTGTTGCTGGCGCGCGAGCGCAACGCCTGCGCGGCCGAGTGCGGTTCGAACCCGAGGCGGTCCACCACGCGCATGATCCGGGCGTGCAGTTCAGGGCTGGTATGCGGCTCGCGGTTAAGTACCCGGCTGACGCTGCTGACCGATACGCCGGCTTGCGCGGCGACATCGCGAATGGTCGGCCGTGCAGATGGGGTCGGCTGGGTTCTGGTCATCGGTCCTGGTTGCCCGCTGTCTCGTCCTGAGTGCCCGGATTTGTTGGGTTCGAGGCTGGTCCGCTTAAAATCGACGCAGGGCTGGAAACGTTATTTGGTACTTTCCACCCAATAATATTGACATGGTCGGAAACATCAAGCTCAATCGTGGAAACGTTTCCAAGAATGCGCCCGACCGGGCCTGGGGAGGAATCGGCGTGAACGGGCGGACCTCATGAAACGGCGAGTCGAAGGCAAGGTCGCGCTGGTGACCGGCGCCGCCAACGGGATCGGCCGCGGCGCGGTCATTGTCCTCGCGCGCGAGGGCGCGAAGATCATGGCGACCGACCTGCAGGACGAAAACGGCGAGCGCCTGCTGCGGGAATTGCGCGCGAATGGATCCGAGGCGGAGTATCTCCACCACGACGTGACCAGCGAAGACGATTGGCAGTCGGTGATCGCCCAAACCAAAGCGCGGTTCGGTCGGCTGGATGTGCTCGTCAACAACGCCGGGATCGGTCTCTCCGGTCCGGTCGTCGACATGTCGCTTGCCGATTGGCGCAGGCAGGTCGCCGTCAACCTCGATGGCGTCTTCCTCGGCGTCAAGACGGCGCTTCCCCTGATGCGCGCCGGCGGGGGCGGCAGCATCATCAATGTTTCCTCGATCGCGGGAATCAAGGCGTCGCCAAACGTGTCGGGCTATTGCGCGACCAAGGGTGGCGTTCGCCTCTTCACCAAATCCGTGGCGCTGGAATGCGCCGCTGCCAAGGACGGCGTCCGGGTCAACTCGCTTCACCCCGGCATCACCGAAACCGCGATCTGGGACACGCTGATCGGCACCGCAGCGGAGGGCTCGAATTCCGGGCCGCCGCGCGGCGCGACGCTGGACAGACTGACCGAACGCGCGGTGCCGCTCGGTTTCAAGGCGATGCCGGAAGATATCGCCAACGGCATTCTGTGGCTCGCCAGCGACGAGAGCCGTTACGTCACGGGCACCGAACTCGTGATCGACGGCGGCCGCTCGATCGGCTGATGCGCGGGAAGAACGATAGGCGCGGGATCCGCAACAAGCGCGCGATGCCACCGACAACGGAGGTAAACATGAGTCGCATCTTTGGCGCCGTCTGTCAGAACGGATATGTAGTGCGCGACATCCGCGCCGCGATGGATCACTGGATCAACGTGATGGGCGTCGGACCCTGGTTCTACATCGATCGGGTCAAGACCGACTGGTTCCGCTATCGCGGCGCTGATTCCGGCGTTGAGATGAGCATCGCGCTGGCCAATTCCGGCGATCTTCAGATCGAGCTCATTCAACAGAGGAACGACGCGCCTTCGATGTACAAGGAGTTTCTCGACTCCGGGAGCGAAGGAATGCAGCACATGTCGTACTGGACCCGCGATTATCAGAGCCTGTATGACCGTGCGCTGTCCCTGGGTTACAAGGTCGGGCACGAAGGCCAGATCGGCGGCGAGCAGGGCCGCTTCTGTTACTTCGATACACAATCCCATCCCGGCACCGTGATCGAGATATCCGACATCAGCGGCGGCAAGGGACGGTTCTTTGAGTACATCAAGCAGGTCGCGACCGGTTGGGACGGATCCAATCCGATCCGTGACGTCAAAGCCAGCTGACGCTTCGGCAAAAAACAGGAAACGAAAAGGAGACGCACATGGCGAGATTACCCCTGATCGACCCCGAGAAGACCAGCGGCGATATGCGCACGGCCTTCGACCGGATGCCGGTCAAGCTCAACATCTTCCGGATGCTGGCACACGCCGAGACCAATTTCATTCCGGCGATGCGGTTCGCCAACTCCATCCTGCATAAGCAGAAGCTCGGCCATGGCAATCGCGAACTGCTGATCCTCCTGGTCGCGCAGCGGGAAGACGGCGCCTATGAATGGCGCCAGCATGTTCCGATCGCGCTCGGGGTCGGTGTCGCGCAGCGGCAGATCGACTGCATCCAACAGGGGAAATACGCCGATGCCGCGTTCAGTGCCGCCGAACAGGCACTGCTGGCGTTCGGCCGCGAGGTGATCGAGAACGTGCGCGTGTCCGCGCCGGTGTTTGCCGAAATGCGCGCGCATTTCAGCGAACAGGAGATCGTCGAATCGATCATGACGATCGGCTTCTATATGATGATGGCGCGCCTGACCGAGGCGACCGAAACCGACCTCGATCCCGCCGCCGGGATGACGGTGTACGAAAGCAGCAAGCGCGGTAAAGCCGCAACTGCGGATTGACCGCGCCGCCGGCACCGGCGATCATTGCGACCGGTTTGCCATAGCGTTTTCGAGCGAAGTGGATGCCGGTTCGCGTTAAGAAAACGCGTCAAAAAAATACTGAAAACGGGAGCGGTTGCGATGAGCGAGTTGGCGGAGAAAAGTGGTCCGCGATCCCTGAGCGAGATCGCCAGCTACCACGCCCATGTCTATTACGATCCGGCGGCGACGCGGGGCGAGGCCGAGCGGTTGCGCAGCTGGATCGGCGAGCGCTTTTCGGTGACGCTTGGACGGTGGCACGACGTCAAGGTCGGCCCCCACGATCAGGCGATGTACCAGGTCGCCTTCGCCAGGGAGGTGTTCCCCGAGCTGGTGCCCTGGCTGATGCTCAACCATGGCCGGTTGAGCGTTCTGGTGCATCCGAACACCACCAATCCGCGCCGGGACCACCTCGCCGATCCGATCTGGATCGGGCCGGCGCTGTCCGTGCATGCCGACAAGCTGCCGGAACATTCCGAGCTGGAGCAGGCGCCCGCGCCGAATACGAGCCCGACGCTGCTGCCCTGAGCACGGTATCCGCGATTGCCACACCGGGAACCGGTTGCCGTTTACCAAGATTTCTCTGGCTTTTCCGGGTTCGATTGATGACCATAGCCGTGGTCGCGTGTCTCGATTATGCCTTACTTTGAATTGCATTATGTTCGCACTTATTCGGTGAATCCCTTGCGGAATCAGGTGTGATTCCGAAGCGCCGAGCCGGGGACGGATGGATCACAGGACCACGAGTGCAGCCGGGCTTGCTTCGAGCCGCGGTTTTCCATTGGTCGGCAAGGCCATCTTCGCCGTTGCCATGCTCGTGGCGACGTCGGCGCTGGCCGCATGGGTGGCGGATTTCGACGCCGTTGCGTGGCTGCGGAATCCGCAAGGCGCGCAGGCTGTCAGCCTGACGTCGTTCGATGACCGGTTCGGATCGGGTTCGGCGCGCAACGCACCTTCGATCAGGTATCCCTCGCGTCCCGTGATCCGCCCGGCGCGAACGGATTTCGACGCCGAGTTCGGCCACATCGAAAGCCAGTTCGCCGAGCAATCGCCGGACGCGCAGGCCGAGCAGCCGCGGCCCTCAGCCGAAGCCGCCATTCCGCTTCCGAGGTCTCGGCCCGCCGAAGCCAGCCTGGCGCTGAAGGTCGATCCGCCGCCGCCTCCAGCTCCGCCGGCGCGGTCGAATGACCGGACCATGTTCGAGAAGCTGGCCGATCTGGTGCCGATGCGCTTTACGCTGGCGTCGCTGACGCCGGGGGACGGCTTGTTCGGCAGCAAGCCTGATCTTGGCGCGCTCGGATACGACAGCTTTACCGCGGTCTATGATATCTCGGCGCGCACCGTTTACATGCCGAACGGTGTCAAGCTCGAGGCGCATTCAGGCTTCGGCGGCTTGATGGACAATCCCGCTTACGTCAACCAGCGCATGGTCGGGGCGACGCCGCCGAACGTCTATGACCTGAAGCCGCGCGAGAAGCTGTTTCACGGCGTCGCCGCGCTTCGCATGACGCCGGTGGGCGAGGGCGACACGCTGGGGCGGACGGGATTGCTTGTGCACTCCTATTTGCTCGGGCCCAACGGGGATTCCAACGGCTGCGTCTCGATCAAGGAATATGACAAGTTCCTGCAGGCTTATCGAAACGGGCAGGTCAAGCGCCTCGTCGTGGTGCCGAGCCTGAACGAGGCTTTGACCGCGTCGCGGCGTGCAACGTCGCCATCATGACCGCCATCGACGTCTCCAATTCCGACACGCCGCTCCGCGCCACGTTCAAGATCAATTTGAACGGCAAGACGGTATCGATCGCGACCGTCGGCCAGGCCTACCGTTTCATCACCAATCTCAGTTCGGTCGAATGGATCGAGTTCAAGTCGTTGCATGCCGACGCGGTCAGGACGCTGCAAGAGGCCGCTGACAACGCGATGCTGACAGTGCAGGCGACCGACGCATTGCGCGCGCTGTTCGTTCGCGCCAAGCTGCTTTGACGCGATAGGTCCCAGAGCAGTACTACGTTTACAGGGCCATCTGTCGTCGATGGCCTGATTTCAAATCGATTTTCTCGAGAACGGCAAACTCATGAGTCTGGGTGACATTCGTAATCTCGATTACACGGTTCTGCTGTGTTCAAAAATGCAGGAAACCAGGGCATTCTATCTCGATGTCATGGGATTTCCGCTCGCCCACGACAGCGACAACTGGGTGAGCTTTCAGGTCGGCTCCGCGCTGCTCACCTTGAGGCCGCGCGGCCCCTGGGCTGCCTGGCACGATGGTCCGATCGCTCCCGGCTCGGCCGCGGTCCAACTCGCCTTCCGGGTTGCGCCGCATCTGATCGAATCCTGTCATGCCACGTTGCAGTCCAAGGGGGTGACGATCCTCAGCCCGCCGCGGGATATTCCGAGCTGGCACCATCGCGCGCTGTTCTTCCGCGACCCCGAGGATAACGTCATCGAGATCTACGCCGAAGTCTGAGCGCGCGCTGCGCCGGAACATGCGCTAGCTAGCTAGAGCGTGATGAGTTTAGGTCTGACTGCGAGCCGCGAAGCAGGTGCGCTCCCTCTCCCGCTTGCGGGGGAGGCGTAGGCGGCCTACGGCCGCCGTCCTTTGGTTTAAGAACGCCGATGCAAAGCATCGGCTATGGGGTGGGGGTGTCTCCGCAATTGACACTCCCGACGTGGAGAGAGCCCCCACCCGGCGCTTCGCGCCGACCTAAGAGCGAGCTTCGCTCGTCTCGACCCCGCAAGCGGGAGAGGTGCAGCGAATCTGCGGCCCCACCGCTTCAACTTAACTTCATCCTGCCCTAGCTGATCTCCCGGCGCACGGTGGCTGCCGCAACGCACATCGCCTTCAGCTTTCCGAACGCGACATGGCGCGGCATGTACTTCATGCCGCAATCCGGCGCGATCACGAGGCGATCGGCCGCGACGTGCTTGAGGCCATTGCGAATGCGGTCGGCGACGACTGCGACCGTCTCGATCTCGGGATTGCCGAGGTCGAGCACGCCCAGCATGATCTTCTTCGACGACAAATCCCTGAGCACGCCGAGATCGAGTTTCGGTTGTGCGGCCTCAATCGAAATCTGTTCGGCGCTGGTGTCGGCGAGTTCGGCGAGGAAGGAATAGCCGGCCGGCTTGGTCGAACCCGGTACGACCGCGGCATAGCCGAAACACAGATGCACCACCGTCGGCACCGTGATGCCGGCCAATGCGCGGTTGATCGCCTTGACGGCATAGCGCCGCGCGAGGTCGTGGTTGTTGCGCACCCAGGGCTCGTCGAGCTGGATCACGTCGGCGCCGGCCTTCTGCAGGTCGAGCGCTTCGGCGTTGACGGCTTCCGCGAACGCCATCGCGAGTTCCTCGTCGTCCTTGTAGAATTCGTTGCTGGCCTGCTGGCTCATCGTGAACGGGCCGGGCAGCGTGATCTTGGCGGCGCGGTCGGTATTCTTGCGCAGGAATTCCATGTCGGACAGTTCGACCGGACCGCGGCGCTTCACCGGACCGACCACCCGCGGCACTGGCGTCGCGTGGCCGCTGCGTGAGGTGATCATGACAGGCTTTTCGTCGTCGATGCCTTCGAGCGCCGTCGCAAAGCGGTTGGAATAGCTTTCGCGGCGGATCTCGCCGTCAGTGACGATGTCGATGCCGGCGCGCTCCATATCGCGGATCGCGACAATCGTCGCGTCATCCTGGGCTTCCTGCAGGTGCTCAAGCGGCAGCCGCCACATCGCATGCATGCGCGTGCGCGGCACCACTTTCGACAACATCGCGCGGTCGACCAGCCATTCCGGCTGCGGATAGCTTCCGACCACGGTCGTCGGCAGCAAATGCTTTGGCAGGTTCATGGCGGTCTCCTTGCTCTTGTTTTACTACCGCGTCAGGCTAAAGCCACGCGCTTCTCCCCTCTTGCTGGCGGTGGCGATTATGGCTTTTGGTCACCTCTTTTTGCCTCCAGCATGGGTAGCATCATAATTGCTCAATCGGACGCCTGAATAGGGTTAGTGGTGGCTACGCGGCGAGAGAACGGAAAAAAGCCGTCGACTTTCGATCGCAACAGGAACAGAGTCGTTTTGCCGATGCTCGGATGCGCGCAATCCGTTGAAGCGAAGGATAGGGTGGAAGCGTTTTGACGACCTCACGTGATCAATAAGCGGCAACCGGCGTTCCTGCCAAAGGCTGTGTTGGCATGACCGCGCCCTGGTGGCAGAATTGCGTGATCTATCAGGTCTACCCGCGTTCCTTTCAGGACACGAACGATGACGGCATAGGCGACCTCAGAGGGATCGAGCGGCGGCTCGATTACCTTGTCAGGCTTGGCGTCGATGCGATCTGGATCTCTCCGATTTATCCGTCGCCGATGGTTGATTTTGGTTATGACGTTGCCGACTATTGCGACGTCGATCCACGCTTTGGGACGCTGGCAGACTTCGACGGCCTGCTCATGCAAGCCCATCGGCGGGGGCTCAAGGTGCTGCTCGACTTCGTGCCCAACCACACTTCCGACCAGCATCCGTGGTTCGTCGAGAGCCGCGCCTCGCGAGAAAATCAGAAAAGAGAATGGTACATCTGGCGCGATGCTGCGGCCGACGGCGGACCGCCAAATAACTGGATCAGCGATTTCGGCGGCTCGGCCTGGGAGTGGGACGAGTTCACCGGACAATATTATTACCACGCCTTCCTGAAGGAGCAGCCGGATCTGAACTGGCGTCATCCAGCCGTGCAGGCGGCGATGTACGATGTGATGCGTTTCTGGTTCGACCGCGGCGTCGATGGCTTCCGCATCGATGTGCTCTGGCACATGGTGAAGGCCGCAGACTTCCCGGATAATCCGTCCAACCCGGCCTATCAGCCCGAACTGGGCGAAATGCACCGCCTGCTTCAACTCCATTCCACAGACCAACCCGAAGTGCATCGGATCGCCGCCGATATGCGCGCAATCGCCGACGGCTATGGCGCCAGGGGAAAAGGCGAGCGGGTTCTCATTGGTGAGATATACCTGCCGGTCGATCGTCTGATGCGCTATTACGGTGGTGAGCGACCGGGGGTGCACTTGCCCTTCAATTTCCAGCTCATCGATACGCCGTGGCGGGTGCGCTCGCTGGCGGCCGTTATCGCGAGCTATGAGGCCGCGCTACCACCGGGTGGCTGGCCAAATTGGGTGCTGGGCAACCATGACCGGCCGCGCGTTTCGACCAAGTGCGGACAGGCCCAGGCCCGCGTCGCGGCGGTGCTGTTGCTGACGCTTCGTGGCACACCCACGCTCTACTACGGCGACGAACTTGGTTTGAGCGATGTCATGATCGAATCATCGCAAGTGCGGGATCCGCGCGAGTTGCGTGAGCCCGGTTTGGCGTTGGGCCGGGACCCCATGCGCACGCCGATGCCATGGGACGACAGCGAAAATGCCGGTTTCACCTCGGCCGATCCGTGGCTACCGCTCAATGCCGACTGGCCGACGCGCAACGTGGCGCGGATGACGGAAGAATCGCACTCAATCCTGACGCTTTATTATCGGTTACTTGCTCTCAGGCGCGATCGCCTGGCATTGTCGATCGGTGACTTCGCTCTGTTGAATGTGGAAGACGAAATACTCGTTTACGCGCGTCGACACGATGCGGAGCAGTTGATTGTGGCGCTCAACCTTGGAGACCGGCAGCACCGGGTTCAGCTGCCGGATTGGGCGCGCGGGAGCCGGTCGCTGCTGTCCACCGCCACGGATGCCGCGCTGGTCGAAGGCGGCGTTCTCCTGCTACGACCCAATGAAGCCGTCGTGCTCAAGGCCGGATAGCAGCACCAAGCAGAGAAGGATGGTTACTTGCGTATCGCCATGCTGGCGCCGATCTCCTGGCGTACACCGCCGCGTCACTACGGCCCTTGGGAGCAGGTGACGAGTCTCTTGACCGAAGCCTTGGTCGCACGCGGTGTTGATGTCACGCTGTTCGCCACCAAGGATAGCAGCACGGCAGGCAGGCTGGATGCCGTTTGCCCGGCGCCCTATTCCGAGGATCCCGCGATCGATGCGAAGGTGTGGGAGATGCTCCATGTGGCCCACGTCTTTGAGCAGGCTGGTCAGTTCGATCTTATCCACAACCAGGCCGATTTCGTACCGCTCGCTTTCTCGCGGTTGGTCAGAACCCCTGTCGTGACGACGATCCACGGTTTCTCTTCCGAGCGCATTCTACCCGCCTATAAGGAATACGAAAAACGCGTCCACTATGTTGCCATCAGCGAGGCGGATCGCCATCCGGACTTGCGCTATGCCGCGACGATCCACCATGGCATCCCGCTGGAGGATTTCCCATTCGACCCGCATGGCAGCGAAGATCTGCTGTTCTTCGGCCGCATTCACCCGGACAAGGGGGCCGCTGAAGCGATCACGGCGGCAGATCGATCCGGCCGGAAATTGGTCATTGCCGGCATCGTCCAGGACCAGAATTATTACGATGAGCAGGTAGCTCCCGTGCTCGACGACGAATCCGTGGTCTATCTTGGCCCGGTTGGCGGAACGGTGCGCGCAAAGACTCTGGGCTCCGCGCGCGCGCTGCTCCACCTCATCAATTTCGACGAGCCGTTCGGTCTGTCGGTGGTAGAAGCGCTCGCCTGCGGAACGCCGGTCATCGCCCGCAACCGGGGCTCGATGCCCGAGCTCATAGATGATGGCGTGACCGGATTTCTGGTCGACAGCTTCGATGCGGCGGTAGATGCGATCGGTCGCATCGACGAAATCGATCGCGCTGCCTGTCGTGCCGCGGTATCGGCACGGTTCACGGTAGATCGCATGGCCGACAGATATTTGGACCTGTACCGATCAATCCTTGGCTGAGAACCGGGGCTTGCAGCTCTTGGCGGTCACTCCGCCGCCAGATTGTAGTCGTGGCGCAAGGCCTTCTGGATATCGAGCGCGGCGCGTGCCGCCGTGTTGGCATCGGCGTCGCCCGCGGACAATACGCACATCGACCAATTGTTTTCGGCCCGCTCATCCGTGACGCGATTGATGGCGATCCTGCGAACGTTCGTGCAGCCGGGTTGGTTGCGGAGCTCTGCCAACGCATGCGCCTGCAGGTCTTGCATCGAAAGCAGGATCTTTGCCATGCCGATCTTTACCTGTGCGGGGCCTTACTTCGCAGATTTCGCGATCTTGTGTGCGAGGTGGCCGGTCTCATAATCCCGGCGAAGCTGGCTCAGCGACGTCTCGTTGAGCTGAAGCAAAACGTCGCTCAGCTTCTCGGTTGCAGGATAACCAGCGGCGAAATACTGTCCGTAGATCTTGCGTAACGTGCCAACGAGCGTGTCGCCGTGCTTGTGGCTGATTTCGCCATCGTGGTTGCGGTGGCGATTGTCGAGTCCTGACTTGCCCATGTCGCGCTCCCTTTGCCCCTAGCGGACAGCATCCTCCCGCCGGGACCAAAGGGCAACCAATGACTTGGGCCGCAGTCTTGGGTCGCAGTCTTGGGCCGTGGCCGCGTCGAACCATCGAACACACGACTTCCAGGGAACTTTCTGGAAATTTTGATCCAGTTGGCGCCAATGTACACTTGGCATGCCCGGTTCTCGCGCGGAAAAACCCGCACAAATTCAACGCATAACCAAAGTCGCAGCACCGCACCCCGAGCAGATTGAGCCGCCCGATCCGGTATCAGCGCACTCGGTCAGAATCGTCGTGACAAACCCGCCGCGTTCGTTTATTTATTTCGCATGCGAACTAAATTTCCAGAGCGTGCCGAATGAATACCCGCCAGGATCGCCGGCTGGTTTTCCTGCTCAACGTCGCGCAGCGCCGGCTGCAGCGCTGGGTCGCGGCAAAGTCCGACAAGAACGGGGTGACGGCCGTGCAGTCCGGCTTGCTCTTTATTCTCGGCCAGCGCGACGGGGCCTTGATGGGCGAAGCGGGCGCGGCGCTGGACCTCGGTCCGCCCGGCATCAGCGGCCTGGTCGACCGGATGACCGCGGCGGGCCTGATCAAGCGGCGCGCCGATTCGGACGACGGGCGTGCATGGCGGCTTTGGCTGACGCCCGCCGGCCGAGCGGCGCTGGCGCAGTCGAAGGCCGGGCTTGCCGAAATCAACGCGCGCCTCGCGGAAGGATTCACCGACGCCGAAATCGATGTCGTCGCGCGCTGGCTCACCAGTTTCCAAACCAAGTTTCCAAGAGGAGAAGAGCAATGACCGAACACATCAAAATCGAAAACGACGGCGGCGTCCTGACTCTCACGATGGCGCGGCCAGACAAGAAGAACGCGCTGACCAACGCGATGTACGGCGCACTGGCGGACGCGATCCAGGGTGCGGAGACCGATCCTTCCGTACGCGTGATATTGATCCGGGGCGAGGGGGACATGTTCACCGCGGGCAACGACGTCGGCGAATTCGCGGCGATTGCCACAGGCCAGATGCAGGGCGAGCGCCACGTCAGCCGCTTCCTGACTTCGCTCGCACAATCGAGCCGCCCGCTGGTGTCAGCGGTCCAGGGACGCGCGGTCGGTGTCGGCACCACGATGCTGCTGCATTGCGATCTGGTCGTGCTCGCCGACAACGCGCTGCTTACGACGCCGTTCGTCAATCTGGCATTGGTGCCGGAAGCCGCCTCCAGTCTCTTGATGCCGCTTCGCATCGGTTATGCGCGCGCCTTCGAGATGTTCGCGCTCGGCGAGGCCGTGGACGCTGCCTCCGCGCTGGCGTGGGGCATTGCCAACCGCGTTGTGCCGCTGGGCCGGCTCGATGCCGAGGCAAAGGCGCTTGCGGCGCGTCTCGCCAGGCAACCGGCCGGTGCGGTCAGCGCGACCAAGCGGCTGATGCGCAATCCCGAGGTGCTGATGGCGCAGATACTGGCGGAGAGCGAACGGTTCGCGGAACGGTTGAAGACGATGGAGGCGCGTGAGGCCTTCACGGCGTTCGCCGAGCGCCGCCCGCCGGATTTCTCGAAGCTCGCGGCAACTTGACCGTACCAGACGCCCCCGCTACCTCTTTCCCAAAAGAGCGTGCGGGGGAAAGCAATGAACAATAATAATGACGCTTCCGAATTCGACTACGTCATCGTCGGAGCCGGTTCGGCGGGATGCGTTCTCGCCAACCGGCTGAGCGCCGACGGCAAGCATACCGTGCTGCTGCTGGAGGCAGGTCCCAAGGATACCAATCTCTGGATTCATGTGCCGGTCGGCTACGGCAAGCTGTTCAAGGACAAATCCGTCAACTGGATGTACCAGACCGAACCCGAGCCGGGCTTGAACGGCCGGCAGGTGTTTCAGCCGCGCGGAAAAGTGCTCGGCGGCTCGAGCTCGATCAATGGTCTGCTGTATGTGCGCGGCCAGCACGAGGATTACGACCGCTGGCGGCAGCGCGGCAACGCCGGCTGGGGTTATGACGACGTGCTGCCCTATTTCAAGAAGGCCGAGAACCAGCAGCGCGGCGGCGACAAGTATCACGGCACGGGCGGCCCGTTGCCGGTGTCGGACTGGCGCCACGCCGATCCGCTGTCGGAAGCCTTTGTGGTGGCGGCCGCGGAGACCGGCATTCCGACCAATCCGGATTTCAACGGCGTCGCCCAGGAAGGCGCCGGATTTTTCCAGACCACGACGCAGCGCGGACGCCGCGCCAGTTCGGCGTTCTCCTATCTTCGCCCGGCCAGGAAGCGCAGCAATCTGCACGTCGAAACCTCGGCGCTGGCGCAGCGCATATTGTTCGAAGGCCACCGCGCCAGGGCGGTCGAGTACAGGCAGGAAGGCCGGGTGCGCACTGCGCGGGCGCGCAAGGAAATTCTGGTCTCCAGCGGCGCGTATAATTCGCCGCAGCTGCTGCAACTCTCCGGCGTCGGCCCTGCGGACCTCCTGAAGAGCCACGGCATCGAGGTGGTGCTTGACGCGCAAGGCGTCGGCAACGATCTGCAGGACCATTTGCAGGTCCGGCTGGTGACGCGCTGCGCCAAGACCATCACGCTCAATGACATCGTCAATCATCCCGTCCGCCGCGTCATGGCCGGCCTGCAATACGCCGCGCTGCGCAAGGGGCCGCTGACGATCGCGGCCGGCACCTCAGGTGCGTTCTTCAAGACCAGTCCGCGGCTGGCCTCGCCCGATATCCAGATTCACTTTCTGCCATTCTCGACCGACAAGATGGGCGAAAAACTGCATGCGCAGTCCGGCTTCACCGCTTCGGTCTGCCAGCTCCGTCCCGAAAGCCGCGGCTCGCTGCGGATCAGAAGCGCGGACCCGAGCGTGGCGCCGGAAATCCGCATCAATTATCTTGCGACCGAAACCGATCGCCGCGCCTTCATCGACGGCATCCGGATCCTGCGCAAGATTTTGGCGGCGCCCGCGTTGAAGGCTTATGCGGTCGGGGAGGTCGATCCCGGCCCGAAGGTCGCGAGTGATGACGAGTTGCTGGATTTCTGTCGCCGCACCGGCAGCACGGTCTATCATCCGACCTCGACCTGCCGGATGGGCAACGATCCGCTGGCCGTGGTCGATCAGCGCCTGCGTGTGCGCGGCATCGAGGGCCTGCGCGTGGTCGATGCCTCCATCATGCCGGACCTGATGTCGGGCAATACCAACGCGCCCACCATCATGATTGCCGAAAAAGCATCGGACATGATTCTGGAGGATGCGCGGTAGCGGCCCCACTGTCATCATCCGCGAAGGCGGATGATCCAGTACGCCGTGACATCTCGGCTCGTACGCACGCTGGTGACCACTGGTTGCCCGCCGGAGCCTGTCGTCCGGCCGGCCAAAGGCCCGACCGGATGGCGGGCATGACAGCTACCCTTTATACGCCCGCACCCGCTTCAGCATCTGCTCGACATGGGCGATCGGGGTCTCCGGCTGGATGCCGTGGCCGAGATTGAAGATCAGCCGGCCGCTGGCGTAATTCGCCAGCACGTCATCGACGGCGCGATCGAGCGCCGCGCCGCCGGCGATCAGCGCCAGCGGATCGAGATTGCCTTGCACGGCAACGCGATTCTGCACGCGCTCGCGGATCAATGACGGCTCGGCCGCCCAGTCGATGCTGACGGCATCGACATCAGTCGATTCGACGTAAGCGGGCAGCAGCGCGCCGGCGCCGCGCGGAAAGCCGATGATCCTGGCGCCCGGCACCTGCGCGCGGACGCCCGCGACGATGCGCTTTGCCGGTTCGATCGACCAGCGCTGGAATTCGCGCGGCGGCAGCACGCCGGCCCAGGTGTCGAAGATCTGCAGCACGTCGGCGCCGGCCTTGAGCTGGCCGAGCAGGTACTGGATCGAATTCTCGACCAGCACGTCGATGATTTTCGCAAACGTCTCGGGATGGCGATAGGCCATCATCCGTGCCGGCGCCTGATCCGGCGTGCCCTGGCCCGCGACCATGTAGGTCGCCACCGTCCACGGCGCGCCGCAGAAGCCGATCAGCGCGATGCTGGGATCGAGCTCGCGGCGAACGCGGCGCAGCGCTTCATACACCGGTTCGAGTTTACCGAAGTCCGCCTGGGTCGCCAGCGTCGTCACCTGCTCCGGCGTATCCAGCGGATCAAGCCGCGGACCTTCGCCGGCCTCGAAACGCACGGAACGGCCGAGCGCGTAGGGGATGACCAGAATGTCGGAAAAAATGATCGCGGCGTCGAAGCTGAAACGGCGGATCGGCTGCAGCGTCACCTCGGCGGCGTATTCCGGCGTGAAGCACAGATCGAGAAAGCCGCCGGCCTTGGCACGCAGCTCGCGATACTCGGGCAGATAGCGGCCGGCCTGCCGCATCATCCAGACCGGCGGAACTGGCTGCCGCTGGCCGGATAGTACGTCCAGAAAGGGCTTTTGGGATTTTTGGGTCAATCGAAAGTTCCTGCGGCGACGGCTGACAATTTGAGGCCTCTGATAACAGCAGGTTCCCCTCCGGCCAAGGCAAGATGTGGAACAGGCGAAAAACCGGGACGTTATCTCCGCAATGGAGGAACCTGATGGCTGAGAAATTCAATCCCGCGGCACACGACAAGCACGCCGATAACCCGCGTGACGCGTTGTTGGCCGATCGGGAAATGCGCGAAAAGCTCGATGCCGGGCTGGAGGGCAGTTTTCCGGCATCCGACCCCGTGAGCGCCGTGCAACCGGCGCCGTCGAAACATGACGGCGACCGCGCGAACAAGTCGCTGTGGCACAAGGTGCGTGCGGTTTTCCGCTAACACGCGGTGGTTTGGCATGCTCGCGTGATGCAATTGCACCGCGCGTGATCGCGCCGGAACAATTCATATCACCGCGAATTGCTTCCCGGATAAATTCACTGAGAGGAACATGCGATGATCAAGCATCTTGTCATGGCTGCCGTCGCGGTGGCCGGAATTTCCGTCGTTCAGCCGGTGAGTGCGCAGGACGTGGGCGTCGGCGTTGGACGGTCGGGCGTTGGCGTCACCGTCGGCCGCGCCGACCCCGACCGCTATCGCGACCGTGAGGTGATCCGCGAGCGTGAATATCGCGATCGGGACGAGACCGTCGTGATCAAGCGCAAGCGCGACCGCGATTACGATCCTGACCGCAGGGTCATCATCGAGCGCGAGCGCTATTAACCACTGGTGAGTAGGAACGGCTTCCCGCGCGGAGGCCGCTTCCATTGTCGCCTCAATAATGCGGCGGCCGTTCGTTGCCGGGGCCGCCGGGGTTGCTCTCGGCGTGCTGCAGCCGCTCTTTCAGCTCGGCAAGCTGGCGCGTCAGCGCGTCGATCTGCTTCCACTGCGCGGTGATGGTCTGGTTCAGCGTCTCGATGGTTTCGTCTTGAAACGTCAGCCGCATTTCCAGCGCGTCGATACGTGCGCCGAGCGCGTCGGGGTCACTCATCGGAGCCGCCATTGGTTG
Organism: Bradyrhizobium sp. LjRoot220; assembly: GCF_964252915.1. Taxonomy (NCBI): domain Bacteria; kingdom Pseudomonadati; phylum Pseudomonadota; class Alphaproteobacteria; order Hyphomicrobiales; family Nitrobacteraceae; genus Bradyrhizobium; species Bradyrhizobium sp. LjRoot220. The sequence continues at coordinate 257,928 of NZ_CAXUPS020000003.1, forward strand.
GCCGCTCCTGCAAGCCGTGCCCCAGCGCCACGCGCTCGTCGAACACGAAGCATTCGCCGCGCCAGCGGCTCTGTTCTTTCGGCACGCCTTCCAGGTAGCGGAGGATGCCGCCCTTGAGGTGATAGACTTCGTTAAATCCATGCGCCAGCAAATAGGCGCTGGCCTTTTCGCAGCGGATGCCGCCGGTGCAGAACATCGCGATCTTGCGGTGCTTTGCGGGATCGAGCTGCCGCGCGGCAAAATCCTTGAACTGGCCAAAACTCCTGATGCCGGGATCGACGGCGCCCTCGAACGTGCCCATTGCGACCTCGAAGGCGTTGCGGGTGTCGATCACCAGCGTATCGGGCGCCGATATCAGCGCGTTCCAGTCGGCCGGCTCCACATAGCTGCCGACCCGCCGCGTCGGATCGGCGATCGCATCGCCGAGCGTGACGATTTCCTTCTTCAGCCGGATCTTCAGCCGCGCGAACGGCATCGTGGCGGCCTGGGAGAATTTGAGCTCGAGATTGTCGAGCCGGCCGCCGAACAGGGCGCCGCGCTGCAACTCCTCGACCAGCGCGCCGATGGCGGCGGGCTCGCCGGCGATGGTGCCGTTGATCCCCTCATGCGCCAGCAGCACGCTGCCTTTCAGGCCGAGGCCCGCGCAGATCGCGCGCAGCGGTTCGCGCAGCTCCCGGAAATCCGGCAGCGCGGCGAATTGATAGAAGGCGGCGACCTTGAGCGGCATCGCGACCGTTTATCAGGCGCGCAGGGCACGGGAAACCCTGCAAAATCAGCCAGTAGCCCCTGCGTTTGCCGGGCTGCCAGCGTGGCCAATTCTCTGGCATACCAGCCATTGCCCTGTCCGGGATGAATATGCCAAAAACCTCGCTAAACCCGTGCCCGACACCCGCGGGACACCAATAAAACGCTGAAAAGAAAGCTTTTCCCGATGAGGAATTTCCATTTCGCCGGCCGCTCGACGGTCCATGCCCAGAACGCGATGGTGGCGACCTCGCATCCAGCCGCGGCACTGGTAGCGGTCGACGTGATGCGCGCGGGCGGCACCGCCGCGGATGCCGCGGTCGCTGCCTGTGCGCTGCTCGGCGTCATCGAGCCGCAATCGACCGGCATCGGCGGCGATTGTTTCGCGCTGATCCAGCCCAAGGGCGAAGGCAAGATCGTCGCCTATAACGGTTCGGGGCGCGCGCCGATGGCCGCCAACGCCGATTGGTATCTCGAGCGCAAGATCAACTCGGTGCCGCTGACCTCGGCCCATGCCGTCAGCATTCCCGGCAGCATCGATGCCTGGAATACGATCCTGCGCGATCACGGCAAGATGGGCCTCGACACCCTGCTGCAGCCGGCGATCAAGGCCGCGGAAGAAGGCTACATCGTCGCTCCGCGCATTGCCTTCGACTGGAACAACGGTTTCGAGAAACTCAAGAACGGCACCAACACCGCGCGCTACCTGCTGCCGCACGGCAAGCCCGCCGCCGCCGGCGACGTGATCCATCAGCCTGAACTCGGCAAGACCCTGCGTGCGATCGCCAAGGGTGGCCGCGACGCGTTCTATACCGGCGAGATCGCCGCCGACATGGTCGATACCCTGCGCGGCATCGGCGGTCTGCACACGCTGGAAGATTTCGCAGCCCACTCGACCGAGACGACGTCGCCGATCGGCACCATCTACAAGGGCCACGACGTCTGGCAGTGCCCGCCGAATGGCCCGGGCATCACCATGCTGGTCATGCTCAACATCCTGTCGCGCCTCGATCTGACGAAATATCCCGCGCTGAGCGTCGAACGTTTTCATCTCGAGGCCGAGGCCGCGCGCATCGCCTACATGATGCGCGAGCAATATATAGGCGACCCCGCGCAGGTTCACGTCGATGTCGCTGGCATTCTGGCGAAGGAATTTGCCGAGGAGCACATCAGTAAGATCAGCATGGACCGCCTGCTCGACCTGCCGAACGTCGCGCCGCCGATGAACCCGTCCACCGTCTACATCACCGTGGTCGACAGGGACCGCAACGTCTGCTCGTTCATCAACTCGATCGCGCATTCGTTCGGCTCGGCGATCGTTTCCAACAAGACCGGCGTGCTGTTGCAGAACCGCGCCGGCGGTTTCCGGATCCAGCCCGGCCACCCCAATTGCATCGCGCCGGGCAAGCGGCCGCTGCACACGATCATCCCGAGCCTCGCGACCAAAAGCGGCCGCGCGGTGATGCCGTTCGGCGTAATGGGCGGGCAGTATCAGCCAGTGGGCCAGACCCGCGTGCTGACCAACATGCTCGACTATGGCTGCGATGTGCAGGAAGCCATCGATATGCCGCGCGGCCTGCATTACGAGGGCGTCTACCAGCTCGAGGACAGCGTGCCGGCTGCCATCGTCGAGGGCCTGAAGAAGATCGGGCACAAGACATCAAGCGTGGTCGGTCCGCTCGGCGGCGGCCAGGCGATCTGGATCGATTGGGACAAGGGCACGCTGATCGGCGGTTCCGATCCCCGCAAGGACGGTTGCGCGCTGGGGTATTAAGCGGCTAGAGAGACCGGTCTTTTAAAAAAGGGTCCAACAGATGCGATCTTCCCGGCGCACGATCATCCAGACTGCGTTCACAGCCATCGCGGCTGCGGTTACCTCACCTCTCATCGCCACGGTCGCATCGGCCCAAGCCGCAGGAAAACCCATGACCACAGCTTCAGGTTTGCAGATCATCGACAATGCGGTCGGCACCGGCGCGTCGCCGAAATCCGGCCAGACCTGCGTCATGCACTACACCGGCTGGCTCTACGAAAATGGCCAGAAGGGCAAGAAGTTCGACTCTTCGGTCGACCGCAACGAGCCGTTCGATTTTCCAATCGGCCAGGGCCGCGTCATCAAGGGCTGGGACGAGGGCGTTGCCTCGATGAAGGTCGGCGGCAAGCGCACGCTGATCATTCCGCCCGCCCTGGGCTATGGCGCTCGCGGCGCCGGCGGCGTCATTCCGCCCAATGCGACGCTGATGTTCGATGTCGAATTGCTGGCGGTGAAGTAACCGCGGCTCGCTTGTTGCGCCCGGCGCTGGACTAAACTCGACCTCTCCACGTCATTGCCCGGCCATAGCGGGCTGCCTGGCGCAGACCGCGTAAACTTGTCTGCGATGCCGGGCATCCATGGAACACTCTTTTCCGGATCTTTGAGCTTCGATAAGGCAACGCTCCAATGCGCCAGGAGCTTCCTTAATGGCTGGTTTGCCTTCTCGTACTTATGTACCATTCGTGACCGAACGATATTTACGGAAAGCAGCGCGATGTCAGGTTCTCACGACCACACCCATGATCACTCGCATGATCATTCTCACGGCGATCATTCCCACAGCCACGATGCCGACCGCTGGAAGCATGACGGCGTGCGCGTCATTCCCGGCGATCAGCTCGATCCCAACGTGCCGTCGACCGCGGGCATGGACCGCAAGGCCGCAATCAATTTCGCCCGCGTCGGCGCGCAGAAATTATGGGCCGGCACCGTGACGATCCGGCCCGACGCCAAGACCGGCGCGCATCATCACGGCCATCTCGAAAGCATCATCTATGTCGTGAAGGGCAAGGCGCGGATGCGTTGGGGCGAGCAGCTGCAATTTACCGCCGAAGCCGGTCCCGGCGATTTCATCTTCATCCCGCCCTACGTGCCGCACCAGGAGATCAACGCCAGCCGCGACGAGGTGCTGGAATGCGTGCTGGTGCGCAGCGATGGCCAGGCCGTGGCGATCAATCTCGACATCGAGCCGGTGGAAAAGCCGGAGACCGTGCTGTGGGTCGACCCCGTGCACCGGGACCCCGCTGAGAAGGCGTAGCCCTCGCCGCGCGATGCGCGCAGGCGGTTCGTCCGCCGCCGCAGCGCTGTGAGTCAGGACGGACGCAAAAATAATCTTGCCCGATGTCGGACCGGTCCCGGCTGGTTCGTCCTTGGCATGAACCAACCGAAAGGAGCCCTTTCAATGGCCAAAATGATCTTCGTCAACCTGCCGGTCACCGATCTTGCGCGTGCCACCGCCTTTTATCAGGCGATCGGCGCCGTGAAGAACGAGCAGTTCTGCGACGACACCGCCTCCTGCATGGTGTTTTCCGACACCATCCACGCCATGCTGCTGACCCATGAAAAGTTCATGCAGTTTTCGCCGAAGAAGATCGCGGACGCAAAGACCTCCTGCGAGGTCCTGATCTGCGTCTCGGCCGACAGCCGCGCCGAAGTCGACGATATCGTCGGCAAGGCAAAGGGCGCCGGCGGCGGCGTCGATCCGTGCCCGAAGCAGGACTACGGGTTCATGTACGGCCGCAGCTTTGAAGACCCCGACGGTCATATCTGGGAAGTGATGTGGATGGACGTCGCGGCTGCGAATGCAGCGCAGTCCGCAGCGGCCGACGCCTGATCCAGTACCGACCGGAAGCGCGCCTGGTAGGAGGCGCCTGAGGCTTCTGTGGCTTCATCCTTCGAGACGCCACGCCAGCGCGTGGCTCCTCAGGATGAGGTCTAACAGCTCAAAAAGGTCCTAAACCCTCATGGTGAGGAGCGCGGCAACGCCGCGCGTCTCCGGACGATGCTTCGCATCGCCGGGCGAACCACGAGACCTGTGCGTGCTCAGTAAGTGATCCGCAAGCCCACGCCGCCATGGAGCGTGTTGCCGACCGGCTGCGGGCCGGCGGTGCCGTTGACGAAGAGGTCGGCGACCCAGCCCTTGGTGATGCGGAAGCCGAGACGGCCGCCATATTCGAACCAGCTCTGGTTGCCGATCGTCGGCACCACGGTGCCGTTGCCGGTCACGGTGGCGACGATGCCGGATTGCGTGCCGAACGATTGCACGAAGCCGCCATTGATATTGGCCTCGACATTGTTGCCGAACAGATGCGTCCACTGGGCGCCGATTTTCACCAGGCTGGTCTTGTCGGTGCCGCCGGCGATCGAGGCGTCGAACGGATTGAACGCGGCGGCCGGATCGGTATAGCCCTTCACGCGCTGCCACAATTGCCAGACCTCGACGGAGGCCGCGACTTCGTCGCGCGGCGACAGCCGGCTGATCCACCCTGCGCGGCCATAGACGCCGTAATTATCGCCGGTGGTGTGGCTGTCCAGCGATACCGCGCCGAGGCTGGTCGCATAGGTGCGGCGATAGCGGATCTTCTCGTAGGGCGTCAGGATGGCGCCGATGTCGAAGAACGGCCGTGACGACCCCCAGTCGGCGAAATCATAGCGCAGCGCGAACGCGCCGATCGGGGCCGCCGTGACGCTGTAGCCGCCTTCGCTGTAATGGGTGTAGGCGATGCCCGCCAGCAGCGACAGATTCGCGGTCAGGTTGTTGCGGCCGTGGATGCCGGCCGAGAACGATCCTGCGGAGCCGAAGGCGCTGACGCAATCGCCGCAATTGACCTGCTCGTTGATGCCGAGCAGCACGGTGCCGAGCACGCGGTTGGTGATCATTTGGTTGAAGCGTTGCTTGGCCAGATCGTTGATCGATCCCGCGCTGGAATCCGCGCCGGTGGTCGTCGGCGTGGGCGTCGGGGTTGGCGACGGCGACGCGATTGGAGTCGGTGATGGCGAAGGCGTTGGCGATGGCGAAGATGTTGGTGCGGGTGTCGGTGACGGCGAATATGTTGGTGTTGGTGACGGCGAATATGTTGGCGTCGGCGAGGGCGAGCCGGAGGGGCTCGGATTCGGATTGCACTCTGTACAGTCGTCGAGAGACTGCGCCAGCGCCGGCGATATCTGCATCGATGCCAGCCAAAACAAAAACCCCGCGCCCAGCACGGCCGATACGACAAAACTCCTTGCGCGGCTCTGCATCATCAGCGTCCGCACAGCATGTCGATGGGATCGCTGCCGTCATCGATCGGAGGCGTCACTATCGGCGAGGCGCTCGCATATTGCGTCGCGCTGCAGAGCCCCGCCGCGGCGCTGCAGGTCTTGGCGAAGGTCCATGGCGGGTTGTTGGTCTTCTTAATGGACGTCTTGCCGCCGGTCAGGGTGATGATGGCGGTATCGCCGGGATTGGTGAGCTGGATGCATTCGAAGCTGACGGTGCAGACCGACGCCTGGCCTTCCCGCAAGTTGACGATGGTCTGGCCGCGCTGCGACAGGATATCGAGCGTGGTGCCGCGAACGCCGATGGTGGCGAGCGGCGTCGTGATCTTGTAGGCGGATTTTTCCGAATTGCCGGTCACGAATCGGAATGCGCCGGAGCTCAGCCGGATCGCGACGTCGCGATAGTGTGTCGCGTCGTCGAACACGGTGCGATCGAGCTTGAGCGACGCACTCGGCCCGATCGAGAGGTTGGTGCTGTCGGACATCACCAGCCGCGCGGCGCTATCGAGGCCGGTGCGCACGATCTCGTCGCGCAGCAAGCCATCACCGACATGGAGCTGATTGGTTGCCGATCCGGCAACACGGAGCACTTGATTCTTGACGACGGCAGCTTCGCCGACGCGCGTTTGCGCGGAAACCGGAGTTGCCCCCAGCACCGCGATTGCGCCAAGCACAAAAAGAAAGACAGAGTAGTTATGCGATTTCATTTCAAAGCCGATCGATTATCCCGACATCGTACCGGATCGCGCGCGCAAGCGATGTGGCAGAATTATCACAAGCGGCGCCTTACTAGCCCGTCGGTTAGTGACGTCGGATTCGAAATGCGTTCAATGCAATGGACATAAAAATCCGGACCGCCCACACTGAATTTTGCCGCAATTTGTTTGGTCCGTGAAATCAGTGCCTGAATCATCAACTTCAATCCCCAATCAGCCTGTTGCGCGCTCCGCCATAACAGCGGCAACGATCTTTTTCTTCGCGCATTTCGCGATGCTGATCGGCGTCACCACGCCGGAAAAATTCTATTTCGACGAGGTGCATTACGTGCCGGCGGCGCGGCAGATGCTTCTGCCGGTGATGCCACAGCCGATGCTCAACCCGATGCATCCGCCGCTGGCCAAGCAATTCATCGCGCTGTCGATCCACACCTTCGGCGACGTGCCGCTGGGCTGGCGCTATCCGGCCGTGCTGGCAGGCGCGCTCGCCATTGTCGCGGTGTACCTTGGCGGCCTCGCCTTGTTCGCGGCGCAAGGGCCGGCGATCGCCGCGAGCCTGCTCGCCTTTTTCAATCAAATGCTGTTCGTGCAATCGCGGATCGCGATGCTGGATATTTTCGCGCTGACCTTCAGCCTGTTCGCGATCGCCTCGTTCATGCACGGCTTCCGGCAACAACGGCCGCATCTGTGGTTCGCCCTGGCCGGGCTGTGCAACGGTCTTTCGATCGGCTGCAAATGGAGCGGGCTGTTCGTGCTCGCGGTCTGCGTCGTCATCGTGGCGGCGATCCGCCTTCTGCAAAGCTGGCGCACGCAATTTGCCGACGGCAATGCCCATGATTGGTACCGGCCCGATCTGTGGCCCGATTTCAAGACCTGGCATTTCGCGGCTTGCTTCCTGCTGATCCCGGCGTGCGCCTATCTCGCGACCTTCGTGCCGCTCTACGGTTTCTCGATCCCTGACATCATCGAGGCGCAACGCCGCATCTTCAGCGACAACACCACGACCGCAATCGCGGGCCACACCTACATGAGTTCGTGGCCGTCCTGGCCGTTGCTGGTGCGCCCGGTCTGGTATCTGTTCGACAAGGTCGGCGACGACAGGATCTCGGCCGTCGTCTTTCTCGGCAATCCCCTGATCCTGTGGCCGGCGCTGATCGCAGCTGCAATTGCCCTGCGCGACTGGATCGTGACGCGACGCGCGGATGTGTTTCTGGTGCTGGCGTTTTATGTCGGGCCCTATGTCGCCTGGGCGTTGCTGCCGCGCACGCTCGGCTTCATCTATTATTACCTGCCGGCCGCGACCACCGCGAGTTTCGTGCTGGTCTATGCGCTCCGTCGCGGTGCCACGCCGCGCTGGCTGCTATGGGCCTTTGTCGCTGTCGGCGCAGCGGGCTTCGCCGCGATGCTGCCGATCTCGGCCGCGTTCGTCGAAACGTCGATGGTGACGTTTGGCCGCCTGATGATCTTCCAGAACTGGATATAGGATGACGCAGTGCTCTCAACGAGTCGTCCCCGCCGAGTGCGCAATTGCGCACGGGCGCCGGGACCCATAACCACAATTGTCAATCGTAATACCGGGCTGTAGCTACAGCTCGTGTAAACGCGACCCATCGGTGGTTATGGGTCCCGGCGTTCGCCGGGACGACGATAGATTTGCGGTCGCCCTAGAACGCGAAAATCCGCCTGCCGTTTCCGGCAGGCGGATTGATCGGGCGAACTTACTTCGCTGCGGTCTTGGTATCCATGTTGACCACCTGGACGCGGCGGTTGACCGGGTCCAGCGGCGCGTTCGGATCCTTCGGCCTGGTCTCGCCGTAGCCGACGGTCACGAGGTCGGAGGCGTTGAGGCCGTACTGCTCGGTCAGGTACTTCTTGATCGTATCGGCGCGGCGCTCGGAGAGGTCCTGGTTGTAGCCGTCACTGCCGACCGCGTCGGTATGACCGGCAACCACGAAGGTCGAACCCTTCAGGCTGGCGTCCGAAAGCGCCTTGCCGAGTTCCTGCACCGCCGTCATCGAGCTCTTGCTGATGTCGGCCGAGTTGTAATCGAAGCGGATTTCGAGATCGATCTTCGGCTTGGTCGCCGCGAGTTCCGCAATTTCCTGGCGCTCGCCGATCGAGAGCGACCGGGTTTTGCGATTGCGCAGCGTATCGACGAAGCTGGCTTCCTTGGCCTGAGCGGCGGTGTTGACCTGCGGGCCAACCGAGAGGCCGCGGGTCGCCGACGTCGGCTTCAGGGCGCGCAGGATCTTGTCTGCCGAGACGGGGTCGCCGGCAAATGCCACGCCCGCTGTCATCGACAGCGCGGCGCCGAATGTCATGATGGAAAATCCATAAAAGCGGGTCATGGTCGTCATCCTCACGGGTTACGCCTGCCATATTGGCTGGTTGGCGGTTTGATGCTGCGAGAATAAGACAGGTTCAAACCGACCAATGTGATCTAGGTCACGTTCGAAAAGGCCCGGCTTATGGTCCGAGATCGTAGCCCTATTATGCGCGGCCGTCCGCTGGCTGATTGCCCGAGAAGCCGGGTCTCAGGGGCCGACAGGCGCTAGCGCCTAACTCGCGTTGTCTTCGGCAATTTCACTGCCGTTCATCGCCGGGTCTCAATGCCGTCGCGCCAGCGCCGATCTGTGGACAACAAATAGGCAAGATGGGGACCTAGCAGGATTCCTGACGAAGAATCCCAAAAGATGACTTCCAAAGAAGTTTCAAGAAGCGGTTTGGGCAAGTGAACAGGCGGGCGGGTGTTTCAATCGACAAAGCGTCAACGTGAGTATCAAAATTATCGCAGCGGTCCACCAGAGCTTACGGGCTCGGCAAGTTCAATGCCGACCCTGATCGGCGCGGCCATGATCGCGGCGGCGATCTTGCTATCGACGTTCATCAATGCGCTCGGCACCCGCTATATCGCCTTCGAAGGTCCGACCGAAGAGAGCGCGTGGCTGGTCGATCGTCTGACCGGCAGCGTCTACAAATGCCGCGCCCCGGACCATGGCAAGGCGTCCTGCGAGCCGGATGTCGCGACCGGCAGCGTCCCGGACCGACCGAAACGATAATCCGGGACTCCTCCCGCGGCCGAATCCGATTACATTGCCGGGCGATGCCCCGCGCGACGACACCCCATCCCCTGACCAAGACCGAGGCCCGGCGAATCTGGCTGCGGGCCCAGCGCCTCGATATGCCTGACCCGTTCGGCGAGGGGCCGGCGGCCATCGTGGCCGCGGTGGAGCACCTAGGCTATGTGCAGATCGACACCATCAACGTGATCGAGCGCTGCCACCACCACATTCTCTTTAGCCGTATCCCCAACTATCGGCGCGCGGATCTGCGGCAGGCCCAGAGTGTCGACAAGAGCGTGTTCGAATACTGGACCCATGCGCTGTCCTATGTGCCGTCGAAAGACTTTCGCTTCTTCGTGCCCGACATGAAGCTGCACAGGCGCGAGGGCCATAAATGGTTCGCGTCCGTCAGCCCGGCCGACACCCGCAAGGTGATGCGGCTGCTCAAGCGCGATGGCGCCTTGACCATCCGCGATATCGAGGACGACGTGCTGACGGAGAAGGAACATCTGTGGGCGAGCCGCAAGCCTTCGAAGCGGGCGCTGCAGCTGGCGTTCTACACCGGCGCGGTCACGATCTCCGAACGCACCGGGATGCTGAAAACCTACGAGCTGATGACGCGGCATTTCGGCTGGGACAAACCGCCCAAGCCGGCGTCGAGCCTGGAGACGACCACCTATCTGCTCGATCGTGCGTTGCGGGCGCAAGGGCTCGTCAGCCTCGATTCGATTTGTCATCTCGACGCGCCAAGCAAGACGGCGGTGCGGCGCCTGATCGAGGCGCGCGTCCGCCGCAAGGAAATGATCCCGGTCGCGCTCGAAGGCGCGGGCAAGCAGGAACATTGGGCGCGGCCCGAGACGCTGGAGCAACCGGCAGGCGAGGGCGATGGCGGCCTCGTGCACGTCCTCTCGCCGTTCGATCCCCTGATCATCCAGCGCAAGCGCACCGAATTGTTCTTCGATTACGGCCATAGTTTCGAGGCCTATGTGCCCCGGGAAAAGCGCCTGTTCGGCTACTTCGCACTGCCGGTGCTGGTCGGTGAAGACATCGTCGCCGCGATTGATCTGAAGACCGACCGCAAGAACAAAAATTTGCTGATGCAGAAGTGGAGCTGGGTCGGCAAGGGCGCCGCGCGCAGCGCCCGCAAGGAATACAAGCGCCGCATCGAAGAAGAACTGCATCGCTTCGAGCGGTTTCAGCTCGCGGAGTGAGTTTCCGTTTGGGAACTTGCGGCCTTCCGGCCGGTTGGTTTGCAACAACCGGATCGCCGGGAGGCGTCATGGACAAGGACAAATCAATTCTGGAGAGGTTCACCGAGACGGTGAAGGACGTCGCAAAAGCCGCGACCGATGCGGCGAGCCTTGCACTCAAAGCCGACGCGCCGGCGCTCAAGGCGGATGAACGCGCCGTCGCCTATATGCCGCTGGCGGCTGACGGTCTGGTTTCCGATCCTCTGATGGTGCCGCCCGTTACGACGGCTCCGACGCGGAAGCGGAAACGGGCAACGCCGAAACGCGCGGCTAAGACGGCGAGCAGGAGGTCGGCGGCGAAGAAGTCTGCCAGCAAGACCGCGAAGACCACCAAGAAGGCGGCCAGGAAATCGACTGGCACTAAGTCCAGCAAGACGACCAAGGCTGCTGCGAAGAAGTCCGGCAGAAAATCCAGCAAGGCCGCAAAGCGGGCGAAGCGATAAGGTTTTGCGAGCGCATTGCGCCCCGCGGCTCGCGAATGCGTTCGGCAGCGCAGGGAATAACTCTCGCCGTCGCCCCTGCGAAACGCAGGGGCCCATACGCCGCGGCAGAGGGAATGGGCACGCGGCCAGTGGTCTTTCGCGTCACCGGCAGTCGTGGTCATGGGCTCCTGCGTTCCGCAGGGGCGACGAGGCATTGGTGCCCTCACCACCCACTTAACTCACGAATTGGTGTTCACTGACGAATATTGACATTCATCAGTGAACATTCGATACTCATCATCAGGCATGCAGCCGATGGAGAGTTCGATGTTCGCCCGTTCCGTTTTATCCAGCTATTACAGGCTCTTGACTGGAGCGATGCTGGCATTCGCCGTGTTCGCGCTGACCGGTTGCAACGAAAAGGCGGCCGAAAAGGCCGCTCCCGGGCGTCCGGTTCTGGTTGCGACCGTGCATTATGAGGCAGAAACGCCGGAACGCAGTTTTGTTGGCACCATCAGGCCGCGGATCGAGACCGACATGGGTTTCCGGGTTCCGGGCAAAGTTGCAAAACGCCTGGTGGAGGTCGGCCAGACCGTTGATGTCGGCCAGCCGCTCGCCACCCTCGATGAAGTCGATCTGAAGCTGCAGGCCGAGCAGTCCGAAGCGGAATACCGCGCCGCCACCGGCGTGCTGGCGCAGGCCACCGCCTCCGAGCAGCGCGCCAAGGATCTGCGCGCCAAGGGCTGGACCACGGACGCGCAGATGGACCAGAGCCGCGCCGCCGCCGATGAGGCCCGCGCGCGCTTCTATCGCGCCGAACGTTCGGTCGAACTGACCAAGAACTCTCTCTCTTATGCGACGCTGGTCGCCGATACCCGCGGCGTCGTCACCGCGACCCTCATTGACGCCGGCCAGGTCGTCGCCTCCGGCCAGACCGCGGTTCGTGTCGCGCGCTTTGCCGAAAAGGAAGCCGTGGTCGCAATCCCCGAGACTCTGGTAGGCCGCGCCAAGGATGGCGCTGCCTCCGTCACGCTGTGGTCGGACGCCAACAAGAAATACGTCGCGAAGCTGCGCGAGATCGCGCCCAACGCGGATCCGGCGACGCGGACCTACCTTGCAAAATTCTCGCTGCCCGGCGCCGGCGAAAACGTTTCGCTCGGCATGACCGCAACGCTGACGCTGTCCGATCCCGCCACCGAGAACGTCGCCAAGGTGCCGCTGTCGGCATTGTACAGCCAGGGCGGCAATCCTTCGCTCTATATCGTCGACGATGCCGGCGCCGTGACGCTGAAGCCCGTCGTCGTAAAATCCTATGAGAGCAATTCGGTCGTCATCACCGGCGGCGTGCCGGAAGGCGCCAAGGTTATCGCGCTCGGCGTGCAGAAGCTCGATCCGGCCCAGAAGGTCCGTGTCGTCTCGTCGTTGTCGTTCTGAGGCGTGACAGGTAGCAACGGAATTCGTTGGAGAGTGACATGAAGCGCTTCAATCTTTCGGGCTGGGCGGTAAGCCATCCGACGCTGATCCTGTTCCTGATGATCGCATTGGGTGTGGCCGGCTACTTCTCCTATCAGCGGCTCGGCCGCGCCGAGGATCCGTTCTTCACCGTGAAGGTGGTCAACGTCTCGGCGATCTGGCCGGGCGCGACGGCCCAGGAGATGCAGACCCAGGTCGCCGATCCCATTGAGAAGAAGCTGCAGGAACTGCCCTATTTCGAGAAGGTGCAGACCTATTCCAAACCCGCGTTCACCGCGATGCAGGTCACGTTCAAGGATTCGACGCCGCCCAAGGACGTGCCGTATCTGTTTTATCTGTTGCGCAAAAAACTCGCCGACGTGCAGGGCCAGTTGCCGGCCGGCCTGCTCGGTCCCAACGTCAATGACGAGTTCAGCGACGTCGACTCTATCCTCTATATGATGACCGGCGATGGCGCCGATTACGTGCAGCTGAAGAAGGCCGCCGAGGGCATGCGCCAGCGGCTGTTGAAGGTGCCCGGCGTCACCAAGGTCAACCTTTACGGCACCCAGGACGAGCGCATCTTCGTCGAATTCTCGCACGCCAAGCTGGCGACGATCGGCGTCACGCCGCAGGCGCTGTTCGATTCGCTGGCCAAGCAGAATAACGTCACGCCGGCCGGCACGGTGGAGACCTCCTCGCAGCGCGTGCCGCTGCGCGTCACCGGTGCGCTCGACGGCGCCAAGGCGGTGGCCGAGACGCCGGTCGAGAGCAACGGCCGCATATTCAGGCTGGGCGATATCGCCACCGTCACCCACGGCTTCGTCGATCCGCCGACCTTCAAGGCGCGCCAGGAAGGCAACCCCGCGCTCGGCATCGGCGTGGTCACCGCCAAGGGCGCCAACATTCTCGAGCTCGGCAAGGAAGTCGAGAACGCGAGCAATGACTTCATGAAGGCGGTGCCGCAGGGCATCAATGTCGAGCAGATCGCCGATCAGCCCAAGGTGGTCGAGCGCGCCGTCGGCGAGTTCGTGCACTCCTTCATCGAGGCGCTGGCGATCGTGCTGTTCGTCTCGTTCCTGGCGCTGGGCTGGCGAACCGGCATCGTGGTGGCGATGTCGGTGCCGCTGGTGCTGGCGATCGTCTTCATCGTCATGAACGCGATGTCGATCGATCTGCATCGTATTACGCTGGGCGCGCTGATCATCGCGCTCGGCCTGCTCGTCGACGACGCCATCATCGCGGTTGAGATGATGGTGGTGAAGATGGAGCAGGGCTGGGACCGCGTGCGCGCGGCGTCCTTTGCCTGGGAATCAACTGCGTTTCCGATGCTCACGGGGACGCTGGTCACGGCCGCTGGCTTCCTCCCCATCGGCTTTGCCAATTCAGCGGTCGGCGAATATGCCGGCGGCATTTTCTGGATCGTGGCGATCGCGCTGGTGGCGTCCTGGTTCGTCGCCGTGATCTTCACGCCCTATATCGGCGTCAAGCTGCTGCCGAACATCAAGGTCCATCACAACCACGATCCGCACGCGGTCTATGAAACGCGGGTCTATCGCATCCTGCGCAGCATGGTGCAGTGGTGCGTCGACCACCGCATCAAGGTGGTGGTGGCGACGGTTGGCGTGTTCGCGCTCTCGATCGTCGGCTTCGGCAATGTCCAGCAGCAGTTCTTCCCGCTGTCGGAACGCCCCGAACTGTTCCTGCAGTTGCGCCTGCCCGAAGGCACCGCCTTCAACGTCACCGAAAACTCCGTGAAGAAGGCGGAGGCGCTGCTCAAGGACGACAAGGACATCGCGACCTATACCTCCTATGTCGGCCAGGGTTCGCCGCGGTTTTGGCTCGGCCTCAACCCGCAGCTGCCGAATGAAGCTTTTGCCGAGATCGTCATCGTCTCCAAGGACGTCGAGGCCCGCGAGCGCATCAAGGCGCGGCTGGAGAAGGCGGTCGGCAACGGCGACCTGTCCGAGGCGCGCGTGCGTGTCGACCGTTTCAATTTCGGCCCGCCGGTCGGCTTCCCGGTTCAGTTCCGCGTGATCGGCCCCGATCCCACCAAGGTGCGCGACATCGCCTATCAGGTGCGCGACGTGATGCGGCAGAATCCCAATGCCCTCGAGCCGCAGCTCGACTGGAACGAACAGTCGCCCTACCTCAAGCTCGTGGTCGACCAGGATCGCGCCCGTGCGCTGGGCCTCACCCCGCAGGACGTCTCGCAGGCGCTCAGTATGCTGATCTCGGGCGCGCCGGTCACGACCATCCGCGACGGTATCGAGAAAGTCGGCGTGGTTGCCCGCGCCGTGCCCTCCGAACGGCTCGATCTCGGCCGCGTCGGCGATCTCACCGTGACCTCACGCAACGGCGTTGCGGTGCCGCTGCAGCAGATCGCCAAGATCGAATACGCCCACGAAGAACCGATCCTGTGGCGGCGTAACCGCGACATGGCCATCACCGTGCGCACCGACGTCGCCGACGGCGTGCAGGCGCCCGACGTCACCAATCAGATCTGGCCGAAGCTGCAGCAGATCCGCGACAGCCTCGAGCCGGCCTACCGGATCGAGCCGGGCGGCGCGTTCGAGGAATCCGCCAAGGGCAATGCCTCGATCGCCGTGCTGTTTCCGCTGATGGCGCTGGTCATGCTGACGCTCCTGATGATCCAGCTGCAGAGCTTCTCGCGCCTGATCCTGGTGTTCTTGACGGCGCCGCTCGGTATCGTCGGCGCCTCGCTCGGCCTCAACATCGCCAATCAGCCGTTCGGCTTCGTGGCGCTGCTCGGCCTGATCGCGCTGGCTGGCATGATCATGCGTAACGCGGTCATCCTGGTCGATCAGATCGAGACCGACGTTTCCCATGGCATGACGCGCAAGGAAGCCATCGTCGAAGCCACCGTCCGGCGTGCCCGGCCGGTGATCCTGACGGCGCTGGCCGCGATCCTGGCCATGATCCCGCTGTCGCGTTCGGCCTTCTGGGGCCCGATGGCGATCACCATCATGGGCGGCTTGTTTGTTGCGACCTTCCTGACCTTGCTGTACCTGCCGGGCCTCTACGCGCTCTGGTTCCGCAAGAGCCTGGAAGAAAGCGGCCAAGCCAAGCAGCCTGATCTTGCGCCGCAACATGCTCATGATCCGGCCAAGTCCCCAATCGCATTTCCGCTTGCCGACGCGGCGGAATAATTGAACATTGAGTTCTGACATGACGCTGATTTCTGAAAATGTAGAGACCGACACACGGGAGCGGATTCTCGTGGTGGCGGAGCGTCTGTTCAGGCAGATCGGCTACCAGAAGACCACGGTCGCCGACATCGCCAAAGAACTGCGCATGAGCCCGGCCAACGTCTATCGCTTCTTCGACTCCAAGAAGGCGATCCACGAAGGCGTCGCGCGCGGCCTGATGGGCGAGGTCGAGATCGAGGCGCAGCGGATAGCGGACCGGTCCGGCCCGGCCGCGCCCCGGCTGCGCGAGCTGATGAAGACCGTCCACCGTATGAACTCGGAACGCTATGTCGGCGATTCCAAGCTGCACGAGATGGTCGCGATCGCCATGGAGGAGGACTGGGAGGTCTGCAACGCCCATATCATGTTGATTACCCAGACGATGGGCAGCGTGATCGCGCAGGGCGTGGCCTCCGGCGAATTCGAGGTCGATGATCTGGAGCAGACGGCATTGTGCTGCTGCACCGCCATGATCCGGTTCTTCCACCCCCAGATGATCGCCCAATGCGCCAACAAGCCGGGCCCGACCATCGACCGGATGATCGATTTCATCCTCGCCAGCCTGGCCCCGCGCGGCAAAACGAGCTGAGGTTCGCTTTGTTGCTGTAGGGTGGGCAAAGGCGCATGCGCCGTGCCCACCATTGTTACTTCAATTAAGTCGGTGGGCACGCTACGCTTTGCCCGCCCTACGATTGAAGGAAAAACTTGAATGGACGCCAAGAGCCCAAAAGACCTGCATTATTACGAGCCCGCCAAGGGCCATGGCCTCAGGCACGATCCCTTCAACGCCATCATCGCGCCGCGCCCGATCGGGTGGATTTCATCGCGCGATACCAAGGGCAACGTCAATCTGGCGCCCTACAGCTTCTTCAACGCCTTCTGCTATCACCCGCCGATCATCGGCTTCTCCTCCACCAACTGGAAGGACAGCGCCGCCAACATCCAGGAGACGAAGGAATTCGTCTGGAATCTCGCCACCATGGATCTGGCGCAGCAGATGAACGCCACGGCAGCCCATGTCGCCCATGACGTCGACGAGTTCAAGATCGCCGGCCTCACCGCGGTGCCCGGCAAGCTGGTCAATGTGCCCCGCGTCGCCGAAAGCCCGGTCGCGTTCGAATGCCGGCTGACCCAGATCATCCAGCTGCAGGGCGCCAACGGCGACAAGGCGCAGGCCTGGCTGACGCTCGGCGAAGTCGTTGCCGTGCACATCGACAAGGCCTTGATCGAGGACGGCGTCTACCAGACCGGCAGGGCCCGTCCGATCGTCCGCGCCGGCCGCAAAGGCGATTACTTCGAGATCAAGCCGGAAAACATGTTCGAGATGGTAAGGCCGGATTGAGCTGGTCGCGCCGCTCTTCGCGGGGGCGGGATGAGCGAGGGCCCTGCGCCCGCATATTCAGCTCCGTCTCGACCCCTGCCTTCCCGGAATGCCATCGACTGCTTGAAGAACTGCTCGGCATCAGCGGTGCGCCCCTGAGCCTTGCAGGGGTCTTGGGTTGCCAAAAACCGTCACCGCGATGCGCCCGCCATTGAACCAACGGCAGATCAGGCCACACTCAAGCGAGGTAGCGCCATTGCCTGATGAGCGGATGCGGAATGCAATTTTTCCTTTGCGAAATCGTCGCTCGCCTCGTCGCGATCTATTTGTGCGCTGATTGCTGCCGCCTGGTGCGCAATGGCCTTTTCGAGAGAAAAATCGAGTACATCAACTCCGATCTGCTGGATTGGTGGTCGCATGATGTTATTCACAGAGATACGGCGCCGGTTCGGTACTGGATGTTAATCGGCGCCGAAATAACCAGCCTGGCTGCATGCCTCTTTGTTGCGATTTTTGGCTGGTGGCAACCAAACAATTGAGCATCTGCTGAAAGCACTTTTCCGGGCTTGCCGCCGGTCGATGATGTCTGGCGCTAGCAAGACCGACCTCGCGGGGCATGCGGGCTTTCACCCAATCGGCCCAAACGGCACGGGCTGGGACCGGCCGTGAACCAGTTTTCGCATTGACGCGACTAATGCCCGGTAGGCCGCGCCGGTCAATTACCGGCAATGACGTCTCCCTTGCTCCAGCCAAATTGGCTTCAGAGATGAAAATGAACAAGCGGGCTTTGTTCTCCATCACGGCCACGGTGGTGCCCACCAATTGGGGAATTAACATGAAAGTTATTGCCTTAGCTTTCTCATGCCTTTTGGTTTTTTCAATTCCCGCCAATGCAAATGAAGCGGACACCTTCAATGCGATGGTGGCATTGGCCAATAAGGGAGATGCAGAGGCGCAATACCATGTTGGCATGATGCACAACAATGGCATCGGCACCCAAAAAGATCCGAGGCAGGCATTTGAGTGGTTTCAAAAATCCACCGCATCCAACGACCCGCTGGGAGCCTATAAGCTTGGTTGCTATTACGCCGGGCAAGGCGCGGGCGTTGTAGCGTATGACGCAGATGAAGCATTGAAATACAAACTTGTTGCTGCCAAAGCCGGTTATGCGCTTGCCCAGCACGATGTTGCCATTCTGTATGACAAACAGGGAAATTCAGAAGAGGCGCTAAAGTGGTGGAAGATGGCAGGCGACCAGGGATTGCCCGGCGCCCTCTTTAGTTTATCGATGTCGTATTCCGCAGGAAAAGGAGCGCCAAGAGATTTGTCGTTGTCGTATGCGTATTTCAAACTCTCAAAACTGGCGCCCAAAAAAAATGTGAATGAGATGGCCACCAGGTTGTCCAAAGCAGAACTTGAGAAAGCGGAAAAATTGGTTTCCGAATGGAGCCCACAACCGACAGCGCTGACACTCAAGGCAAAGAGCGGCGTCGGGGCAGCAGAAGAGCTCTTGAAAGGGCCCAGGAAGTAAGTGTTCTCGGCTAATTGGTTCGAAATTGAGCTACTCGTGGCTTCTGCACATTAAATGCGCTGTCACCGAATTATGCAGTTCCGATTTGCAGGCCTTCGTAGGGCGGGTTCTCTTTAACCCGCCACCTCGCAATCGAGCGGCGGGTTAAAGCGAACCCGCCCTACGGACTACGCGCGACTGTCGCAATTTCCTGGTACTACAGATTTCGGTGACAGTGCACTTAACTCGTGTGAGATTTCGGTGACAGTGCACTTAACTCGTGTGGCCTTCTAGGCCATGATTGAGTGCACTCAGTCGTCACGGTAGCGGTACGGTCGGACACGGATCGGGCGGCTCCGCCGCTCCTCCCAGGACTCGACGCGCTGCCATCCGCGGCTACGGCCGCGCCCGTCCTCGATCACCAGCGTGTCGGTGCGGCTGCAGCGGCCGTTTGAGCAGTTGGACGAGGAGTTCGACGACTGACTTCCGGCCATCACTGGAGAGATGGCGAGGCTCGCCGCGGAGGCCAAGCCGAACAGCGAGCCGAAGAGAACGACACGGAGTTAGCGTCTGTTTCGGTAGGGCATGAGAGCTTCTCCCGCACGTTTGATTGACAACTTCGGCCCCTCTCACGCGTTCCATCGCGGGCCCAACAATGATGCCCCTGTGCGGTTTCACAGGCAGTGCATTTAACTCGTGGCCTTCTGCACATTAAGTGTCACCGTAATTCGGCTAATGGGTGTCACCGTAATTGCATTGCGCAGGGAATGTCGGATGTTCTCCGCTGCCCTGTATGCTCGTGTGCGCACCTTTTTGTGCACGTTGCACATGAGATCGCGGGTGCAGCGCGCATCCGGCGTTCCCTGCGCCCTCTCATTTCGAGAAGGTGCGAAAATTACCTCCAAACCTCGGGCAGATCGTGCCGCGAGAAGGCGAAGCTATTTCTCCGTCATTGCGAACTCCGCGAAGCAAATCCATGGAGCCGCAAAGTAAGAATGGATTGCTTCGCTTCGCTCGCAATGACGTGGACGAGGCTGGCGGCCAATCCGGACGATGAAGCCGAAGCGGATGAATCAGAAGGCCGCGCCTCACCCCCCCGGAACCGTCACGCCCCGCAGCCGTTATCTCCTGCCGCCCGGCCGCGTCAATTTCGCTCTATTTTCAAAGCGAAGTGTTCACCCAAATCCGGCACTTTCCGCTAAAATAGCCGTCCGCGCTGCCGATGCATGAGGATACCGCCATGAGCTTCCGCCGCGATTTCATCACCAAGCCGATCTTCTCCTGGGCCCGCGGCGTGTTGCCTGCGATGTCCGATACCGAGCGCGAGGCGCTGGAAGCGGGTGACGTCTGGTGGGACGCCGACCTCTTCGCCGGCAATCCCGACTGGTCGAAACTGCTGGCGTATGCGCCGGCGACGCTGACGGAGGAGGAAACGGCCTTCCTGAACGGTCCGGTCGATGAACTCTGCGCCATGCTCGACGACTGGAAGATCAACTGGGAATGGCGCGACCTGCCGCCGGAGGCGTGGGACTTCATCAAGCGCCACAAATTCTTCGGCATGATCATTCCGAAGGAATATGGCGGCCTCGGTTTCTCGCCCTACGCGCATTCCGAAGTGGTGCGCAAACTGTCGTCGCGCTCGCTCACCGCTGCCGTCACCGTGATGGTGCCGAACTCGCTCGGGCCCGGCGAACTCCTGATGAGGTTCGGCACCAAGGACCAGCAGCAGCAATGGCTGCCGCGCCTGGCCGATGGCCGCGACATTCCCTGCTTCGGACTGACCAGCCCGGAAGCCGGCTCCGATGCCGCGTCGATGGTCGACACCGGCATCATCTGCAAGGGCACGTTCGAAGGCCGCGAAGTGCTGGGGCTGCGCCTCAACTGGCACAAGCGCTACATCACGCTCGGGCCGGTCTCGACGCTGCTGGGCTTAGCCTTCAAGGCTTACGACCCGGATCATCTGGTGGGCTCCGAACAAGAGCTTGGCATCACAGTCGCCCTGATCCCCACGAACCTCCCGGGCGTCGAAATCGGCAAGCGCCATCTGCCGGCGATGCAGGTATTCCAGAATGGCCCGAACTGGGGCCATGATGTCTTTATCCCGATGGATTACATTATCGGCGGCCAAGAGCGGCTCGGCCAGGGCTGGAAAATGCTGATGACGGCGCTCGCCGCCGGCCGCGGCATCTCGCTGCCGTCGCTGTCGGCTGCGGGTGCCGCCTATGCCGCGCGCACCTCCGGCGCCTATGCCCGCATCCGTGAGCAGTTCGGTATTTCCATCTCCAAGTTCGAGGGCATCGAGGAGCCGCTGGCGCGCATTGCCGGCACCGCATACCTGCTCGACGCCGCGCGGCGGCTCACTTGTGCCGCACTCAACCAAGGCCATCATCCCGCGGTTATTTCCGGCATCATGAAGCTGCACGCCACCGAGCGGATGCGGATCGCGATCGACGACGCCATGGATATTCATGGCGGCAAGGCTGTCATCGACGGCCCGCAGAACTATCTGGGCAATCTCTACCGTTCGGTGCCGGTCGGCATCACTGTGGAAGGCGCCAATATCCTCACCCGCAACCTCATCGTGTTCGGGCAGGGCGCGATCCGCGCCCATCCCTATCTGCTCGACGAGATGAACGCGCTCGGCGAGCAAGACCGCGCCAAGGGGCTGGACGCCTTCGACAAGGCGTTCTGGAATCATATCGGCCACAGCTTCAAAACCATGTTCCGCGCCTGGGGCCGCAGCTGGACTTTTGGGGTGTTCGCGCCGGCGCCCGACGCAGGCGATGCGACCAAATTCTATCGCCAGCTCTCGCGCTATTCCTCGGCATTCGCACTCTGCGCCGACATGGCGCTGTTGACCCTGGGCGGCGCGCTCAAGCGCAAGGAAATGCTGTCGGCACGCTTTGGCGATATCCTTTCCGAACTCTATCTGCTGTCGGCGGCGCTAAAACGCTGGCAGGACGAGGGCCGCCAAAGTGCCGATTTCGCCGCACTGGAATGGTGCATGGCCAGCGGCTTCAAGACCATTGAGAACCGCTTTGCGGAAATCCTCCATAATCTGCCCAACCGGTTCGTCGCAATGATCCTGAAATTCCTGGTCCAGCCGTTCGGCGCGCGGGTGGTCGGCCCATCCGACCGGGTCGTCCATCTCTGCGCGCAACTGGTGCTGTCGCCATCCGCGGCGCGTGACCGGCTGACGTCCGATTTGTCACATGTCGATGACGACCGCGGCGTCGCCCGGCTGGAAAGGGCGTTTTTGCTGGTGACGGCGGCGGAAGACAGTTCGAAGAAGATGCACGCCGCGCGTCTGCACGACTGGAAAGAGGCCGTGAAGAAGGGCGTCATCACCCAGTCCGAGGGCGAAAAGCTCGCGGCCGCCCATGAAGCTGTCGCAAAAGTGATCGAGGTCGACGATTTTTCGCCGCAAGCGCTGTCGCCGATTTACAGGAAAGCCGCCGACGTGCATCAGTTCTTCCAGGAATTGGGTGAGCAGAGGGCGGCGAGCTGATGGCGCGACCGGTTTTTATTGTCGACGGCAGCCGGACGCCGTTCCTGAAAGCGCGTTCCGGCCCCGGGCCCTTCACCCCCGTTGATCTCGCCGTGCAATGCGGCCGGCCGCTACTCGCGCGGCAGCCCTTTGCGCCCACCGCCTTCGACCAGGTGATTTTGGGCTGCGTCAACGTCATTGCCGACGAGATGAATCCGGCGCGGGTCGCGGCGCTGCGGCTCGGCATGGGCGAGAAGATGGTCGCGTTCACCGTCCAGATCAATTGCGGCTCCGGCATGCAGTCGATCGACACGGGCTACCGCTATATCCGCGAAGGCGTTTCCGATCTGATCCTCGCCGGCGGCGCCGAGGCGCTCAGCCATGCGCCGCTGGTGTGGCCGCAGCAGGGCGTGCGCTGGTTCGCAGGCCTTGCGGGCGCGCGGGGCGTCGGCGCCAAAATCATGGCGGCGCTGAAAGTCCGGCCGTCCTATTTCAAGCCGATCATCGGCCTCGAACGTGGGCTGACCGACCCCATTACCGACCTCAACATGGGCCAGACCGCCGAGGTGGTCGGGCATCTCTTCGGCATTACGCGGGCGCAGTCGGATGCCTATGCCGCCGAAAGCCACAAGCGGCTGGCGCACGCGCAAAGCCAGGGCTTTCTCAAAAGCGAGGTTGAAACCGCCTTCGCGCACGACGGCAAATTCTATGACCACGACGACGGCGTACGGCCGGATTCCACGGCCGACACGCTCGCAAAGCTGAAGCCGGTATTCGAGCGGCCCTGGGGCAAGGTCACCGCCGGCAATTCCTCGCAGATCACCGACGGCGCGTCCTGGGTGATCCTCGCTTCCGAGCAGGCCGTTGCCAAACATGGCCTGACGCCGAAGGCTGTGATCCTCGACAGCCAATGGTCCGCGCTCGATCCCTCCATCATGGGCCTCGGGCCGGTGCTGTCGGCAACCGAACTGTTGAAGCGCAACAACCTCGCGCTCGCCGATATCGAGACCTGGGAGTTGAACGAAGCCTTTGCGACCCAGGTGCTGGGCTGTCTCGCGGCCTGGAACGATGAAAAATTCTGCAAGGAGATTCTGGGTCTCGATGGTGCCGCCGGCGCCATCGACCAGACCAAAATGAACGTCGACGGCGGCGCGATCAGCCTCGGTCATCCCGTCGGCTGCAGCGGCAACCGCATCGTGCTGCATCTCGTCAACGCCATGAAGCGGTTGGGCACGCGGCGCGGCATCGCCACCGAATGTATCGGCGGCGGGCAGGGCGGCGCGATGCTGATAGAGACGGTGTGATCATGGAATCAAGGATCATGGGCGTTCTCGGCGATCGCGTGCTCGAACTCGGGCCGAAGCCCGATGCAAGTGGGCCGTACAAGAATTTCAAATTGACCCGCGACTCGGATGGCATCGCCTGGCTGCTGTTCGATCGCGAAGGCGCCAGCGCCAATACACTGTCGGCGGATCTGATCGAAGAGCTCGACAAGGTGCTCGGCGAGTTCGAAAGCGCGCGGCCCGCGGGCCTCGTGATCCGCTCCGCCAAAAAATCCGGCTTCATCGCCGGCGCCGATGTCAACGCGTTTCGCGGTGCGAGCGATGTGCTGTCCGTCGAGACCGAAATCGGCCGGGCACATGCGGTGATCGACCGGCTCGAAGCGCTGCGCATGCCCACGGTCGCCGTGATCCACGGCTTTTGTCTGGGCGGCGGTCTTGAAGTCGCGCTCGCCTGCCAGATGCGGATCGCGATCGATGATGCGCGCTTCGGCTTTCCCGAGGTGATGCTCGGCCTGCATCCCGGTCTCGGCGGCACCGTGCGATTCACGCAGCTGGTCAATCCGATGCAGTCGATGCAGATGATGCTGACCGGAAAGACCATCGACGCGCGCAAGGCCAAATCGCTGGGCTTGGTCGACGCGGTGACGCAGGAGCGGCATGTCCGCAACGCGGTGAAGGATGCCGTGTTCGGGCGGCTGAAGCGCGCCGCACCTGGCGTACTCAACTCGATCCTGAACTGGGAGCCGGCGCGCAAACTCCTCGCCTCGCGGATGCGTCGCGAGGCGGCCAAGGCGGCGCCGCAGGAACATTACCCCGCGCCCTACGCGCTGATCGATCTCTGGGAACGGTACGGCGGTGACAAATACGGCATGCTGCGCGCCGAACAGGCGTCGTTCGCCAAGTTGATGGTGACGCCGACGGCGCAGAACCTGATCCGGGTGTTCTTTTTGCGCGAGCAGATGAAGAAGCTCGCCGGCAGCGGCAACAAGATCAGGCATGTCCATGTCATCGGCGCCGGCGCGATGGGCGGCGATATCGCGGCTTGGGTAGCGGGCCAGGGCATGCGCGTGACGCTCGCGGATATGAAGCCCGAGCCGATCGCTGGCGCGATCAAGCGCGCCTCGGATCTGTACGGCAAGATCTTGCGCAAGCGCACCGATGTCAGGGACGCGCATGACAGGTTGATGCCCGACATCGGCGGCGAGGGCGTCCGCAACGCCGACCTCATCATCGAGGCGGTGCCGGAAAAGCTCGAGCTGAAGCAGAAGGTCTATGCCGGGCTGGAGCCCGTGATGAAACCCGGCGCGATCCTCGCCACCAACACATCGAGCATTCCGCTGCAGGACCTGCGCACCACCCTGCAAAAGCCCGAGCGCCTGCTCGGTCTGCATTTCTTCAACCCGGTGTCGCGGCTGCAACTGGTCGAGGTGGTCAGCCATGACGGCACGGATGCGCAGCTCCTGAAGGAGGCGCTGGCCTTTGTCGGCGCCATCGACCGGCTGCCGCTGCCGGTGAAGTCTTCGCCGGGCTTCCTCGTCAACCGCGCGCTGACGCCTTACATGCTGGAGGCGATGGTGATGCTCGACGAGAAGATCGACAAATCGGTCATCGACGCCGCGGCGAAAAAATTCGGCATGCCGATGGGCCCGATCGAGCTCGCCGACCAGGTCGGCCTCGATATCTGCCTCGACGTCGGCGACATGCTGCGCTCGAAATTCGGCGACGCCCTGCCGCCGACGCCCGCATGGCTGCGGGAAAAGGTCGCCAAGGACGAACTCGGCCGCAAGTCCGGCAAGGGGTTTTACATCTGGAAGGACGGCAAGGCGGATACTTCGTCGACCGTGCCCTCCATCTCGGAACCATCGGCCGAGATGATCGATCGCCTGATGCTGCCGATGTCGAACGTCTGCGTCGCCTGCCTGCGCGAAGGCGTCGTCGACAATGCCGACGTGGTCGATGGCGCGGTCATCTTCGGCACCGGTTATGCGCCGTTCCGCGGCGGCCCGCTGAATTACGCCCGCAGCCGCGGCGTCGACAATGTGGTCGCGACCCTGCGCGCGCTCGCCGAGAAATTCGGGGGCAGGTTTACGCCCGATGCCGGCTGGGAGAATTTCAAGTGAGCGAGACGCATGCCCCGCTGACCACGGAAGCCGAGCCGCGCGGCGATCTCTGCATCCGCACGCTGGCGATGCCGGCCGACACCAACGCCAATGGCGACATTTTTGGCGGCTGGCTGCTCAGCCAGATGGATATCGGCGGCGGCGTGTTTGCGTCCAAGATCGCAAATTCACGCACCGTCACGGTCGCGATCGACGCGATGAATTTTCGCAAAGCCGTCTATGTCGGCGACCTCGTGTCGGTACACGCCAATCTGGTCCGGATCGGCCGGACCTCGATCACGGTCCACCTTGAAGCCTGGTCGCTGCGCCGCGAGGACCGGCGGTCGATCCTGGTGACCGACGGCAATTTCACCTACGTCTCGATCGACGAGCAGGGCCACCCGCAGGTCATCCAGCGGGATGGCGCGCCGATCGCGACGTGAACATAGCGTTTTCGAGCGAAAGCCTGCCCCGCACTTGATGCGGGGTGGGTACCGCTTCGCATAGCAATCAAGCTCGCGCAGATTGCGTAGATTTATCTGGTCGACCGTGAAGAACGCCGTTTTCAAGCTGAGACTAATTGAAATCGGGCGGTGAACTGAGCGAGGATTTGGCACAACAAGAGACTGAGCCACCTGATCAGGCGACGGAAGTTGTAGCCGGCTGCGGCTAGGACGGCGTTGGCGGCATCGCCCTGGCGATGCCAAAGATAGTTGCGGCCCATCCGGTGCTCGGATTTGAGATGGCCGATGACCGGCTCGACGGCCGAGCGGCGGCGCATCTCTCGCTTGATCTGCGGGGTCACCCGTCGCTTCTGGCCTGAGATGAACACCCTGAACTTGTAATCGGGCGGGGCATTGTGACCGCGGTAGCCTTTGTCGAGCAACATGCGCTCGATGGTGTTGCCGATCATCGCCTCCATGTCCGGGATCACGGTCTTGAGCGTATGGCCGTCATACGGATTGCCGGGCAATGACTTGACGTGAGCTACGAACTGTCCACCCTTGGCATGCGCCAGCGTGGTGGCCACCGAGACCTTCACTCCGAACTCGTAGGGCCGGTGCGCCTTGCCCTTGCCGATGCATTCCACCTCCGGCGCGTGCAACGAATAGACCTTCGGGCCACGCTGGCGCTGCTTCTGGTCGAGCACGCATCGCGCCAGCGCCAGCATGCGGTCGAGCGCGATCTCATGGAGCAAACCGACGTTGCCATCGAGCTTGCGGGCGATGTCGCGAATGACGCGGCCGAGATAGGTTCGAAGTGTCCTCAAGGCCCGATTGGCGCGCTTGAACTGCTTGGCGTGGGCATAGCGCTGGTGCTTGATCAGGGCGAACTTGCCGACCCGCCCATAGGACTGACGCAGCTTGATGCCTGCCCCCTTGGCGAGCCGGACCAAGATCTCGCGGGCGCGGTTCAGAAGCCGCGCATCGGTCGGGAACATCACATTCTTGGGCTGCACTGTGGTGTCGACGATGACGCGGTTGAGATCGGACGGCTTGATCGCTTCGGTCCTGGTGGCGACCGCAAGGCTCTCCTGCAGCAGCGCCTGCAGCTTCTTCTCGCCCATGCGCTGGCGCCAGCGCGTTAGCGACGAGCGGTCGAACACTATGCGGTGCTGGAAGAACTCCTCGCCGCAGAAGAACTGGTAATAGGGGTTCTCCACCCAGCGCTCGCACAAGACCTCGTCGGAGAGGTCGTAGGTGTGCTTGAGGATGGCAAGTCCTGCCATCAGCCGCGTCGGCAGCGGCGGCCGGCCCGGCTTATCCTCATAGACCGCGCCGAACCGCTCTTCGAGGAACGACCAGTCGATCGTCCGCGAAAGCTTCACCAGCGCATGGTTCATGTCGATGATCGCGTCCAGTCGGGAGCGCAGGAGATCGGCTTGTCCGCTGTCGCGTCGTTCCTTCGGCTTCATCGTTCCCTCCGATTCGATTGAAGGAATCACGACGCGCGATTCGACGGAATCCTCAAAAGCAAAATTGCAAGCTTTTGGGCCGTCAAAGGCCAAAAGCCTGCAATCTCAAAACCCCTCTCGTCAGAAAAAAGGACTCTCGATCAATCACCTGGAAGTTCTTCACGGACGACTATCTGCGGTAGAAAACGCGTCCAAAAATGAGTCTACGGGCAGGGGCGCTCGTAGCCGTCACGGCCGATGAAGGTGCCGCGGTGCGGATCGTAGCTCCGTGCGCGCATGCAGCGCGGCGTATCGTCATAATATTGCTGCGGCGGCGGTGCGTATTGCACCTGGGCGCCGCAATAGCGCGGCGAAACGGCGACCCAGCCGCCCGGCTCCTCCACGTAGCAGCCGTTGTTGTAATAGCGGTAGCCGCCCGGCCGGGGTTCGCCCTGGGATGCGATCGCAGCACCGGTGCCGGCGCCGAGGATGGCGCCCGCCGCCGCGCCGCCGCGGCCGCCGAGCGCGCCGCCCACGATGCCGCCGAGCACGCCGCCGACGATCGCACCGCCGACCGGATCCTGCGCCGCGGCCTGCTGGAACGGCACGCAAACCGCGAGGGCCAGCAGCGTCGTAGCCACGAATTTCGATACCATGTCAGTTCTCCGGCCTGTCTGTCTCAAATCACTGGATTCGCGGGGAACACTGGCGGCGACTTCGATGCAGGTCAAGCCTGCGGAGCGGCCTTTGAAGCCAGTTCGCAGGCCGCCGGGGAGCCGCGTTCAGCCCTGACCGATCAGCCGCTTGCAGAAAGCTGCGCCATCGCTGATCGCATCGCGGCCTTTCCAGGCCAGACCGGACAGCAGACCGTTGCCGCGCGCGCCGCGCAGTTGCAGGATGTGGCCGACTTCATCGGGAAAACGGCTGACTTCAATCTCGACATCGGCGACGATCGCGCTCCTGATGTCGCGCAGCCGCGCGCCCCAGTCGGACGCGGCAAGTTCGCGGATGGCGGCCTGTACGGCCGCTTCGGTGTTGTCGATATCGGCCAGGATGTCGCGCGCGTCGACGACGCGATTTTTCTTCAGGGCGACGCGCAAGGCGATGCGTTTGTCGTCGATCTGGTCCAGTACCATCGAGACGGAGATCGCGTAAGGCGTGGCGGCAACATCGACGGCGCGCCGGCTGCGCGCCGGTTTGGTGGCAAGACGGATCAACTCGCGGGGCGTCTTGAGGCGCCCGGAAACCAGCGCCAGCGCAAATGGCACCGCGTCGGGATCCTTTTTCCGGAAGGTATTCAGCTGCGCGGTGATCTTGTCGACCTGCGCGTCGTCGAATTTCGCGATCTTGTCCGGCAAGGCTTTGGCGAACCCCGCCAGCGCCTCGCGGGCGCGCAGCGCGCCCATCAGCTTGATGAGGTCGCTGTAAACCGACGGCGAAGCCGTATAGGTCGCAAGCTTGGCGCGTGCCCGCTCGGCACCCTCGGCCGAAGCGAGGTTTCCCTCCAGCGATTTCGCGACCTTGGTCTGGAAGATCGATGCCGCCTGCTGAGCGTCGCGCGGCTTGTTGGAAGCAATCAGCCCCTTCATCTTGTCTTCGTAGTCTCGGGCCATGATCGGCAGCAGATCGCGGTTGATCCATTCCCAGATCGGGACCAGCGAACTCCGCGCGATCCGGCCCGTATTGGCATGCTCCGGCGCCCCCGCGACGAACAAAGGCTCCAGCGGCGCGTAGAAATATTTGGACGGCGTCGGGGTCTCGTTCGGCCCGTCCGGGCGCAGTTCGGCCCGCAGCTTGGCCTGGAGGTCCGCCGAACCGGGCATGTCGATGCCGCACAGCTCCAGCCGCTCCAGCTCGGTGAGCAGGTGGCTGCGCGTCAGCGGACTCAACCGCTGGAGGAATTCCCAGATTCGATCGACCCGCATCGTAGCGATTTTCCGACATCTGGCCGGGCGAAGTGGTGCCTTTCCCGAGCCAGCGACGGCAATGCAATCACAAAACCGTTAAGAACGGAAAAACCACACCGGCAAAATACGGGAGGAACGATGCGAAGGGCGTAAAACGCGGCCCTTTTCATTGATTGTTAACCATGACGTCCGTGGCGCTCGCCGCCGAGCCACAAAGTCAGCCAGGCGCATGCTCGCGTGCGATCGCGCGGTTGGCTCGATATTTTCGGATCGCAACTATCGAACAGTAGACGGCACCGGCGAAAGCGAAGAGGGCCACCAAGGCCCCCTTATCCGACTTGAGGAACGCCAGCAGAGTACCGCTCCCAAGAGCAACACACATCGCCGTGGCCGGGCAGAGCGCCTTGAACTGGATTTCCAGGGGAATTCCGGGTTCGAAAATAAGCGCACCGACAGCGTACGGGACATCAGCGGATCTCGGAATTGCGGTGGAAGGTACGGCTGCATTTCCTGCGCTGTACCTATGCCCTGAATGACCGCAACTACGAACGACACGATGATGATGGTCCAGAGTAGTCCATCCATGATCAGCCGCCTTTTCGGTCCAGGGGATCATGCTTGTTCTAACATTTCGCGTTCGGAAAGCCAGGTTTCCAGCAGCAGAATGCCTTGCAAACCTATCCGCCCATAGGAATCGCCGCTGGTTCGGCTTAACCCATAATGGCTTTTGGGCCGTGGTGCCTATCTGGCTCGTTGACCGGAACCCCAAACCGCCGCACCATAAGGAGCTGTTTCCCTGAGGTGCCACCGTGGCCGGACTGTCCCACCGCCAGACTGAAATTCTCAACATCGCCCGCGCCTTTGGCCGGGTGACGGTGGAGGATCTCGCCAAGCGTTTCGAAGTTTCGGCGCAGACCATCCGCAAGGATCTCAACGATCTCTGCGATCAGCGCTCGCTGACGCGGATCCATGGCGGCGCCATCATCGCTTCCGGCGTCGAGAACCTCGCCTACGAGGCGCGCCGCTTCGTCGCCGCCGAGGAAAAGCGGGCGATCGGGATTGCCGCCGCCTCGCGGATACCTAACGGCTGCTCGCTGTTCATCAATATCGGCACCACGACGGAAGAGGTCGCGAGCGCGCTGACTTCGCATGAGGATCTGCTCGTCATCACCAATAACCTCAACGTCGCGATGCTGCTGTATCGCCACCCGCGCATCGAGGTGATCGTGGCGGGCGGTGCGGTGCGCCGTGCCGATGGCGCCGTGATCGGCTCGACCGCGATCAGCCTCATCGGCCAGTTCAAGGTCGACTACGCCATCATCGGGGCGTCCGCGATCGACGAGGAGGGCGCGCTGCTGGATTTCGACTATCGCGAAGTGCAGGCGGCGCAAGCCATCATAGCGAATGCGCGCAGCGTGATGCTGGTCGCCGACTCGACCAAGCTCAGGCGCAGCGCGCCGGTGCGCATCGCTCATCTCAGCCAGATCCAGACCTTCGTGACCGACGCCGCGCTTCCCGCCGGCCTCGCCAATATCTGCCACACCCGCGGCATCGAAGTGGTCGAGGCGATGGACAAGCCGGCTCCTGATATCGATGAGCCGGCGGCGGAATCCGCTCCTGTCTCCCTGCGCCGCGTGTAAGCCACCGAACCTCCCGGCGGCACCGGAGTGAATCGATCATATGGGGCCGCTGAAAATCTTCCTCATTATCTTGAGCTTCTTCGGCGTTGCGGCGCTGGTCTTCCTGGCTGGATCCTTTTTGACCGATTCCATCCTTGAGTATTCTACTCGACAAAATGCCGACCCTGCGAATGCTGCGGCCGTGTTGGTGCCGGTATATTTTCTCTCAAGGTTCGTCATTTGCCCGATTGTTTCCATCGCTGCCGGCGCCATCACGGCGTGGAAAATTTCCAAGGCCGACCTGTCCCTCTGAAGTTGACTGGGGAGGGAGCGCGCCAGCTACGCGTCACCGCGTCTGCCCTGGAATAGAAAATCTATTCCGACGGTGCAGAAAAAATGGTTTGTGCTGGACCAGCCGGCCGGTGCACGAGGTTCTCTCACGAAAAAGGAGAACCGAATGCAAATCCGACGCATCAATTCCGAAGCGGCGCTCGCGCCAACGACGGGTTATTGCCAGGCGCTTGAGGTCACAGGCCACACAAGGACACTTTTTGTGAGCGGCCAGATTCCGGCAGGCGCTGACGGTGCCGTGCCCGAGGGCTTTGAAGCGCAATGCAGGCTCACCTGGGGCAACGTCGAAGCGCAGCTCAAGGCAGCCGGCATGACCCTCGACAATCTGGTCATGCACCGGACCTACCTCGCCGACCGGCGCTACATCCTCCCCAATCGCGCGGTGCGAAACGAAGTTCTCGGCGGCCGGGAAACAGCGCTGACCGTCGTCATCGCCGGTATCTTCGACGAAGCGTGGCTGCTCGAGATCGAGGCTGTGGCTGTGGGCTGAAAAGCAGGATTTGACTGCGATAGCCTTTCGCTTCTATTGCGTCGCGCAGCGCCATCGCCGCTGCTTTTCGCGATTTCCGCAAGCCTTCATACTGCACCATTGCCGACGGTGAGCTTTGCTGGTGTCGAGGTAGTAGACGTCGCAGTCCGACGCTCCGCATTTGCGAATTCTTTTGCGCGGCTCGTCTACGAGCAGGCGCTCGATCGCGAGCGAACAGGCGTGCAACGGAATCTCACACGCCAGCGCGGGAGACCAGCGGCGGTCGGCCAATCCGGGCGAGGTCGATGCGACCAGCGTCCGGGCCGCATGTGCCGCCTTGATCGCAGCCGACAACGCGTCGAGATCGGACTGCTGCGCCTGATGTAGGGAATGTGCCGCAGCGAGGACATCGTGAAGATGCTCACGAAGCCGGCGGACGCGTTTCACAATATGCGAGCCAGAATTATCGAGCTGCTCTAGACGTGCGGCGGTCCGGCGGTCGACAAGTCCCGCCAGTGCTGCGAAGCGCGTCAGGTCGCGATACGTTGCCAGGTTCTCGATTGGCGAAGCCGAGGGCCGCTCGTCCAGGGTATTTACCAAATCCAGAGCCGGGTGACCGCCGCTCCATTCGAACGGATTGGCACTCATTCTCCTTGCCTCATATCGTTCTCCGTCATAACCTCTAAAATATACTAAAGAGGTTATGTCGTCCATTGCCGCCGGAGACGATGATGACGGATTTCACCGCCGGTGGCCGAACTGCCCCGGAATATATCCGCGGCGCCTTCTACGGCCTCGCCGCCGTCACCATCTGGTCGGGATGGATCGTGGTTGCTCGTCTGGGCCTTAAGACCAGCCTCACGCCATGGGATATCGCCGCGCTTCGCTTTGGCGTGGCCGGTTTGCTTCTGCTGCCCTACGTGATGCGCAAGGGGCTCGCGCTTGAGCGGCTCGGCAGGATCGGGCTGACGGCGATCGTGATCGGCGGCGGCGCCCCTGTCTTGCTGGCGAATGCAGGTCTGCTGTTCGCGCCTGCGGCGCATGCGGGCGCGCTCTTTCCCGGCGCTATGCCGCTGGCGGTAGCGATTCTTGCAGCGGTCATCCTGCATGAGCCGTTCACCGATGCGAAAAAGATTGGCTTCGTGCTGATCCTGCTCGGCGTTTTTGGCATCGCCTGGGGCGCTGGCGGCGCAGTTGGCTCCGGGCAGACGATCGGGCACGCGCTGTTTCTCGGTTCCGCCGTGGCGTGGGCCTGCTACACGGTCGCGCTGCGTCACGCGCGGCTCGATGGCTTGCATGCAGCGGGCATCGCTGCGGTCGGCGCTCTGTTTCTCTACATGCCCGCTTACTTCGCCGTCGCGGGTATCAGTCTCGCCAAGGCTCCATGGGGCGATCTGGCCCTTCAAGCGATCGTGCAGGGGCTGCTCACGGCTATTGTTTCATTGGTTTTCTACGGACGGGCTGTCAGCATTCTCGGCGCCTCTAGCGGCGCCGCGCTCGCCGCACTGTCGCCCGCGTTGACTGCCGTCATGGCAATTCCAATTCTGGGAGAGTGGCCGACGGCAATGGACTGGATTGCCATGTCAGGCATTTCCGTCGGCGTTTACGTCGTGAGTGGCGGTCCGCTGCCAGGTCGGTGGAACTGACGTGGTCACCGCGAAGTGGTCGAGGCGTTAGACAATTCGGCCCCCGATATCGATGAGCCGGCGGCGGCGACGGTCTCGACTGTCGCGCGTCTGCGCTAGCGGGGGCCGAAGCGTTTGATGATTTCGGCCAGTGGGACTTGCCCGAGGCAGGCGCCCGAACCGGCCGGGGTTTCGCCGTCCTCGATGGCCTGGGCGTAACGCACGTCAGGATCTGCTTCGATCCGGCGACGCAGCGCGGCCAGCCTGGGATAGGCGGCACCGTCGATGGCCTGATGGAATTCCGCCCAGCGCGCCACGCCGATCAGTGTGGTATCCGCCAGCGTCAGGCGATCGCCGACGAGAAAGTCCGTGTCGCCGATCATCGCTTCGAGCTGTTCGTGACGTTTGGCGACGGCTTTGCGGCCAAAGTCGCGCAAGGTCGCCAGCAGCGCGGGGTCGGCAGACTCCATCTCAAGCGCCGCCCAGAGCGGGGTGAAGGCGGCGGTAAAGCCGGTATTCACGAACGCCGTCAGCTGGTGCATCCGGTCGGCTTCGGGTGAGCGCGGGTCGAAACTGATACGACGCTCCGCGTCGCGGGCCTCAAGCCAGCCGGCGATGGCCATGGTTTCGGTCAGCACGCGGCCCTCGCTGACGACGAGCGCGGGCGTTTCCTGGCGGCCATTAATGCGGGCATAAGCGTCGTTCTTCATGTCGGCGAGCATGTCGACACGGCAGAGGCGGTAGGGTTGGCCGGCGCGCTCAAAGGCAGCGACGAGCCCCATCGAGCTTCCCGCAGGGAAGCCGTAAAGCAGAATCGGTTCCATCGTTTTCTTTCCGTCGATTGGTGGATGCGCTGCGCAGCGCGACTGGTACATAGGCGATGGCTGCCCCATGTAAATTAGGCACTATTCTGTAACCAGGTTCGCCTCATGAAAGACTCCGTCTCGCGCTGCCCCATCGAAGAGGCCATGCGAGTGCTCAGCGGTCGCTGGCCCACCCTGCTGCTCTATTATCTCAAGGACGGCACCAAACGGTTCAGCGACCTCAAGCGTGACAATCCGACAGTGTCGCACCGAATGCTGGCGCTGGAGTTGCGTAAGCTGCAGGACGCCGGGATCGTGCGGCGTACGGCTCACGACGGCTACCCGCTCCGGGTCGACTACGACCTCACTGCGGCCGGTCTCGAACTGGTGCCGCTGATCGATGCCTTGGGCGCATGGTGGGAGGGATCAAGGAACGACCGCCTGGGCCCGCGCCCTATCACTCCGGCAAAACAAGTCCCCACACGACGATCCACTCTCTGACGGGCAGGCGTCGGGGATTTTTTCTCCAGACCATCAAAATCATGGCTCCGTGCGAGTTTCGGTTGCTTTCGGTTTTCGTTGTGATTAACTCCGATCCGAAAGTTAAATCGCCGAAGTGAAGAGGCGATTGCCCGGGGAAGCGTCAGTTGGATCGGATTTTCGACCTCGCCATCATTGGAGGCGGCATCAACGGCTGCGGCATCGCGCGCGATGCGGTGGGCCGGGGCAACTCCGTTTTCCTTTGTGAAATGAATGACTTGGCGAGCGGGACATCGTCATGGTCGACCAAGCTGGTGCATGGCGGGCTGCGCTATCTCGAATATTACGAGTTTCGGTTGGTCCGCGAGGCGCTGATCGAACGCGAAATCCTCTGGCAGATCGCGCCCCATATCATCCGTCCCCTGCGTTTCGTTTTGCCGCACCATTCCGGGTTGCGCCCGGCCTGGCTGCTGAGGCTAGGGTTGTTCCTGTACGACCACATCGGCGGCCGGCACCTGTTGCCGCCGACGCGCTCGGTCGATCTCGCCCATGACGAAGTGGGAAAGCCCTTGATCGCCAACCGGTACAGCAAAGGCTTTGAGTATTCCGACTGCTTCGTCGATGACGCGCGCCTTGTCGTGCTCACCGCACGGGACGCGGCCGATCGCGGCGCCGAGATCCACACGCGCTCGCGCGCGGTCGAGATCAGGCAGGTCGACGGCGTCTGGCAGGTCACCGTCGAGGATACGCAAAGCGGCACCCGCACCACCATTCAAGCGCGCGCGCTGGTCAACGCCGGCGGCCCCTGGGTCGAACAGGTGCTGTCGTCGGGTTCAGGCGTAAATGCGCGCGCGAAAGTTCGCCTGGTGCAGGGCTCGCATATCGTGGTGCGCAAGCTCTACGACCACGACCGCGCCTACATCTTCCAAAATGCCGATGGCCGCATCATCTTCGTCATTCCCTATCAGGATGATTTCACGCTGATCGGCACCACCGATCGCGATTACGACGGCGACCCGGCCAAGGTGAAAGCTTCCACCGAGGAGATCGCCTATCTCTGTGCTTCCGCCAGCGAGTACCTTGCCAAGCCGGTGAAGCCGGAGGACGTGGTCTGGACCTATTCCGGCGTTCGCCCGCTCTATGACGACGGCGCCAGCGAGGCCAAGGCTGCGACCCGCGATTATGTCTTCGAACTCGATACGCCCGGCGGCGCGCCGCTGCTGTCGATCTATGGCGGCAAGATCACGACCTATCGGCGGCTCGCCGAAGAGGCGCTGGAACGGCTCGCGCCATATTTGCGCAGTTCCAAGGCGCGTGAGGGCTGGACCGGCAAGGCCGCGCTGCCCGGCGGCGACATGGATGTTTCCGCCCTCGCGGCACTGACGGCGGAACTGGCGCGGGACTATCCGTTCCTCACTCCCGCGCACGCCAGGCGGCTGGCGCACGCCTATGGCACCCGCGCCGGCATGGTGCTTGGCAACGCGAAATCGGCAGCCGATCTCGGCCAGTCCTTTGGCGCGACCTTGACGGAGAGCGAAGTCAGGTACCTGATGTCGGCCGAATGGGCCTGCACCGCCGAGGACGTCGTGTGGCGCCGATCCAAGCTCGGATTGCAGCTGTCAGCGGGCGAAATCGCCGTCCTCGACCAATGGATGGCGGCCCATCGCACCGAAGGTGAACGACCCCTGCGTGAAGCGGGAGGACGGACATGAGCGTCACGCTCGAACATGTCACCCGAACCGTCGACGGCATCGCGACTATCCGCGATGTGTCGCTCAACCTCGAGCGCGGCACGCTCAGCGTGCTGCTCGGACCGACGCTTTCCGGCAAGACCTCGATCATGCGGCTGCTCGCCGGTCTCGACAAGCCGGGATCGGGCCGGGTGCTGGTCGACGGCAAGGATGTCACCGGCTTCGACGTGCGCAAGCGCTCGGTTGCGATGGTCTATCAGCAGTTCATCAATTATCCCTCGCTTAGCGTCTATGAGAACATCGCCTCGCCGCTCCGGGTGCAGGGCAAGCCGCGCGCGGAAATCGAAACGCGGGTGCAGGAGGCGGCCCGTCTGCTCAAGCTTGAGCCGTATCTGCATCGCACGCCGCTGCACCTATCCGGCGGCCAGCAGCAGCGCACCGCGATCGCGCGCGCGCTGGTGAAGGGCGCCGATCTGGTGCTGCTCGACGAGCCGCTTGCCAACCTCGATTACAAGCTGCGCGAGGAACTGCGCACCGAATTGCCGCGCATCTTCGAGGCGTCGGGCGCGATCTTCGTCTATGCGACGACCGAGCCTTCCGAAGCGTTGCTGCTCGGCGGCCGTACCGTCTGCATGTGGGAAGGTCAGATCCTGCAGGCCGGCGATACCCCGAAGGTGTATCGTCATCCCGATACGATGCGCGTGGCGCAGGTGTTCTCCGACCCGCCGCTCAACATCGTCGGCATCGAAAAGAAAAACGGAACGGTGCAATATGCCGGCGGCATCCAGGCGCCGGCCAGCGGCCTCTATGCCGCGCTCGCCGACGGCCCTTATCGCGTCGGCTTCCGCGCCCACCAGCTCGAAGTCGCCAACGGCATCGCCGGGCGACACGCGTTTCAGGCCACCGTCACCGTGACCGAGATCACCGGCTCGGAAAGCTTTGTGCACCTCAACCGCGACGCGTCGAACTGGGTCGCGGTGCTGCAGGGCGTTCACGAGTTCGAGCCGGGCCACGTGCTCGACGCCGTGCTCGATCCCGACAATCTTTTCGTGTTCGACGCGGCCGACCGACTGGTCGCGGCGCCTAACCAGGCCATAGCGTTTTCAAGCGAAGCGCATAGCGGTTCGCGTGAAGAAAACGCGTCAAAAAATAGTAACCTATGAGGGAGATGCCGCATGGCCCGCATTGACCTCGTCGATCTCGCGCACGCCTACGGCGGCAACGATGCCGCGCCCGAATCATTTGCGCTCAAGCCCGTGACGATGACCTGGCGGCAGGGCGGCGCCTACGCGCTGCTCGGGCCGTCCGGCTGCGGCAAGACCACGCTGCTGAACCTGATTTCCGGCATCGTGACGCCGTCGCGCGGAAAAATCCTGTTCGACGGCGCCGATATCACGCCGCTGTCAACCCAGAAGCGCAATATCGCGCAGGTATTCCAGTTTCCGGTGATCTACGACACCATGACGGTCGGGCAGAACCTCGCATTCCCGCTGAAGAACCGCGGCGTGCCGCAGGCCGAGATCGACGCACGCGTCAAGCAGATCGCCGACCTGCTCGATCTGACGCCGCATCTTGGCCGCAAAGCGACGCGGCTGACCGCGGACGCCAAGCAGAAGATTTCGCTCGGCCGCGGCCTGGTCCGCTCCGACGTCGCCGCCATCCTGTTCGACGAGCCGCTGACGGTGATCGATCCCGAACTGAAATGGCAGTTGCGCTCGAAGCTCAAGGCGCTGCATCGCGACCTCGATCTCACGATGATCTATGTCACCCATGACCAGACCGAGGCGCTAACCTTTGCCGATACCGTGGTCGTGATGCATGACGGCCGCGTGGTCCAGAGCGGTACACCGGCCGAACTGTTCGACAAGCCGGCGCATACGTTCGTGGGTTACTTCATCGGCTCGCCCGGCATGAACATCGTGCCGGCCGAGGTGAGGGGCCGCGAGGCCCGGATAAGCGGCCATCCGATCGCGCTGAACCGCAGCTATGACGCGCTGCCGTCGGACGCGAAGATCGAAGTCGGCGTCCGTCCGGAATTCGTCGACGTCGCCGCCCCCGCGCCGGGATTGCTCTCGGCCAATATCGAGCGCATCGACGATCTCGGCCGCGTCCGCTTTGCGCGTGTGCGGATCGGCGACGCCAAATTCGCCGCGCGCGTGCCGCCGGGGTTTTCAGTCTCCGGCGAAACCGCCGGGCTGGTGTTCGATCCTTCGCATGTTCATGTCTATGCCGACAGCCGTCTGGTCGAGGGGACGGCCTGATGGACAAGACAATCAACCAAAAAGCCTGGTTCCTGGTGCTGCCGGTGTTTCTGGTGGTCGCGTTCTCCGCGATCCTGCCGCTGATGACGGTGGTGAACTATTCGATGCAGGACACCTTCGGCAACAACCAGTTCTTCTGGAACGGCGTCGGCTGGTTCAAGGAATTGCTCGATCCGTCGACCGATCTCGGCGGGCGCTTCCTGGCGTCGCTCCGCCGCAATCTGCTGTTCTCGGCCATCATCCTTGCGATCGAGGTGCCGCTCGGGATCGTGGTGGCGCTGTCGATGCCGCGCGACGGCTGGAGTGTCGCCGCTTGCCTCGTCATCCTGGCGCTGCCGCTGCTGATTCCGTGGAACGTGGTCGGCACCATCTGGCAGATATTCGGCCGGCCCGACATCGGCCTGCTCGGCTACACGCTGACCAGTCTGGGCATCAACTACAACTACGTCTCCAACGAGTTCGACGCCTGGGCCACCGTCATCGTGATGGACGTCTGGCACTGGACCAGCCTCGTTGCATTGCTTTGCTACGCCGGGCTGAAGTCGATCCCCGATGCCTACTACCAGGCCGCGCAGATCGACGGCGCTTCGCGCTGGGCGGTGTTCAAGGCCATCCAGTTGCCGAAGATGAACCGCGTGCTCTTGATCGCGGTGCTGCTGCGCTTCATGGATAGCTTCATGATCTATACCGAGCCGTTCGTGGTGACCGGCGGCGGCCCCGGCAATTCGACGACCTTCGTCTCGATCGAACTGGTCAAGATCGCGCTGGGGCAGTTCGACCTCGGCAAGGCCGCAGCTCTCTCGCTGGTCTACAACCTGATCATCCTGATCGTGTGCTGGGTGTTCTACACCGTGATGACCAATGCCGGGGCCGAGCGCCCGGCCAAACAGGGAGCTGAATGATGCATTCGATTCCCGGTCGCCGCATCATCCTCGTTTGCTTCCTGATCTTCCTGCTGCTGCCGATCTACTGGCTCGTCAACATGAGCTTCAAGACCAATGCCGAAATCGTCACGACGATGACGCTGTGGCCGCACCAGCCGACTCTGGAAAATTACAAGCGCATCTTCACCGACGAGAGCTGGTATTCCGGCTACATCAACTCGCTGACCTATGTCCTGATCAACACCGTGATCTCGATCGCGGTGGCGTTGCCGGCCGCCTACGGCTTCTCGCGCTATCGGTTTCTCGGCGACAAGCACCTGTTCTTCTGGCTGCTGTCGAACCGCATGGCGCCGGCGGCGGTCTATGCGCTGCCGTTCTTCAATCTCTATTCGGCGATCAACCTGTTCGATACGCCGTGGGCGGTCGCGCTCGCGCACTGCATCTTCAATGTGCCGTTGGCGGTATGGATCCTCGAAGGTTTCGTCTCCGGGGTGCCGCGCGAGATCGACGAGACCGCGTTCCTCGACGGCTATTCGTTCCCGCGCTTCTTCATCAAGATCCTGGTGCCGCTGATCGCCAGCGGCATCGGTGTCGCCGCTTTCTTCTGCTTCATGTTCTCCTGGGTCGAATTGCTGCTGGCGCGCACGCTGACGTCGGTGAATGCAAAGCCGATCTCGGCGATCATGACCCGCACGGTCTCGGCCTCCGGGATGGATTGGGGCCTGCTGGCCGCGGCCGGCGTACTCACCATCATCCCCGGTGCGCTGGTGATCTGGTTCGTCCGCAACTACATCGCGCGCGGTTTTGCGCTCGGACGGGTGTGATCATGGAACACATCGCATGGATGGCCTGGACGCTGCCGACCGCGATCTTCTTCGTGATGCTGTCGCTGACACTCGGGGTCATGACCTGGCTTGCTGTTGCCTATCCCGAGGCCGAGCGCGTTGGCGTGCTGCGGATTCCCACCACGCGCGGCGACCGGCTGTTCATCTCGCTGGTGCTCGCGGCCGTCATCCATTTGCTGTGGATCGCCTTTGTCGGCATCGACCCGATCGCGACGCTGCCGATCGGAGAGGGCGTTGAAATATCGAGCCTGTGGCTCGCAACCGTGATTTCGCTTGTTTCGGCCGTGGCGGTTTTCCGCACCGTCTGATGAAGCGAAAAAAGACAGATCCGGGATCAACCCGGGCCTGGATATTGTTTGTCGCTGCAACCGGAGGATCCAATATGCGACGTTTTAGAGGAAGAAACGGTCCCTTGACCAAGGAGAGCTTTCTGACGATGACCAGCGCGGTTGCGCTGATCGCGGCTTCCGTGACGATCGCCGCACCCGCCCGCGCGGACGATGCGGTCAATCAGCGCTGGATCGACAGTGAGTTTCAGCCCTCGACGCTGTCGAAGGCCGAACAGCTGAAAGAGCTGCAGTGGTTCGAAAAGGCCGCCCAGCCCTTCAAGGGTCTGGAAATCAACGTCGTGTCGGAGACCATCACGACGCATGAGTATGAATCGCGCACCTTGGCGAAGGCCTTCACCGAAATCACCGGCATCAAGGTCAAGCACGATTTGATCCAGGAAGGTGACGTGGTCGAAAAGCTGCAGACCCAGATGCAGTCCGGCAAGAACGTCTATGACGGCTGGATCAACGACTCGGATCTGATCGGCACCCACTTCCGCTATAACCAGACGGTCGTGCTGTCGGATTACATGACCGGCGAAGGCAAGGACGTCACCAACCCGTTGCTCGACGTCAACGACTTCATCGGCAAGTCGTTCACCACGGGTCCGGACGGCAAGCTCTATCAGCTTCCCGACCAGCAGTTCGCGAACCTCTATTGGTTCCGCTACGACTGGTTCTCCAATCCGGACTACAAGGCCAAGTTCAAGGCCAAGTATGGCTACGATCTCGGCGTGCCCGTGAACTGGTCGGCCTATGAAGATATCGCCGAGTTCTTCACCAACGACATCAAGGAGATCAACGGCGCCAAGATCTATGGTCACATGGATTACGGCAAGAAGGATCCCTCGCTCGGCTGGCGGTTCACCGACGCATGGCTGTCGATGGCCGGCAACGGCGACAAGGGCATCCCGAACGGCAAGCCGGTCGACGAATGGGGCATCCGCATGGAAGGCTGCCGTCCCGTCGGTTCATCCGTCGAGCGCGGCGGCGACACCAACGGTCCCGCAGCGGTTTACTCGATCGCCAAATATCTCGACTGGATGAAGAAGTATGCCCCGCCGCAGGCGCAGGGCATGACCTTCTCCGAAGCAGGTCCGGTGCCGGCGCAGGGCAACATCGCCCAGCAGATCTTCTGGTACACCGCCTTCACCGCCGATATGGTGAAGCCCGGTATTCCGGTCGTGAACGCCGATGGTACGCCGAAGTGGCGTATGGCGCCGTCGCCGCACGGCTCGTACTGGAAGGAAGGCATGAAGCTCGGCTACCAGGACGCCGGTTCGGCGACGCTCTTGAAGTCGACTCCGCCGGATCGCCGCAAGGCAGCCTGGCTCTATCTGCAGTTCATCAACTCCAAGTCGGTGAGCCTGAAGAAGAGCCATGTCGGTCTCACCTTCGTCCGTGAATCCGACATCTGGGACAAGTCGTTCACCGAACGTGCGCCGAAGCTCGGCGGCCTGATCGAGTTCTACCGCTCGCCCGCGCGCGTGCAGTGGACCCCGACCGGCAACAACGTGCCTGACTATCCGAAGCTGGCGCAATTGTGGTGGCAGAACATCGGCGATGCGTCGTCCGGTGCGAAGACGCCGCAGGCCGCGATGGATGCTCTGGCTGCTGCCCAGGACTCCGTGCTCGAGCGTCTGGAGAAATCCGGCGTGCAGGGCGCCTGCGGACCGAAGCTCAACAAGAAGGAGACGGCGGAGTTCTGGTTCGCCAAGTCGGAGAAGGACGGCAACGTCGCTCCGCAGCGCAAGCTGGCGAACGAGAAGCCGAAGGGCGAAACCGTCGACTACGACACGCTGGTGAAGTCGTGGCCGGCCACGCCGCCGAAGCGGGCAGAGGCGAAGTGACATCGTAGATGTCATGGCCGGGCTTGACCCGGCCATCTACGACTTGTTTCGTTGATAGCAAAGACGTGGATGCCCGGCACAAGGCCGGGCATGACGGAGCGAAAAACGAAAGGCCGGGAGCAATCCCGGCCTTTTTTCTTTTCTTACCTCGCCGCGCTTGCGGGGAGAGGTCGGATCGCCTCGGCGATGCGAAAGCATCGTCCGGTGCGATCCGGGTGAGGGCGTACAGGTCCATCTTTGGCACGAGCGTTCGCGGCGAGAGCCCCTCACCCCAACCCTCTAAGAGCGAGCTTCGCTCGTCTCGACCCCGCAAGAGCGGGGCGAGGGAGCGCACCGAACTCGCTACTCCGCCGCCTGCTTCGCGCCGAGCGTCGGATAATCCGTATATCCCTTCGCCCCGCCGCCGTAGAACGTCGCCTTGTCGAACGGGTTCAGCGGCGCGCCGTTTTTCAGACGCTCGACCAGATCGGGGTTGGAGATGAACGGTTTTCCGAACGCGATCAGATCGGCGGCATCGGCCGCGAGCACTTTTGTCGCAAGATCGAAATCATAGCCGTTGTTGGCGACGTAGGCCTGCTTGAAGCGCTTGCGCAACGAGCCGTAGTCGAACGGCGCGATGTCGCGCGGGCCGCCGGTCGCGCCCTCGACGACGTGGATGTAAGTCAGCTTCAACGCGTTGAGGCCATCGACGATGTGGTCGAACAGCGGCTGCGGGTCCGAGTCTGACACGTCGTTGGCGGGTGTTACTGGCGAAATGCGGATGCCGGTGCGCTCGGGTCCCGCTATCGCGGCCACGGCCTTCGACACCTCCAGCATCAACCTGGCGCGGTTCTCGATTGAGCCGCCGTAAGCGTCGGTGCGCTTGTTGGTGCCATCCTTGGCGAACTGGTCGAGCAGATAGCCGTTGGCGCCGTGGATTTCGACGCCGTCGAAACCGGCAGCCAGCGCATTCTCGGTGCCGCGCTTGAAATCCTCGATGATCCCCGGAATTTCCGAGAGCTCCAGCGCACGCGGCTCGGAGATGTCGGTGAACGTGCCGTTGACAAAAGTCTTGCCCTTGGCGCGGATTGCGGACGGCGCCACCGGCTTGCCGCCGGCGGGCTGCAATGAATCGTGCGAGATGCGGCCGACATGCCAGATCTGGATGAAGATGCGCCCGCCCTCTTCATGGACGCGGTCGGTGACCTTGCGCCAGCCCGCGACCTGCTCCTTCGAATAAATACCGGGCGTGTCCTGATAGCCCTGGCCCTGCTGCGAAACCTGGCTGGCTTCGGTGATCAGCAATCCCGCCGAGGCGCGCTGGCTGTAATAGTCGATGGCGAGCTCACTCGGCACCATGCCGGGCGGCACCGCGCGGTTGCGGGTCAGCGGCGCCATGACGAGGCGGTTCGGCAGCGCTAGTCCGCCAAGCTTGTAGGGCTCGAATAGTTTGGTCTGGCTCATAAGGCATTTCCGAAGGAGAGGGATGATGGGGAACAATTGGGCATTACGCCTGATAGCGCAATGCCCAAGCCATTCCGCCGGTGCAGGCTAGGTGCGCACAATCCCGGCCTTATGACCGGCGTCCAGAAACAGGGTGTGAGCATTGACGCAGAATGATTCATTCGAAATCAGGAACAGCGCAGCACAGGCGACCTCCCAGCCGGTGCCCTGGCGGCCGAACGGCACCGTGAGTGCGCGGTCGGCGCGCCTGTGGCTGGCATCGCGGCCCATCGGGGAATCGATGAAGCCCGGCGCGATCACATTGCAGCGAATGCCTTTTTCCTCACCGGCGCGCGCGATAGCGCGGCCGAGCGCGAGCTGATGACGCCTGTTAATTCGCGCCCATGTAATCGCGCTTGCCAACCTCGACGCCATTATGGCGCAGGATGCCGTGGGCGATGGCGGCATGGAAGTAGAATTGGGGAAGAGAGAAGTTCGAGATGAATTGCTGGCCCTTCAGCGTCATGGTTTTGTCCGGCCCCATCGGAAAGGTGACGTCCCTGGTATCGGCCCCCTCGAACTGCTCGGGCTTGAACGCCTTGACATAGTCGACGGTCCGGGCGAGGCGCTGGCGCAATTCCTCAAATGTCTTTTCGGTATCGGGTGTCGACGGCACTTCGCTATGGGTGACGCGGGCACAGCCCCTGACCGCAAAATCGGTGGCCAGCTGAATCTGCTTCGAGAGCGGCAG
Organism: Bradyrhizobium sp. LjRoot220; assembly: GCF_964252915.1. Lineage (NCBI taxonomy): Bacteria > Pseudomonadati > Pseudomonadota > Alphaproteobacteria > Hyphomicrobiales > Nitrobacteraceae > Bradyrhizobium > Bradyrhizobium sp. LjRoot220. The sequence continues at coordinate 302,738 of NZ_CAXUPS020000003.1, forward strand.
CATGTCCGGATAAAGCCGCGCGGCGAGCAGCACGTCGGGCTGGATTTTCTTCGCCTCGCAATGCACTTCTGCCTTGGTGAGCAAGCCGGAGAGGCTGTTGAGAATTTGCAGATAGGCCGGAACGGTGGCGTCGTAGAACGACATGTGATGCTCTTTTCGTTGTGTGGAATTTTGTCGCGTGCAGATACTGCGTGCTGCAGGTGGGGCGGCGGAGAGGGAATTACAACGCTTGGGAGGGGTTGGGCGTAGGCAAATATTTCGGGCGCGCTTGCTTAACCTCGCCCCGCTTGCGGGGAGAGGTCGCCGCGCTCTTGCGCGGCGGGTGAGGGGGTACAGGTACAACAACTTGCATCAGTGGTCGTTGAGAGAGCCCCTCACCCCAACCCTGTCCCCGCAAGAGCGGGGCGAGGGAGCACAGAGAGCGGAGCTTGCCTCACCGCGCCTGCGGCAACGCCATCGCGGCGGGCTCGGCGCGCGTGCCGCGCATCCGCGCCAGTAACTCCGCGGTCGGCCAGGAATCCGCCGGCAGGCCGTACTTGATCTGCATCGTCTTCACGGCCGTTCGGCTCAGCTGTCCCATGATGCCGTCGACCTTGCCGACGTTGAAGCCGGCGCGCACCAGAAGCTGCTGCAACTCCTTGAGTTCGTTGAGCGGCAGTTGCGCCACCGGCACAGCCGGCTGGCGCATCGGCGCTGCGCCGGCAATACGGGCTGCGAGATAACCGGCGGTGGTGGAATAGATCAGCGAGTTGTTCCATTCGGTGTAGGCGGCGAAATTGGCGTAGGCCAGGAACGCCGGGCCGGTGCGGCCCATCGGCAACAGCATCGAGGCCGGCAAATCATCGTTCGGCAACGGCTTGCCGTCGGCATACGTCACACCAAGCTGCGCCCATTTCGAGCGCGGCAGCTTGATGGTGAGGTCAGCCTGATCCCACGGTAAGTTCTGCGGCGCGCGCACTTCCTGCAGCCATGGCTCGCCGCGCCGCCACTTCAATCCATTGGCGATGTAGTTTGCGGTCGAGCCGATCACGTCGGGCGCGCTGCGCAGGAGATCGCGGTGGCCGTCGCCGTCGTAATCGACTGCATAGTTGAAATAATGCGTCGGCAGAAATTGCGTCTGGCCGAGTTCGCCGGCCCACGATCCGATCATCTCGCTTGCCGTGAGGTCGCCCCGATCGACGATCTTCAGCGCGGCGATGGTCTCCTTCTGGAACATCTCGGAGCGGCGGCAGTCGTATGCCAGCGAGACCAGCGACGGCAGTGTATGCAGCTTGCCGAGTTCGGCGCCAAAACTGCTCTCCAGCCCCCAGAACGCGGCGATCACGGCCGGCGGCACGCCATATTCCTTCTCGGCGCGGTTGAACGCTGCCTGATGCATCCGGATTCGTGCCTGGGCATTTTTTGCAGCACCTTCGGACGCCCTGTTCCGCGAGAATTCGGTGAACACCTGGCCGAACACCCGCTGGCCGCGGTCGCGGTTGACGATGCTCTGGTCGTAGACGAGGTAGGGGGCGGCTTCCGCCATCGCGCGCTGCGAGACGCCTTCCGCCACCGCCTGCTGTTTGAGGCCGGCGAGGAAACGATCGAAGCTCATGCCGTTGTGGCACGCCGCTCCGCCGCGCGGGGCTGCGGCGACCGGCCGCGCGACGGGTTGCTGGCCGGGCACCGCGTCAGGTCTGGGCTGAGGCGCAGCCGCGGGTCTGGCGGGCGCCGGTCGCACGGGCGCCGGGGCCGGTTGGGACAAGGCCGCGGAGGAAACAACGAGAGCTGAAAAAATTGTGACCGCAACATGAATTCTGGTCGAAAGGGTCGGCATTGTCGTCACCGGCTCGCGTAGGAGGGACCGCAATTTGTACAGCCTGTAGCCAGCATTTGCGCAAGCGTAATCGGCCGATATACCCGCCTAAAGCCGCGCAAGCCCGCTTGCTGCATAGGAGCCTGCCGCCAGAACCGCAGCCCGGAGGCTGTTCCAACCCCCTCTGCCCGTGTAGGCTGGCGCAACTGCGGGCCGCATAAGGCCGACGTCCAATTGGGGCGGGCAGAAAAATGGGAGATGACGGACAACCATGACGGAACTCCGATATTTGGCGCCCAGTTCGCTGGATGAAGCGATCAAGGCGTTCGCCGCGGCCGGAAGTGCAGGGCGCATCCTGGCCGGAGGTACCGACCTTCTGGTGCAAATGCGTGCCGGCGTCGTGAAGCCTGGCCTGATCGTCGACATCAAGAAAATCGCCGAGATGACGGCCATCGAGGAAACCGCCGATGGTGGGTTTCGCGTCGGCGCCGCCGTTTCCGGCATGGCGCTGCATGACCATGCGCGCTTTGGCAAGGTCTGGCCCGGCGTGCTGGAGGCCATCAATCTGATCGGCTCCAAACAAGTGCAGGGACGGGCGTCCGCGGGCGGCAATCTCTGCAACGGCTCGCCGGCCGGTGACAGCGTCCCCGCCATGGTCGCCGCCGGCGCCATCGTCACGGTGCAGGGGCCGGATGGGCGTCGTGAGTTGCCGGTGGAACAGGTGCCGGCCGGTCCGGGCCGCACCCATTTCAAGCCCGGCGAGATCCTCGTCAGCTTCACGCTGCCGCCGCGTCCCAAAGGCTCGAGCGACGCCTATTTGCGCATGATCCCGCGCACCGAAATGGACATCGCCGTGGTTGGCTTAGGCGTCAGCCTGACGCTGCAAGACGGCGTCTGCACCGCCGCCCGCGTCGGCCTCGGGGCTGTCGCGCCGACCGTGCTGCTGGTTGAACCGGCCGCAAAAGCCCTGATCGGCAGCAAGCTCGATGATGCCGCGCTCAATGCCGCAGCGGCCGCCTGTTCTGCCGCCTGCCGTCCGATCGACGACAAGCGCGGCACCATCGCCTATCGCACCAAAGTGGCCGGTGTGCTGCTCAAACGCACCACCGCGATTGCCGCCCAACGCGCCAAAGGGAATTAAGCTCCATGGCCAAAATCCACGTCACCACCACCATCAACGGCGAACCGTCCGAGTTTCTCTGCGAACCCAACGACACCATGCTCGATGCGCTGCGCGGGCCGCTGGGTCTCACCGGCTCCAAGGAAGGCTGCGCCTCCGGCGACTGCGGCGCGTGCAGCATCACGGTCGATGACAACCTCGTCTGTTCCTGCCTGATGCTCGCGGTCGAATCCGAGGGCCATGAGCTGCGCACCATCGAGGGCCTGGCGCAGGGCGAGAATCTGCATCCGCTGCAGCAGAAGTTTTTGGAAATGGCCGCGCTTCAGTGCGGCATCTGTACCTCGGGCATGCTGGTGGCATCGGACGCGCTCCTGAAGCGAAATCCGGAGCCGAGCGAGGAAGAGGTTCGCTTCTGGCTCGCCGGAAATCTCTGCCGCTGTACCGGCTATGACAAGATCGTGCGCGCGGTGATGGATACCGCCGCCGAAATGCGCGCCCAATAAAAGCTGGAGCAAGCACCATGAACGTCGTCACCAACAACAAGTGGATCGGCCAGCGCACCATTCGTCCTGACGGCATGGACAAGGTGACCGGCCGCGCGCAGTTTGCCGCCGACACCAATATGCCCGGCATGATCTGGGGCAAGGTGTTGCGCAGCCCGCATGCGCATGCGCGCATCAAATCGATCAACACCGCGAAGGCGGAAGCGCTGCCCGGCGTCAAGGCCGTCGTCACCGCACGCGACATCGTCGATTTCCCGATCGAGAACGGCGCGGTCATGCTCGGCATCCAGGACATGCGCTGGATGTGCCGCAACGTCATGGCGCGGGAAAAAGCGCTGTTCCCCGGGCATCCCATCGCGGCCGTTGCCGCCACTTCCGAAGCGATCGCGGCCAAGGCCTGCGAACTGATCGAGGTCGACTACGAAGTGCTGCCTTTCGTGATCGAGATCGAGGACGCGATTCTGCCGGGCGCGCCGATCCTGCACGAGTTCAACAAGTTCGAGGGCAAGCCTTCCAACATCGCCGGCCGGCTCGAGCACAAGAAGGGCGATCTCGCCGAAGGGTTCAAGAAGGCCGACGTGGTCATCGAGCGGACGTTTACGACGCGCCCGGTGCATCAGGGATATATCGAGCCGCATGCCTGTCTGATCAGCGTCGCGCCCGACGGCAAGACCACGATCTGGAGCTCCAGCCAGGGCCAGTTCATGGTCCGCGCGATGACGGCCTATCTCACCGGCATCCCGCAGAGTGACATCCGCGCCATCCCCGCCGAGATCGGTGGCGGCTTCGGCGGCAAGACCATCGTCTATCTCGAACCGCTCGCGACCTTGCTGGCGAAAAAATCCGGCCGTCCGGTAAAAATGGTGATGACGCGCGAGGAAGTGATGCGCGCGACTGGGCCCACGTCGGGCTCCAAGAGCACGGTGAAGATCGGCGCCACCAAAGACGGGAAAATCGTCGCCGCGCACGGCACCTTCTATTTGCAGGCCGGTGCTCTGCCGGGTTCGCCGATCCGCGGCGCGGCCGGTTGCAGCTTCACACCCTACGACATCCCGAACCTGCTGTCGGAAGGCTATGACGTCTGCTCCAATCGCTCCAAGGTCGCGGCCTATCGCGCGCCGGGCGCGCCGATCGGCGCCTATGCGGTGGAATGCGTGCTCGACGAGGTCGCCGAGGCGCTGAAGATGGACCCGCTCGACTTCCGCCTGAAGAACGCGGCCAGGGAAGGCACCAAGGCCGCGCACGGCCCGACGTTCCCGCGCATCGGCTATATCGAGACGGTGGAAGCGGCGAAGGCGTCGGATCACTACAAGACGCCGCTCGGCAAGGGGCAAGGAAAACAACCCGGAAGGCTTCAGGGACGCGGCGTCGCTTCCGGCTTCTGGTTCAACGCCGGCGGCGAATCCTCCGCGCAGGTCAATATCACCGAGGACGGCAACGTCGTCGTCACCACGGGCCATCCCGATATCGGCGGCTCGCGCGCCGGCATCGCCAACATCTGTGCCGAGCTGCTCGGCATCGATTACCGCCGCGTCTCGGTCATCATCGGCGATACGCAAACCATCGGCTTTTCCAATCTGACCGGCGGCAGCCGCGTGCTGTTTGCCTCCTCGATCGTGGTGACGCAATCGACCGAACAGATCATCAAGACCTTGCGCGAGCGCGCGGCAAAAATCTGGGAAATCGATCCCGAAGCGGTGAAGTGGGAAGACGGCGCGGCGCATCCGGTGAGCCCGAATGCTGGCCAATTCCCGCCGCTGACCCTGAAGGATCTCGCCGAGAAGGCGCCCACGATGGGCGGCCCGATCGGCGCCGGCGTGCAGCTCAACACCCAAGGGGCGGACGGCGGTTTCGGCACGCATATCTGCGACGTCGAGGTCGACGTCGAACTCGGCATCGCGCGGGTGATCCGCTACACCGCCGTGCAGGATGTCGGGCGTGCCATCCATCCCGGCTATGTCGAGGGCCAGCTGCAGGGCGGTGTCGCGCAGGGCATCGGCTGGGCGCTGAACGAGGAATACATCTACACCAAGGAGGGCAAGGTCGATAACCCCGGCTTCCTCGATTATCGCATGCCGGTGTGTTCGGACCTGCCGATGATCGACTGCATCATGGTCGAGGTGCCGAACCCGAAACATCCGCAAGGCGTCAAAGGCGTCGGCGAAGTGCCGCTGGTCCCCGTGATGGCCGCCGTGGCGAACGCGATCTACGACGCGCTCGGCAAACGCTTTTATGCACTGCCGATGTCGCCGCCGAAGGTGCTGGAAGTGCTCGACGCGCCGGAGATCCGGCAAGCCGCGGAGTGATGTGGAGTAGGGTGGGTCGAGCGCAGCGATACCCACCAATCGTCCCGACGAAAGATAGAGGGTGGGTACGCTTCGCTAACCCACGTTACAGACAGCCAGGACAACCACGTGACCTGGCGAGCGACGCCTGGATAAGGCCTCGTTTTTGCGACCATGTAGCCTGGATGAGCGAAAGCGACATCCGGGTCTTCCATTCCCGCATATCGCTGCGCTCATGCGGGCTACGCGGCATTCGCTAAAATTTTCTGCTTGTCCTTTGATGGTCGTTAGCTACTCCGCGACGCGCTGGTAGCGGACCAAAGCGACAACCTTTAGTTGGTGCCAATCGTTAGTTATTTAGATGCGAGAGTTTTTTCATGCACAGAGACGGCCGATATGCTGTTTGGTTTCGGACTTCGCGCGGCGAGGGCACCGCCATCGTGCACCTTGCAAATGGCAGGATTTCGGGCGGCGACAGTTTCTTCACCTATAGCGGCTGCTGCGAAGTCGACGGCGACCGCTTCAGCGCGGCGGTGGCGATCACACGGCGCGTTGCGGGTCCGCCCACGCTGTTCGGCCTCGACGAGGTCGAGGTGGAGCTTGCGGGGAGATTCAATGGCCGGATGGCGTCCTGCTCGGGAACGGCCAAACAGGCACCTGGCCTGCCGTTCGAGGCCACGCTGATCCCCAGCGAAGACCAGCCGCCTGCACCGGATCGAAACCGCGGAGGCAATTCGCCTGATGGCTCGGATGGCCGACACCGGGCCCGCAATCTCGTTGTCCGCGGACTATCCCGGGTCTGATCCGGGTCAGGCCAAATCGGAATCAATTTATGCTGGAGCGGATGAGGTCTTCGTCGCAGGAAATCCCGATCGAGGAACTCCGCGCCAAAGAGAAATAGGCGAACCGGCCCTCGTGATGTGCGAGGGCTTTTTCATGGCTGCGGGACGTCAGCGGCGCGGGCATGGCACCTCGCCGGTATCATCGGCTCCTGATAATCGCTACTGTCGGCGAAAGGGAGAGAACCGATGGACGATCTAGCGGCCCGGCGTGCGGCCGAAGCGCTGCTCGCGGAGCACAAGGCCAACGCAACGTTCAGGTCGCTCAAGCCGCCGGACAAGCCAGCCACGATCTCGGACGCCTATGATATCCAGCAGCGATACGTCGCGCTGCTCCAGGGCGCGCATGGCGACACCGTCGGCTACAAGGTCGGATTGACTTCGGCGGCGATGCAGAAATTCTGCGGGATAGATCACCCGATCGCGGGTGTCGTGCTGGCACGCCGCGTGCATCGCTCGGGGGCGACGGTCCGGCGCGCGGATTTCGGGCGGCTCGGCCTGGAGTTCGAAATCGCGGTTCGCATCGCATCCGACGTGCCGGTCACCGGCGTGCCATGCACCGCCGAGATGGTCGCGCCTCATATTGACGGCGTGTGCGCTGCCGTCGAACTCGTGGACGATCGCGGCGCCGACTATTCCAACCTCGATGTCCTCTCGCTGGTCGCGGACAATTCCTGGAACGCCGGCATTGTGCTGTCGGAGTTTGCGACGACATGGCCCGATCTGGAGAACGTGCTCGGGCGAGCCGCGAAGGATCATGCTGCGATCGGCGAGGGCCATGGCCGCGACATCCTCGGGCATCCCTACAATTCGGTCGCCTGGCTTGCCACACAGCTCAATTCGCGGGGCGTGGGGCTGAAGGCGGGCCAGACCGTCATGACCGGAGCCGTGATGAAGACGGTGTTTCCGGAAGCCGACGCGAGCTATCGCTTCGACCTCGGGGGTATCGGCTCGGTCGCGGTGGATGTGCGATAGTCGTGGCGGGACGAACGCGATTCTCGGGGGACGGATGAATTTTTCGAAGGCGCATTTCATTGGCATCGCCGGAAAGGGCATGAGCGCGACGGCGCTGCTGCTCCGGCAGATGGGGGTGCAGATTACCGGGTCCGACGAAGGCTTTTACCCGCCGGTCAGCGACTATCTCAGGAATGAGAAGATCCCGTTTGCCGCGGGATACCGCAAGGAGAATATTCCAGATGACGCCGATGTCATCGTGATCGGCAAGAACGCCAAGCTTCAGCCTGACAGCAATGAAGAAGTTCGCGCCGCGATGGACAGCGGAAAGCCGGTGCGGTCGTTTGCGGATTTGCTGCACGACATGACCGCTGGTTCCGAGACGATCGTGGCAGTGGGAAGCTACGGCAAATCGACCTGCACCGCGCTGCTGGCGTGGTGCCTTCGGGTCGCGAACAAGGATCCGAGCTATTTTATCGGTGAGATCACCAACGGCTTCGAACGGCACGCGCACCGCGGGCAGGGGGCGACGTTCGTTCTCGAAGGCGACGAATACCCGGCGTCGAATTGGGACAACAGGTCAAAATTTCTTCGTTACAACGCCAAAAACGTCCTGCTCACCTCGGCGACCCACGACCACATCAACGTCTTTCCGACGCACGCGGATTATCTTAAGCCGTTTCGCGGCCTGCTTGGCTCACTGCCTTCAGACGGGCTTCTGGTCGTCAACAGCGGCGAGCCGCACGCGCGCGCCCTGGCCGGAAGCCTCGCCTGCGCCAGCGTTTTCTATGCGCTGGACGACAAGACGCACTGGCATGCCGCCAACATCGCGCGCGGCGCGGAAACCGGTTTCGACCTGATGCGCGGCCGCGAAAAGATCATTCGCCTCTCGACCCGGATGCTCGGCGATCACAACATCGAAAATATCGTCGGCGTCAGTGCGATGCTGCTGGAGAACAAGCTGCTGTCGCCGGAGGAGCTGAACGCCGGCATGGGCACGTTCCTGGGCGTCAAGCGCCGCATGGAGTTGCTCTCGCCCGCGTCACGGGTGCCGGTCTACGAAGGCTTTGGCTCATCCTACGAAAAGGCCAGAAGCGCGATTGTCGCCACGAAACTGCATTTCCCCGATCGGAGGCTGATCATCGTTTTCGAACCGCATACATTCACCTGGCGAAACCGGGCGGCCATAGCGGCCTATGACGACGCCTTTGCGGGAGCGTCCAGGATTTTCATCTATGAGCCGGCATCGCAGGGCGCCGGCTCGCATGCCCAATTGACCCAGGACGAAATCGTCGCCCGCGTCCGGGCCGCGAACTACGATGCCGAGGCGATAACTGACGCGAGCGAGGCATTGCAGAGATTGAGCGACATCTTGCGGCCGAATGACGTTGTCCTGCTGCTGACCTCGGGCGAACTTGGCGGGCTGATACGAACAATCCCGCAGCTGGTTGAGACGAAGTATCCCCGCTAAGCTGCAGACCCGTCAAGAAAAAGGAAAACGCCATGCAGAAAGTTTTGGTCGAGAACAATTCCGACGGCACCACGCTGGTCACGATCAACCGGCCCGAACGCCGCAACGCCATCTGCGCCGAGACCGCGCTGCTGCTGCAGCAAGCGTTTGTGGAGTTCGAGCGCTCGCCGACGCAGAAGGCCGCGGTGTTGACCGGCGCCGGCAACGAGGCGTTTTCCGGCGGCGCCGATACCGGCAATTTTCCCGAACTGTGGCGCTGCATTCCGACCGTCGGGTTCGAAACATCAAAGCCGATCATCTCCGCGGTGGGCGGCTGGTGCGTCGGCGGCGCGCTGGTGCTGTCGATGATGTGCGATCTCACGGTGGCCGCCGAGAATGCCAGGTTCTCCTATCCGGAGGCGCGGATGGGATTTACCGGCGGCATGATCGCAGGGTTAGCTGCGCGGATCCCGCACAAGATCGCGATGGAAATGATTTTGCTGTGCCGCGTCGTCGACGTCCAGCGGGCCTGGAATATCGGCCTCGTCAACGAGGTGGTGCCGGTCGGGCAGCAGGTCGAGGTCGCGCTGAAGATGGCGCGCGAGATGGCCGAGTTCTCGCCATTGGTGCTGAAAACCCTGAAGCGCTTCGTCACCGAAGGCGTTCTGCCGGTTGGGCCGTCCGAACAATCCGGCCGCGCCCAGCGCCAGCTTTATGAAGTGAAGGAAAGCGAAGACGCCGTCGAAGCCGCCGCCGCAGTCAAGGAAAAGCGCCGGGCGGTGTATAAGGGACGGTAGGGTTTCGGCGCCGGCTTCGTCTCACGACCTCCGATAGACAAACGGCCTGCTGGCGGGTTTGCCGACTTCGGCGGCTTCCCGCAGCGCCCGGCGCAGGCGTTTTGCGTCCAGCAGCGCGCGCTGGATGCCCTTGTCGTTCGAGCCGTCTTCAAAGAAAACGATGGTTTCGCAGCGCGGGCACTGCCGGGAATAGCCGGTTTGCACCTGCCGGGCCTTGTCCCGAAAGCTCGATTTGCATCGTGGGCAGCGTATTTGAACCGTATCGTCCATCGTCCGATATCCCCGAGCCGCGGTCCGGCCTTAATGAGGCGCGGTGCAAACCTGCCCTGTCCGCAAGATCCGCCATCCCAAAACTATCCGGTTTTGATTAAGAGATAGGTTTCATTTTCGCGCGACTTTGCGCGCCTTGATGGGTCGGGCAAATCCATGCAACCGGCGATTCACCTTCGAAGGTTCTCCCGCCAAAAGAAAAGCCCGCTTGAGAAGCGGGCCTTTCCACTGCCAGCCTTTCCGGTCAGGCCTCACGCCACGCGGTGCAGCGCGCAGAGCTTGTTGCCGTCGGGATCGCGCAGATAGGCGATGTAGAGTTTCACCCCGCCGCCCTCGCGGATGCCCGGCGGGTCCTCGCAGGTCTTGCCGCCATGGGCGAGGCCGGCCGCGTGAAACGCGTCAGCCTGTTCGGGCGAGTTCGCGGTAAAGCCAATCGTGCCGCCATTGGCGTGACACGCCGCCTTGCCGTCGATCGGCTTCGACACCGAGAAGGTGCCGGTTTTACTGCGGTAGAAGATGCGGTGGCGGTCGACGCGGCCGGGCGGAATGTCCAGCGTGCCCAGCAAGGCGTCATAGAACTCCTTGGCCTTGTCCAAATCGTTGGTCCCGATCATGACATGCGAAAACATTTTCGTCTTTCTCCCCAAAGTTGCGCCGAGCGACCGGCGACGTTTTGCCGTGTTTTTGCGAGGCCGAACCTAACAGCGCTCGCGCGGATAGGGAAGTGATTGACGCCTTCATCCACCATGACCCGGATGAGACGTGGTTACTTGCTCACGCTCATGGTTGCCCCGGGGCCGGTATTCAGCAGCTGGGACACCGCCGTGATCAGCTGTGCCGGCGCGAACGGCTTTTGCAGAAGCACGCTGTTGGGGACGCCCCGCGATGACCATTCATCGGCGGCCACGCCCGTCATGTAGATGACCGGGCACTGCGGGTCGATCTCCCGGACCTGCATCGCCACGTCCCAACCGCTCATCGTGCCCTTCAGGCTGACGTCGGTGACGAGGGCGCGGTAGTTCTTGACCCGGCCCCGGAACAGGGTCAGGGCCTCTTCGCCCGACGACAGAATGTCGGTTTCGAAACCGCCTTCGATCAACGTTGCTTCGACGAGACCCTGCAACGGGTACTCGTCCTCGACGACCAGAATGAGTGGAGCTTCGGACAAATTTGCCCTCCTGCCTGGCATGGACCATATCGAATGACGTGCGAGGCGCGCACCGGTTCCCACGCGGATCGATCAGACCAAATTTTATCTTCTGCAGAGTGTTCACAACATAATGACCAAATTGACTGAAAAACAGCCGTCTGATCGACCGCCGAATATTTGCTCCGGCTGTCTTTGCGAACCCGCATGAGCCGGGCGTTGTTGCCGCTAGATGAAACCATGAACGAAGACGCTCCTTCGCGGCATGGCAGTTTTTGCGCGATTTACGCCATTTCAGGACAGCCAGGCGCGCAGTAGCTTGCGCGTCAAATCGCAGGGATGTCAGAGCGAGGAACCATGAACTGGCGACTTGTAAGATGGACCGGCTTCGGCGCGCTCGCGCTTGTCGGAATCGTCGGCGCGGCCTGGATTTTCACGCTGCCGCCGGCGCCGACGTTTGCAGCCGCGCCGCCGATCGCGAAGGAGGAGGCCGACGCCACGCTTGCGGCGCTGAAGCCACCGAAGCGCCAGCGCCCCCTGATCGCGATCATCGGCATTAATGATGCCACCGAGACCACCGACTATCTGATGCCCTATGGCATCCTGCGGCGCGCCGACGTCGCCGATGTGGTGACGCTGGCAACCAATCCGGGGCCGATGTTACTTTTCCCTGTACTCAAGGTCGAGCCGCAGGCGACCATCGCTGATTTCGATGCGCAGCATCCGGAGGGCGCCGACTATGTCATCGTCCCTGCCATGAGCCGCGACGACGATCCGTCCGCCCTGCAATGGATCCAGCGCCAGGCGGCCAAGGGCGCGATCGTCATCGGCGTCTGCGTCGGGGCAAAAGTCGTCGGCGAGGCCGGATTGCTCCACGGCAAACGGGCGACGACGCATTGGTATTCGCTGAAGGAGCTGCAGGGCAAGCATCCCTCGATCCGCTATGTCGCGAACCGGCGGCTGGTGGTCGACGACGGCGTGGCGACGACGACGGGAATATCAGCGTCGATGCCGATGTCGCTGACCCTGATCGAGGCCATCGCCGGCCGCGACAAGGCTGTGGCGGTCGGCCGCGAGATCGGCCTTGCCGACTGGGATGCCCGTCACGACAGCAACGCCTTTCAGTTCACGCGCCCATTCGCGCTGACGGCGATCCGCAATGTCATGGCCTTCTGGAATCGCGAGCAACTCGGCATCCAGCTTATCCCTGGCATGGACGAAGTATCGCTGGCCTTGGTCGCGGACGCCTGGTCGCGCACCTATCGCTCGCGCGCGCTGACATTTTCAGCCACTTCTGGCGCGCAGCAGAGCCGCAACGGCATTCGTATCCTGCCCGATCAGGTCGCCGCTAACTGGCCGGCGGAGCGGCGGCTGCCGGCGATCGGCGGTTCGCCGCCGGCCAGGGCATTGGACCAGACGCTGTCCGAAATCGAGGCGCGTTACGGCGGGCCCACCGCCGACTTCGTCGCCATGCAGCTGGAATACCCAAGGCATCGTGCGCGCGTTGAGACAGGCCGGCTGACGCGCGATTGAGGCAGCTGCGCTTACCTTAGGGGCGAGAGGATTCGACTTGCATCTGCCAATGAGGCAATCTGCAAGACATACTTGCAGCCATTGCCTTGCAGCTATTGCGCACCAACGGAGCTTACATGAGCGCTATCAACCGCAATCCCTATTGGCTATCGACCCTTGCGGCCAGCTTCTTCGCCTTCGCCGCGCCCGCCGGCGCACAACCACTGGCGACCAACGGAATCGGCGTTGCGTCCTGCGAAAAGCTCGCCAAGGACATGAATCCCGCAGAGGGCTTCAACAATATCACCAACTCCCTGATGTTCTATTGGGTGCAGGGCTACATGAGCGCCGCCAACATCGCGTTGCTGGAAGGCGACAGCCAGTACGTCGATCTCCATTTGATGAACGAAAAGAAGCTGCTCCCGCTGATCTTTGATTTCTGCCAGAAGAACCCGGACAAGAAGCCGATCAGCGTCATCGATCAGCTGATCGAGGAATCCAACAAGGTCGAAGGCAAGTGGAAGAGCGGCACCGTTCCTTGGGCGGCGGACGACGACGATTAACCCAGCCGGAATATCCGGCACAGTTCGCCGCGCCGAGAGACTGGATGGTTGCCTCGCTCACTTCGGGTCCGGCTCCACCAGGCCCGCGGCTGGATCCTGCAATTTTCCGGCGGCCGAAAGCTTCACCGCCGTGCCCAGCGCCTGCGCGACGTTGACGACCTCCTGCTGAAACGCCTTGTCCTCGTCCAATGCCTGATGCGACGTCGCGTAGGGCTCCATGTAGCCGATATAGCCGTCCCGCTCCGCCATTCCGCCGGCCGAGATCAGCGACATGTCGGTCAGCCAATCCGCCATCGAGCGGCGTAGCGTTTCGGCGCCAACGCTGTCGCCGTGGGCGACGATGCCAAAATACCGGCCGGCCAGATGCCGCGGATAGGGCCAGCCCTTCAGTTCGAGCGCCTTGGCTTCGGCGGCCTTCTTGCCGTGCGTGGAGGTTGGATCGGGATTGCCGCCGTCGGCGCACACCAGCCGGTCCATCATCGCCTTCAATGCCGTCGGAACGTGATACCAGTTCACCGGCGCTACGATCATGATGCCGTGCGCCGCGACCCACAGCGGGTAAATCTCATTCATCCAGTCGTCGGTCTGGCCGAGCGAATAATTGGGATAGCAACTGCATGGCCAGTGACACAGCGCCATCGAGGTCGAGACGCAGGATTTGCAGGGATGAATCTGCCTGCCGAATTCCGACGTCAGGCGCGACAGGTCGAGAATATCGATGGCAAGTCCCATCCCTGACAACACCGGCTCGGCGAGCTTGACGAGGCGCCAGGTCTTGGACATCTCGCCGGGACAGGTATGTTCGCTGCGCGCAGAACCGTTGATGATGAGAATGCGTCTCGGTTCGCTGGGATCGTCATGACGTCGCTGAGCGGCCAGGATTGCTTCACGCGCGGCGAGCCAATCGACAGAAAGGTCGTAGTTGGGATCGGCAAAACCCGGACCCGCCTTGCGCGTGATGGGCGCCTTGCGCGAGTGCGTGTAGGCGTCCCATGCCGCGCTGATGATGGCGTCGAGTTCGCGCTGCAGCGGTGCAAAAGCCGGGTCGGCAAACCGCCGGCGGTAGCGTTGCTCGAATTCATCGCGGTCGAGCTTGACCGGCGGCATACCTTTCCGAACATCCGGCTCCGCCATGCCTGCCTGTCCTCTTTCGGCGCTACCCCACCTGACCATCAACCCTGGTGCTGCCCCGCAGGTTCCCTTCTGGCGGCGTCGCTGGAACTCAACGGGAAGTGGAACGTTGCAGGCGCAGTGATTCACAGCAGGAGGCTTACATGTCGCGCGGGATGCCATCGATGACGGCGCTTTTGGGTTTGCTCGCTCTGGCGGGCTACCAGAACAGGGACAAACTCGCCGAGTTGCTGAAAGGGGCGACCGGCAGCAACACGCAGCCAGGTGCCGGCAACCAGCAAAACCCATTGGGCGGCTTGCTTGGTAATCTGAGTGGCGCTCTCGCGGGCGGTGGCGCAGGTGGCCTGCTGGGCGGCGGGCTCGGAGAATTGCTCGAACGCTTCAAGCAGAACGGCCAGGGCGATGCTGCCGAGTCCTGGGTCAGCAAAGGGCCGAACAAGGAGCTTCCTGCTCCACAATTGAAACAGGCAATTGGCGCGGATGTGCTGGCCGCGCTGGAACAGCAGACCGGCCTGTCGCAGGAAGAACTTTTGGCAAGGCTTTCACGCGAGCTTCCGACTGCCGTCGATCGGTACACGCCCGACGGACGCCTTCCGAGCTGAGGTTCAACCGAGGATTTTGACATGGGTATTATCTGGACGATCATCATCGGCTTCCTGGCTGGCGTGATAGCGAAATTCATCATGCCGGGAGACAACGAGCCCTCGGGGTTCATCCTCACGACGATACTCGGCATCGTCGGCGCGTTTGTCGCGACCTTTCTCGGGCAAGCACTCGGCTGGTATCGGCCCGGCGAGGGCGCCGGCCTGATCGGCGCGGTCGTGGGCGCCATTGTGGTCCTGTTTGTCTACAGCATGGTCGCAGGTCGCCGGCGTGCGATTTGAGCGGCTCATCGCCTGACGGCAGCCCGTAGCCCGCATGAGCGCAGCGACATGCGGGGGCGGTGCGCGACAAGACCCGGATATCGCGGAGCCTGTCATCGGGCGCGCATTCGCGCGACCCGTTGACTCATCCGGGCTACAGGCCACAACATCTAGCCCGACGGCCCGCGCCCGGCATAGCCTTGGCGAAGCCGGGGCAAATCAGTTCTGCTATTCGGAAATCGTGTCAAGCCCCAAAATAAAAAATATTTCGCTTTTACGGAAGCCAAATCAAAGGTATGTATTTGGCCATCCCGTCCTAGTCAGAAGGGCGTCGGCCGTGGTCACGGACGTTGGACGGGGTTGCGGTGGACGTGACGGTGCCCTTGACCAAAGGCGCTGGATCGTACGGCGAAGACGTGTGGTCCTGACGTCGCGGTGCTGGCGTCAATGCACCTGGAGGCAATAGCTTCCAGGGCGCAACGGAGGCAAAAGAGCCGTTCTCCGGGGAGAGCTCGTTATAAGCCGTAAAGCCATTGCGCAGGGAAGGCCGGGTGTTCTCCGCTGCCCTGTATGCTCGTGTGCAGCTTTCTATCTACAAACCGCACACGAGACCGCGGGTGCAGCGCGCACCCGGTCTTCCCTGCGCCCTCTTATGAGAGGGCGGGAAGTTTCTGGCAAAGCTCGGGCGCAATGCGTCGCGAGATCGTGAACACACATTCAGCTGTCATCACCCGCGAAAGCGGGTGATCCAGTAGTGTGCCGAGCATGATCGACAGCTTGGGAGTGAAGGTCTTCTTTCCAGCCTGATGGCGGCGAAGGATTAGCGAAGCGCAAGGGCGTCATCGCGAGGCTGGGGTCCGAAGAAAGCGTGGAGCAAAGTCGCGGCCCGATGGACAAACACCGGATATCGAGGCCTACCCGGCCGGACGAGCGAGCTACTGGTCGCGAAGTCCACGGTCATCAATGGGTCGCGGTAAATCCGGCGGGCGTGCGGTGAAGGCGATCGGTCTTACCTCGGGAGGTCTGCGCTGTGTCCCGGCTTTTGGGATCGAGGCTGTCGCAAGGCGGCTGACCGCAGCGCAGAAGTCAGCAGAGGGCATAGTAGCGGCAGCGCGCCGCCGAAGGCCTGAACGCTGGAAGAGGCCACCAGAGCGACGATCTCGTGCGAGCCATGCGGCAGAAAAATCAGATCGAACTGAACTCGGGCACCGGGGCGGAGGAAGCCGAAGCGCTGCCGCCCGAGAGCCAGAAGCATGCACGGCGAAAGTCTGTCTCGAACGCCCGGCGGTCGCGGGACTGTCGATGGAAGACGTTGTCGAGCGTGAGAACCTGGAAAGAAGCGTTGGCGCAAGCGAAACGCAACAAAGGTGCGGCAGGCGTCGATGGGATGACTGCTGGCGAATTGCCCGCCTACCTGAAGGAGCACTGGCCTGCGATCCGGGCTCAGCTACTTGACGGCAACTGGCTGCCGCAGCCGGTGCGGCGCGTGGATACCGAAGGCGTCGGGCGGCGTACGGCTGCTCGGCATTCCGACGGTGTCGACCGCCTGATCCAGCAGGCGGCGATGCAGGCGCTGGTACGACTGGGGACGGAACGTTCTCCGAGACGAGCTTCGGCTTCCGGCCAGCGCGCTCGGCACATCAGGCGGTGGAACGGGCGCAGAGCTATATTGCGTCCGACACGCCGTCGTCGTGGATATCGAAATTCCGGAAAAGTTCTTCGACCGGGTCAACCATGACATCCTGATGGGGCTCGTAGCCAAGCGGGTAGCTGACAAGCGCATCCTGAAGCTCATCCGCGGCTTGACCGCAGGGGTGATGGAGGGAGGACTGGTCAGTCCGGACGGAGGAAGGCACGCCGCAAGGTGGGCTGCTCGCCGCTATTGTCGAACCTGATGCTGGACGTCTTGGACAAGGAACTGGAGAAGCGCGGTCACCGCTTCGTGCGCTATGCCGACGACTGCAACATCTATGTGCGCAGCCAACGTGCGGGCGAGCGAGTAATGACCGGCATCGAACGGTCTCCTTGCCAAGCGTCTCAGGCTAAAGGTCAACAAGGCCAAGAGTGCGGTCGCCAAACCGAGCGTCCGCAAGTTCCTGGGCTTTAGCTTTACCTATGGAAGCGAACTGCGATTGCGCATCGCGCCGCAGGCGATCGCCCGCTTCAAGGCAAGGGTCCGAGAACTGGACGCGGCGCACAGCATGCGGGCGCAGCTCAAGGCAGACTGTCAAGGAGTTGTCCGCCTATCTCACCGGATGGCGCGGCTACTTCGGCTTCTGCCAAACACCGTCGGTGTTGCGAGCGCTTGATGAGTGGCCCAGGCGGCGGCTGCGCGCCATCGTCTGGAAACAAGTGGAAAACTGGGCGGGCTCGCTTGCCGAGCTATGCGACGCCGCGGCGTCGGCCGGGTCCTGGCAGCAACGACGGCCGGGAGTCAACATGGCCCTTGGCGGCTCGCAAGCAGTCGCGCGCTCCACACTGCCATGCCAATCAGCTTCTTCGATCCATCGGCCTATGCTTCCTGCGCGTCCCGCAACCACATGAAGTTTTCCAGCAAACCTCGGGCGCAACGCGTCGCGGGAACGTGAAGCTGCGTTTTCCGCTGTCATCGTCCGCGAAGGCGGACGATCCAGTATCCCAGAGGCGACAATGATTGAACCGATAGGCCGCGGCGTACTGGATCCCCCGCATGCGCGGGGGATGACAGCATCGCGCGGAGCGGCCCTGTCGCCGTCCCCCTCAAATCCCCGCCGGCTCCTTCACGTGCTCGATGTCGGGCAGCGGGGCGCCGGCGATCATGGCTTCGAAGCCGCGCAGGCGCTTGTAGACCGAGAGCAGGTCGACGATCGTGGTCCAGGAGTTGATCAGTATCTGGAACGAGTTTCTCACCTGCGTGAACGCATTCAGGATTTGCTGCAGCGGACCAAGCGTGAGCTTGCCGGCGACGATCGTCGGCGCCAGCAGGATGTAAGGAAAGATGACGTCGGTCTGCAAATAGACGATGCGGCCGACGTTGAAGTACAGGTAGTTCAAATAGAACCAGAAATAGTTTTTGCGAATGTGCACGAAGAGCTCATTCAGCGTCATCGGATCGGCGCGCGCCGGATCGTCTTCGCCGAGCACGAGCTCCTTGCGGTAGGCGGCTTCAACCCGCTGGTTGAAGAACTCGATGCCGGGCAGCTTGATTCCGATCAGCGCCAGCAAACCGGTTCCGAAGATCGACCACACGATCGCGGCGATCACCAGCGGATAGGGGATCGCACCGACGATAGGCAGCTCGGTGATAATGCTGGAAAGCCTGAGCAGCACCGGCAGGAAGGCGATCAAGGTCAGGATCGCGCTAATGAAATTGACGCCGAGGCCTTCGGTGATGGTCGCAAACCGCATGGTGTCTTCCTGGACGCGTTGCGAGGCGCCTTCGATGGTGCGCAGCCGCGGCCAGTGGGCGATGTAAAAATCGTTCATCGCGGTGCGCCAGCGGAAGATGTAATGGCTGACGAAGAAACGCGTCAGTACGCCGACGGTAACGGCGACCAGCGCGATGCCGGCAAAAGTCGAAAATTCTCCGTAGATCTGTTCGACAGTGACCGGCTTCGATTTCGAAAGCGCGGCCTGGAGCAGATCGTAGAACGGCCCGTACCAGGTGTTGATGGCGACGCTGACCTGGACCTGGAAATAGGTGGCGAACAGGATCAGTGCCGAGCCGGGGATCGACCACAGCGCCCAGCGATGCGGCGAAAACCACATCCAGAAGGCTGTGAAGATGCCGACGAACGCCCAGAAATACAGATCGAACCACAGCGAACGCACCGACCAGAAGGTCGAGACGCCGACAACAGGCGCCGACGACCCGTACAGTTCGTTGGCGTAACTATACCAGAGCGTCATCGCCAACGCGGCCCACACGATCGCGGAGATAAAGAAGATTTTCGGGCGGGGGAAGAATGAAACGAACATTCGGTTATCTCTCAGGTCAGGGGATTTGTGGCCGCACTAAGCGACAAATTTCCAATTGTCATCGCCCGCCTGAGTGCGCAATTGCGCACGGGGGGGCGGGCGATCCAGTACTCCGAGGCGCCGGTGATAAGGCCGGGAAGTCGCGGCGTACTGGGTACCCCGCCTTCGCGGGGTATGACGGCGTTGCTTGGAGAGGCATGCTCACAACTCTCTCGCATTGGAGAACGCAAACGACGACACCCGCCGCGTGTTCTCATCCAGGATCAAGGTCCGCGTGATCGGCGGCTCGGCGCGCTGGCTGCAGTTTTCACGTTCGCAGAGCCGGCAGTTGACCCCGATCGGCGTGCCCTCGGCTTTCTCCAAGTCCATGCCGGCGGCATAGACCAGTTTGCTGGCATGGCGGATTTCGCAACCGAGTCCGATCGCAAAGCGCGGCTGCGGCTGCGGATGCGGTGCCACCGGCCGGCGCACCATCTGCGCGATAGAGAAGTAACGCGTGCCGTCGGGCAATTCGATGACCTGCTTGAGCAGCCGGTCCGGCGTGTCGAACGTCGAGTGCACGTTCCACAGCGGGCAGGTGCCGCCGAATTTCGAGAACGGAAAGGTGCCGGAGGAAAACCGCTTGGAGACGTTGCCGGCATTGTCGACGCGCAGCAGGAAGAACGGCACGCCACGCGCGTTCGGCCGCTGCAGCGTGGTCAGCCGATGGCAGACCTGTTCGAAACCGGAATTGAATCGCTGTGCCAGCACGTGAACGTCGTAGTTCAGCGCTTCGGCCGCGGCATGAAATGCCTGATAGGGCATCATCGTGGCAGCGGCGAAATAATTCGCCAGCGTGATCCGGTAGAGTCGTCGCGGCGTGTCGTCGAGCGGGCCGGCGCGATTGACGATGGCGTCAATGCTGGCGCTGCATTCGGCAAGGCCCACCTGCAGCGCGAGCTGGAAGGCGCGGCCGGGGCCGTCGATCAGCTCCGAGATCAACAGCTGCCGGCGATGGCGATCGAATCGCCGCAGCGTCTCGCGCATCACGTCGACCGGCATGATGCGGGTGACGATCGAATGCTTTTCGCGCAATCGCGCCGCCAATGCCGCAAACAATTCCTCCGGCGCGACGCTCAGTTCGTCGCGCAGGCTTTCCGCGGCCTGCTCGAGTTCGGGGAAGTAATTGCGGTTGGCCTCGATCAGGTCGCGGACCCGCTCGATCGGGTTGGCCTCGAATCGGGTTCCCTCGTCGCGGTCGGCCATTTGGGCGGCGACCAGCGTTTCGCCGCGGCGGGCTTCGGTATAGGCGGCGTACAGCCGTTGTAATGAATGAGTCACACCGGGGCACAATTCAGCGAGATCGCGCAGTTCCTGCTTCGGCAGGTCGATTTGCCGGAACAACGGATCGGAGAAGATCTCGTTCAGTTCGGCAAAAAAACGATCCTCGTCCGCGGTCGCAAGATCGCGCAGGTCAAGGTCGTAGGTTTCCGCCAGCCGGAGCAGCAGCTGCGCCGTCACCGGGCGCTGGTTGCGCTCTATCAGGTTGATATAGCTCGGAGAAATCTCAAGGCCTTCGGCCATCTGGGTCTGCGACAGGCCGAGCTGCTGGCGGATCCGGCGGAAGCGCGGCCCCACAAACAGCTTCTTTCCGGACTCGCTCGCCATGTCAGTCTTCCTGACCTATTTGTGACAAAATTAACAAAATGACATCTATGACAAGTTCAGATGTTACATGACATCACCATTTGAAATCAAGCTATCTATCCGAAATGGGGATTTGGGCGTTTAGCTCTCGGCACGTTTTGCAATGCACTGTCATGAATGTCGAATAGGCCCGCGTTGCAATTAGTCGTCACCGAAAGGATTATGCAAATGAACTATCAGCCACGTGGGATCAGCGACCAGGCCATCCAGGGACCCGCTTCCTATGCGAGCGCGCTTGCCGCTGCCAAGGCGCTGCTCGAGACCCAGCCGACCTGGAACGGCGTCACCGCCGAGGCCGTGGCGCGGATGCGTCTGCAGAACCGCTTCAAGACCGGCCTCGACATCGCCCGGTACACCGCGGCGCTGATGCGCAGCGACATGGCTGCCTATGATGCCGATCCCACCAAGTACACCCAGTCGCTCGGTTGCTGGCATGGCTTCATCGCGCAGCAGAAGCTGATTTCGATCAAGAAGCATTTCGGCAAGACCGATCGCCGCTATCTCTATCTCTCCGGTTGGATGATCGCAGCACTTCGCTCCGAATTCGGACCGCTGCCGGATCAGTCGATGCACGAGAAGACCTCGGTGCCGGCGCTGATCGAAGAGCTCTACACGTTCCTCCGTCAGGCGGACTCCCGTGAGCTCAATGATATCTTCCGCGGCATCGACGCGGCCCGCAAGGCAGGCGACAAGGCAAAGGAAAAGGCGCTGATCGAAAAGGTCGACACCTTCCAGACCCACGTCGTGCCCGTCATCGCCGATATCGACGCCGGTTTCGGCAATGCGGAGGCGACCTACCTGCTCGCCAAGAAGATGATTGAAGCGGGTGCGTGTGCGCTGCAGATCGAAAACCAGGTCTCCGACGAAAAGCAGTGCGGCCACCAGGACGGCAAGGTGACGGTGCCGCACGAGGTGTTCCTGGCGAAAATCCGGGCCTGCCGCCATGCCTTCCTCGAACTCGGCGTCGAAGACGGCATCGTCGTGACCCGCACCGACTCGCTCGGTGCCGGCCTCACGCAACAGATCGCCGTCAGCCACAAGCCGGGCGACCTCGGCGACCAGTACAACAGCTTCCTGGATTGCGAGGAAGTGACGGCCGACAACGCCAGGAATGGCGATGTCATCATCAACCGCAACGGCAAGATGATGCGTCCGAAGCGGCTTGCCAGCAACCTCTATCAGTTCCGCGCCGGCACCGGCGAAGACCGTTGCGTGCTCGACAGCATCACCTCGTTGCAGAACGGCGCCGACCTGTTGTGGATCGAGACCGAGAAGCCGCATATCGAGCAGATCGCCAAGATGGTCGACCGCATTCGCGAAGTCGTCCCGAACGCGAAGCTGGCCTACAACAACTCGCCGTCGTTCAACTGGACGCTCAACTTCCGTTGGCAGGTCTACGACGCGATGAAGGAAGCCGGCAAGGATGTCAGCAAGTACAACCGCGCCGAACTGATGAAGCCGGAATACGACGATACGCCGCTGGCCATTGAAGCCGACGAGCGCATCCGCACCTTCCAGGCCGATTCAGCCAAGCGTGCCGGCATCTTCCACCATCTGATCACGCTGCCGACCTATCACACGGCGGCTCTGTCGACCGATAACCTTGCGAAGGAGTATTTCGGCGAGCAGGGCATGCTGGGCTATGTGAAGAATGTTCAGCGCCAGGAGATCCGTCAGGGTATCGCCTGCGCCAAGCACCAGAACATGGCCGGCTCCGATATCGGCGACGATCACAAGGAATATTTCGCCGGAGAAGCCGCTCTGAAGGCGGGCGGCGCCCACAACACGATGAACCAGTTCGGCTAACGCTGGAAACAGGAGACTGACAATGACCAAAGGCAGCAATTTCTGGGTGATTGGCGGCGAGTTCGGGTCGATGAACTTCCACAAGCTCGTGGAAGGCTCGGCCCAGGTTCAGGGCCCGTTCAAGACCCGCAAGGAAGCCGAGGACGCCTGGCGCGTCGTCTCGGAAGAGAACCGCCACAAGGCCGGCGTACGCTTTTCCATCGTGGAAGAGCCGGCCCGAGTCTCTGCTTAAGCCTCAGCGTAAGCCTCGGCCTGAGCGGCTGCTGCCGACCAGTTAAGAAGAAACGTCCAAGGAAAACAGAAGCGGGCGGCCCCATCCGGATCTCCGGGTGGGGCCGTCGGCCGTTTTCAACCGAATCCGGCTTTTCAACCAAAACCTAAGTCATTGGGAACAAACGAGCTTTGCGGAAAACATGGTTACTGCTAGGTTAACCCCCGCCAAACCTTCAGGACAAAGGCGGGCCGCAAGATGTCAGACGTTCAGAGTACCGCCACGACCGAGCCGCAACCGGCGCGGCTGCGCGACGCGCTGCGCAAGGCCAGGATCGAGGCCGCCGATCGCACCGGCGTCGTCGTCGAACTGCGCGACGCTGAGGTGGCGCGGCTTGAAATCATGAACGAGGCGCTCGATCCCCTGTTCGCGCAGATCCCCGAAAAGGTCGACCTGTTCGATCGCGGCGTCAGCCAGGGCGAGACCCCGCGGCTGTGGATCGACGTCGTCGCGCACATCCTGATGGGCCGCGACAAGCGCATCTACCGCTTCGTGCAGGACACCCGCTTCGGCCGCATCGTGCTGGCCGAATCCCACGACGTGCCGGTTATCGTCGATGCCGTCACCGACTATGTCGCGCGCCGCATGATCGAGCGCGAGCACGCGATGGTGGCAACGCCGATGGTCGAACCAACAGCGGAGGAGCCGCCGAAACGCAAAGGCGGGTTCGGGATGTTCGTGCTCGGCTTCCTGCTCGGCGCCGCCGCCCTGTTCGGCGTCGCGCTGTTTGCCAGCTTGCGCAATCTCTAACGCGGAGCGCGAGGGGATCGTGCCAGCCATCATCGTCGGCAACGCCATCGCGGCGGTGATCGTCCTGGTCATTGCCGCGCGCCTGTATGGCAAATGGCTGACCCTCAGGCGTGCCGAATTCATCCGCACCTTCCGCTGGCCAAGTGGACTGCTGCAGCGGCTGGAGCAGCACTATCCGGCGTTCCAGCGCAAGGACAGCGCGTTGGTCTCGCGGGGCCTGCGGCAGTTTTTCCTCGCCTATCTCATGAGCGGCAAACGCTACGTCTCGATGCCGTCGCAGGTCGCCGACGAACTCTGGCACGAGTTCATACTCTATACCCGCGAGTATGATGCGTTTTGCCGCCGCGCGTTCGGCGGCTTCCTGCACCACACCCCGGCGGTGGTGCTCAGCGAGCAGCGCAAGAGCAATGAAGGCCTGCGGCGGGTCTGGTGGTACTGCTGCAAGTACGAGAATATCGACCCGGTCAGGCCGAGCAGGCTGCCGCTGTTATTTGCGCTCGACAGCAAGTTCAAGATCCCGGGCGGCTTCGTCTATCACCCTGACTGCGAGGCGTTGCGCAAGGACGGCAGCGGGGCGGCATATTGTGGTGGTGATTTCGCGGACTCGTCGGTCGACGGCTCGTCGGCGGGCTTCGGCGACGGCGCCGCCGGCCACGGTGCTGGCGATAGCGCGGGTGGCGATGGCGGTGGTGGCGGAGACGGCGGGGGAGGCGGCGGCGGTTGCGGCGGGGGCGGGGACTAGCCCCGCCTCGATCGGTTACGATAACCTCACCTGCGTCAGTTGCCGGATCTCATTGTCGTCGCCAAAGCCGCGCACGGTCTGCACGCAGCGCCACTGGTCGCCGTCGCGCTCGATCGAAAACAGATTATAGGCCGCGGCCGGATAATGCCGGTGCGCCAGCGCCGACGCCGACGGCACGCCGATCGCGGGAATCTGGCGGTCGGCGCCTTCGACCCACATGGTCGAATGGATGTGGTCATGCCCGTGCAGCACCAGCTCCACGCCATGCCGCTTCAAGAGCGCCCGCAACTGCCGCGAATCCGTCAGCCGCTTGACGTGGGAATCGGAATGCAGGGGATGGTGGACCAGCAGCACCCGGAACGCCTGCTGGGGCGACAGTTGCGCCAGGATTTTGTCCAGTCCATCGAGCTGGGCCCGCCCGAGCCTGCCGGTCGCCATCAAAGGCAGCGTCGGCACCGCCGAGGATACGCCGATCAGCGCCAGCGGGCCGCGGCGGCGCAGAAATGGAAATGTCGCGCCGTTCGGCCCGGCATCGCCGCGCAGATAGTCGCCGAACGTGCCGGCAAACCGATGCCTGGTGGCACGCACGTAGGCGTCGTGATTGCCAGGAATGACCGTGACCTCGTGCGGTGCGCCGACGCTTTCCAGCCAGGCCTGCGCCGGCGAGAACTCGGATTCCAGCGCCAGATTGACCAGATCGCCGGTGACCGCGATATGGTCGGGCTGCTGGGCCTGCATGTCGGCGACCAGCACATCGAGCACCTCGCGGCGGTGGTATTTGTGGCGGTTGCGGGTCCAGTTGAGATAGCCGAGCGCACGCTTGCCCGTGAGATCGCGAAAGCGCGCCGCCGGCAGCGGCGGCAAATGCGGATCGGACAAATGCGCCAGCGTGTATGCGGCCATCGAAAACCTCGTCAAGCGCTTCGTCAAGAATCTTGCCCGAAACCCCAGCGATGTATTGGCAAGTCGGCGTTATCCGCGCAAGGATCAAACCTCATGTCTGATTATCCGAGGTGTTTGTGACGGCCCTGCAGGATCTCCGAAAGCGCTTCGAGCCGCAGCTGCGGCGGGTAATGCATCTCTATTGGCGGCTCGCGCGCGGCATGACCCTCGGGGTTCGCGGCGTCGTGCTCGACGGCAGCAACAGGGTGTTCCTGGTCAGGCACAGCTATATCTCCGGCTGGCATCTGCCCGGCGGCGGGGTTGAGGTCGGCGAGACCTTCCTCGAGGCATTGCGGCGCGAATTGATGGAGGAGGGGCGGGTCGAGCTGACCGACGAGCCGCCGTTGCATGGCCTGTTCCTCAACAGCCACGTCTCCCGCCGCGACCATGTCGCGGTCTATGTCGTCAGGCAATTCCGGCAGGACCGCTTGCCGGATCCCAACCGCGAGATCGTGGAATGCGGCTTCTACGATGTGGCCGCGCTGCCCGCGGAAACCACCAAGGGCACGCGGACCAGGATCGCCGAAATATTGGACGGCAAGGCACGGATTGCGACCTGGCGTTGACGGGCTTTGGGGCGGCTTGGTTGCGTCCCGGCATCGCAGCGCAAGGAGCGTTTTCCAGCGAAAGCCTGCCCCGGACCTGATCCGGGGTGGATACCGGTTCGCGTCAAGAAAACGCGTCAAAACAAGAATCTAGAGCTCCGTTCCGATTCCATCAGAACGGAAAAGGCTCTAGAAGCGGAGAAATCGAGGCGGGGGCCGCTCGACCATGGACGGGATGAAACTGCTAAAGTTTCTGTGCGGCTTCGGCTTCCTGGCGATGCTGGCGAGCAACGTCTGGACCATCTCGCACTGGAGCGAGAGCCGCGGGGTCTATGACGACGTCTGCTATTTGCGGCAGGCCCATCTGTTTCAAAAATTTGGCCTCGACGGGCTCAATACCGACATCAAGCGCGACGACGATCAATATCTGGTCAGCAAGCTGAAGGCGATCGGCTTTCCGGACTGGAACGAAGTGTCGAAAATTCCCTGTCACATCTGGATGGCGAAGACGAACAAATACGTCATCCAGTATCCGCCGGGGACCGGGTTCATGCTGGCGTTGTTTCCCGAGGGCTCTCAGGTCATTCCGCTCTATGTGCTGGCGTCGATCGTCGCCGTCGGCTTTGCATTTCTGGCGATGAGTTACGCATCGACACTCTATTCGCTCGCGCTGGTGGCGGTCTTCGCGGATATCGCGATCTACCTGATGATCAATCCGACCAAGGCGAGTTATTCGATGGCGCCGACCATGATGGTTTGCGCGCTCGCGGGTTATCTCACCGCGAAGCTGTTCGCGGAGGGATCGCGTCATCGGGTCGTGCTGCTCGTGCTGATTGGCTGTTGATCGGCCTGTCGGTGAATTTGCGCCTGCCGAACCTGTTCCTGTCGGCCGGGTACTGCCTGTATCTCGCCGGCGCATTCCTGCTGGCGCGCAACCGGGAGACGTTCCTGCAGGGCGCGGCATTCGGCGTTGCATTCCTGATCGGGATGGCGCCGACGCTGATCGCGAATGCGATCAATGCGGGCAGTCCGTTCACGACGACCTATGGCGGACAGGACGTCGCACCGCCGGAACTGGACGCCACGGTCCTCCGGCAGTATGTCGGCGACGTGCAGTTCACGTTATTGGCGATCGCCGCCGCCTGGACAGCCTGGCTGTGGTGCTTCCATCAGGGGCGCGCGCGACAGGCTGCCATGGTGCTCGCCGCCAATCTCGTGGTGAATGTGATTTTCTTCATGACGCATCCGATCTTTACGCCCTATTACATCATGCCGATCGACATGCTCACGCTGTGGACGCTGCTGTTCGCAACGCTCATTCTGCGCCGCAAGGCCGCAGAGCCGGGCGTCCCTCAACTGGCAAAAGCCCTGAAGCGGTATCGGCGATCCATGGTCAGGCCTGATTCGGTGGGTCGGCGATGACGACACCGGCGTTGCGGATTGCGGTTCTGGTGCCGTGCTTCAATGAGGCGGCGGCCGTCGCGACCGTGATCGCTGATTTTCGCAAGGTGCTGCCGGCGGCCGAAATCTTCGTCTACGACAACAATTCCAGGGATCGCACGGTCGAAGTGGCGCGGGGCGCCGGCGCGGTGGTCCGCAGCGAGCGCCGTCAGGGCAAGGGACACGTGGTGCGGCGGATGTTTGCCGATGTCGATGCCGACATCTACGTGCTGGTCGATGGCGACGCCACCTACGACGCCTCCAGCGCCCCTCGCATGATCGATCTGCTGGTCAACGACCATCTCGACATGGTGGTGGCCTTTCGCGTCGACCAATCGGTTGCCGCCTACCGGCCCGGCCACCGCACCGGCAACTGGATGCTGACCAGCTTTCTGTCCGCCGTGTTCGGTCAGGCGTTCAAGGATATTCTGTCCGGCTACCGCGTGTTCTCGCGCCGCTTCGTAAAATCGTTTCCGGTCCTGTCGGACGGCTTCGAGATCGAAACCGAGCTCAGCGTTCATGCACTCGAACTGGCGCTGCCGGTCGCGGAGATCGAGACACCCTATTTTGCCCGGCCGGTGGGCTCGTTCAGCAAGCTGAACACCTGGCGCGACGGTTTTCGGATCCTCGGCACTATCGTGAAGCTCTACCGGTCGGAAAAGCCGCTGCGGTTCTTCACCGCGATTGGCGTGCTCCTGATGGTGATTTCCGTCGTTCTCGCGATCCCCGTCGTCATCACCTATCTCGAGAAAGGTCTCGTTCCGCGATTGCCGACCGCGGTGTTGTCGATGGGCCTGATGATTATGGCGGTGCTGTCGGTTTCATCAGGGCTGGTGCTGGATACGGTAACGCGCGGCCGCCGCGAGATGAAACTGCTGGCCTATCTGTCGCAACCGGCCATGAACAGGAAATGAGGCAAAGCGGGATTTGGCGCAGCCGGCAATGGACCGCGCCGCCGCCAGATGCTATCCCGCGCTCCACCATGAGCGAACTCTCCGTTACCATATTGCCCGAAACGCCAAAGGACGCGCAGGCGATCGAGCGGCTGCTCGAACGCACGTTCGGCCCCGGCCGCTTCGTGCTGAGTGCCTACCGGCTGCGCGAGCATGTCGATCATCTGCTCGATCTGTCGTTTACGGCGCGGATCGGCACCCTGATGGTCGGCTCGGTGCGGCAGTTGCCGATTTGCATTGGCGATACGCCCGCCTTGATGCTCGGGCCGCTAACGGTCGAGCCACCGTTTCGCAGCCGCGGTGTGGGACGCATGCTGCTCGATCGCGCGTTGAAGGATGCCAGGGAAAAGGGCCATCGCCTGGTCATTCTGGTCGGCGACGAGGCCTATTACAGCCGTGTCGGCTTCAAGGCCGTGCCGAAGGGGCGGGCGACCATGCCGGGTCCTGTCGATTACAGCCGCCTCCTGGTCGCCGAACTCGTCGATGGCGCCTTCAACGACGTTTCCGGCGCCATTCGCCCGGACTGGAGCAAGGCGCGCTGATCGGTGGCCCACATGGTTCGAGACGCGCGGCGTTGCCGCGCTCCTCACCATGAGGGTTGGGAACCTCATCCCCGCGTGAGCGTAAGCTCATCGCTGGAGGAGACCGCGAAGCGGTCGTCTCGAAGGATGAAGCCACTGACCGACCTAGAACTTCAAGTTCGCAAACGCCCGCACCCCGATGCCCGGCAGCAGGACCTCGTCCTTGTTGTAGGACACCGAGTTGCGGATGTTCTCGTTCAGCAAATTGTTGCCGACGAGGCCGACCATCATCTCGCGGGCGCCGAACCAGCTCGCATCGAGTTTCGTCCTGTAGCTGATCTCCGCCTTCAGCAGATTATAGCCCGCGGTCGGCGTTTCACCGACCACCGCGATATCATTCTGCGCGAAGGCATGCAGATAGTTGATGCGCGCCAGCCAGTTCGCATCGCGCCAGTACACGCCGGCACCGGCGCGCACCGGCGGAATCCTGGGAACGTTGCTGCCGTCGGCGAAGGTGGCGCGGACGACATCGAACTGGCTTTCGATGCCCCAGATGCCGCCGTAGAATTGCGAAACATCGAGCTGGCTCTGGAATTCGGCGCCACGGAAGGTGGCATCGCGCTGCGAGTAGATCGCCTGATTTAGCTCGAGCGGAGCAGCCGGATCGGCGGGACTGACGCAGGCGACGTCCTCGCAGGTGTTGCCGGTCAGACGCCGGTAGATGAAGCCGTTGAACTTCGTGTAGTAGGCGGTCGCCTCGAACCGCAATGGTCCGGTTGCCCGCCGCAACCCGATCTCGACGGACTTGGCGGTTTCGATGCCGAGGTTGGGGTTGCCGATGTCGAAAGTGGCGGTTGCTTCGTGCGGACCGCGTGAGAACAGCTCGGCAGGCTTGGGCGCGCGCTCCACATACTGACCGGTAAGGAGGGCGACGAGGCCCCATGGCAGTTCCTGGATCAGGCCGACGCTGGCGCTTTTCGGCGTGAAGTGCAGGTTGTTTGTCGTCGGTGGGCCGATATCGCCGGGATTTACAGCCAGGTCGAACAATTCGGGAATGAATGTGGGTGTTGTTCCGGTCAGATCGACGCGCTCGATGCGACCCGAGATCTGCGCCTTGGTTGTCTCGGTGAATCTCAATTCGTTGAACGTGTAGCCGGCGACCTTGGTGTTCTTGTTGGGGTCAAACAGGCCGTTGAGCGGGGAAGTCGGATCGTCGGGGCTTGATCCGGTCAATTTCTGGTGGCTTGCCTGCAGACCGAATGCGGATGTCACCGTCGCAAAGCGCGCGTTGAACGGCATCAATTGGACCTCGGCGCGGCCTTCGTGCTCCTTGTTGGTGAAGGTTTGCCGCACGCCTAATGTCGCGGGGTCGGCGGCATCTGCGAGAGCGATCTCATTGTGCTTGTAATCGGTGGTGCCTGCCCAGAATCGGATCGCCTCGATCGCCGCGGCATCGGGCCGATATTCGCCCTTTGCCGTTATCTTGGTCTGGCGTGCGTCGATGCGGGACTGGTGCTCGGAGGCTTCGATGCCGGGGATACGATACAGCGAATTGTTCTGCGTGATCGCGGCGCCGATGAAGCCCCCGTCGAAGATATACGAGCCGCCGATCGACCCGCCGGCGGCCTGCGCGGCCGTGTTGGGCTGACGGCCGCTGACCGGCTGGGTCTGGTCGAACAAATACGGGTAGCCCGGGATGTTGTAATCGCCGCTCTTGCGGCCATAGGCGTCGGCATGCACGGCGACATTGGCCGCGCCGGCATCGAGCAGGACAGCGCCTTCGACGCCGCGATCGACCGAGCTGACCGCCGTTCGCGTTTCCGCGGTCACGCAGGACGGCGACTGCACATTCGCGAGCGGAGCCTTGGCGGGGAGTCCATAGGTCTGGAACGGTGCCGCCGCGCAGGAGGGCATGGCATCGGGAATCCGGTTGTTGGTTGCGCTGACGACGCCGCCGATCGCCGTCGATCCATAGCGCAGGGTCGCTGGCCCGCGGATGACCTCGATCTGGTTGGTCGCAAGCGGATCGATCGGGACGAAATGATCCTCACCGAGATCCGAAGCGCCGTTGCTGCCGATACCATTCTCGAGGATGTTGACGCGATTGACGTCGAGACCCCGGATGACCGGCCGGGTTGAACCGCCGGGCGCGAAGCTGGAACTGGTGATGCCCGGCTTGGAAAACAGAAGATCGCCGAGCGTAGCGCCGCCCGACCGGCGGATCTCCTCGTTCGGCAGCACGGTGACGGTCGCGAACTGGTCGGTCACGATCGGCAGCACGCCCTGTTGGGGTGCGGCGGCGACCGGGGCCGGTTGCGGCTGATTGTCGCGTTCGCGATTGC
The DNA here is from genome assembly GCF_964252915.1 of Bradyrhizobium sp. LjRoot220. Taxonomy (NCBI): domain Bacteria; kingdom Pseudomonadati; phylum Pseudomonadota; class Alphaproteobacteria; order Hyphomicrobiales; family Nitrobacteraceae; genus Bradyrhizobium; species Bradyrhizobium sp. LjRoot220. The sequence continues at coordinate 333,922 of NZ_CAXUPS020000003.1, forward strand.
GGCCGGGCGCGCCGCGGGCGACGCGCGCCGGGGTTCGCGACGGGGTCACGTTTCGCCGCACGATCGGACTTGGCGCGGTCACGGTGATTTCCGGCAGTTGTGTCGAGGAGGATGGCGCGGCCGCACCTTGGGCCATCGCGCCGTTGCCGACCGCACACAGGAATAGCCAGCTTGCGCCACCGACGTGGAACGCTCGTCTCTTATTGAATGTCATTATCCCGATCCTGATTCCGTCAAGCGACGGATCGATTCGATTTATCCCTTGGCGGATCGGCCGCATCTCGCGCGGCGATCCCCTTCGGGTGCATCAGTCCATCGATGTCAGGAGGCGGGAGGGGCCCGGGACTGGAAGGCTGGATAAACGGACGCCAGATGCGCGAATTCGGCGTCGGTCGTCAGATGCAGGAGTTCGACGGCCTGCGGCAGCTGCAACAGCGGCGGCGTCGAGAACAAAACGTTGTTGACCAATGAGATGACAGCGCAGATCGCGCAAGCCTCACCCGGGTGGTCGGTACCGTGGTTGGGTGACGGCTGGGTTTGCCCTGCTTCGCTTGCCACATGCGGTGCGACCGGACTTCGCGCATGATCGCGATCGACCTGCGCCTGACCGGTCGCGATCGCAGGCTCGGCTAGGGCGGCACCGCCGTGGAAATGCCCGCAGGACAGCGCAAACTGGATCGCGAGTGCAAACAGCGCCAGCCGAGCGCCGTGTTTGACGTTATTGCGGAACCACTTCACGACGATGGAGGCCTTGTCCCCGGGGCGGCGGAGATATCTCGGTCGCCCCAATGTAACATTATAACATCAGGGATGGTTTGAGGGGTCAACGCGCTCAGTCCGGGTGTGGGCACGATTCAAACCCTGTGTGTGATTTATGCAACGGCGTGCGAGCCGAGCTGATCATCGTCGTTTGGAGGTCTAGCAAGCCAGCACTCCGGCACGTTCAATTTCCCAATTGACAGCAGAACCGAGTTCAGATTGTTATGTTATAACATTACATATCTGGATAATCCCATGCCTCGTCCACCCCGTTTGGGAATCCGTGCACTGAACAGGCTCTTTGATGTCCACGCGAAAACTCCCCGTCACCGTCTTGTCCGGCTTCCTCGGGGCTGGAAAGACAACTTTGCTGAACCACGTGCTGAACAACCGCCACGGCCTGAAAGTTGCGGTGATTGTGAACGACATGAGCGAGGTGAACATCGACGCCGACCTCGTACGCGATGGCGGTGCGAACCTGTCGCGGACGGATGAGAAGCTGGTCGAAATGACCAACGGGTGCATTTGCTGCACGCTACGGGACGATCTCTTGAAGGAAGTCCGCGGGCTCGCCGAGAGCGGCCGGTTCGATTACCTCCTGATCGAATCGACCGGCATTTCGGAACCGCTTCCAGTCGCGGCGACGTTCGATTTCCGCACCGAAGACGGCGACAGTCTTTCCGACGTGGCAGTGCTCGACACCATGGTCACCGTGGTCGATGCGGTAAATCTGCTGCGGGACTATTCGTCGACCGATTTCATCCGGGATCGCGGCGAATCGCTCGGCGACGACGACAAGCGGACGATGGTGGATCTGCTGGTTGAGCAGATCGAATTCGCCGACGTGGTCGTGCTCAACAAGATCGGCGATGCTTCCAAAGACCAGCTGGCGACCGCGCGCAAGATCATCCGCGCGCTCAACCCCACCGCCGATATCGTGGAGACCAATTTTGCCAATGCGCCCTTCGAGCGCATTCTCAACACCGGGCGTTTTGATTTCGAGCGGGCGCAACAACATCCGCTCTGGTTCAAGGAACTGTATGGTTTTGCCGACCATGCGCCGGAGACTGAACAATACGGCGTCGGCAGCTTCGTCTACCGCGCACGTCGACCGTTCGAGCCGGCGAAGTTCCATCAATTCCTGAGGGAAAGTTGGGCCGGAGTCATCCGGGCAAAGGGTCATTTCTGGATTGCCACGCGTCCGCAATGGCTGGGCGAATTAAGTCAGGCCGGCGCGATTGTCCGAACCGAAGGCCTCGGATTTTGGTGGGCCAACGTGCCTGCCGACCGCTGGCCGGACGATCCATTCTGGCGGCAATCGCTCAAGAAGAACTGGAACGATGTTTATGGCGACCGCCGCCAGGAGATCGTGTTCATCGGTACTGACATGGATCAGGAACTTATCAAGGCACGTCTTGATGCTTGCCTGGTTGCGGGGAAGTCGGGAATGCACATCGAGGAATGGGCGGCTTTAACCGATCCATTCCCCAGATGGCGACGTGCCGATGAGGCCGCATAAATAGCTTTGTGGGCGGTCGCGCCTAGCGCCCCTCGCGCACCCAGGTGGCGGCGAACGCGCCGAGCAGCAGCAGCAGGCCGATCAAACCGGCGAACATCGGCAGCACGCCGACGCCCTTGACGACGCTGGCGTCGCGCATCTTCACGCCCATCCAGCCGTCGCCACGGAAGATGCTGGTGGCGCGCACCGGTACGATGCGGGGCAGGTCGATGCTTGACCCATCGACCACGCGGCGGGCGTCGCCGCCGGTCGCCTGTGCCAGCGGCTTGAGCATTTCGATCGTCGAAGTGACCTCGGAAAATTCCCTCGGGTTGGTCGGCCCGACATTGATCAGCGCCTTCAGCGTGCCGTCGGTCGCCTGCCACAGGCCGAGTTCGCTCGCCGGCAGGGTCGAACGCCAGGTGCCGGGATCGCTCGCGCTCAACGTCAGTTCGCGCGTGGCGCCGCTCGGCGACGTCACCGTGACGGGTGCGACGTTGTCGGACATGGTCTGGCGCAATACCACGAGGTCCTTGCCCTGGATCTGCAGGCGCAGCGCCTCTTCATCCAGATCGGGCTGCTTCATCAGCCAGTGCGACATCCGCCGCAAGAGATCGAGATGCGGGCCGCCGCCTTCATAGCCGCGTGCCCACAGCCAGATATGGTCAGACAGCAGCAGCGCGACGCGGCCCTCGCCGAAACGCGACAGCAGCAGCAGTGGCTTGCCGTCGGCGCCGGTCATGACCGGGGGCGTGACCGCATTGCGCGTCTCCACGGTACGGAAGAAGCGGCTCCAGCGCGGCGGCTCGCTGGCGGAGCCCTCGAGGCCGCGGGTCACCGGATGACGTTTGCCGATGTCGCTCAAATGCGCATAAAACGGCTTCTCGGTGACGCCGACGGGTTCGGCCGGCAGCACCGAATCCAGAGGCGTGCGCCAGATGCTGCTGGTCGAGGCGTAGTCGGGTCCGGCGGATACCAGCACAGCGCCGCCGGCACGCACATAGCGCGCCATATTCTCGAAATACGGGATCGGCAGCACGCCCTGGCGGGCGTAGCGATCGAAGATGATCAGCTGGAACTCGTTGATCTTCTGCTGGAACAATTCACGTGTCGGAAACGCGATCAGCGACAGTTCGTTGATCGGCGTGCCGTCCTGCTTCTCCGGCGGGCGCAGAATGGTGAAGTGCACGAGGTCGACGCTGGCGTCCGACTTCAACAAATTGCGCCAGGTGCGCTCGCCGGAATGCGGCTCGCCCGACACCAGCAGCACCCGCAACTTGTCGCGCACGCCGTCGATCGCGACCACGGCGCGGTTGTTGACCAGCGTCAGCTCGTTCTCCAGCGGCGAGGCCTCGATCTCGACGATATTGGGGCCGGCATGCTTGATGTCGATATCGACATTGGCGGTCTGGCCGCTCTGCAACGTGCGTTCGTTGATCACCTCGCCGTCGCGGCGCACGACGATCTTGGCGCGCTGGCCGGTGACGCCCTGGTCGTCCAGACGGTAGGTGATGGTCTGGGGCTGGCCGACGATGCCAAATCTTGGCGCGGCTGAAATCGCGATGCGGCGGTCGCGCTCGTCCTTGCGGCCGGTGACCAGCGCATGCACCGGCGCCTGGAAGCCCAATGCCGCGGCATTGGCGGGGATGTCATGGACCCTGCCGTCGGTGATCAGGAAGGCACCGGCGACCCGATCGACGGGAACATCCGCCAGCGCCGACGATAACGCGCCGAACAGTTTGGTGCCGTCGGTTTCGCCGTCGGCCTGTCCGGCGTCGACGACACGTACTTCCAGTCCCTTGATCTTCTTGAGGCTGTCGACCAGGGCCTCCTGCGCCTTCGCCGCCTCCTGATTGCGGGTGCCGAAATTCTGGCTCGGGCTCTTGTCGATGACCACAGCGGCGACCGACGACAACGGCTCACGGTCCTCGCGGGTGAAGGAGGGGTTGGCGAGCGCGAGCAAGATCAGCGCCAGCGCGGTGACGCGCACCGCAGCACCGCGCGCACGGCTGATCAATAGCAGTGCCGATATCGCGACGATCGCAGCCAGCGCGATCCACAGCACGAGCGTGGGAACGAGGGGGGTGAATGCGATGCCGTACTGCATTTATCTAACCCAGCAAGTTGGCGTCATCCTGAGGTGCGCGTCGCGCTTGCGGCGCGCCTCGAAGGATGAATTGAGACCGAGCCCCATCCTTCGAGGCTCGCCCAGCGGTGCAAGTGCACCGCAAGGCTCGCACCTCAGGATGACGGAAACCATCATTGCCCCAACCGTTCGATCAGGGCGGGCGCGTGCACCTGGTCGGCCTTGTAGTTGCCGGTCAGCGTGTACATCACGATGTTGACGCCGGCGCGGAACGCGAACTCGCGCTGACGCGGTTCGCCCGGTGTCAGCGGCAGCATCGGCTGGCCATCGGGACGGATCGCCCAGGCACCCGCAAGATCATTCGAGGTGATGATAATCGGCGAGACGCCGTCGCCGCCGCGCGCGGGCCGCGATGCGGCCTCATCGTCATCCTCGCGCGGCAGGGTTTCGACCCAGGTCTGGCCCGAGTTGAACCGGCCCGGAAAATCCCGCAGCAGATAAAAGGTTTTGGTCAGCACGTGCTCGCGCGGCACCGGCTCAAGCTCGGGCATGTCGAGCGAGGAGAGCAGCTCGCGCAAGGTGCGCATGCCCGCCGTCTGCGATGCGCCGCTTTCGCCAGGCGGCGCCTCGACGGCGTCGCGGGTGTCGAACACGACAGTACCGCCTTGCTTCATATAGGCATCGATGCGGTTGATGGCGTCCTGCGGCGGCTTCGGCGCCCCCGGTACAACGGGCCAGTAGATCAGCGGGAAGAACGCCAGTTCGTCGCGCGCGGGATCGATGCCGACGGGATCGCCGGCTTCCAGCGCGGTACGCTGGGCGAGAAACAGCGTTAGTCCGGACATGCCCGACTTGACGATGGAATCGACGTCGGCATTGCCGGTCACGACATAGGCCAGACGGGTCTGCGAGACCGACTTGATGGCGAAGTCATCATTGTCCGCGGCGCGCAGCGGTGCGGGCGCGATCGACGTGACGGTCAGGAACATTGCCAGCACCAATGCTGCGGTTGCCGTCCGCCGCCGCCACAGCGCGGCAAGGCCCGCGCCGAGCATGGCGACCACGATCGCATCGATCAGGAACAGCGCCAGCGATGACGACAACAGGATGCCTCTGAGATCGCGCGGTTCGGCGTTGGTGTAGCTGGCGCGCCGGGCGCGCAGCGACGTCGTGTCGAGCGCCGCGATCCGATCGGCTGAGGCCAGCGTGTTGACCGCGATCGGACCTTCGGCCGCGCCATAGAATCCCGGCGGATGATCCGCGGTGGCGCGGTCGCGGTAGTCGGCCGGCATCGGCTTGGCGGTGGAGGGCGGCGGGCCGAACGCGCCAAAGCCGTCGAGCGTGCGCAGCGGCGCCACGGTCTCGACATTGGTCGGTTCGCTGGCGACGCCTGCGCCGGGCTTTTGCGTGTAGCCGGACATGTCGACCAGCCGCCGCAGCATTTCCACGAAGCTGCCGGACATCGGCAGGTCCGACCAGCGCGAGTCGGCGCCGACATGGAACAGGCTGATGATGCCCTTGCCGCGATGTTCGCCGGTCACCAGCGGCGTGCCGTCTTCCAGCGAGGCCCAGCTCTTGGTCGCCAGCACGGCGTCGGGCTCGGCCAGAACCTGGCGGTTGACGGTGACGTCCTTTGGTACCTGCAAGCCCGCGAACGGGCCGTCAGCGGCGAACGAGGCCATATGCTGCGGCTTTTCCCAGGTCAGGCTGCCGCCAAGGCTGCGGCCGCCGCGGCGCAGTTTGACCGGCACCAAATCGTCATCGGCCTGGGCGAGACGGGGGCCTGCGAAACGCACCAGCACGCCGCCTTGGTCGATCCAGGCGTTGAGGCGCTCGCGGATTTCCGGCGACAACGTGCCGACATCCGCCAGCACGATCATCGGCAGCCGCTGATCGAGGAATTGAGCGATCACCTGCTGCGGCGCGCCGCGGTCGCCCAGCCGCACGTCGGCGAACGGCGACAGCGCGCGGGTGAGATAGAAGGTCGAGGCGAGCAGCGGCTGCGCGGTGTCGCTGGTCGCGCCGGTGACGACGCCGATCGCGCGCCGCCGCCATCGCTTGTCGAGCAGCTGCACGGCACCGGCGGACCGCTCGCCGGCAATTTCCAGCCGCGAGATGTCGTTGCGCAACTCGACCGGCAGTTCGAACGCGGCTTCGGCTTCGCGGTCCTGCGGTCCGAAGGCATAACGGGCTTCGCCGATCGGCGACCCCTTGGCGTCGATCGCACGCACCAATCCGGCGGCCATGCCGCTGGTGGTGCGCAATACTTTCACGGTCATCTTCGCCGCGGCGTTTTCGGCGGCCACCAGCGCCAGGGCTGGGGATGCGCCGCCCTCGTAGATCGTCAGCGTTCGATCGCCGACCGTCTTGCCCAGCGCTTCCAGGAATTCGGTGCCGCGTCCGGTATCGACGCCGTCGGACAGCCAGGCGAGTTCGGCATCGCCGGTGGTCTTGAGGAAGCGGTCGAGCGCGGCGAGCGTTTCGACACGCTCGATCGAATAGGGTTTGGGCGCCAGCTGGCGCAGCGCGACGCGGGCGGTGCCGCCCGGCATCAAGGTGATGTCGCGCGCCGGCTCGGACAGCGGCACCAGGGCGATGCCGCGGCGGTCGTTGTCGGCGTTGGCGATCAACTCGTCGGCGGCCTTGATCCTGGTTTCCCAGCTCGATGCCGCGCTCCAGCCGTCATCGAGCAGGATCACCAGCGGCGCGGTGCTGCCGCCGGCGGCGGTCTGCGGATTCCAGATCGGACCTGCGGCGGCGAGGATCACCAGCGCTGCTGCGGTCAGGCGCAGCAGCGTCAGCCACCACGGCGTTCGCGACGGGGTCTCTTCCCTGGGCTTGATGTCGAACAGCAGCCGCGTCGGTGGAAATTCGATCCGCCTCGGCCGCGGCGGCATCACGCGCAGCAGCCACCACAGCACCGGAAGGGTCAACAGGCCCATCAGCAGCAGCGGTTGTGCAAAGGAGAGGGGCAGGCCCGCGATCATGCGCTTCGCCCCGCTTTGACAGTCGAGGAACGCGCCGCGCCCTTGCTCACCATCATGCCCGAGTGCAGGAACAACAATAGCTCGGCCGCGGAGCGGCTGGTGGTGTGGGTCGAGAACAGCCAGTCGAGCTTGCTGGTCTCGCTTCGAATCTCGTCGCGATGCAGCGCCACGCGCGCGACATAGTCGCTGGCCCAGCTCTCGGCGCGGCCCGCGGTGATCACGCCGCCGCCTTCCGGCTCGACGAACTCGACGCGGCCGGCATAGGGAAAGGTCTCTTCGGCGGGATCGACGATCTGGATCAGCGTGCCATGGGCGCCGGAGGCCGACAGCCCGGCGAGCATGGTACGGATTTCGTTCATCGGCGACCAGAAGTCCGACAGCACCACGATCTCGGCCAGCGCCGACGGGATGAATGAGGGCGGCAGGCTGGTGCGCGTCGCATCGTCATGCAGCATCGCCTGCGCCATCTTGTCGATGACGCTGCGGCTGGCGGTCGGGCTTATCAGGCCGGGAATGCCGACGCGTTCGCCGCCTGCGACCAGTAGTTCGGCCAGTGCGAAGGTGACGATGAGGCCGCGCTCCAGCTTGCTGTCGCGCGCCTGCTTGGAGGCAAACACCATCGACGGCGAGCGATCGGGCCACAGCCAGACGGTATGGGCGGCCTCCCATTCCTGCTCGCGGACATAGAGATGATCGTCGCGCGCCGAGCGGCGCCAGTCGACGTTCTGCGCCGGCTCGCCCGAGACGAAGCGGCGGTACTGCCAGAAACTTTCGCCGGAGCCGGCGCGGCGGCGGCCATGCAGGCCGTGAATGACGTTGGCGGCGATGCGGCGGGCTTCAAGCACGAGACGCGGCAGCGATGCGGCGAGCGTACGGCTTTCGCCATCGGCACGTCGGATTGCTGTGATCTCCTCGCTGGCGTGCTTGGTTTCTGCGGCCATCAACCGATCCGCGTCTTCAATTGCCTGATCACGTCAGGAATGGTGCGGCCTTCCGCGCGCGCCGCGAAGGTCAGCGCCATGCGGTGCTTGAGCACGGGTTCGGCAAGGTCGAGCACGTCGTCGATCGAAGGCGCGAGGCGGCCGTCGAGCAGCGCGCGGGCGCGCACCGCCAGCATCAGCGATTGGCTGGCGCGCGGACCGGGGCCCCAGGCGATCAGCTTGTCGCCGCCGCCATCCGTACCGGGGCGCGCGGCCCGCACCAGTGAGAGGATCGCCTCGACGACGCTGTCGCCGACCGGCAGCCGGCGTACCAGCCGCTGGGCGGTGATCAGGATCTCCGCGTTCATCGAGGCCTTGGCGAGCGTCTCGTCCGCGCCGGTGGTCTCGAACAGGATGCGGCGCTCGGCGTCGCGATCGGGATAGTCGACGTCGATCTCCATCAGGAAGCGGTCGAGCTGGGCTTCCGGCAGCGGATAGGTGCCTTCCTGCTCCAGCGGGTTCTGCGTTGCGAGCACATGAAACGGCTTGGGCAGATCGTGCCGCGCGCCTGCAACGGTGATGTGCTGTTCCTGCATGGCTTGCAGCAACGCGGATTGGGTGCGCGGGCTGGCGCGGTTGATTTCGTCGGCCATCAGCAGCTGGGCGAACACGGGCCCCGAGATGAAGCGGAACGAGCGTTTGCCGGAATTGCTCTCGTCCAGCACTTCGGCGCCGAGGATGTCCGACGGCATCAGGTCGGGTGTGAACTGGATACGCTTGGCGTCGAGACCGAGCGTGATGCCGAGGGTTTCGACCAGCTTGGTCTTGGCGAGGCCGGGAACGCCGATCAGGAGCGCATGGCCGCCCGACAGGATCGTCACCAGGGTATTTTCGATCACCCGTTCCTGGCCGAAAATGACGGTGGAGATGGCTTCTTTCGCGGCCTTGATCTGTCCGGCGACCTGTTCCGCGGAGCGGACGATCGCATCCTCGAGCTTTTCGACGCCGTCTGCACCAGCCATGTCACTCTCCTTAACCGCTTCATGACCCCGCCGAATGCGTCGTCATGCCACGAACCTCATGCTAAACTTACGCAAAGGCCATGTATTCGCTGAATTAAACTATCCCCACATTATCGGTATTTGGGGGTATGAACGGCATCACGATATGGCGAGAATATTGTTCCCGCTCACGTCTCTCGGACGTGCACCAATCGTGCCAGATCGAGCCGCAGAAGCTTTAAGGCAAACAATGGCGAAGCAAGGGCAAAGCAGCGAACAAGGCCGTGAGGCTCGAGATATTGCAAGCAAGGGCCGCGAAAACGCGGGCCTCGAAGGTCTTTCCGCCGCAGCGACCGATGCGGCGAAAGCCAGCCCCGCCGGACGCGGCCTGCCGCCGGTACATCTGTGGAATCCGCCGTTTTGCGGCGATCTCGACATGCGAATCGCCGGCGATGGCACGTGGTTCTACTTGGGCACGCCGATCGGGCGGCCGGCGCTGGTCCGGCTGTTTTCGACCATTCTGAAGCGCGAGGACGGCAAGCACTTTCTCGTGACTCCGGTAGAAAAGGTCGGCATCCGCGTCGACGATGTGCCGTTCCTGGCGGTCGAGATGGAAAAAGAGCAAAGCGGTAGCGGCGGCCGCCTGCTGCGCTTCCGCACCAATGTCGACGACTGGGTGCCCTGCGACGGCGGGCATCGGCTCCGGTTCGAGATGGCCGCCGACGGCGGGCTCACGCCCTATCTTCACGTCCGCAGCGATCTGTGGGCCAAGGTCACCCGCGCGCTCTACTACGATCTGGTTGACATGGGCGAGGAGCGGATGGTCGATGGACAGCCAATGTTCGGAATCGAATCCGGCGGCGAGTTCTTCGCGATGGCCGATGCGAAGCAGGTGAGGGACGCGCTTTGAACGAGCCGATGCTGAAGAAGATGGAACCGGCAGCGGTCAGCTCGGCGGAATTCTTTGCGCGGACCAAAGCGCGGCTGAACTTCGACGTGCCGCCCGGCCTGATCGATCCCAATATCATTCCCAGAACCGGCGACGAGGGCAATGATCGCATGCTCGAGATCATCGCCCAGGAGCAGCCGGTGCGGCCGGCGGCGGTGCTGATCCCGGTGGTCGATCATCCGGAGCCGACGGTGCTGCTGACGCAGCGCGCGGAGCATCTGAGCAGCCATGCCGGGCAGATTTCCTTTCCCGGCGGCAAGATCGATGCAACCGATGCATCGCCGATGGATGCGGCCCTGCGCGAGGCCGACGAGGAAGTCGGACTGAAGCGCGACTTCATCGAGCCGATCGGCTATCTCGATCTCTACGGGACCGCGTTCGGCTTTCGCATCCTGCCGACGGTGGCGCGGGTGAAGCCGGGGTTCAAACTTGACATCAACGAGGGCGAGGTCGTCGACGCCTTCGAGGTGCCGCTGGCGTTCCTGATGAACCCGGAAAACCACCAGATCCACTCCAAGGAATTCCGCGGCATGGAGCGTAGCTATTACGCGATGCCGTTCGCCGAGCGTTACATCTGGGGCGCGACCGCGGGCATCCTGCGGGTGTTGTACGAGCGGATTTATCTCGCATGATCCGTCCGGTATTGACCGAACTTGCAATTTTCCTGATCCCGTTCGTGGCCTATGCGTTGTTCCTGATTGCGACCCGTTCCGGCGTGCTGGCGAAGACTTCCTGGCCGGCGCATCTCGTCGCCAAGCTCGTGCTCGGCTCGCTGCTGCTCGTGGTCGTGAGTTTCCTCCTGCTCGCGCATTTCAGAGGGGCGCCTCCGGGTTCGACCTACGTGCCCGCCCACATCGAGAACGGCAAATTCGTTCCGGGAAGGGAAATCCCCGGAACCGAAAAACCTGGAGCGGGGAAATGAGCGAGGTGCGCGTGCTTGCCGACGCGCCCTGGCTCAAGTCAGGACCGGCTGCCCGCGTGCTCGCTCTGCTCAACGGCGAGGGCGAGGAAGCCCGCGTGGTCGGCGGCGCCGTCCGCAATGCACTTTTGAAAATCCCGCCCGGCGATATCGATATCGCCACCACGGCGCTGCCCGATGAAGTGGTGCGTCGCGCCAGGGCGGCCAGCATCAAATGCGTGCCCACCGGCATCGAGCATGGCACCGTGACGCTGGTGGTCGACGCTGTGCCGTTCGAGATCACGACCCTGCGCGAGGATACCGAGACCTTTGGCCGCAAGGCCAAGGTCGCGTTCGGCCGCGACTGGGTTCGCGATGCGGAGCGGCGCGACTTCACCATCAACGGGCTGTCCGTCGATGCGGACGGCGTCGTGCACGATCATGTCGGCGGGCTTGCCGATATCGCGGCCAGACACGTCCGCTTCATCGGCGATGCCGGCCAGCGCATCGCCGAGGATTATTTGCGCATCCTGCGGTTCTTCCGCATGCACGCGGTCTATGGCGCCGGCGAACCCGACCGCGCCGGCTATCTCGCCTGCATTGGCGGCCGCGCGGGCCTGGCCCGTCTCTCCGCCGAACGTATGCGCATGGAGATGTTGAAGCTGTTGGTCGCCGAAGGCGCGCTGGTTGCGGCCACCGCGATGGCGGATGCCGGTCTTCTGCAATCGATCGTCGGCGGCGTCACCTACACCGGGCCGCTGGGGGCGATGATATCGGCGGAACAGATGCTGGGGCTGACGCCGAGCGCGGTGCGCAGGCTTGCCGCGGTTTCGGTGGCTGTGACCGAGGACGCCAAGCGCGTCGCCGCGCGGCTGCGTCTGACCAATGCGGAAGCCAAGGCGCTCGATTCCATGGGCCACCGCTGGTGGCGGCTCGCCGACATGGACGAGGCGAGGGCGCGGCGGCGGCTCTATCGGCTCGGCGAGGACCAGTATCGCGACCGGCTCTTGCTGGCATGGGCGCGCTGCGGGGGGAGCCAAAGCTTCGCGGACCATCGCACCGCCTATTGGCGTGAATTTGCCACCCTGCCGCAGCGCTGGAGCGCGCCGAAATTCCCGCTGAAGGCGGCGGATTTCATCGCGCGCGGCATTGCCGAAGGCCCGGCGCTCGGCCACGTGCTGACATTGGCGGAAGACGCCTGGCTCGCGGCGGATTTTCCGCTGGATCGACCCGCGCTATCAGCCATTGCCGAGCAGACCGTCGCCCGCTTCGCCCGCGACCACCGCCTGTGAACTTGTCCTCGTGAACATCCTCGCAGGCTTCGCCGATATCTCGGTTATGCAGCTGTTGCTGGTAGGCGCCGTGGCGCTGTTTGCCTCCGTGGTCGGCGGCCTCGCCGGCTACGGCACCGGCGCGCTGATGCCGCTGGTCTTGGTGCCGCTGATCGGCGCCGAGCCCGTGGTGCCGATCATCGCGATCTCCTCGATCTTCACCAATCTCAGCCGCTTCGTCGCCTATCTCAGCTATGCCGACCGCCGCCGCGCGCTGATCGTGATATCGGCTGCGGCGCTGACCACCGCGCTCGGGGCTTACGGCTATACGCGGCTGTCAGGCGCCGGCGCGGCGCTGGTGATCGGCAGCATGCTGATCCTGAGCGTGCCGCTGCGCCGTCTGGCCAAACGCCGCGATATCAGGATCAGCGACGCCGGACTTGGCGCCGGCGCGGTCGGTTATGGCGTGGTGGTCGGTGGCACCTCGGGCTCCGGCGTGATCCTGCTGTCGCTGTTGATGGCGGTCGGCCTCGAAGGCGCGGCGGTGATTGCCACCGACGCCGTGATCTCGGTTGCAACCTCCATCATCAAGATTTCGGTGTTCGGTCTGTCCGGCGTCGTCACCGCGCAGGTGCTGGCGTTTGCGGTCCTGATCGGGGCGATCTCGATCCCCGGCGCGTTCCTCGCCAGGGCCTTTGTCGAGCGCATGCCGGTACGTATCCATACCGCGATCCTCGACGCCGCCGTCATCACCGGCGGCGTGGTGATGATCTCGAGCGCCGCGCGAAGTTTGGTTTAGGAGAATCTAGCGAGGAGTTTAAGGGGCGCGGACAATTAGCACTGCTTGCCGGATGTCCCTTGCTTGCACTTTTCAGACCAATCAGGCTTGGCTGACAGGTCCGATATTGAGGGCAAAGCGAACCTCCTGGTTGAGCATACGGACTTCTCAGTTTGACCCAGAGGCGACATCCGACTCTCCCAAACATGGATGGCCCGGCAGGAGCCACCTGAACGGGGCCCGCCCGTGCCGAGCCTAGGCAGCTTGGAAAGCGACGCTATCCTTCTGTAGCGCTTCCATGACCTTCTCGATCTTCATCGGACGACCGAAATAGTAGCCCTGGCATTGATCGCAACCCTCGACGGCTACCAGATTGAATTGCTCAACGGTCTCGACGCCCTCAGCAACAGTTTTCATTTTCAAACTTCGGGCCATGCTTGTGATTGCTCGTACGATGGCCTTGCAGTCATCCCGGAGCGCGAGATCGCGAATGAAGGACCGATCGATTTTAATCTTGTCGAACGGGAACCTCTGCAAGTAGGACAGGGATGAGTATCCAGTCCCGAAATCATCCATCGATATGCGAATGCCCAGCGCACGCAGCTGGTTCAGCGTCGCCAAGCAATCGCTTGTATCCTGCATCAGTACCGCCTCGGTAATCTCCAACTCCAGGCGGGCTGGAGGTAATCCGGATGCCGCCAGCGCGCTGACCACCATTTGAACGATGTTCCCGCTCTTGAATTGCACGGGAGAAAGGTTGACGGCAACGCTGACATGCCTGGGCCAACCGGCCGCCTGCGAACAGGCGTTTCGCAGGACCCATTCACCGAGCGGCAGAATAAGACCGGTTTCTTCGGCCAGAGAAATAAACTCGTTCGGCAGGACCAGTCCGCGCTGCGGGTGATTCCACCGAACCAGAGCCTCGAAGCCGATAATCTGGCGGGTGTCGGTGCCCACCAACGGTTGGTAATAAAGTTCAAGCTCGCCATTTACAATCGCCAACCGCAAGTCGGTTTGCAGCGTCAACCGCGCCTGCAAGCGGCGGTCCATTTCAGGTTCAAAGAACCGATAGGTCCCGCGACCGCCGCCCTTCGCCAGGTAGAGCGCCATGTCCGCATTTTTCAAGAGCTGATCGGGATCCGAGCCATCGCCGGGGGCGCTCGCGACCCCGATGCTCGCGCCGATAACGATGTGTCTGCCCTCGATCTCATATGGTTCGCTCACCATACGGATAATGCTGGCCGCCAGCTCGCCTCTGCGCTCCGGCAGTTGCACGCCGTCATAAACGATTGCGAATTCGTCCCCGCCGAGACGCGCCACCAGATCCTGATCGCCGATGCAATCGCGAAGCCGCATAGCGACCAGCTTCAACAGTTCGTCGCCGACCGCATGACCCAACGTATCGTTGACTTGCTTGAATTGATCGAGATCGAGACAGAAAACAACAAATCCTGAGCGGGTCTTTAACTTACCGACGGCTCGTTCGAGATGCTCGCGCAGCAGCAAACGGCTCGGCAGGCCGGTAAGCATGTCATGACGCGCTAGGTGTGCGATCCTGCTTTCGCTTTGTCGGCGCTGGGTAACGTCCTCATGCACCGCGACCCAGCCGGCTCCTGGCATGGGCTTTTGGGACACACCAATGATACGGCCATCCTTCAGTTCATGAAAGAACACGGATGCTTCGCCGGGCTTGACCGTGACCTCGCCCAACAGGCGATCCGGATTATCCATCGCTGCATTGCCCACCGACATACGGTGCTGTTCGATACGGTGCAGTGGCGTCCCTGGGCGACACAGCTCAGGCGGCAGTTGATACATGTCCTGGTAGCTCTGATTACAGACGATGAGGAGCGCGTCAGCGTCGTACATGCACAGACCATGCACCATGTTATTCAGCGCGGCATCGAACCGGTTGTTTGTTGCGGCGAGTTCCGTTTCGCGCGTTATCAACTGGATGGCATTCTCCTTAAATACCTCCACGGCGCGGGCCATTTTGCCGACCTCGTCTGCGTCTTGATGCGACGGGACCACAACGGACGTATCGTTCATTGCAAGTTGGATCATGGCTTCGGTGATCTTACGAAGCCGCGAGATTACCCTTTGGACGGTGGTGAGACCGAGAGGGCCCACCAGGACGAGCGCCAGCAAGGCAAAGACAACCACCCATGCTTTAAAGGAGTTGGCAGCGACAACTAGCCGCGAAACCTCGGCATTTGCTTCCCGGACGCGATCCTCACGGTAACTTCGAATCAGGCTTTGGGTAGCGCTGGCATCGTCCGAATACTCGCCGGCGGCCTCGATAGCTTTGTCTTGAGCAAAATTAGTCGCGAAGAACGCGACCCGATCGCCCAGCTCAAATACTCGTGGTAGATTCGCGACGATGCTTCGTTCGAGGTTGCCGGCCTTCTCGCTTAGCAGTTCGCCGCTCAGATCGAATAGTTTCTTTTGGATTTCAGCAAGATCAGCGCCGGCTTGCTTAAGCGTTGCCCGATCGACTTCGGCCGGCATACTCTCGACGATGCGGCGGTGTTGTTCGAGCAGGAGTTCAAGTCGGCTCGAATTGAGAACGCGTACAAGCCCACCGTCGTAAAGCTGATGCGCAGCTTGCTCCGTGCTCCTTGAAAAATGAATGGACGCCGTGGCCAACGCGCCGACCGCGAATACTGTCAGGAAAGCGAACGAATAGAGGCGCGCACCCAGGCTGCTCTGCCACCACTGGAGCAGCCTGCTCATGGCTACATCAGCCTTTCTTGAGCTACGCTCCGGGTGGCATCGATGACGGCGCGTATGGCTGGTGTTGGCTCGCCTGCGGTGACTAAAATCAGGGTCTGCTCCAGCGGCTTGTCCAGCGCGATTTCAGGAGTGCCGCGCTGCTTGGCAAGTGCGGCTTGAGCGAAGCCGAGGGCGCCGGGTTCCTGCTCGACTACCTGCACCAGTTGTACGGGCGTTTTAACGTAAATCGCATTCGGCGACTTCGCCGGTTGGCCCGAAAGAAGCTCCGATTGCACGGCAACCGTGACTCCGCCGCCTCCGCCAACCAGAACAACTCGAATCGGAAGGTCCGGACCGCCCAACGCTTTCCAGTTGTCGATTTCGCCGCGTAGAACCTGGGCAATCACTTCACGCTTCAGCGCGCGCACAGGATTGGCGAGATTAACAACCACGGCGATCCGCGATCGCGCAATCTCAAAGGCGCGAAGGTGGTCGAGCGCCATACCGGGAACTGCTTTGCGTAAGATGTCGACTTCGGCATCTAAAGGCGCGGAGATCATCGCCAGATGCGCGCGACCTTCGAGCAGCGCCATCAGACCTGGCGTCGACTTGTTCGGGATGACCGTAAGCTCATGGCCCGATTTGGATTGGATCAGCTCGTGGTAAGGTTCCATCAGGTTGCGGGCGAACGTCGTCGAGCCTTGGACAACCAGGGTTTCGGCGTTCGCCAACGTTGCAAAGCTCGCCAAGAGGAATCCGGCGCAAAGGCTCCGGAAATTGATCTCTGTGCGGTTGCAGGCGCCTTGATCCGACTTCATGAAAGTCCTCTGATCGGCGGTCGATGGACCTGAAATTGGTCATTCGCGCGTTAGTCCCGCGCTGGTTGCAATGCTTCTCGATCGGACTTACCACCACGATAATATCGATCGGTTAAATCCAGCCTTACGGCGGACATGGACAACAAATGATGAAGGGAGACGCATAAGTCTTCGAAACAATCGATGACAGTTCAGTCGGCTCGTACCACAGCTCCAGATCGATAAAATCCTACTTATTTCTGTGACGCGATTGTCACATGCCTATCCTAGTCTTCGGCAATGTCCGGAGGGATTAGTATTATGTCGTGGGATTTGATCCGTATTTGCTGGCCGAATGCAGCAATGCCGTTCGCGCTCGCAGTTATCCCGCTCGTAGCGTTCACGGTGGAATGGCAGGCGAGTCCGGTTCAAAACTCCTGGGTGCAGGCCCAAGACTATGAGATGGCCACCGCACCTTCGGTGGACTGATTTTGAGCAGCCCACGATCGATGTCTTAGCCGCTCCGTTGGGCTCGATCTGACGATCTGAATTGCAAGATCAGAATGATGTCGACGCAGGGCCTTCGCCGCGCTCAGGCCACTGCTGAAATGTCGGCCTTCTCGGTGACAATCTCGACCGTGCCGTTCAATTGAACTTGCAACAGGTCACCGTCGCGGATGCCGTCTACGTTAGTCGTGCCAACGATCAACGTCACGCCGAACTCTCGGGCGAGAATTGCGGTATGGCTTAGCCAGCCGCCGACTTCGCAGATCAAGCCACCTGAGCGAGCGATGTAGCGCGCCCAGGCCGGGCTGATCATCGGCGCGACGATAATGTCGCCGTCTTGGAAGCCCGATATCTCACCTCCGCGTTCGGCAATTGTAGCGTCAACAACGCGCGCCGGCCCGCTGACCATGTTTGCTCCGGAGACCCGGGTGCCGCGAATTGCATCGCCATCGTGCGGCACCATCGCCTTCCCGGCAGAAAGCTGTTCCAAGTCCCTCACCGTCAGCGAGGATGCCAGACCGGTCATCTGCAAGAATCTCTCACGAATCTGCCGGCGTTCGACAGCTAAGTCACGCCACGAATCGACAGGCTGATCACGCAACGCCAGCAATTCGGCAAAGCTAAGGAAGAACGAAAGCCCACGCAGCTCGAGGCGTTCGTCGACGGCGAGGACGATCCGGCGCAACAAAGCAAGTTCGCGTAGCGAGTGGTGTTTCGCGTCTTCTTTCAGCGCCTCCAGGCGGCGAGCAAGGAGAACCGCTGTCCTGACAGACCCCCCGAGCTGGGACAGGTCGATTGAAGGGTGTAGTGCAGGCACTTCTGGAGCCGCCATTTCGTCGATCCGCGCGGCGTCCTCGCGATAGCGCGGTTCCGACAACTCGTAATCGAATGCCGCCCGATGCCCGATCCCAGACTTCAGGATGAGGCGCCGATCGTCAGCGCTGCTATTCTGGGCCTGCAATCGTACCCGGGTCTCTTCGGTTTCTGGAATATTGCCGAGATAGCTGAAGGCGTTGAGCCCCGCCGCTTCCAGGAGCTTCTTTGCCCTTTCGAGGTGAAAGCTCGCAGCGATATTGATGACATCGATCTCGCGGTGCGTGTCGTGAACAAAACTCAAATAATGACGTTCCAGTGCGCGAAAGAGATCCGGAGTACTCAATTCGTCGAAGTGCATCGCTTCGGAGACGCGCACATCGTCAAGAAAGCGCGGCAAAAACTCCTGGCGGAAGTGCATCTCGATGGCGTCGGCGTTCCGCAGCCGGCGTGCGCCGAGCGGCCCGATCTTGATCGCGCGTACTTTGTCCTCGGACTTGTTCACGTAAAGACGCCCGAGCACGGTGGTGAAATAGCTCTTCCCTGGCTGCGTGGTCCACCCGAGCCCCAACGAGCGCAGCGCCAGATCGACACCGCCCCCGTCGGCCATGATTGATTCCATCAGTGACAAGGAAAGGGGCGTCGGCCGCGGTAAAAGCTCAGACATTTCGTTTTTTGCGAAGGCAATCTCGCCCGTCGAGGTACCCGTTGCCAGCGACAACAGCCGTGCGATTTCCTTTTCGCGCAGCGAATGATCGGATTCATCCGCGAAGAGGGAGGTGATATCCCTGCTTTGAACCAGCTTAAAGCCGCCGGCAAGATAGACCCATTCGATGTCCTGCGGCGCACCAAACAGCTGTTCGGCTTGGCGGCCCAATGCTAACAGCGGCGCGAGATCGATCGGGGGTTCTGCCGCGGCAATGTTCTGCCCCGAATTGCGGCCAAACCGGAACGACTCGGGGCGGGCCGCACCCGACACGAGCTTCTCAGCCGTTCCTTTCACAAGTTCAATGAGTGAGAGCCCACCTGCGGCGGGATCCTGTGTGAATAAGACACCGGAATATTCAGCGGCGATCAAGTGCTGGACGATCACGCTACCTGATGCGGCGCTCACGCCATAGGCTTGTTGGCGGTCGCTTGCGAATGAGTTCTCTACGTCTCGGATAGTCTTTTCGAGTTGGACACGGTCCACGTTCAGAAACGACTCAAACACCCCTGCGAAGCTGCGTTGATTACCGTCTTCATCCGCAGCTGAGCTGCGGACCGCAACACGCTCGGCGCCAAGCCAGCTCCATATCCCATCAAGCAGTCGGGCTCGCATACCTGGATCGGCTCGATTCAAATCCGACAGGAAATGCGGCGGCAGAACAACTCCATCTGGCACTGGAACTTGGATGGCGCGCAGTTGCGCCAGGCGAAACGCCTTATTCCCGTGACCAGTGAGCAATGCCGGTTCGTCAAGTGTGATGACGCGGCGATCGAGCTTCATTCGCCGCAAGTGTGACCAAAAAAGAGCGAATTGGCCAGTGATGACCGCGCGTTGGGTCAGGAGCAGAATCACGCTCGCGATGATGTAAATGTCCGCCGCAGCGCTGAGCAGTGCGGCGCTGACTGTGAATAGCGGCACCGAAACGGCCCAGGCCAACATCCGCTGCCTCTTGCTGCGGACAAAAGCGCTGTCGATATAGAGCGCGATGAGTATTGCGAACAAAGCCGGCAGCACGAACGTTGGATCACGGTCGGCGAGACTATTCACCCACAAGAACGATTGTCCCCGGACCTGAGCAACGGCATGGACTGCGGCAACGGCGAGCGCCATCACTGGCAAGAACAGAACGGCGAAAAGATTGCGCACCGGCGTCATACCGTTGCGCCGGTAGAGAGTCCGTAGGGCGCGTGCCAGGCGCTGGGGATCGCCTTTCAGCTGGGCTTTTAATTCCTTCAGTTCCGGCTCGATTGCACGTCCACGAATCTGATCGCGTTCGGCTTTAACCGAAAGCGGTAGCACCGGAAGCCGGCTCATGATGGCTACAACCAGGATAGCGAACACGAAACCGCTACGGTCGGCCAACCAAGAAAGACCGGCCGCCACCAAATCAACGCCCTTGCTCCACCAGCTCTTGGTGACCTGCTCCTGCCATTTCTCGACATAGGGCGGCCGTCCCCGCGGAATGAAGTACTCCCACGGCAATGTGTACCTGCCGCGGAAATCATGCCCGGCCCGAGTCAGTTCGAGGCCAAACACCTCACTGAAGAAGCAGCCCCGCCTATCATAACAAGGAACGATTATGGGCCGCCGCGGCAAGGCAGCAATCTTCGCCGGCAGTTCGGTGGTCGGGGTCGTACGGATTGTCAGATTGATCGCGCCGGTCAGATGGCCGGCGGAAAACTCGGCCGGATACCGGACGTCGACGAAGACTGCACCCTCTTCCTTGACCAAACGCTTCACGTCCGGGGTATCAAGCAGCACATCGCGATTGCGGTAGTCTGGAATGGCGCGCAGGTCCGCCAGAGTTCGATCGGCCAGTCCGGTCAGCGGACGTTTCTCAACGATCCATTTTTCCAGCCCGCCGACGACGAATCGGCAATCGATGCCTTGCGCAGCCAGCGCCTGGCAGGTTTCCCAACTTCGATTGCCATTGTGACATATGAAGACCGGCTTCTTGCCTTTCAGGTCCAGATTGGCGGAACTAAAGTCGGGAAAGCGAACGAACGTGGTCCCCGGCACCAGACCAGTTTCCCGCTCCGCGGTCTCACGAACATCGAGGAATACAAGATCGTCCCGCTCTCCTTTGGAGGCGGCCTCGAGCAATTCGGCAGCTTGTTGCGTGGTAATGCCGCGTGGCTGCTTGGCCATCTCGCCATAAGACAATTCCACGTTGGTCGGATCGAGCTTCGGCCCGCCGGGTGTCGTCGCCGGACGCAGCAGCGTTTCCTCGAGACGAGCCAGTCGCTCGGCCCGCTTGCCGGTGAACTGATAGACGTTCAGACTGATTGCGACGAGGAGAGCAATAAACAGGCCGACGGCAATTCTGATCGCCAGCTTGGATCGGCGCTCATACCCTGCGATTCCGGCGCGAAGGCCCACGAGAGCGGTGGCGCCGCCGAGCAGCGCCGTCCCAATTGCCATCAGTTGTGAAATGCTCGAAAGCGAGCCGACGACGAGTTCAGGAGATGGAATAGCAAAGGCCGAAGCAACGCCAAAAGCGAGGAGAAAAGCTCCGGCAGCGCAAATCTTAACCAACAGATTAGCTGCTTGCGTGACAATGCGTCCAATCTCAGCCAAAATGCGCCTCTCTTTGCATTGTGGCCCTACCTATCCCGCTTGAACCGGCTCCCAGCAATTCGAGATGCGTGCATAGACCAAAGCCTTTGTTATCATTCTGCGGCGCGCATTCTCAGAAGACCACATCAACTCGACCAGTGGTAGAAGATTAATGGTCTGCTAACGAAATATCACAAGTCTTGTTAAGCCTTGTAGTCATTCATAATTCTGGTCGCATTCACCGAAAGGCCGGCAGGACAGGTTTCGATCCCGTTCTGTTCTTATATGCGCACCAGTTTTCGAACCGAGAAGGAAATTACTTTCGATTGAATGGCGCGGAGCACAGTACGGCCGTGCGCGCGCCATCGGAAGCTTAGGTTGGTACCTAAGCCTCGACGTGCAGTCTCCAATCGCCATGTCGCTTGTTGGCACTTTTCGGACGTGACGCGATGTCGGACTTGAGTCCGGAATCCGAGCCAAAGCAGACTTCCGCCAACGTCTTTGACTCTCGCAAAAAGGTAGGGAATGGAGAAGCGGATTGCTGCGCGCCCAGTTAGTCCGCACCCTAAATTAGTGCCGGTGATTTGCCCGACGTGTCAAAACGTTTTTCGCGGGTAAAGCATCCATGCCAGCGACCTCTTTGTTTTCAAGGGGTTCCTTTCTTTGCATGGGGTTGTTTTCGATATTTTTAGTTTGGGGCGGGACCGGGTCCTGCTTTGGAGCGGTAAAAGCTTCACGCAGCTTTGTCAGGGCAGCAACTCAGTCAGCGAGCGGATCACTCGATCGGGCTTCACCGTGGAGTCCGCGGGCAGGCCCTCGCCGTGCACGTCGATCCAGATCGCGTAGATGCCGAGGCGCTGCGGCGCCACGACTTCCCATTCCAGATTGTCGCCGATCATCCAGGTCTCGGGCGCGGTGACGCCGAGCGCCGCCATCGCGTGCAGATAGGCGCGTTCCTCCGGTTTGCCAAAACCGTGCTCGCCCTCGATCTGGATATGATCGAATCGGTGCGACAGCGCGAAACGTTCGACCTTGGCGCGCTGCGGGCCGCCAGCGCCATTGGTGACCAGTGCCAGTTTGACGCCGTGCGCCTTCAGCGCATCGATCGCGTCATGCGCGCCGGGGAAGACGAACATCTCCTCCTCGCGGTAGGCATGAAACCGGTTGGCGAGCCTTGTCGCCAGATCCAGCGACAGCGGCGCGTGGCCGGCGGCAGCGAGCGCTGCAAATCCGTTGCCGACCACGACGTGCCGGGCCTCTTCGAGCTTCAGCCGCCATTCCGCTGCGGCAGCAGCCCAGAATTTTCGGCCGGCGTCCACAATTGCCGCGGCGAGTTGTTGCGACGATACCCCGCCCAGCTCATCGGCAAATTCCGCAGCGACATTGTTCCAGGCGATCTCCGGGCGGCCATAGGCCGACAGGATGGTGTCGTCCATGTCGATCAGCATCGCGCGAGGCAGTTTTATCATCTGTTCAGGGCCATTTCACTTCGGGGGGCATCGACGACAGGATTGAATCGACATTGCCGCCGGTCTTCAAGCCAAAGGTGGTGCCGCGGTCGTAGAGCAGGTTGAATTCGACGTAGCGCCCGCGGCGCACCAGTTGCTCCTCGCGGTCCGCCGGCGTCCACGGTGTTGCGAAATTCTTCCGGACCAGTTCGGGATAGATTTTCAGGAAGGCGCGGCCGACCTCCTGCGTGAAGGCGAAATCGGCACCCCAGTCGCCGGAATCGTGGTGGTCGTAGAAAATCCCGCCGATGCCGCGGGCCTCCTTGCGGTGCGGCAGGTAGAAATATTCGTCGCACCACTTCTTGTATTTGTCGTAATCGGCAACGCCGTTCGGCCCGCTGCAGGCCTCCTTCATCGCCGCGTGAAAGGCGATCGTATCGGTGTCTTGCTGGGTACGGCGCCGGTCGAGCACCGGCGTGAGATCCGCGCCGCCGCCGAACCAGGCCTTCGTCGTCACCACGAAGCGCGTGTTCATGTGCACGGCGGGAACGTGTGGGTTGCGGATGTGCGCGATTACGGAAATGCCCGACGCCCAGAACCTGGGATCGTCGGTGGCGCCCGGAATCTGCGAGCGGAATTCGGGGCTGAATTCGCCGTGCACCGTCGAGCAATGCACGCCGACCTTTTCGAACAGCCGTCCATACATCATCGACATCACGCCGCCGCCGCCGGGCTTGCCGGTGTGGTCGGCGCGGTCCCACGGCGTGCGCACGAAGCGTCCCGCGCTGCCGGGATAAAGCGAGGCGGGTGCATCGTCTTCCAGCCGCTCGAAGGCCGCGCAGATGTCGCTGCGCAGCGCCTCGAACCAGTCCCGCGCCTTCGATTTGCGATCCTCGATGACGGCGATGTCCATCCAGAATTCCTAATCTTTGTTCGTCGTCATTGCGAGCGAAGCGAAGCAATCCATGGTGCAGCAAAGAAAGTGTGGATTGCTTCGCTTCGCTCGCAATGGCGGTTAATTCTGCGGGCCGTAATAAGTGCAGCTCTCGTTGCAGCTGTCGCGGTGGACGCTGACGCGGGTGATCTTACCGGCGTGCTGGACCCGTTCGAAGATGAAGCGCGACAGGTTCTCCAGCGTCGGCGGGCCGAGCGCCTCGACCTTGTTGAGGAGCTTGTGATCGAGTGCCTTCTGCACCTCCGCCATGCTGCGTTCGAGCAGGCCGAGATCGAGCACCATCCCCGTGGCAGGATCGGGCGTGCCGCGCATGGTCACCTCGGCGCGAAACGAGTGGCCGTGTATCTCTTCGCTATCAGCGCCAAACGTCGTTCCCGGCAGCGAATGCGCGGCCTCGAAGCGAAACGATTTCGTCAATTCCCACATTGTAAAAGCTCAAATCCTGTCTGATACAAATCCTATCTGATACCAAGTGTCTTGTGCGTCTGCAGGCTGAGCCGCCATTTCGGGTGCTGCAGGCAATAGTCGATCGCGCGCGCGGTGTTCGCGGTCACATCGGGCCCGTCCATCGGCTGCAGCGAGAAACGCTCGAAGGCGAGATTTTCGAACGCCTCAGGCGCTGCACCCGCTTGCGGATAGACCAGCTTGAGTTCGTGGCCGCGGCGTACCACGAGGTCGGCGCCCGCCTTCGGGCTGACGCAGATCCAGTCCATCCCCGCTGGTGGTTCGATGGTGCCGTTGGTCTCGATGCCGATCTCGAAGCCGCGCGCATGCAGTGCGTCGATGAAAGGCGGATCGACCTGCAGCAGCGGCTCGCCGCCGGTCAGCACGACGTAACGGTTATCTTTGGCGCCGGTCCATTGCGCGGCGATGGTGTCGGCGAGCTGACCGGCCGTGGCATAACGGCCGCCCAGCGTGCCGTCGATGCCGACGAAATCGGTATCGCAGAACTTGCAGGTGGCGGAAGAGCGATCCTGTTCGCGGCCGGTCCAGAGGTTGCAGCCGGAAAAACGGCAAAACACCGCCGCACGGCCGGCATGCGCGCCTTCGCCCTGCAAGGTCAGAAAGATCTCTTTGACCGCGTAACTCACCATCTCTCCATCAGGTCTCGACCAAGCGTTCTCGACCAAGCCTTCTCGATCAGGTCTTGGAACCGGTTTGCCGCAGCGCCTCGCCGAGTGCCATGGCGGCGGCCATCGCGACGTTGAGCGAACGCAGGCCCGGCTTGATCGGGATCACCAGCCGTGCATCGGCGACGCCGGCAACCTCCTCGGGAACCCCTGCGGATTCCCGTCCGAATAGCAGGATATCGTCCCGCTGGTAGCAATAATCCAGATAGGAGCTGGCTCCCTTGGTCGTAAACAGGACCAGCCGGAAACCCTCGTCGTTACGCCATTGCTCGAATTTTGACCATGAGTCGTGGCGTGTAATAGCGACATGATCGAGATAGTCCATGCCGGACCGACGGAAATGCCGGTCGGAAACCGGGAAGCCCGCAGGCTCGATAATGTGGGCCGCGACATCCAGGCACGCGCACAGGCGCAGAATCGTTCCGGTGTTCTGGGGGATATCGGGCTGGAAGAGCGCAATCTGCATGACGTTGGTGGCCTGTGAAGCCCTGATGAAATGACTGAATAATCACAGCCCGAGGCGGATTTAGTGCATTGCACGCTTGCGAGCCGATAGCGGGCTTGCGCTCTTACGGCAAGGGTGCCAATAGAACGATTCTGGACTGCTTGTTCCGCCCTGAATGGCCGGGAAAAGTGGTCTTTCTGCCGCCGCGGGGGCCGCGGGCGCCGGCAGCCTCTTTCGGGCGCGATTCCAGCGTCTCCGGGGCGGTTCTGCTGGCTGCAGATGAGAAAGGGCTTGGAATCGTGACGACAGCGTCTTCGGCGGACCATCCAACACGCCGTGATTTTCTTTTTGTTGCAACGGGAGCCGTCGCTGCCGTAGGCGCCGCTGCCACAGTGTGGCCTTTCGTTGCCCAGATGAACCCGGACGCAGCGACGATCGCGGCCGGTGCGCCGATCGAGGTCGATCTGACGCCGATCGCCGAGGGACAGGACATCAAGGTGTTCTGGCGCGGCAAGCCGATCTACATCAGCCATCGCACCAAGAAGCAGATCGAAGAGGCGCAAAAGGTTCCGCTGGCGAGCCTGCCCGATCCGCAGGCCGACTCGGCGCGGGTCAAGGCGGGCCATGACCAGTGGCTGGTGGTGATCGGCATCTGCACCCATCTCGGCTGTATCCCGATCGCCCATGAGGGCAGTTACGACGGCTTCTTCTGCCCCTGCCACGGTTCGGTGTACGACACCTCGGGCCGGATCCGCTCGGGCCCGGCGCCGACCAACCTGCCGGTGCCGCCCTACACCTTCGTTTCCGATACCAAAATCCAGATCGGCTAAGGCCCGGACGCCCGTCCGGGACCTTAATCCGTCGCGTCGTTTTACTTCCTCAGGATCGCATCAATGAGCGGACCATCCGATTTCCAGCCGACCAATCCCGCCTTGAAGTGGATCGAACGACGTCTCCCGATCATGGGCCTCGTCCATTCCTCGTTCGTGGCCTATCCGACGCCGCGTAACCTGAACTACTGGTGGACCTTCGGTGCCATTCTCTCGATGATGCTGGGCCTGCAGATCCTGACCGGCGTAATCCTGGCGATGCACTATACGCCGCATGCGGATATGGCCTTCAAGTCGGTTGAACTGATCGTCCGCGACGTCAATTACGGCTGGCTGCTGCGCAACATGCATGCCTCCGGCGCCTCGATGTTCTTCTTCGCGGTCTACATCCACATGTTCCGCGGCCTTTATTACGGGTCGTACAAGGAGCCGCGCGAAATCCTCTGGATCCTCGGCGTCATCATTTATCTGCTGATGATGGCGACCGGCTTCATGGGTTACGTGCTGCCGTGGGGCCAGATGAGCTTCTGGGGCGCCACCGTCATCACCAACCTGTTCTCGGCCGTGCCGTATTTCGGCGAGAGCATCGTGACGCTGCTGTGGGGCGGCTATGCCGTCGGCAATCCGACGCTGAACCGCTTCTTCTCGCTGCACTATCTGTTGCCGTTCGTGATCGCCGGCGTGGTGGTGCTGCACATCTGGGCGCTGCACGTCGCGGGCCAGAACAATCCGGCCGGCGTCGAGGCGAAGACCGAAAAGGACACCGTGCCTTTCACGCCCTACGCGACCATCAAGGATGCGTTCGGCGTCTCCTGCTTCATGCTGGTCTTCGCCTGGTTCATCTTCTACATGCCGAACTATCTCGGCGAAGCCGACAACTACATCCCGGCCAATCCCGGCGTGACGCCGCCGCATATCGTGCCGGAATGGTACTATCTGCCGTTCTACGCGATCCTGCGTTCGATCCCGAACAAGCTCGCCGGCGTCGTGGCGATGTTCGGTGCGATCCTGATCCTGGCTTTCCTGCCCTGGCTGGACAACGCGAGGACCCGCTCTTCGAAGTATCGCCCGCTGGCGAAGCAGTTCTTCTGGATCTTCGTCGTGGTCTGCCTGCTGCTCGGCTGGCTCGGTTCCAAGCCCGCCGAAGGCATCTACGTGATCGCCGGCCGGATCCTGACCTTACTGTACTTCGCCTATTTCCTGATCCTGCTGCCCTTGCTGAGCCGGATCGAGAAACCGCGGCCGGTGCCGAACTCGATCGCCGACGACGTGCTGGCCAAGACCGGAAGCAAGTCGACTCCGATGGTCTCAACGGTGATCGCGCTGGTCGTCGCCGGTGGATTGCTGTTCGGTGGCGCGCAGAATGCTCGCGCGGCAGAGGGGCAGGAAAAGCCGCCCGGAAACAAGTGGTCGTTCGCCGGCCCGATGGGCAAGTTCGATCGTGGCGCGATGCAGCGCGGCCTCAAGGTCTACAAGGAAGTCTGTGCGTCCTGTCACGGCCTTTCCTACATCGCCTTCCGCAACCTCGCCGAAGCCGGCGGCCCTGGTTATTCGGTGGCGCAGGCGGCAGCATTCGCGTCCGACTACAAGGTCAAGGACGGTCCGGACGACAAGGGCGAGATGTTCGAGCGGCCGGGCCGGCCTGCCGACTATTTCCCGTCGCCGTTCCCGAACGAGAATGCGGCGCGGGCCGCCAATGGCGGCGCGTTTCCGCCTGATCTGTCGCTGATCACCAAGGCGCGTTCCTACCCACGCGGCTTCCCGATGTTCCTGGTCGACTTCTTCACCCAGTACCAGGAGCAGGGCCCGGATTACGTAACCGCGCTGTTGCAGGGCTATGAAGACAAAGCGCCTGCCGGCGTCACACTTCCCGAAGGTTCCTATTACAACAAGTACTTCCCTGGCCACGCCATCAAGATGCCGAAGCCGCTCAACGACGGCCAGGTGACGTATGACGACGGCGCGCCGGCTACGGTCGCGCAGTATTCCAAGGACGTCACCACGTTCCTGATGTGGGCCGCGGAACCGCACATGGAAGCGCGCAAGTGGCTCGGCCTGCAGGTGTTCGTATTCCTGATCCTGCTCACGGGCCTGCTGTACTTCACCAAGAAGAAGGTCTGGGCCAACGCCCACTAAGCGCTGGTTTCATCGCAATTCGGAAAAAGCCCCTGCGGGGGCTTTTTTGTTGTGTTCGTCATTCCGGGGCGATGCGCTAGCATCGAACCCGGAATCTCGAGATTCCCCGGGGCGCAATTGCGCCCCTGAGGTCTGGTGCCAACGCACCATCCCGGAATGACGGTGGGGCGGATTGCTTCCTGGTCCCGCTGCGGACAAAATGGCCGCCAATCGCTCCCCAAAAAACGGAGGACCTCATGGGAACCAGCATCGCTTTCAAACGGCCCGACGGCAAGGACGCGGCCGGCTATCTCGCCAATGCTGCGCGCGGCAACGCGCCGGGCGTGGTCGTGATCCAGGAATGGTGGGGGCTGCAGGACCAGATCAAGGGCATGTGCGATCGCTTCGCGGCGGCCGGCTTCGACGCGCTGGCGCCGGATCTCTACAAGGGCAAGGTGGTGCCGTATCACGACACCGACGCCGCCGGCAAAGAGATGAATTCGCTGGATTTCATGGATGCGACCACGCAGACCGTGCGCGGCGCCGCGCAATATCTCGCAAAGAACGGCGCCAAGGTCGGCCTGACCGGCTTTTGTCTCGGCGGTGCCGTCACCATCATCGGCGCCACCAGGATTCCGGAGCTCACGGCCGGAGTCGTGTTCTATGGCATCCCGCCGGAACAGGCGGCAAAACCGGCGGATGTAAAAATTCCGCTGCAGGCGCATTTTGCCAACACGGATGACTGGTGCACGCCGCAACTGGTCGACGGTTTCGAAAAGGCGATGAAGGCAGCGGGCAAGTCGCTGGAGCTGTTCCGCTATGACGCCGAGCACGGCTTCGGCAACGAGCAGCGCCTGTCGGTGCATGATCGGCAGTGTGCGGAATTGGCCTGGGGCCGGGCGACGGAGTTTTTCCGGAAGCACCTAGGGTAATCCGAAAGTGCTTCCTCGTCATTGCGAGCCAACGCGCGAATGCGCGCCCGATGACAGGCTCCGCGAAGCAATCCATACCTCCGAGCAAAGAAAGAATGGATTGCTTCGCTTTGCTCGCAATGACGGGAATTGGCAGCTACCATGAAAATCTTCTGCACAGGCGCGTCCGGCTATATCGGCGGATCGGTGGCGGCCCATCTGGTGGCCGCCGGACATCAGGTCACCGGCCTGGTCCGCTCCCGGGAAAAGGCCGATGCGGTTCGCGCCCGCGGCATCGAGCCGTTATCGGGAACGCTGGATGACGCGGATTTACTGGCGCAAGCGGCGCGCGCCGCCGACGTCGTCATTAATGCGGCGAGCGCCGATCACGCCGGCGCGGTGGATGCCCTGCTCGGCGCGCTGGCCGGAAGCGGCAAGCCGTTCATCCACACTTCGGGGTCGAGCATCGTCGGCACCCGCGCGCAGGGGCAGCGGTCCGACGCGGTGTTTGACGAGAGCACGCCGATCAACCCGGTGCCCGCGCGCGCCGCGCGGGTCGCGTTGAACGAACGCATTCTCGCAAGCCGCGACAAGAACTGCCGCCCGGTCATCGTCTGCCCGAGCCTGATCTACGGCCTCGGCCATGGTGTCGATCCGCACAGCACGCAGGTGCCGTGGCTGATCGACCTTGCCAGAAAGCGCGGCGGTGCTGTTCACCCCGGTCCCGGCGAAAACATCTGGTCGAACGTGCATATCGACGATCTGGTTTCGCTCTATGCGCTCGCCGTGGACAAAGCACCGGCCGGATCGTTCTTTTTCGCCGAGAACGGCGAAAACTCGATGCGCGAAGTTTGTGAAGCCATCAACCGCATGCTCGGTTTCGCGAAAGCGCCGGCGGCGATGTCGATGGAAGAGGCGGCCGCCGAATGGGGCGAGGGCGCCGCCGAGTATACGATGGCGTCAAACAGCCGGGTCCGCGCGGTACGGGCGCGAGAACTCGGCTGGAAGCCGCAGGCGCGGGGTTTGATCGAGGAGATCGAACAGGGCTGTTATCGGTAGCAGCTTGTCGTCGTCCCTGCGAACGCAGGGACCCATACGCCGCGGCTTATCGTTTTAGAAAGCTGTCTTCGACGGCTTTGCGTAGCCACAAACGCTGGTGGTTATGGGTCCCGGCCTTCGCCGGGACGACGAGTGTTAATTGCCGCGTGGCCTACTGCTTCACCCCGTCCCACCACGCGCACGTGCCCGACATCAGCTGGAAATTGCCTTCCATCACCTGCACCGGTGCGCGCAGGCCTTCGGTGGCGGCGCGCATTCGCATCTCGCGCGCGGTCTCGCGGTCTTTCGGCGGCAGCCAGACGCGTTCATGGCCCCACAGGCTCGGGCCGTGATGCATTTCGACCGGCTGCCAGGTCGCCGGATCGATCTCGCGGCCGCCCCAGCCGCATTCGATCATGAAGGATGACGGTGTCTTGGCGTAGAACGAAGTCATGAAGTCGTTGGTGTGACGGCCGAGCGTGACGCCGACGCGGTCCGGCTCCATCATCGCGATGTCGTAGGATTGCCCGACATCGTCCAGCGAAAACAATTCCACCATCAGATGGTGCATGCCGTTCCTGCCGGTCTCGATCAGCGCGAGCGAGTGATGCCGCGCGTTGATGTGGAAGAAATAGGCGCGGAACGGCTTTTCGATGTAGTCGGAAAGCCCGAAGCCGAGCACATCGACATAGTACGCCATGACAGGATCGATGTGCTCGACGGTCAGCACGGCGTGTCCGAGGCCGAGCGGGCCGGTGCGAAAGCCCGAGATCGAGCGGCCCGGACGGAATGGCGTGTCGTCGATCTCGGCGCCGTAAAACGCCTCGAGCCGGTTGCCGCCGGGATCGCGAAACGAAATCAAACCCGTGACCCGCCGTGCATCCGCCAGCGTCTGCGGTTCGGCCGTGACGTTGACGCCGGCCGCTTCGAGCCGGGCGGCGAGTTGGTCGAGGCTCGCCGCGTCGGCGACTTCCCAGCCGAAGAAGCGCGCGCCGTCGCCCATCGCCCGGTCGATGACGATACGTTGTTTGCGGTCGTCCATCCGGAAGGCCAGCAGCGAATTGCCGCGCTCGACCGCCTGCAGGCCGACCAGCGAGGTCCCGAACATCCGATCCGAAGCCCGCGTATCCCAGACCCAGCAAAGCCATCCTGCGCCTCCGCCTGCTTGTTGTTTTCGGGCGTTGTTACCGCCGCCGCTTGGGCCCGATGCTACGCGGATTCCG
The DNA here is from genome assembly GCF_964252915.1 of Bradyrhizobium sp. LjRoot220. Lineage (NCBI taxonomy): Bacteria > Pseudomonadati > Pseudomonadota > Alphaproteobacteria > Hyphomicrobiales > Nitrobacteraceae > Bradyrhizobium > Bradyrhizobium sp. LjRoot220. Next base: position 365,258 of record NZ_CAXUPS020000003.1, read on the forward strand.
GCCATTTCAAACCCCAAAAGGTGGGCGGCAGGCCGGTCGGGACGGCAAGCCGCCTCCCTTGACATCGTCCCCGGCGGATGGTGATTAGGTTCCATGAGCACCGTTGTCCGCCCATCCCGTCTTTGGTGGCGCACCTCTTAAGAGGTGGCCGGTGCGATTTCATTTTAACAATCGTCGAAGGTCGCCATCGCAGTGCGACCGGCGGTTTGTTTTGTTTGCCCTTCGTTTGTCCTGTGTGGCGTTCCCTCACCAAGTTTCGTAAGAGGATCACATGAACAGGACCGTCTTCTCCCTGCCCGAACACAGCGCATACCGGACCTCCAGCGGTCTCGCGATCTCGCGCGCCGTCGAGCAGTTTTCCGGCGACGCCAAGCGGCTCGATGATCTGATCGACCTGCTGGATCGCCGCCGCGGCGTGGTGCTGTCGTCGGGCACCACGGTGCCGGGCCGCTACGAGAGCTTTGACCTCGGCTTTGCCGATCCGCCGCTGGTGCTGGAAACCGAAGGCGCGAATTTTTCGCTCAATGCGCTGAACGGGCGCGGCGAAGTGCTGATCGCCTTTCTCGGCGACGTCCTGCGCGAGCCGTGCGTGGTCATTTCAGAGAAGAGCGCGCCGCGTCTTGCCGGTCATATTATCCGCGGACCCGCGCCGGTCGACGAAGACCAGCGCACCCGCCGCGCCAGCGTGATGTCGCTGGTGCGCGATCTCGTCGCAAGCTTCACCGCCAATGACGATCCGCTGCTCGGCCTGTTCGGCGCCTTCGCCTATGACCTCGTGTTCCAGATCGAGGACCTCGTGCAGAAGCGCGCGCGCGAGGCCGACCAGCGCGACATCGTGCTGTATGTGCCGGATCGCCTGCTGGCCTATGACCGCGCCACCGGCCGCGGCGTGGTGCTGAGCTATGATTTTGCCTGGAAGGACAAATCCACCGCCGGCCTGTCGCGCGACACCGCCGAGAGCGTCTACGCCAGGACGCCGCGGCAGGGCTTTGCCGATCACGCGCCCGGCGAATACCAGGCCACGGTGGAGACCGCACGCGCCGCGTTCGCGCGCGGCGATCTGTTTGAGGCGGTGCCCGGGCAATTATTCGCCGAGCCGTGCGAGCGTTCGCCGGCCGAAGTGTTCCAGCGGCTCTGCCGCATCAACCCGTCGCCCTATGGCGCGCTGATGAATCTCGGCGAGGGCGAGTTTCTGGTCGCCGCTTCGCCGGAAATGTTCGTGCGCTCCGACGGAAGGCGGGTCGAGACCTGCCCGATCTCCGGCACCATTGCGCGCGGCGTCGACGCGATCGGCGATGCCGAACAGATCCGGCAATTGCTGAATTCGGAAAAAGACGAATTCGAACTCAACATGTGCACCGACGTCGACCGCAACGACAAGGCGCGCGTCTGCGTCCCCGGCACCATCAAGGTGCTGGCGCGGCGCCAGATCGAAACCTATTCAAAACTGTTCCACACCGTCGACCATGTCGAAGGCATTTTGCGCCCCGGTTTCGACTCGCTGGATGCGTTCATGACCCACGCCTGGGCGGTGACGGTCACCGGTGCGCCGAAATTGTGGGCGATGCAGTTCGTCGAGGACAATGAGCGCTCGTCGCGGCGCTGGTATGCCGGTGCGATCGGCGCGGTGAATTTCGACGGCAGCATCAACACCGGGCTCACCATCCGCACCATCCGGATGAAGGATGGGCTCGCCGAAGTGCGCGTCGGCGCCACCTGCCTGTTCGATTCAGATCCCGCCGCCGAAGACCGCGAATGCCAGGTCAAGGCAGCGGCGCTGTTCCAGGCGTTGCGCGGCGATCCGCCAAAGCCGCTGTCGGCGTTCGCGCCCGATGCGACCGGCTCGGGCAAGAAGGTGCTGCTGATCGATCACGACGACAGCTTTGTGCACATGCTGGCGGATTATTTCCGGCAAGTGGGCGCGTCCGTGACCGTTGTCCGGCACGTTCACGCGCAGCAGATGTTGAACCAGAAGCGTTGGGATTTGCTGGTGTTGTCGCCGGGTCCGGGCCGGCCCGAGGATTTTGGGATCTCGAAAACCATCGGAACGGCACTGGAGAAGCAGCTGCCGATCTTCGGCGTCTGTCTCGGCGTGCAGGCGATCGGCGAATATTTCGGCGGCCAACTCGGCCAACTCGGTCAGCCCGCGCATGGTCGGCCGTCGCGGGTCCAGGTGCGGGGCGGGCGGCTGATGCAGAACCTGCCCAATGAGATCGTGATCGGCCGCTATCACTCGCTCTATGTCGAGCGCGACAGCGTTCCCGACGTGCTCACGGTCACCGCGACCACCGAGGACGGCGTCGCGATGGCGATCGAACACAAGACCCTGCCGGTCGGCGGCGTGCAATTCCACCCGGAATCGCTGATGTCGCTGGGCGGCGAGGTCGGTTTACGTATTGTCGAGAACGCATTCCGGCTGCATGTTTAACTCGTCATTCCGGGATGGTGCGTTAGCACCAGACCCGGAATCTCGAGATTCCGGGTTCGATGCTTCGCATCGCCCCGGAATGACAATTGAAAAGAGACAAAGATGACGTTTGACCATGATCTGAAAGCCACCGTCCGCACCATTCCGGATTACCCGAAAAAGGGCATCCTGTTCCGCGACATCACCACGCTTTTGGCAGATGCCCGCGCTTTCCGCCGCTCGGTCGATGAACTGGTGCAGCCCTGGGCCGGCAACAAGATCGACAAGGTCGCGGGCATCGAGGCGAGGGGCTTCATCCTCGGCGGCGCGGTGGCGCATCAGGTCTCCGCCGGCTTCGTGCCGATCCGCAAGAAAGGCAAGCTGCCGCACACCACGGTGCGGATCGCCTATTCGCTGGAATACGGTCTCGACGAGATGGAGATGCATGCCGACGCGGTGCTTCCCGGCGAGCGTGTCATCCTGGTCGACGATCTCATCGCCACCGGCGGCACCGCCGAAGGTGCGGTGAAGCTGCTTCGCCAGATCGGCGCCAACGTAGTCGCGGCCTGCTTCATCATCGACCTGCCTGATCTGGGCGGCGCCGCCAAGCTGCGGGCGATGGATGTGCCAGTGCGAACGCTGATGACGTTTGACGGGCATTGAGTCCAAGCGGCAAGCCCACGTCAATATTATCCGGGTAATAACTTCACGACCGTTGCAGGATCAGGCTGAGGTCCAGTTCGCGGAAGGCGGTGTAGTTCCTGCGAATCCACTGGTGCAGTTCGGTCGAGGAATCCTTCTCGTGGCGCAGATAGCCGGTGAACGAGAAGGTCAGCCGGTCGATGTACGTCTTCAGGAACACCGGCAGCGCCGATATCCGCAGCACGCGTCCCCGTTCCATGGCCCGGGGCAGTTCGCCGCGCACGACGTGTTCATTGTCGATCGCGATCAGCGCCTTCGGCGGAATTTGTTGCTGAAGCATGCTGTAGGCCATGGCCGAGGCGCGGTCGGTATCGGCCACGAACAGGATCACCGGCGCGACGCCGCGGCGCACGGCTTCCTTCATGAAGCCGATCTCGTCGGTCATCTTGAAGAACTCGTCGAAGGCGTGAAAGCCGAGGTCGATGACCTTGGCGACGCTGTCATTGACGATCAGCCGGTCCATCAGCTGCATCTTGCCGAAGGTGTCGATGACGTCGGCCGTCTCGGTGGTGCGCGGCAGATATTCCAGCAGCGAGGGCTCCTTCAGATTGATGTCGAAGGAGATCACCGTGCCGTTTTTCAACAGCAGGAATTCGCTGAGCAGCCGCGCGATCAGCGTCTTGCCGACCAGCGGGCGGGGCGAACAGATGATGTAGACAGGCGTCGGGCTCATCACGCGCTATATCAGGCGATTTTTCCGCCTAATCCAGCCCAATCCCGCGCCGGGTGCGATTATTTTTCGCCGCTGCGGCTGCTGGACTTGGCGCCGACCAGGTCGGTCAGCTTGATGCGGTCGAACTCGCTCCAGACATTGGCGAGCCAGTGCCGGACATAGCCGCGCAGCACGAACGAATAGTTCGCGGCCTCGTCGTTGGTGCCCTTGTTGGCGACGAATTTGAGGAACGGCACCGAGGAGACCTCGACCTGCTCATAGGCCATTTCGTTGAGTTTGGGGATCGTGAGCTCGGTGGCGTCCTTGATGCGGTGGAAATAGGAATTGTAGGTCGCCTGGTCCCACTGGAAGAACTGGGTGTCGTTGATGAAGTTCTTCACCAGGTAGTATTTGGCGCCCTGCATGAAATTCGCCGTCTCGGCGATTTCGTCCAGCGAGGCGATCGAGGGGCCGAGGATATGGAACACGGCAAAGGTGATCTGGCCGGCCTTGGCCGCATCGAGAAAGCCGATGTCGCGCAACGAGGCCAGCGCCGGCGACAGCAGTCCGGCGCGCACGTCAATCACGGTCACCGAGGTCCCGGCATTGAGCGTGTCGAAGATCTTCATCTGGTCCGAGGTCGTCGTCATGTCGACGATATGGGTGATGTCCGGGTGAAAGCGCTTCAGCGTCCCGCGCGGCGACTCGGTGTCGAACGCCCGCGTCGGGACGTTGTTGGCGCTGAAATAATCCAGCAGCGTCCGCGACACGGTCGTCTTGCCGACCCCGCCCTTGTCCGCGCCCACCACAATCACGACTGGCTTTGCCATGGAATTCCCTACTACGCGCCCCGATCGCGGGAGCGATCGGCAGTCCCCAGACCTGCTTTGGGGGCGAACATGGCAGAAACAAGGGAGAATTCAATTCCCCAGGCCGATGCCGGCATTATTCATACGGAATTCGTTAATGCTGCGGGCGGCGATGCGCCGGCCGGTCAGCTGTGCCGGCCCCAAGGTCCCCAGCGCGGACCTGGTCGTGCGCCCTGCGGCGTACCTTGCGGAAGGCCTGCAGGTGCTGCGGCGTCGCTCCAGGGACCGTGGGGACCCGGTGGCGGCAGCTGATCCGCCGCCTGCGGTTCCGCTTCACTCTCCGGCTCGTCGTCGGCTTCGTCCGGCAAGGCCAGCGGGCCGGGATCGCGGCCGCCGGCGAACTGCACCAGCGCCTTGACCCGCGAATCAACCGACGGATGAGTCGCGAACAAGTCGGCAAATCCCTCGCGCGGATTGTCGAAGCACAGCTCCATGACGGCCGAGGTGGCGCCGGGAAGCTCGCCGCGATTCTCGATCTTGCGCAGCGCCGTGATCATGGCGTCCGGGTTCTTGGTGAGTTCGACCGAGCCGGCATCGGCCAGCAATTCGCGCGACCGCGACAGGGCCAGTTTAACGACCTGCGACAGCAGCCAGGCCAGCAGGATCAGCGCGACCGCGATGATGACGGCGATGATCGCGCCGCCGCCGGAGCTTTTATTGTCGGAGGACGAAGAGGATGACGAGCGCGAGGACGAGGACGACCAGGACGAGTCGCTGCCGGACGAATTCCACGACAGGTTGGTGAACATCCGGAAGAACAATTCGCCGAAGAAGCCGACCACGCCGGCGATGATGACCGCGATCACCATCAGCTGCACGTCGCCGTTGCGGATATGGGTCAGCTCGTGGCCCAGCACGGCCTCGATCTCCTGATCGTTGAGCGACCTCAACAGGCCCGTGGTGACGGTGATGGCGTATTGCCGGCGGTTGAGGCCGCTGGCGAACGCGTTCAGCGCCGGGCTGTCCATCACCTTCAGCTTCGGCATCGGAAGGCCGCGCGAGATGCAGAGGTTTTCGAGGAGATTATACAGCCGCGGCTGCTGCTTTCGCGTCACGTCCTCGCCGCCGGTGACGGCGTCGATCATGTTCTGGTGGAAGAAGTATGCGATCACGATCCAGAGCGCGGCGATGCCGGTCGCATAGGGAAACGCCGTGACCAGATCGCGCCATGCGGCCCGCAAATAATAAGCGACCGGGGCGTCGCTGCGCATTACGACTTCCGCCAGCAGCGCGCCGGCATAGACCAGCACGTAGATCAAGAGAAACAGGCCGGCGAGCAGCAGCATCGAACGGAACTTGTTCGATGCGATATGCGTGTAGAGCCCGTACGCGGCCATGATGTGCTGCTTCTCGCCGGATCGTCGCGGCCGTTAGAATTTCACGGTCGGCACGACCTCGACTTCGGTGCGACTGGCGCCGAGATCGAAGAATTCCTTTTTGGTGAAGCCGAACATGCCGGCGAACAGCGCGGCGGGCATCTGCTGGATGCCGGTGTTGTATTCCTGAACCGCGTTGTTGAAGAAGCGCCGGCTCGAGGCAATCTTGTTCTCGAGGTCGGACAATTCGCCGGCGAGCTGCTGGAAATTGGCGTTGGCCTTGAGGTCCGGATAGGCTTCCGACAGCGCGATCAGGCGGCCGAGCGCGCCGCTCAGCTGATTCTCGGCAGCGCCGACCTGCGCCGGACCCTGCGCCGACATCGCCGAGTTGCGGGCCTTGATGACGTCGTCGAGCGTGCCGCGCTCGTGGCTGGCGTAGCCCTTCACGGTCTCGACCAGGTTCGGGATCAGATCGTGGCGCTGCTTGAGCTGCACGTCGATATCGGCAAAGGCCTGGCCGACACGCTGGCTCAGCGCGACCAGGCGGTTATACGCCGCGATGGCAAACAACACGAGAATGACGATGACGCCGAGAACGATCCAGCCGGTCGACATGGCAAACAACTCCTGGTGAGACGAAAGATGCGTGGAACCTAGACGAAAACCGGGGCGTGCGGCAGCCCGCCGCGACGTGGGGCTTGGTTTAGTCGGAACCAAGGCCGGATAAGTTCACAGCCGCGAATGGACTGCGCTCCCTCTCCCGCTTGCGGGGGAGGGCTGGGGTGGGGGTCTATCCACACGGCGCGCTCCAAGTGGATAAACCCCCACCCGCCGCGCTCTGGCGCGCAAATGCGCTGCCGAGCGCGTCGACCTCCCCCGCAAGCGGGAGAGGTGCAGCGAGTCTGCCGCCACACTGTTTCAACGTAACCCCATCACACTCTAAGTTTTTTCCTCCACCGCATCCCCCCAGCGCCAGCGCCGGGCGATGGCATAATCCGCCTTGGCGCGGCGAGGCGTCCGGCTGACGACGAGACCTGACGGGGTGCAAAGCTTGGCCGTGACTTCGACCTTGGAGACGGAGCGCTGCGCCAGCACCCGGGCCGGTCGAATCCCGGGCGGCGCACGCGTCAGCGCCACATAAGCGAACCTCTCGTCCTCGAACGGCAATTCGGCGCCCTTGACCTGCTTGTGCGCGCGCGAGCGTTGCAGGCGCTGGGTGAAATGGCACCAGTCCGGCGCTTGCAGCGGACATCTGCCGTCATGCGGGCAGGGGGCCGCGACATGCGCGCCCGCCGCGATCAGGCGCTCGCGCAGCACGATGATTCGCGCATAACCGGCCGGCGTTCCCGGCTCGACCACCAACAGCGTATCGCGGGTCTTTTCCCACATCAGCCCGGCCAGCGCGCTTTGTTCGGCGGCACCGAGTTCGCCGATCATGTAGCTGGCGATGACGAGGTCGGCGGCGTCAGCCTTGAGCAGGGCGTTGCGGGCCTCGCCCCGTTCGTAGTGGAGTTCGCGCAGGCGAAAACTCTCGCTGACGAGATCGAGCGCCAGTTTGCGCAACGCGTCATTGGCGTCGAGCAGCGTGAAGCCCTGCAGCGAGGAAAATGCGGCCGCCGCCGCCCAGCTCGCGGTGCCCGGCCCGGCGCCGACATCGAGCAGGGTTTTGGGCGCAAAGTGCGGGTGGATTTCGCACAGCGCATTCAGGCTGGCGGTGACCGCGGCGTAGGTCGCGGGCATCCGCGCCAGCGCATAGGCCAGCGCGTCGGTCTCGGAGCGGATCGTGCCGGAGCCGCCGCCGTCGCGGTAGTTTTTCGAGATCGACGCCGAGCGCTCGGCCGCGTCGTTGCGCGAGAAGCCGCGCAGCTTGGCGTCGAGCGCGCCCTTCAGTTCGGCGGGGAGGTCGGGTGAGGTCATCTATCCTTCGTCATGCCCCGCGAAGGCGGGGCATCCAGTATTCCGTGAGGGCGGTGGGTCACACCAGCGGCGCGGCGTACTGGATCATCCGCCTCCGCGGATGATGACGTCAACGGGGTCGAGTGAGAGATCTCACGCCACGTGCTGGTCGAGGATTTTCACGGCATCGTCGAGGCCGACCGAGACCAGTTGCGAGACGCCGCGCTCGGCCATGGTGACGCCGAACAGCCGGTTCATCCGCGCCATCGTGATCGGATTATGGGTGATGATGATGAAGCGGGTCTCGGTCGACGACGTCATTTCGTGCAGGAGGTTGCAGAACCGCTCCACATTGTGGTCGTCGAGCGGCGCGTCGACTTCGTCGAGCACGCAGATCGGCGACGGGTTGGTGAGGAACACCGCGAAGATCAGCGCCAGCGCGGTCAGCGCCTGCTCGCCGCCCGAGAGCAGCGACAGCGTCTGCGGCTTCTTGCCGGGCGGTTTGGCGATGATTTCGAGACCGGCTTCCAGCGGATCGTCGCTTTCGATCAGGTGCAATGCGGCTTCGCCGCCGCCGAACAATTCGGTGAACAGCCGCTTGAAGTGTTCGTTGACGGTCTCGAACGAGGTCAGGAGCCGCTCGCGCGCCTCCTTGTTGAGGCTCTGGATGCCCTGGCGCAGCCGCTTGATGGCTTCCACGAGGTCGTCGCGTTCGGTGGCCAGTGCCGTGTGCTGGGTCTCGACTTCGCGCAGCTCTTCCTCGGCGCGCAGGTTGACCGCGCCAAGCCGCTCGCGGTCGCGGCGCAGCTTTTCGAGGTTTTCCTCGATCTCGGCGAGCGGCGGCAATTCCGCGCCCGGCTCGATCTCGGCCAGCGCAGCCACGGCGTGCGGCTCGACTTCGAGCATGTCGTGGATTTCGCGTTCGATGTCGGAAAGACGACGCTTGGTGCCGTCCATGCGCTCCTCGGCACGGGCGCAAGCCTCGCGGGCGCTGGAGAGCGCTTCCAGCGACGCCTTGGCCTCGCGGTCGGTCTCCGCCATCACGCTCTCGGCCGCCGCCAGCGCGTCGGCGGCGACGCGGCGGGCGCTTTCGGCGGATTCGATTTCGTTGATCAGCGCGCGGCGCCTCTCGGCGAACAGCGCCGGCGCGTTATCGAGTTCGGCGCGCTCGGCGGTTACTTCGGTGACGCGGGCCTCGATGGTGGAAACCTGCGAGGCGGCGCTTTGCTTGCGGTTCTGCCATTCGGTGCGCTCGGCGAGGATCGCCTGAACGCGGCGGTCGGCAAGTTCAGCCTCGCGCGCCAGCGCCTGCGCTTCGGCACGCACCTGCGCGGCGAAGCGGCGATGGCCCTCGATGTCGGTGCGAACGGCGGAAAGTTTGGTTTCGGTCTCGAGGCTCGGCGGCAATTCAGAAAGCACCGCATGGGCGTTCTCATGCGCGGCCTCGGCCTCGGCGCGGTCGGCCGCCAGGCGGCTGTGGGCCTCCGTCAGCGCCGATTTACGGGCGGCGTGGCGGTTGATCTCGCGCTCGGTCGCGGCATGGCGTTCGCGTGCGGCATCGGCTTCGCGCTGCGCGGCGCGCCAGGCGTCACGGGCGGCGGACTCGGCGCCCGACGCCACCTTCAGCTCTCGCTCGGCGTCTTCCAGCGCCTGGCGCTTGGCGGCGGCGTCAACGCGGGCCTGCTCCAGTTCGTGTTCGATATCGACCAGCCGGGCGCGTTCGGCCAGCCGCCGCGCGGCGCCGGTCGGGGCATGGGCAGCAGCGACAAAACCGTCCCAGCGCCAGACGTCGCCTTCCAGCGACACCAGCCGCTGGCCGGTCTTGAGTTGCGACACCAGTTCCGCGCCGCGCTCCTTGGCGACGACGCCGATCTGCGCCAGGCGCCGCGACAGCTCGGATGGCGCTTCGACGTGGACGGCCAGCGCTTCGACGCCCGCGGGCAACGCCGGATCGTCGAAGGTTGCACCCGCATTGGTCCAGCGCATCGGCGCGGAGGGATCGATCGGGGCGTCGAGGTCGTCGCCGAGCACGGCGCCCAGCGCTTTCTCATAGCCCTTGGTCACGGTGACGCCGTCGATGATCGGCGGCCACAGGTTTTTGGTCTCGCCATTGACCAGTTTCGAGATCGTGCGCGCTTCGGTCTCTAGGCGTTGCACGCGCTTGTCGGCTTCCACCAGCGGCGAACGTGAGGCTTCCAGCCGTGCACGCGCGGCGACGTGACCCTCTTCGTTGGCCTGTGCGGCGGCCTCCGATGCCGCCAGCGTTTCCTGGGCGGTCTCCATCGCGCCCGCAAGCGCATCGATGTCGCCGAGATTGCCGGTTTCCTGCGCGAGCCTGGTTTCCTCGGCCTGGACGTTGGCGATTTCCTGGTCGAGCCGCGCCAGCCGGTCGCGATGGGTGCGCACGCCGGCCTCGAGCTGGTTGCGCTTGGCGGTGAGGTCGGCCAGCACCGTCGTCAGTTCCGAGAACATGCGCTCGGCTTCGGCAAGCGTCGCTTCCGCCTCCGACACGCGTTCATCGACGCCGCTGCGCTTTTCGATGCGCGACTTGATCTCTTCCTTGATTTCGGAATCTTCGGTGTCGAGGCGCAGCAAGGCGACTTCGGCATCCGACGTCTGCTGCTGTTCGCGCGCGATGTCGGCGGTAAACTGGGTCAGGCGCCGGTCGAGTTCGGCGACACGCTCCTTCGCGCGCTCTTCCTCGCGGTCGAGCAGCTCGCGCGCATTGGTGAGGCGCTGCAGTCCGGCGGCGGCGCGGGCTTCGCCCTCGCGCAGCGCCGGCAGTTCGGAGGCGCGGATCGCCTGAATGCGCGCCGCCTCGGCCTGTTCGCGGGTCCGTTCAGCCATCTCGCGAACGTTGAGGTCGTAGGTGCGGGCGGCCTCCGCCACGTCGGTATTGGCTTCCAGCCAACGCAGATGGAACAGCGTGGCCTCGGCCTTGCGCACTTTGGCGGCGACTTCGCGGAACCGGATCGCCTGCCGCGCCTGCTTCTTCAGGCCATCGACCTGACCGGCGAGTTGGCCGATCACGTCCTCGACGCGGGTGAGGTTGGTCTCGGCCGCCCGCAGCCGCAATTCGGCTTCATGACGCCGGGCGTGCAGCCCGGCGACGCCGGCGGCGTCTTCCAGCACGCGGCGGCGCTGTTCCGGTTTGGCCTGAATGATCTCGCCGATCTTGCCCTGGTGGACCAGCGCCGGCGAACGCGCGCCGGTGGCGGCATCGGCAAACAGGATCTGCACGTCACGGGCGCGCACGTCGCGGCCGTTGATGCGGTAGACCGAGCCGGCTTCGCGCTCGATGCGGCGCGAGATTTCCAGAATCTCGCGGTCGTTCATCGCGGCCGGCGCCGAACGGTCGGCATTGTCGATCGTCATCACGACTTCGGCGTGGTTGCGCGCCGGACGGTTGCCGGAACCGGCGAAGATCACCGCATCCATGTCGGCGGCGCGCAGCGATTTGTGCGAGGTCTCGCCCATCGCCCAGCGCAGCGCCTCGACCAGATTGGATTTGCCGCAGCCGTTCGGTCCGACCACGCCGGTCAGGCCCGGCTCGATCATGAAGTCGGTGGGTTCAACGAACGACTTGAAGCCGTGAAGGCGAAGGCGCGTGAGTTTCATGAACACGATTCTCTGTTGGCAGGGCGCGAATCTCCCTGCCGTGACAATACCATGGAAGGCAATGTCGGTGTGTGGACGAGTCGCGCGATGCGCCTCTTATAGCCTGCGACAATGGCGAGGCCGGGGCCGAAGGGCAACGCCCGGATCAGGCTTTTCCCAAGGGTTTTGCGAAGGTTTTGAGACGCGCTTTTGTCGAGGCTTTGCGAGGCTTGCGGGACCGTATAAATCCGGTGCGCGAATCAGGTTTTCAACAGGATTTCACGCGCCGGGCGCACCGATCAGCTCTTCAACATCGCATTGATGCGCTTGCTGAACTCTTCGAAGCTCTGCTCGCCCTTGAGCATCTCGCCATTGATGAAGAAGGTCGGCGTCGCCTGTACCTTCAGCACATCGGCGGCGAATTTCTGGTCGGCGGCGATCTTGTCGAGCAGCTTCTGGTCCCTGAGACAATCTTCCACCGCCGCTTGCGAGAGGCCTGCCTGCTTGCCGATCCGGATCAGCGTCTCGGTGGTGTTCTTCAATACCCAGTCGTTCTGCTGCTTGAACAGGAGGTCGACGACCGCGAAATATTTCGGCGCGTCGTCCTTGGCGATGCAGCGCGCCAGCATCGATCCGGCGGCGGCCTTGATGTCGAGCGGGAATTCGCGGAACACGAACCGGATCTTGCCGCTGTCGATGAATTCCGCCTTGAGCTTCGGGAACACATGCTCGGTGAACGCCGCGCAATGCGAGCAGGTCATCGAGGCGTACTCGGTGACGGTCACCGAGGCGTTCGCCGGGCCGAGCGCCATGTCCGGCAGCGACTGCGGCTTGGCGACGTCGGCAGCGCCTTGCGCCAGCGCGTCATTGATCAGCCGCAGCGGCGAGAAGCCGGCGAGGGCGGCAAGCCCGGTCAGCGAAAGGGCGGCGGTGAAGGCGCGGCGCGTGATGATCAAGGTCAGCTCCCGATTGGCGCGTTCACGCCTGAAGAAGTACGAAAAACGTGCCTTCGCGTAGCTTGAAACGATAATTGTGGCAATGGCAGGTGCCTCTGGTCAGGCGCGCGGCAGGCTCAATTTCGCTTGATCGAGGCCCCCAGCCGCGCCAGCGCGGCACGCAATTCGTCATCTTCCACCGACGACAGCGTTTTGGCGACCTCGGCCACCGCCTTCGGGTCCGGCGCGCGGGACGGTTTTGGCCGATCCCGGCGCGACAGCGGCGCCTGCCGCAGCGCCAGCCGCCCGACCGCGCTCCAGCCGAAGAAGCGGTTGACCCGCTCCAGGATCACGTCGGAGGAGTGCTGGATTTCCAGCGCCATCGGACCCTCGACCCGCAGGATCAGCGTGGCCGGTTCCTGCGGCTGGCCCTCGACCGGCCGCGGCCATTGCATCTTCAACGGCTCGGAATGGGCCGCGATCTCCCGCCCCGCAATCTCGGCCCAGCGCGTCACCAGCTCGCGCGCGGCGAACCCCTGCTTGGCATAGGCGTCGGAAAACACGTCGCCGAGCAGGACGGAAAGCGGTTTTGCCGAGATGGGGCCGGGTTTTGCCATGCGGGCTTATAGCATCACTGCCGGGCAGCCGCAGCCCGTATCATGCTGCGCGGGGGCGGATCGCCTTGAGGTCACGGTCGATCTCCCGTCGCCGCTGCATCAAATCGTAGTCCATCTGCAGCCCCAGGAAGAACCCCTCCGACATTCCGAAATAGCGCGCAAGCCGGAGGTCGGTGTCGGCGGTGATGTCCCTTTTGCCCAACACGATCTCGTTGATGCGGCGGGGGGCGACGTGGACGGCGCGTGCCAACCCGTTCTGGCTCAAAGCCATCGGCTTGAGGAACTCTTCGAGCAAGATTTCGCCAGGGTGCGGGTTGCGAAGCAGGCCGCTCCTAGTCGTGATAGTCGACGATTTCGACATGCGTCGGTCCTCCTTCATCCCAAACAAAGCATATCCGCCATTGATCATTGATGCGGATCGAGTGCTGTCCTTGTCGATCCGCTCTCAGCGCCTCAAGACGGTTCCCCGGCGGCACCCGCAGATCGCCGAGTACGCGGGCCTGATTCAAAAGACGAAGTTTCCTCAGCGCGACGTTCTGGATATCCGGCGGCAATTTTCGGCTCCGCCGCCCGGACCAGATTAATTCCGTCTCGGAATCGGCGAAGCCCTGAATCATAACCAACTATAACGCAGCGCGTTATAGCTTTCAATCTGGTCATGGAGCGATTCCGGTTCTAAAATGAGTCGTGCCCCCATTGCGCGCCATCAAGCATGCGAAACAGACCGGCGCCGAAAGTGCGGCCGGTCGTCCCGCGCTGTTGCTCGACTGGTACGACCGGCATCGCCGCGTGCTGCCGTGGCGGCCGCCGGCGGGCGAGCGCGCGGACCCGTACCGGGTCTGGCTGTCGGAGATCATGCTGCAGCAGACCGGCGTAAAAACGGTCGGGCCGTATTTCCTGAAGTTTCTTGCGCGCTGGCCCGATGTCGCAGCGCTTGGCCGCGCTTCGCTCGACGACGTGCTGCGGATGTGGGCCGGGCTCGGCTATTATTCGCGGGCGCGCAACCTGCACGCCTGCGCGGTGGCGGTGTTGCGCGACCATGGCGGGGTGTTTCCGGATACCGAAGAAGGTCTGCGCACGCTGCCGGGGATCGGCCCCTACACGGCGGCGGCGATCTCGGCGATTGCGTTCGACCGCCACACCATGCCGGTCGACGGCAATATCGAGCGCGTGGTGTCGCGGCTGTTCGCGGTCGAGGAGCCGCTGCCGCAGGCCAAGCCGCTGATCCAGCAATTGGCGGCGACGTTGCTGGCATCTTCTCGCGCCGGCGACGAGAAGTCTCGCGCCGGCGATAGCGCGCAGGCGCTGATGGATCTGGGCTCCTCGATCTGCACGCCGAAGAAGCCGGCATGTGCGCTGTGTCCCCTGAATGACGATTGCGTGGCACGGACGCGCGGCGACCAGGAGACCTTTCCGCGCAAGGCGCCGAAGAAATCGGGAACACTGCGCCGGGGGGCGGCCTTCATCGTCACGCGCGGCGATGAATTGCTGGTTCGCACGCGCGCGGAAAAAGGTCTGCTCGGCGGCATGACCGAAGTGCCGGGCTCGGACTGGCTCGCCGGACAGGACGACAAGGCGGCCTTGGCGCAGGCGCCAGCGCTCAAGGGGATCGCAAAGTGGCATCGCAAGGCGGGCGTGGTGACGCATGTCTTTACGCATTTTCCGCTGGAGCTGGTGGTCTATACCGCCAGCGTCGCCGCACGGACGCGCGCACCGGAGGGAGCGCGCTGGGTACCGATTGCGACGCTCGCCGGGGAAGCCTTGCCCAATGTGATGCGCAAGGCGATCGCGCACGGGCTCAATCTCCAGGAACCGGCGCTTGTCTGCTGACACCATGCTGGCAGCAGGCCTCCACTAGAACGATGCGATCAGGAGGATTTCATGATCGCAACCGCGCTCGACCACTTCACGCCCCCGCCATCCTCAAAGCTGCTTGGCTGGCATCTCATCGATGCGCGCCCCGAGCAAGGCTGGATCCGGATCGGCTTCGACGGCAAGAAGGATTTCTGCAATCCGGCCGGCTTCGTTCAGGGCGGCATTCTCTCGGCGATGCTGGACGACACCATGGGCCCGGCGGTGTTCGTGATGACCGACGGAAAGCTCTACACCGCGACCGTCACCATGACCGTGAATTTCCTAATCCCGGCCAAGCCGGGCCCGATCGTTGGTGAAGCCAACGTCACCCAGCTCGGCAAGACCATCGCCTTTGTCGAGGGCAGGCTGATGGCCGAGGACGGCCGCGTGCTGGCGACGGCCACGACCAGCGCGCGGCTGGTGGAGACGGCGAAGGCTATTCGGTGACGCTGGCCGTGCTGAATGATCCCCGTCATCCTGAGGTGCGAGCGCAGCGAGCCTCGAAGGATGAATCGGCCACAGACGGGCCGTCGTCCTTCGAGACGCGCGCAAGAGCGTGCTCCTCAGGATGACGGAGATGAAGATCGCTAGCCCGCAACGCCTACCGCCCAAGCTGCACGATCGGCGGCTTGGCGTTGAGGCCTTCGACCTGAAAACCGGCGACGCGCTTGTAGTTGGCGGCGATGTCTTCCAGCTCTTGCAGCGAGAGCACGTCGGTGACGACCTTGTAACCTGCCGGTGCGCGCTCCTCGACCATCTGCATCACCTGCTCGGGTCCATTGCGCCGGTTCAGCATCACAAGATCGGTAGTCGCGGGCCGGCGTTCGGCCTCATAGGCGACAAGTGCCGCGTTGGTCGGGCCGTGTGCCAGAATTTCACGCGTGATCACACGGGCATCCAGAATCGCCTGCGAGGCGCCGTTGGAGCCGATCGGGTACATCGGATGCGCGGCATCGCCCATCAGCGTGGTCCGGCCAAAAGTCCATTGCGGGATCGGATCGCGGTCGACCAGCGGATATTCGTAGGCATGCGGGCAGTTTTCGATCAGGCCGGGCACGTCGAGCCAGTCGAATTTCCAGTCCTTAAACCAGGGCAGGAATTCGTTGAGGTCGGCGGTCCGGTTATAATCCTCGCGCCGCCACTGATAGGTCGGCGGCATGTGGCGCTCCGCCACCCAGTTGATGTCAAATTTGCCTGATGCGTCGGCTTCCCTGGTGATGGGATAGCAGACGAATTTCAGGATCTCGTGGCCGGCCATGATCATGGTGCGGCCGGACAGGAACGCGTCCGATTTGGTGATGCCGCGCCACAGGATGCGGCCGTTCCAGATCGGCGAGCCCTCCTGCGGATAAAGCTTTTCGCGGATCGCTGAATGGATGCCGTCGGCCGCGATCAGCAACACGCCGTCATGGTGGCCGGCAGATTTGCCGGTTGCCTTGTCGATGAATTCGGCGCGCACGCCGCGATTCGTGTCGGTCCAGCCGGTCAGATGATGGCTGGTGAGGATATTCTCTTTTCCCAGCCGTTCGGTTGCGGCATCGAGCAGGATCTGCTGCAGGGTGCCGCGGTGGATCGAGAATTGTGGCCATTTGTATCCGGCTTCGACGCCGCGCGGCTCGCTCCAGATCGGTTTGCCGTGCTTGGAAAAATACGCCAGTTCCCTGGTGCGGACGGCGGCCGCATCGAGCCGGTCGTGCAGGCCGAGGTCGATCAATTCGCGCACTGCATGCGGCAGCACGTTGATACCGACGCCGAGCGGCCGGAGCTCCGGCACGCTTTCAAAGACGCGCGCGGGAATGCCGATCTGGTGCAGGCTGAGCGCCAGCGTCAGCCCGCCGATGCCGCCGCCGGCGATGAGTACGGTCATGTCTACGCCCCCATTACATCCGGGGCGTCATGACATGAGGGGCGGCAGGGGGCAACTGCGAAAACCCGGCTGATATCCTGCCCCCAACGCTTAACGCAGTGCAGGCGGTGCGCCGAAGAAGCCGATGATCCTGACCAGCCGGCCGTCCGGCCCGACCTCGCCAAAATCGATCGAGACGTCGCCGCAGCTGCCGTCCGCGCGCACCAGACGCCAGAGGGCGCGGAACACGTTGTGGTGGACATCGATGCGGCTCATGAACTCCAGCCGTACGCCGGGCCGCGCGGCCTGCCACGCGGCGATGTGGCGGGCGAGTTCGTCCCGTCCCACCAGCGAAGCCCTGGGATCGAGATAGACGCCGCCATCGCTCCAGCATTGGTCAAGCAGCGTCTGCCGGGTTGCAGCGTCCGGCTCGTTCCATGCCGCCATGTACTGCGTAACGATTTTTGTGATTGCGTTGTCGTCCACGAACGCCCTCCGCACGATCAAATCTTTCCCCAATTCTCGCACCGAGCTGTCGGCTTGTCACTTACATCGGAGGTAATTGCCGTTCTGACCTGATGGTCTAGATTGCGGCACATGAGCATGCCCAAACAGGAGTCCCAGGATACCGCGGCCGGGCATTTCAGCAGCCTGCTGAAGCATTGGCGCAGCGTGCGCCGCCTCACCCAGATCGAACTGGCTGTCGATGCCAATGTGTCGGCGCGGCATGTCTGCTTTCTGGAAACCGGCCGGTCGCAGCCGAGCCGCGAGATGGTGCAGTTGCTCGGCAGCGCGCTCGATCTGCCGCTGGAAGAACGCAATGCCCTGCATGTCGCGGCGGGCTTCGTGCCGCCCTATGGCGACAAGGGACTGGCGGCGGACAATCTGCAGCCGGTACAGCAGGCGCTGGATTTCATGCTGCGGCAGCAGGAGCCGTATCCGGGCATCGTGGTCGACGGGCACTGGGACGTGCGCATGCGCAATCAGGGATCCGCGCGCCTGCTCAGGCCATTTCGCGATTCATACGCGATGGCATCAGGCATTGCCGACAACGCCATGCATGTCGTTTTCCATCCAAAAGGCCTGCGGCAGTTCATCGTGAACTGGGACGAATTCGCGGGCCAGATGATCCAGATACTGCATCGCGACGTCGCGCAAGGCAGCCGCGCGGCCGCCGGGCTGTTCGACGAGATCATGGCCTATCCTGGGCTGCCGGCCGAGTGGCGGCTTCCGCGCCAATCGCAGGCCACCTCGCCCGTCATGATCATGCACCTCGCCAAGGGCGATTTCCGTCTCGCATTCTTTTCCACCTTCACGACGCTCGCGATGCCGACGGACGCGGCGCTGCAGCAGATCAAGATCGAATGCTTTTTTCCGGCTGACGATGCCACCGCGGAGATGGCGCGCCAGATGGCGCTTTGACAAAACCTGAGGAGATCAACATGCAGCCTGCACCACGTAGCGATCGACCGGCCGGGACGATGGACGAATTGCGCGCGTTGAACGCCCGCTTCATCCATAATTTCATCACCAACGACGTGCCGTCGCACGACGCCATCCTGCACCCCGCTTTCATCAGCATCTGGCCCACGGGCCAGCGCTGGGACCGCGCGACCTACCTGAAATACTGGGCGACTGCGTTCAATCCGAAACTGATCCCATACTGGGACGTCCGCGATGAACTCATCACCGTGATCGGCGATGTGGCGCTGGTCCGTTCCACCAACAAGGCCACCCGCCGCCGCGACGGAAACGAAGTGACTGGGATGACCATGTACACCGACACCTATCTGTTCGAGAACGGTGCGTGGAAGTGCATTCAGGCCCAGATCCAGGCGGTGGCGCCCGAGTATTATCCGCCCGATGACACCATCGTCAGCGTCTATATCGACGGAAAGCTGCAGCCGCGGGCCGCCTGATCGCGGATCGCGCCAGCGCGCCTGGGATGGACGGCGAGAGAGCTTGGCGTTAACCTCCGGCCTTCCCCGTGAGGTCCAACATGCTCAAACTCTATTATGCCCCCGGCACCTGCGCGCTCGCCTCGCATATCACGCTGGCCGAGGCCGGCGCTGACTACACCACCGAGCGGATCGACTTCAAGATCAACCAGCAGAACAGCCCGGAATATCTCGCCATCAATCCCAAGGCGCGGGTGCCGTCGCTGGTCACCGACCGCGGCATCCTGACCGAGACCCCGGCGATGCTGGCCTTCATCGCGCAGAGTTTTCCGAAAGCAAAACTGGCGCCGATCGAGGACGCCTATGCGTTTGCGCAGGTGCAGTCGATCAACAGTTATTTGTGTTCGACCGTGCATGTCGCGCATGCCCACAAGGGGCGCGGCTATCGCTGGGCGACCGAGGAATCCTCCTTCGCCGACATGAAGCGGATGATCCCGAAGAGCGTCGGCGCCACCTTTGCGCTGATCGAGCGCGACATGCTCCGGGGGCCGTGGGTGATGGGCGAGACCTACACGATCTGCGATCCCTATCTGTTTACGCTTTCGGGATGGCTCGAAGGCGACGGTGTCGACATGGCGGCCCTGCCGAAGGTCGCCGATCACCGCAAGCGGATGGCGGATCGCCCGGCGGTGCAAAAGGCGCTGGCGGAAGAGAAGGGTTGAAAAAATCGGTGTCGTCCCTGCGAAAGCAGGGACCCATACTCCGCGGCCTCTCGGGTTAGGTCGTGTCAGACGACTTCCTTTAAAACAAACGCCGCGGCGTATGGGTCCCTGCTTTCGCAGGGACGACCCGGATTGGGAATCCTACGCCATCTTCTTCCTCGCTAGCTCCATCTCGCGGCCGATGCCGAGCATGATGGTGCGCAGCCAGATCGAGCCGGGGTCCATCTGGGCGCGGGTCGGGTAGAACATGAACTGCTCGTCGATGCCCGGATCGAACGGCGGTGTGATAGTCATCAGCGACAATTGTTTCGACAGCGCGCCGATCAGGCGGCGCGGCACGAAGGCGACCAGATCGGTCCGCGCGGTGACGTGCAGCGCCTCGATATAGCCGGGCACGACAAGCGCGATCTTCCGTTCGATGCCCTTGGGCCGCAACCAGAGGTCGATCAGGTCCTCGCTCTGGCCGCGGATCACGACGGCGACATGCCGCGCGCCAAGAAAACCGTCGCGCTTTTTCAATTTGGCGGCGGCGGGATGGCCGCGCCGCACCGCCAGCGCATCGCTGTCGGTATAGAGCCGCTGGCGGTGAAAGCCGCGGAAGGCGTCGCCGATCGAGATCACGAGATCGAGGGTGCGGGCGAATTCGGCGGTCATGATGGCAGAACTTCGCCACGGCACAACGTCGATGCGGACGTTCGGCGCCAGCCGCGTGATCTTCTCCATCAGCGGCGGCATCAAAAGTTCGACCGCCAGATCCGGCATCATCAGGCGAAAATGCCGTTCGCTGCGCGCGGCGTCGAAATCATCCGGGACGAACAGGGCGCGCACCTGATCGAGCGCCTGCGCCAGCGGCCCGCGCAACGCCTGCGCGCGCGGCGTCAGCTCCATGCGGGCGCCGTTGCGCACCAGAAGCGGGTCGCCGATCAGGTCGCGCAGCCGCTGCAGCGCGTGGCTGGCGGCCGGCTGCGACAGCCCGATCCGCATCGCCGCCCGGCTGACATTGGCTTCCAGCAGCAGCGCGTCGAGTGCGACCAATAGATTGAGGTCAAGCGATTTCAAATTCATCAAATGAATATATATCATATTCTCTATCGATTGGAAGAATGCGGCCCCGCGCGCGATGGTCTGAAACATCAGATCACAGGAGAAGCCGCCCATGAGCGCCGCCGCCAACAAGAAACTGATGGAAACAATCTTCGCCGCCGTTGCCGCCGGTGATCGGACTTCTTTCGCCGATGCCCTGGCCGACGATGTCAGCATGACTGTCACGGGGCAGTACTCGTGGTCGCAGACCTTTCACGGCAAGGAATCGGTGCTTCGTGATCTCCACGGCTATGTCTCTTCCCTCTTGAAGCATCGCCGCACCGTTCCGTTTCGGTTCATCGCCGACGACGAATGGGTCGTGGTGGAAGCGCGGGGCGATATGGTGACCCACGCTGGAGAGCGCTACGACAATCATTATTGCCTGATCTACGGGATCAAGGACGGCAAGATCCGCGAAATCCGCGAGTACAATGACTCGGCCCTGTGCGAGCGCGTGCTGGGACCGTTTCCGCAGGAGCGGAAGCTTGCGGGCTGACGCGTTGAGCCGTGTTTGCGCCGGCGACCGGTATCACCGCCGGCGAGCGCGAGCGCTGCCGGGTTCGACGCGCGCCGTCATCGCGGCTATCATCGCTCTCGTCCGGGTGTGGCGGGAGCGCCGCCGTGCCCGGCGTCAACTCTCCGTCATGAGCGCGCGCGAGTTGGAGGACATCGGACTCTGCCGGCCCGAGATTGACTACGAGTTCGGCAAGCCGTTCTGGCGGAAATAAAAAGGGAGATCGAGATGAGCAAGGAAATCTTCAGCCCGGCGACGCTGCCGCCGCCGGTCGGCTATTCGCATGTCGCGAAGGTCACGGGCACGCTGGTCTATGTTGCGGGTCAGGTGTCGAGCGACGCGTCGGGGCAGCTGGTCGGCGAGGGCAATCTGGAGGCGCAGGCCGAGCAGGTGTTCAAGAATCTTAAGCTCGCGATCGAGGCGGCCGGCGGCACCATGGCCGACATCGTCAAGATGAACGTCTATCTGGTCGCCGAAGTCGATCAGGCCGAGGTCCCGAAATTCCGTGCGGTCCGCGACCGCTACATCAATACGGCAAATCCGCCGGCGAGCACGCTGGTGGTGGTCAGCCGCCTGGCGCGGCCGGGCTGGCTGATTGAGATCGAGGTGGTGGCGGCGATCGACTAACGCGTGAGGCGAAAACGGCGCCCGCGAAGGGCGCCGTTTTAAATGATTGGTGCACCCGATCAGGCCGCCCGCACCGCGAGATGCTTGAACATGTTGCGGCGGGCCTCGTCGTCCATTTCCGCCTTGAACTTGAACTTGTCCTTCAGTGCGATCGCCTTGGCCGCCGCGGGGCGGGCGGAAATTTCGTCCACCAGCCGCTTGACGTTGGGATATTTCGCAAAGCCGTCCTCGCCCAGGATCAGCGGGATCATGCGGGCCCAGCCCCACACCGCCATGTCGACGATGCTGTAGCTGTCGCCGACCATAAAGCGGCGCTTGGCCAGATGCTCGTCGAGAATGGCGAAATGCCGCTGCGCCTCGAACTGGTAGCGGTTGTGGGCGTAGTCGATCTTCTCCGGCGCGAAGTGCTTGAAGTGGACGGCCTGGCCGCTGTAGGGGCCGACGCCGGTGGCGACGAACATCAGCCAGGACAGCAACTCGGCACGGTTGGCGGGGAGAAACTTGCCGGTCTTTTCCGCCAGATAAAGCAGGATGGCGTTGCTATCGAACACCTTGACGCCGTCGTCGTCGATCGCCGGCACCTTGGCATTCGGATTGATGACGAGGTATTCCGGCTTGAACTGGTCGCCGGCGCGGGTGTCGACGGCCACTGGCTCAAAGGCGATGCCGGCTTCCTCGAGGAACAGCGCGATCTTGGTCGGGTTGGGCGATCCGTTGAAATAGAACTTGAGCATTTTGGAAAACTCCTTTGCTTCTTGCCTGCCAGGAAACCTGGTTGCGAACCGGCGCGGGTGATCGTACCGCAACGCGGCACGTCCATGCTCAAATTTTTGGAAGGAGCGCAACCGACGAGTTCGTGAGGCAGCAGGCGGCTCGGCAGAGACGCTCACCGCCCTGACCAGCCGGGGTAGAAGCGATTAGCCGAGGTAGAAAAACCCCACCAGGCCCACCACGATCAATCCCGCACCCGCCAAATCCACGATGGCCGAGAAGCGGATCGCCGAATGCAGGTTCGACGCCTGAACCATCCGTTCGGACTGGCGCGCATAGCCGTGGACGATGATCTGCTGGTTGAAGTCGCTGTTGGCTTCCAGCCGCTCGGTCAGGCCGACGCAAATCAGGAGCACGCCGAGGATGACGAAGCCGGCAAAGCCCAGCAAGGTGAATAGCAGGATCGGGGGCACGCCGATCAGGAAGATCGGCAGCAGGGGCAACAGCAGTAACGAATCGGATTGGGAGCGCATCGGACAGCTCGCAGTGGCCGCAAATGACGGCCTGTATGGGCCTGAGTATACAGCCAATATAGCAACGAATCAGGGCCAAAGGAGATGCGACAGTCTGCTTAAATCACAGGGCTGCCATCTCGCGGGTTGCGGCGCCTTGGCCATGTTGAAGGCAGGATGAAAAAAGCCGCAGCGGCGGGTTAACCGGCCACCATCCCGGAGCGGATCTCGGCGCGCAGTTTGTCGATGGCGGGTGGCCTGTTCGTTGCCAAACCTGGAAGGCTGGTCGTCGGCTACGCCCTCCAGAGCCGTTGAAGGCCCTCAATCAACTTAACGAGAAGAATAGCAAGCAGGATCAGTCCTGCGATCGCGAACGCGACCATGTCAAAAATCATAGTGAGAAAGCCGAGCGCGTCGCCTTTTTGCTGTGCCATCGAGTTGACGCCTGACCAAAAGTATTCCCAGACGTGGAACATTCGCCAAACGAAAAACATCAGAATGGGCATCGCGAGAACTGCCAGAACTTTGCAGGCCTTCCTGGCGGCGAAGAGAATAGCAAAGGGCGACAGGAAAACAGCGTAGTTTACAAGAAAGAGACTCTGATACCGATCTCGTGTGTAGACCTGATATTCCGTGCCGATGAGAGTCAGCAGATGCGCTATCGACAAAGCGACCGCGGCTGCGACACAGCGCTTCTCGACTTCGTCTTCGCTCAGCACGGTCATGTCGTCGACGGCTTTCTCGCCTGATCCATTTCGCGCCTGTTGTGGGGCACGCAAGGAGCCTATCAACGAACGCGCGTCAACGCGATGTGCCGGCTTGTCTCAACCTGAAGGTCCTCGAAAAGCTCAGCCCACCGCCATCCCGGAGCGGATCTCGGCGCGCAGTTCGTCGATCAGCCTGAGGCCCTTCTTGGTCTCGACGTGCCAGAAGGTCCAGCCGTTGCAGGCGCCGGAGCCCTGGGCCACCGCGCCGATGCGGTGGATCGAGCCGACCTTGTCGCCGAGCATGATGGCGCCGTCGGCGCGGACCAAGGCGCCGTGGCGCTTCTTGGAATCGACCAGTTTGGTGCCGGGCAAAATCATGCCGCGCTCGATCAGTTCGGAAAACGCCACGCGGGGCGCGTCGCGCGCGGTCATGAACGGCGCCAGCGTCGCCTCGGGCAGCGGTTCGATCGCCGCGATGCGGGCTTCGGCCGCGGCCGCATAGGTCTTGTCGCGCTCGAAGCCGATGTAGCGGCGGCCGAGGCGTTTGGCCACGGCGCCGGTCGTGCCGGTGCCGTTGAAGGGATCGATCACGAGATCGCCGGGTTTTGACGACGACAGCAGCACGCGCGCCAGCAGGCCCTCGGGCTTCTGGGTCGGATGCACTTTCTTGCCGTCTTCGCCCTTGAGGCGCTCGTCGCCGGTGCAAAGCGGGATCAGCCAGTCGGAACGCGCCTGCACGTCCTCGTTGGCGGCCTTCAGGGCTTCATAGTTGAAAGTATAACCCTTGGCCTTTTCGTCGCGCGCCGCCCAGATCATGGTTTCGTGGGCGTTGGTAAAACGCCGGCCGCGGAAATTCGGCATCGGATTGGTCTTGCGCCAGACGATGTCGTTGAGAACCCAGAAGCCGAGGTCCTGCATCATGGCGCCGACGCGGAAAATGTTGTGGTAGGAGCCGATCACCCACAGCGTCGCCGACGGTTTCATGACGCGGCGGCAGGCCAAGAGCCAGGCGCGGGTGAAATCGTCATAGGCGGCGAACGATGAGAACTTGTCCCACTCGTCGTTGACGGCGTCGACATGGGATTCGTCGGGGCGCTTGAGATCGCCCTTGAGCTGCAGATTATACGGCGGATCTGCGAACACCAGATCGACGGAGCCTGCCGGAAGCTTCGACATCTCGGCGACGCAATCGCCTACGACGATACGAACATCCGACGGGGACTCGAATTTAGTGCGGGGCGCCCTTGCAGACGCCCCGCGACGCGACTCAACCATGACTCAATTACTCTGACTCAGGCGACGCTGTCGGCGACGCGGGACTAAACAACCGACTGGCGATACATTGACCGGGCAAAGTAAAAATCGACTTAATCGGTATTGCTACTCAGACAGATTTGCCGAGATCAAATTGGCGCTTATGCGCGCCAAAGTGTTTTTCAGCGGGGCCTGTCCCGCACTTGATGCGGGATGGATACCGGTTCGCGTCGAGAAAACGCGTCAAATTAAGAATCCAGCGTCCCGTTACGATTCAATCGGAGCGGAAACGCCGCTAGGCAATAATTGCCGGGCAGGTTATTGATTAATGGATTGAGAATTTTTACGTCTGTGCAGCGTTGGGTATCCAAGGGCAATCCGCCGGGATGAGGAATTTGCGCCATGCGTTACGATGACTTCCGCCGCAGCGACGAGATCGAAGACCGTCGCGACAGCGGCGGCGGAATGGGAGGCGGCGGTGGCGGCTTCGGCATTCCGATGGGCGGTGGCGGGCTCGGCATCGGCACCATCATCGTGCTCGGCCTCGTCGGTTACGCGTTCGGCATCGATCCGCGCATCCTGATCGGCGGCGCGGAAATCCTCACCGGCGGTCACCAGCAGGCGCCGACCTACCAGACCGATCGCAGGCCGGGCGGCCCGGCCCCGACAGGCGCGCCCAAGGACGAGATGGGCAGCATGATCGCCGGCGTGCTCGGCGAGATCGACGATCGCTGGAACGAGATCTTCCAGGCGGACGGGCGATCCTACAAGGGACCGCGCATCGTGCTGTTCCGCAACGCCACCAATGGCGGGCGCTGCGGCATGGCGCAGTCGGCGATGGGCCCGTTCTATTGTCCGCCGGACCGCCAGATATTCCTCGACACCGCCTTCTTCCGCGATGTCGAGACCAAGTTTCGCGGCTGTTCGGGCAGCACCTGCAAATTCACCACCGCCTATATCATCGCGCATGAGGCCGGCCATCACATCCAGAATTTGCTCGGCATCCTGCCGCGCGTGCAGCGGTTGCAGGAGCAGGCCGGCAGCAAGGCGGAAGCCAACGCGCTGCAGGTCAAGGTCGAGTTGCAGGCGGATTGCCTGTCCGGCGTCTGGGTCAACCGCGAGGAAAAGAAACGTCCGGGCTTCGTCGAACCCGGCGACATCGACGCCGCGCTGGCCACCGCCACCGCGATCGGCGACGACACGCTGCAGCGAAACGCAGGGCGCAGGGTAGTGCCCGACTCATTCACCCACGGCTCCGCGGCGCAGCGCAAGCATTGGTTCATGACCGGTTACAAGCAGGGCACGGTGCAGGCCTGCAATACCTTTGCCGCGGGGGCGCTGTGAGACAAAGGTCTATCCGTCATCCTGAGGTGCGAGCGCTTGCGAGCCTCGAAGGATGACTGGCACGGTGCCGGTGGCCCATCCTTCGAGGCGCGCAAGAGCGCGCACCTCACGAGTGAACGCAAGTGCGTTCATCCGGGGATGACGTCGAAGTCTGGGAAGAGCCTGGGTTAGGTAAGCATGTCCTCCATCGATGAAACCAAACAATTCGTCCCGCTCAACATCGCCGTGCTGACGATCTCCGACACGCGCGCGCTGGCCGACGACAAATCGGGGGCGACGCTGGCGGAGCGGCTGGTTGCCGCCGGCCATCATCTGGCGGCGCGCGAGATCATCGTCGACGATGTCGATGCGATCCGCGTCATCATCCGCCGGTGGATCGCCGATCCCGGGGTCGATGCCATCATCACGACAGGCGGCACCGGTTTCACCGGGCGCGACGTCACGCCGGAGGCGGTCGAGCCGTTGTTCGAAAAGCGGATGGATGGTTTCTCGATCGCCTTCCACATGCTGAGCTACGCCAAGATCGGCGCCTCCACGGTGCAGAGCCGCGCCACCGCCGGCGTTGCAGGGGCGACCTTCATCTTCTGCCTGCCGGGCTCGCCCGGCGCCTGCCGCGACGGCTGGGACGGCATCCTCGCCCACCAGCTCGATTACCGCACGCGGCCCTGCAATTTCGTCGAGATCATGCCGCGGCTCGACGAGCACCTGCGCCGCCCGAAGGCCAAGGGCGCGTCGGTTTAGTAGCCTCTCCTCCGTCATTCCGGGGCGCGCGCAGCGCGAACCCGGAATCTCGAGATTCCCCGATGCGCAATTGCGCATCTTCGGTCTGGTCTTTCGGACCATCCCGGAATGACGATTCACAACTCCAGCTCCCACGTCTCGCCGACGAGATCGACGCCAAAGCTGTGGTGCGGCTCTTCCTTGACGCGCCGGAAGCCTGCAGCCTGATAGATTCCGCGCGCGGCGACCAGAATGCTCTGCGTCCACAGCGTCATCTGCTTGTAGCCTTTCTCGCGCGCAGAGCGGATGCACTGCTCGACGAGCGCGCGGCCGACGCCGAGCCCGCGCGCCTTTTTCTCGACCAGCAGCAGCCGCAGCTTTGCGACGTCAGCGCTGCCCTTCACCAGGAAGATCGAGCCGAGCGGCTCACCGTCCGCTTCCGCAATCCAGCAATGCTCGCGTGACGGGTCGTAGTTCCTGATGAACTGCGCGCAGATCTCGGCGACCAGCGCCTCGTAGCTGATGTCCCAGCCATATTCCGCGGCATAAGCTTTTGCCTGGCTCGAGATCACCCAGCCGATGTCACCGGGGCGATGGCTGCGCAGGAGAAACGCCGCGGGTTTCTGCACGGGTGGCTCCAGCGTCTGTTCGATGGTCGTCATGGCGTTCACCACGGCGGCGCGCTTGATATCGTCGAGCGAGGCGAGCAGGCTTCCGACCTCTTCGTGCGAAAGGCGCTCGAGTTCGGCCTGGGCGGTGCGGCCGCTTGGGGTCAGCGAGAGCTCATTGATGCGCCGGTCGTGCTTTGCGGCATTTCGCGTCACGATCTGACGCCGCTGCAGGGTCTGCAGGGTACGGCTGACGAAGCCAGGATCGAGGCCGAGATCACGGGTGAGGTCAGTGGCTGTGCAGGCCGGGCGATGCCTGATCTCGTAGAGGATGCGGGCTTCTTGCAGGGTGAAAGGGCTGTGCAGCAGCTTCGGCTCGAGCACGCCGAGTTTGCGGGTATAGAAGCGGTTGAAGGCGCGAACCGCCGCGATCGCTTGGTCGGAATCATTTTGGGACATGGCACACCTTAATATTTGCCATTGTCAAACAGTTATTTGACTTTGGCAAGTATATGCCCGCCCGAACTGGGCCTGCTCTATCTTGCATGGGGTTGTTTTCGCAATTTTTGGTCTGGAGGCGCCTAGGCGACCACCATGATCCGGCTGCGCAGCATGGTGCGGGAGCGGCGGCCGAGCTGGCGCAGCAGCCGGGCTTCGGAGCGGCGGACATCCGGCCGGTAGCCGCCGAGCCGGTTATAATGATCGTGCGCAATGAGAAGGCCCTGTTCCGCCGAGGGCCCCGTGATCAGGCGGGCGACGAATTTGAGGCCATCGCGGAAGCCGGCATCTGAGTAAGGCGAGCGGGCATAGCGGAAGATCCCGGCGCGGGGCCGGCCGCTGCTCGATACGCCCTGGATGAATTGCGCGGTCTCTTCGATCCAGCCCGAATCGAGCACCGCGCCGGCGTGCAGGAACATCAGCCAGGGCGAGCGCGCCTGGCGGGCGCCGGCGGCCAGCGCCGCCGCACGGCTGCCCTCGAAGGGCAGAAAGCGGCAGCCTGCGACATCGGCCACCCGTTCGATCACGCCGCTCGCGGTGCGATCGACCAGCACCACCTCGCGGATCAAGCCGGAGGCGGCGCCCGGCACAAGCGCCGCCAGCGTTGCGACGGCGGGCTGCTCGACGCCTTCGGTCGGGATGATCACGCTCAGCATGATGAGACTTCGTTGGCTCAAACGGTGAAAAACGCTGAACTGTTATCACCTTGTCACATTCAAAACAGCCGCTGGCGTGCAGTTTTTTACGGCAGCGTGTTGTGGATTTTCTTTTTATCGTTCTTGATTTGTTCTCAAGGCGTGTTACGTTCCCTGCATGAGCCGAGCATCCTCTCATGCCCTCAAGCACCCGCCGGTCACGGCGCCCTCCGAACCGGCGGGTGCGACTCCTTTTCCTGAACCGACACCCTTTCCTGAACTGGCGGTCGCGATCGACCGCGAACGACGGCGTGGCCGCGGTGCCCAGTCCAACGACAGCGGCCGCTTCGAGGCCGAGGCGCGCGTCGCCTTCGACGACGGCTGGCAGAGCCTCGACGACCTCGCCCCGTTCAAGACGACGGTCGGTATCGACACCTCGCGCAAGGTCATCACCCGCAACGATTCGCCCGACATCGGTTTCGACCGCTCGATCAACCCCTATCGCGGCTGCGAGCACGGCTGCGTCTATTGTTTCGCGCGGCCGACCCACGCCTATCTCGGGCTGTCGCCCGGGCTCGATTTCGAATCGAAGCTGCTGGCCAAGCCCGATGCGCCCATGCTGCTCGAGAAGGAGCTGGCGGCTGCGGATTACGAACCGCGCATGATCGCGATCGGCACCAACACCGATCCCTATCAGCCGATCGAGCGCGAATACAAGATCATGCGCGGCATTCTCGAAGTGCTGGAGCGCGCCGGCCATCCGGTCGGCATCGTCACCAAATCGGCGCTGGTGACCCGCGACATCGACATTCTCCGGCGGATGGCAAAACGCAATCTGGTCAAGGTCGCACTGTCGGTGACGACGCTGGACCCGAAACTCGCGCGCACCATGGAGCCGCGCGCCTCGACGCCGTCAAAACGGCTGGAGGCGATACGGCAACTGGCGGAAGCCGGCGTTCCGGCCACGGTGATGGTGGCACCCGTGATCCCCGCGCTGAACGATTCGGAGATCGAGCGCATCCTCGATGCCGCGGCCCATGCCGGCGCCAAGGAAGCGAGTTACGTTTTGCTGCGGTTGCCGCTGGAAGTGCGCGATCTGTTCCGCGAATGGTTGATGGCGAATTATCCCGACCGCTATCGCCACGTTTTTACCCTGATCCGCGACATGCGCGGCGGCCGCGACTACGACTCGCAATGGGGAACCCGGATGAAGGGCACCGGGCCGATGGCCTGGATGATCGGACGCCGGTTCGAGATCGCCTGCGAGAAACTTGGGCTGAACAAGCGGCGATTGAAACTGACGACGGACCATTTCGTTAAGCCGAAGCGAAACGGGCAGCAGCTGAGTTTGTTTTAGGACAACGGGATTCTTCCGCCGTCATTGCGAGCCACCGGGTCGCGCGAATGCGCGCCCGATGACAGGCTCCGCGAAGCAATCCATACTTTATTGCGCGGATGCATGGATTGCTTCGCGGAGTTCGCAATGACGAATGTGGAGGTAGCATGAGCGAAAAATTACCTGCGCCAACTCCGCGACTGACCGTCATCACGCTCGGCGTCAGCAACATGCGGGCCAGCATCGCCTTTTACGAAGCGCTGGGATTTGCGCGAAAAATTCGCTCAACCGGCGAGGCCGTCGCTTTCTTCGACACTGGCGGTCCCGTGATCGGCCTGTTCCCGTGGAATCAACTGGCAGAGGACGTGACGCTGCCGGACCATCCGCGGCCCAAGACCTTCCGCGGCGTGACGCTGGCCTGGAACTGCTCGTCGAAAGAAGAAGTCGACACCGTGCTCGACTTCGCGATCGCCAAGGGCGCCTCGCTGCTCAAGCCCGCGCATGAGACCAGTTACGGCGGCTACGCCGGATATTTCGCCGATCCGGACAACCATCCCTGGGAAGTCGTGGTCGCACCGGGCGTTGAGGTCGGCGACGACCGGCGGGTTCATTTGGCGGATTAAGCCCGCGATCAGACGCGTTGCGATTGAATAGCGGGACTTGAGCCCAGTTCCCGGTTGCGCGCCGACGCTCGCTTGCGCAACCATCCCGGCATGATTCGGGATAAATCCGCCAAGAAGGCCGTGGCCAAGCCGGCGGCCAAACCAGCGGCCAGGCAGGCCGAGCTGCCGACCGGCGTGATCGCGGTGGCGCCGCCGAGCTTTCGGCGCGAGCGCGCGCTGATCAAGCGCGGCGTCTGGCCGATCGCCGGCTGCGACGAGGCCGGGCGTGGCCCGTTGGCCGGTCCCGTGGTCGCCGCAGCCGTGATTCTCGATCCGAAGCGAATCCCGAAGGGGATCGACGATTCGAAGCGGCTGACGGCGGAGCGCCGCGAGGAGCTGTTCGAGGAGATTTGCGCGACCTCGTCGTTTGCGGTCGCGTTCGCCTCGCCGGCGCGAATCGATCGCGACAATATCCTGCGCGCCTCGCTGTGGGCACTGACCCGCGCCGTGCACGCGCTGCCGGAAATACCCAAGCATGTGTTCGTCGACGGTCGCGACCGGATCGAGGTGCCCTGCGACTGCGACGCCGTGATCGGCGGCGACGGCATCGTTATGTCGATCGCCGCCGCTTCGATCATCGCCAAGGTGACGCGCGACCGCCTGATGTGCGCGCTGGCGCTGGACTGCCCGGGCTACGGTTTCGAAACCCACAAGGGTTACGCCGTGCCGGAACATCGCGAGGCGCTGGACCGGCTGGGACCCAGCGTCCACCACCGCCGTTTCTTCGCCCCCGTGATCGCCGCGCGTGCGAAGCATGAGCCGGGCACCGTCGAGCCGGATCTGTTCGCGGTGGAAACGGAAATTGACGCTGACGTCTCGGCGGCGCTCTAAGGTGCTTCGTCTCGACGCGTTTTCTTGACGCGAGCCGGTATCCATCCCGCATCAAGTGCGGGACAGGCCTCGCTTGAAAACGCTATGGTTGCCTCGGCGGGTTGCGCGCTCTATCAAATGGCTTCGGGCAAGGCCGGGCCGCTGGGATCGGCGCGGGCATTCGGACGGTTCATGCGTTTCACCTCCCTGGTTGTCGAACTGATCCGCGCCCGGCCGCGGCTGGTCGTCTGGCTCGTGGTGCTGCTGCAGGCAGCAATGTGGCTGATCCTGCCGATGCTGCTCTATCGCAGCCCGCCCGGCGATATCGCCACGGTTCTGGCGTTCGGCCGGGAATATCAGGTCGGGACCTATTTCGGCCCGCCGCTGGCGTTCTGGCTCGCCGATATCGCCTACCGCGCGGCCGGCAATCATGTGTTCGGCGTCTATCTGCTGGCGCAGGTCTGCGCGGTCGTCACCTTCTGGAGCTACTATCAGCTCGCGCGCGCCATCGTCGGCGGTCAGCATGCAGTTCTCGCGGTGCTTCTGAGCATGACGGTGGTGGCCTTCAGCTCGCCCGGGGTCGAATTCGGCCCGCTGGTGCTGGCGCGGCCGCTGTGGGCGCTGCTGTTGCTGCATTCCTGGCGATTGATCGGCCAGAACCGGCGCAGCGCCTGGTTTGCATGGTCGATCGAGGCCGGCTTGTTGCTGCTGACGATTCCGGCCGCGCTCGGGCTGCTGCTGCTGATCGTCGGATTTACCCTCGCCACCGCGCGCGGGCGGCGCACCCTGATGTCGCTCGATCCGCTCTATGCGCTGCTGGTGATCGTCGTATTGGTGCTGCCCTATCTGATCTGGGTCGTCCGCGCCGACGTGCTGGCGATGCCGCCGTTGCCGGGAGTGGATGATCTGTCGGCCAGGGCGATGCACTGGGGCGGCCTGCTCGGCGGCCTGTTGCTGGGGACGGCCGGCATCGTGCTGCTGGTGATCCTCAACTCCGGCGTGTTCGTGCGCAAGGCCGAGGAAGCGCCGATCATCTACCGGCCGCCGGTCGATCCGCTGGCGCGGCAATTCGTCTATACGTTTGCAATCGGCCCGGCGCTGTTTGGCAGCCTGATCGCGGGCGTGTTCAATCTCGAGCGCGTTAGCGGCGGCGCCGGCGTCGCCTTGCTGATGTCGGGGCTGGCCGTGGTCGTTGCGACCGGCGATCTGATCCATCTGCGCCGCCAGCGGCTGCTCCGCACGGTCTGGGCCGCGGCGGTCGCAGCACCGGCTTTCGTGGCCATCGCGACCACGCTGTTCCTGCCCTGGACCACCGGCGCCGAAGTGCCGACCTCGCTGCCGGCGCGGGCGATCGCGCATTTCTTCGGCGACAGTTTTGAGCGGCGCACCAACCAGCGGCTGCGCGCGGTGGCCGGCGATCCGCAACTCGCAGGCTTCATCGCGATGGATGCCGGCCGTCCGCATCTGTTGCTTGATGCCACACCCGAGAGGACGCCGTGGCTGTCGCTGGCAAAATTCAATGAAACCGGCGGCGTCGTGGTCTGGCGCGCATCCGACACCTCAGGCACGCCGCCGCCGGATATTGCCCAGCGCTTTCCGGGCCTGGTGCCGGAAGTGCCGCGCGCGTTCGAATGGATGGTGAACGGCAGGCAGCCCTTGCTGCGGATCGGCTGGGGCATCGTGCGCCCGAAGGCGCCATAGGCAGTCCCTCATGGTGAGGAGCGGCCCCTTGGCCGCATCTCGAACCATGAGAGCCCGCGGCCCATCCTTCGAGACGCGGCGAAGACGCCGCTCCCTCGGTGAGCGCAAAGCGCTCATCCGGAGGATGAGGGTGAAATCGCCTTCTCCAATTCCTTCGCGATGGCGCGCAAATCCTGCCACGACATCCGCTTGTACGAAGGCGAGCGCAGCAGATAGGCCGGATGAAACGTCGCGATGGCGCGGATCGTGCGCGTGCCGGTGTCGTAGTCGAACCATTTGCCGCGGGTCTTCATGATGCCCTCGCGGGTCGACAGCAAGGTTTGCGTCGAGGGATTGCCGAGCGTCACCAGCACGTCCGGATTGACCAGTTCGATCTGCCGCTGGATGAACGGCAGGCAGATTTGCGTTTCCTGCGGCGTCGGCGTGCGGTTGCCGGGCGGTCGCCACGGAATCACGTTGGCGATGTAAGCCTTGCTGCGGTCGAGCCCGATTGCCGCGATCATGCGGTCGAGCAATTTGCCGGAGCGGCCGACGAACGGCCGGCCCTCGATATCCTCGTCGCGCCCGGGGGCCTCGCCGACGAACATGATGCGCGCCTGCGGATTGCCGTCGCAGAACACCAGCTGCGTTGCGGTGCGCTTGAGCGCGCAGCCGTCGAAATTCTCCAGCAGCGCCCGCAGCGCCTCCAGTGACGGCGCGGTTCGCGCCGTTTCCCGCGCCGAGGCGATCGCGGCTTCCGGCGCCGCGGCTATTTCGCTGCGCGAAACTGACGGCGCCGCCACGGGCATTTCCCGCACCAGTTTCTGTGGCGCGGTTTCGCGCGGCGCCGCGATGGTAGCGCTGTCGGGCTCGGCAAGCCGGTCGACCGGTTCATCGGCCAGCGCGCAATCGACCCCGGCCTCCAGATAAAAGGCCAGCAATTGCTGCACGGTAGGGACGGGTTCGGGCGCGATGGACATGCTTCTTATCTAGGACGGATCGGACCGCAGCGAAACGCCTGAGATTTCATTTCCATGGTTGTTCTCGGCGCAAAAATCGGAAACAAACGAACCTTAGAGCCGTTCTCGATTGGGCTGAGACCAGAACATGAGCACCGAAGAACTTCCGCCGCGTGAGTCCATGGAATTTGACGTCGTGATCGTCGGCGCCGGGCCGTCCGGCCTGGCGGCTGCGATCCGGCTCAAGCAGCTCAACGCCGATCTCAACATCGTCGTGGTGGAGAAGGGGTCTGAAGTCGGCGCGCATATTCTGTCGGGTGCGGTGATCGATCCGGTCTCGCTCGACAAGCTGATTCCGGACTGGCGCGAGGACGCCGATTGCCCGCTGAAGACGCAAGTCAAGGACGACCGCTTCTACTGGCTGACCGGAGCAAGCGCCATCCGGCTGCCGGGCTTTGCGATGCCGCCGCTGATGAACAACCATCACTGCTATATCGGCTCGCTCGGCGATGTCTGCCGCTGGCTGGCGCCGAAGGCCGAGGCGCTTGGCGTCGAGATCTATCCCGGCTTTGCCGCAACCGAAGTGCTCTACGACGAAAACGGCGCGGTGCGCGGCATCGCGACCGGCGACATGGGCATCGCCAGGGACGGCACGCACAAGGATTCATTCACCCGCGGCATGGAACTGCTCGGCAAATACACGCTGTTCGCCGAAGGCGCGCGCGGCAGCCTTTCCAAGGAGCTGATCGCAAAGTTCTCGCTCGACGCGAACAGCGAGCCGCCGAAATTCGGCATCGGGCTGAAGGAAGTCTGGGAGATCGACCCGGCCAAGCACCAGAAGGGCCTGATCCAGCACTCGTTCGGCTGGCCGCTGAACAATTCGACCGGCGGCGGCTCGTTCCTCTATCACTACGACGACAACAAGGTGGCGGTCGGTTTCGTCCTGCACCTCAATTACGACGATCCGTATCTGTCGCCGTTCGACGAGTTCCAGCGCTTCAAGACCCATCCTTCGATCCGAACCGTGTTCGAAGGCGGCAAACGGCTGGCCTATGGCGCGCGCGCCATCACCGAGGGCGGCTACCAGTCGGTGCCGCGCTTGAGCTTTCCAGGCGGCGCGCTGATCGGTTGCGCGGCGGGTTTTGTCAATGTGCCGCGCATCAAGGGCGTGCACAATGCGATGGGCAGCGGCATGCTCGCCGCCGAGCACGTCGTGACGGCACTCGGCGCCGGCCGCGCCAACGATGAACTGGTCGAATACGAGAATGCCTGGCGTGGTTCGCAGGTCGGCAAGGACCTCTACCCGATCCGCAACGTCAAGCCGCTGTGGTCGAAGTTCGGCACCCTGATCGGCGTACCGCTCGGCGGCCTCGACATGTGGACCAACACGCTGTTCGGCTTCTCGCTGTTCGGAACCCTGTCGCACGCCAAACCGGACAGCAAGACACTTGATTCGGCCAAGATCCACACGCCGATCGCGCCGGTGAAGCCGGACGGCAAGCTGACCTTCGACAAGCTTTCGTCCGTGTTCCTGTCGAACACCAACCATGAGGAGGACCAGCCGGTCCATCTCAAGGTCGCCGACATGAATTTGCAGAAAACCTCGGAGCACGACGTCTATGCCGGGCCGTCCAACCGCTATTGCCCGGCCGGGGTCTACGAATGGGTCGAGGAGGCCTCCGGTCCACGCTTCCAGATCAATGCCCAGAACTGCGTCCACTGCAAAACCTGCGACGTTAAGGACCCGAACGGCAATATCACCTGGGTTCCACCCGAAGGCGGCGGCGGACCCAACTACCAGGGGATGTGACCACGATTACGTGAGTTTGCGAATCGAGGCGCGCGCGGCGCTCCGGATAACCCCGGCACCGGCCACGATACCGCCACAGTGCAAGCGTCTTCGGGGGCTATTGGCCAAACGGGTGGGACGATCGGCGGCCCCAAGACCCGCTGCCAATCGATTCGCCACCCCGTATCCTTGCGGTTGAACGCCAAAAGCGGCATTGTCGCTGGGCCTTGATGCCGCCGCGTATGTCCGCATTCGAGAGCGATCGAAAGATCCTGCCATCAATCCTGGAGCTAGGCGAACCGTGATGCTTTCCACTCGTTTCAATCGCTGGACCATCGCCGCTGTTACCGTCGCCGCGCTTGCCGCGCCCGGCTCGCTGCTGGCGCAGACGCCCGAGCATACCGGCGACAATTCGGCGCAGTTTCCCAGCAAGAGCGATCTGAAATCGCTGACCACCTCCGGCAGCTATCTGGCGGCGCGCCATGCCAGCGTCGAACGCGACGCCAGCTCGGCCGCGGCGTTCTACCGCTCGGCGCTGCGTACCGATCCGAAGAACAACGAATTGCTCGACCGCGCCTTCATCTCCTCGCTGGCCGACGGCGACATCGACGAGGCGG
Source organism: Bradyrhizobium sp. LjRoot220 (assembly GCF_964252915.1). Classification (NCBI taxonomy): domain Bacteria; kingdom Pseudomonadati; phylum Pseudomonadota; class Alphaproteobacteria; order Hyphomicrobiales; family Nitrobacteraceae; genus Bradyrhizobium; species Bradyrhizobium sp. LjRoot220. The sequence goes on from NZ_CAXUPS020000003.1 coordinate 401,635, forward strand.
TCAAGCTCGCCGACCGCATCCTGACGCTGGACAAGGCCAACCGCGTCGCGCGGCTGGTCGTGGGTGTCCGCGACCTGAAGCAGAAGAAATACGCGACCGCGCAGCTCAACATCAATCAGTCGATCCGCGGGCCGATCACCGATCTGGTGGCGACGCTGTTGTCGGGCTGGGCCAGCTTCGGCGCGGGCGATTCCAAGGCGGCGGTCGCCAATATCGACAAGCTGACCGGCCCGGAGTGGTATCCGATCTTCAAGGATCTGCATACCGGCATGATCCTGGAACTCGCCAACAAGGACAAGGATGCCGGTGCGCGATTCGAGCGCGCCTACAAGCTCGACGATTCCATGCTGCGCGTGTCCGACGCCTATGGGCGCTGGTTGTCGCGCAACAAGGATCAGGCGGCGGCGATCGGCATCTACGAGGCGTTCGACAAGAAGCTGCCCCGGCATCCCTTGGTGCAGGAGGCGCTGCGCGACACGCGGGCCGGCAAGAAGATGCCGCCGCTGATCGATTCGGCGCAGGCAGGTGCGGCCGAAGCGCTGTATGGCATCGGCGCCACGCTGACCCGCCGCGGCGGCGAGGATCTGGCGCTGGTCTATCTGCAGCTCTCGCTTTACCTGCAGCCCAACCATCCGCTGGCGCTGCTCTCGCTGGCCGATCTCTATGAGTCGGTGAAGAAGCCCCAGATGGCGATCAAGGTCTATGAGCGCATGCCGGCGAATTCGCCGCTGAAGCGCAATGCGCAGATTCAGCTCGCCACCAATCTCGACGCCGCCGATCGCAGCGAGCAGGCGATCAAGATCCTGAAGGACGTCACTGCCGAAGACCCCAAGGACATCGAGGCCATCATGGCGCTCGGCAATATCGAGCGCGGCCGCAAGAAGTTCGCCGACTGCGCGACGACCTATTCCAGGGCGATCGACGTGATGCCCAGCGTGACCGACAAGAACACCTGGGTCACCTATTACTATCGCGGCATTTGCCAGGAGCGCTCCAAGCAGTGGAGCAAGGCCGAGGCCGACATGCGCAAGGCGCTCGAGCTGCAGCCCGAACAGCCGCATGTGCTGAACTATCTCGGCTATTCCTGGATCGATCAGGGCATCAACCTCGACGAAGGCATGAAGATGATCAAACGCGCCGTCGATCAGCGTCCCGACGACGGCTATATCGTGGACTCGCTGGGCTGGGCGTTCTACCGCATCGGCAATTTCGAAGACGCCGTGAAGAACCTCGAGCGCGCGATCGATCTCAAGCCCGAAGATCCCACCATCAACGACCACCTTGGCGACGCCTATTGGCGCATTGGCCGCACGCTGGAAGCCAAGTTCCAGTGGGCCCATGCGCGCGACCTGAAGCCCGAGGCGGAAGAATTGCCGAAGATCGAGGCCAAGATCGCCAATGGCCTGCCCGAGGACACGTCGTCCGCGGCATCCGCCGACAAGAAAAAAGAAGACGGCAGGGGTGGCTGATCGAAAGCTTTGGGGGCAGTTCGGCCATGCCGGCGTTGATTGATGAGGGGCGTGCCAAGGTCAACCTGACCTTAAGGGTGGTTGGCCGCCGCACCGACGGCTTCCATGACCTGGAAAGCGTGGTGGCGTTTGCCGATTGTGCTGATCGTCTGACGCTGACGCCGGGTCCCGAGCTGACGTTGCAAATGTCCGGCCCGCTGGCGCAGGCCTGCGGCGAGACCTCGGACAATCTGGTGCTGAAGGCGACGCGCCTGCTGGCGGAGCGCGTGCCGGGCCTGAAGGCCGGCAGTTTCACGCTCGACAAGGTATTGCCGGTCGCGGCTGGCATCGGCGGCGGTTCGGCGGATGCGGCGGCAGCGCTTCGGCTGCTGGCAAAATTGAACGGGCTGGCGCTCGACGACGAACGGCTGCTCGAGGTCGCGCTTGAGACCGGTGCCGACGTGCCGGTCTGTCTTGGCTCGCGCGCCTGCGACATGACCGGGATCGGCGATAACCTGACGCTGCTCAGCCTGCCGATCATGCCATGCGTGATGATCAACCCCTGCGTTCCCGTTCCGACCAAGGATGTATTCAAGGCGCTCGGCTTGCGTAACGGCGAATTGCTGGTCGGCGTAACCGACGTGTTCCGCGGCACCGACTGGCCGGAAGCCGGCGCGTCGGTCGAAGACTGGGTCGAAGTGCTGGCGGCCAGCACCAACGATCTGGAGGCGCCGGCGACGCGCATTCAGCCTGTTATCGGCGAGGTGATCGCGGCGCTGAACGCCACCAACGGCGCCTGGCTGGCGCGGATGTCGGGATCCGGCGCGACCTGTTTTGCGATCTATGAAAACACCGCCGACGCCGGCCGCGCCGCCGAGAAAATCCGGCGCGAGCATCCCGGCTGGTGGGTGCACGCGGGAACGTTGAGCTAGCTCGCCGGCCGCCGCACCAGCGCGAGCGACACACCGAGCCCGGCGATGAACAGCCCCGAGCCCTGCCGCAGGCGCTGCACGAGACGCGGCCGGCGCACCAGGCCGGCGCGCGCTGACGCTGCCATCATCACCACGACGAAATCAACGAGCGTGTTGAGCCATACCGAGACCAGGCCGAGTGCGATGAACTGCAGGGCAGGGTGGCCGCCGGCAGGATCGATGAACTGCGGAATGAAAGCCAGAAAGAACGCCGCGGTTTTCGGGTTCAGCGCTTCGACCAGCACGCCCTCGCGAAACGCCTGCTGCGCGCCGGCCGGGCTGATCGCCTCCACCATCTGTTGTCGGCCTTCGCGAAACGTCCGGATGCCGAGCCAGATCAGATAGAGCGCGCCGGCGAGTTTGAGTACCGTGAAGAGTTCGGCGCTGGCGAGGATGAGCGCCGACACCCCAAGCGCGCCCGCGACGACATGGACCAGTCCGCCCAGCGCGGTCCCCAATGTCGAGGCGACTCCCGTCTTGCGGCCACCCGACAGCGTCCGTGCAGCGACGTAAAAAATCCCAGGACCGGGGACGGCGGCGATGATCAGGGCTGCGGCAAGAAAAAGCGACAAATTCATTCAATCATTCCTACGCTTGCCACGTATTCGACCGTCATCCTGAGGTGCGCGCTCTTACGCGCCTCGAAGGATGGGCCACATGCGCCGTGCCCTGTCATCCTTCGAGGCTCGCCAAAGGGCTCGCACCTCAGGATGACGTCGACATCTAGTTTAATGCGATCTTGCCAGGCAGAATGCCACGACCTGCTCGAGCGCGGTCTTCATCGGCGAGGCCGGAAACAGCGCCAGCGCGTCGACGGCCATCGCGCCGTAATGATGGGCGCGGCTGATGGTGTCTTCCAGCGCGCGATGCTTGGTCATCAGCCCGATGGCGTGATCGAGATCGTTAGCCCCGATCTCGCCGCGCTCCAGCGCCTTGACCCAGAATGCGCGCTCGGTGGCATTACCGCGGCGGAACGCCAGCACCACCGGCAGCGTGATCTTGCCCTCGCGGAAATCGTCGCCGACGTTCTTGCCGAGTTTTGCCGATTTGCCCCCATAGTCCAGCACGTCATCGACGAGCTGGAACGCGATGCCGAGATTCATGCCGACCGAGCGGCAGGCGGTCTGCTCGGCCTTCGGCCGGTTGGCGATCACGGGACCGACCTCGCAAGCCGCGGCGAACAATTCCGCGGTCTTGCCGCGGATCACGGCGAGATATTCGTCCTCGGTGGTCGCGGTGTTCTTGGCCGCCGCGAGCTGCATCACTTCGCCCTCGGCGATGGTGGCGGCCGCCGAAGACAGGATGTCGAGCGCCCGCAACGAGCCGACCTCGACCATCATGCGGAAGGCCTGGCCGAGCAGGAAGTCACCGACCAGCACGCTCGCCTCATTGCCCCACAGCATCCGCGCGGACAATTTGCCGCGCCGCAATTCGCTCTCGTCGACCACGTCGTCGTGGAGCAGGGTTGCGGTATGCATGAACTCGACCGAGGCGGCGAGCTTGATATGGCCGTCGCCGGAATAGCCGGTGAGGCTGGCCATCGCCAGCGTCAGCATTGGGCGCAGCCGCTTTCCCCCTGACGAGATCAGGTGGTTGGCGACCTCGGGGATCATGGTGACTTCCGAACCCGTCCGCGACAGGATCGTGGCGTTGACCCGCTCCATATCGGCGGCGACCAGCCCGACCAGCTCATCTATCGAAGCGTTGGACGGGCTTTCGAAGGGTACAATAACCGCCACGCGGGTCTCCAAATCTGGCCAATTCGCACTATCCTATCCTACAATAGAAAGTGCGGGCTAAAGCGGCAAGGGCACGTAGCGGTTGACATCGGCCGCAGGCAGCGTTTTCAAGCGAAGCGGATCCCCGCTTCGCGTCAGGAAAACGCGTCAAAACAAAGCACCTGGTCCTCGGTTCTGAGCCAATCAGAACCGAGGCTCAGGCCCTCCGATCGGCCGACAAAGGAGAGCGCGAATTGCGGGAATTGGTTCGGACCAACGACATTGTGCTGGTTTCCGCGGTGGGCGCGCTGCTCGACGGCGCCAATATCCATCATCTGGTGCTGGACCAGAACATGAGCGTCATCGAGGGATCGCTGGGCGTGCTGCCACGCCGCATCCTGGTCCATGAGGACGACAACCGCGAGGCGCGCCAGCTGTTGACCGATGCCGGGCTGGCCCATGAATTGCGAGCGGATGAATAATCTCGATGTCACCGAGGACGCCTTTCTCGGTGGGGCCTTGCGCTTAAGGCAGCTCAAGTCGGGGCACCGCGCCGGTCACGATGCCATCCTGCTGGCGGCGGCGACGCCGGCCTGTGCAGGTAATCGCGTGGTCGATCTCGGCGCCGGGGTTGGCGCGGCGGGCCTCGCGGTGGCCAAACGGGTCGGGGATATCGATCTCGTGCTGGTCGAGATCGATCCCGATCTCGCAGGTCTCGCGCGCGCCAATGCGGAAGCGAATGCGCTTTCCGCTGACGTGATCGTGCTCGATGTCGAATCGGCCGCCGACGTCTACACGGCGGCCGGTTTGCATCCCGACAGCGTCGACGTCGTATTGATGAATCCGCCGTTCAACGATTCGACGCGGCATCGCGTCTCGCCGGACCGCGCGCGCGGGATCGCGCATGTCGCGACATCGACCACGCTTTCGAACTGGATTCACGCGGCCCGGCGCATTCTCAAATCCAGGGGCATGCTGACGCTGATCTGGCGCGCCGACGGCATTGCCGAGGTGCTGGCGGCGCTCGATCACGGTTTCGGCAGCCTGGAAATCCTGCCGGTTCACGGTGATGTGAAGGCGCCCGCGAATCGAATCCTGATTCGCGCCACCAAGGGCGGGCGGGCGCCGACGCAAATTCATGCCGGCCTGATGCTCAGGGATGAGCGAGGCGCGCCCAACAAAGCGGTGCAGGAGATTTTGGCGGGAAGGGGGATCTTGGCGTTGGCCGTCCCGTAGCGGGCGGCCAGCAATTTCATGTCTCGCTCACGTCTCGAGCGAGTCGGGAGCCGAAAAGCCTATTGCGGAAGCGATTCAGGCTGTCGTTTCGGTGCCGAGGTGAAGTGAACCGCGGTCAAAATGCTGCCGATCAGCATTATCAGCAGGTAGATTTTCATGTCACTCTCCGCTGCGCCATTGCAGCCGTAACGGCCACGTTGCAAAAGGCCATCCAGCCCTAATTCGTTCCCGCTCTTCCAATGACAGTGGCGTGATAAAAAATGGTTAATTCGAGGTAACGGCATGAGTGAACAAATAAGTGATCGTGTGGGATTGTCGGGGCTTGCCGAGCGGCTGAAGGAGTGGGTCCCGGCCAAATTCCGGCGCGGGGCCGCGGTGGTGCCGGTGGTGCGATTGTCCGGCGTGATCGGCGCGGTGACGCCGCTGCGGCCGGGCATGTCGCTGGCCGGCATCGCCAAGACGCTGGAGCGCGCTTTCGGTACCAAGAATGCCAAGGCCGTTGCGCTGGTGATCAATTCACCCGGGGGCTCGCCGGTGCAATCGCGCCAAATCTATTTGCGGATCAGGCAGCTTGCCGCGGAAAAGAATTTGCCGGTGCTGGTGTTCGTCGAGGACGTCGCAGCATCCGGCGGCTACATGATCGCCTGCGCCGGCGACGAGATCTTTTGCGATCCCTCCTCGATCCTGGGATCGATCGGCGTGGTCGGCGGCAGTTTTGGTTTCCAGGAGATGATCAGGAAAATCGGTGTCGAGCGGCGGCTCTATACGGCGGGCGCCCACAAGGCGATGCTCGATCCGTTCCTCCCCGAAGACCCCGATGACGTGGCGCGCCTGAAGTCGCTTCAGCGCGAGATCCACGCCATCTTCATCGCGCTGGTCAAGCAGAGCCGCGGCAGCCGCCTCAAGGGCGCGGACGACACGCTGTTCACCGGGGAATATTGGGCTGGCGAAACCTCGGTGTCGCTGGGCCTGGCGGATGCGATCGGCGACCTGCGTTCGACGCTGCGCACCCGCTACGGCGACAAGGTGCTGACGCCCGTCATCGCGCCCGCCAGCGGGATGCTGTCCGGCCTGCTTGGTCGGCGGTCGCCGGGGGCGGGCTCGATGGGCCTGTTCGACGGGCTCGGAGGCCTCCCGGACGATGTGATTTCCGCGCTCGAAACCAGGGCGATTTGGGCCAAATTCGGGTTCTAAAGCGTTTTCAAGCGAAGTGGATACCGGTTCGCGTGAACAAAACGCGTCAAAACAAGAGTCTTAGCGCCGCACCGCCGCGCCATTTAGTCCTAAAGGCGGGAATTGCGGTGCAGCCCGGCTTGCGCGAGAATGCACCTATTGGGGGCGTGACCGACGTGAACGACAAGGATCGACCGATGCCACCGTTGATCGCATTCGCAGGGGCCCTGGGTGGGCTCGCCGTGGTCCGCTGGGCTTACAAGACCGCCGTCCGGATCAACCGTGAGCTGGAGGAGGCGCGGCTGGCCCGCGTCGCGGAAGCTGCCCGCGCGAACGAAATCCCGACCCTGCGGCGGGACCCGGTCACCGGGGCCTATCGGCCGGGCTAGACAAGGAAAAACCCTCATCCTGAGGAGCCCGTCTTCGCCCGCTGGGCTTCGCCGGGCACGCTTTGCCGTTTTGGTGAGTGGCTGCGCCACGCGTAGCCCGAAGGGCAAAGCGTGGTTCGAGACGCGCGAAGCCGCGCTCCTCACCATGAGGAACGGGCTACCATCGCCTTGATTCCCCTCGCTGCCGCCGATACGGTCCCGCGCGCCCAAAATCCCCTCGCGAGACCGATTCTGCCGATGGATGAATTGCCTGCCCATATGCGCCCGGAACGTTCGTTCCAGGGCTTCATTCTCGCCCTGCAGCGGTTCTGGGCCGAACAGGGCTGCGTGATCCTGCAGCCTTACGACATGGAAATGGGCGCAGGCACCTTTCATCCAGCGACGACCTTGCGCGCGCTCGGGCCGAAACCGTGGCGGGCCGCCTATGTGCAGCCCTCGCGCCGCCCGAAGGATGGCCGCTACGGCGAAAATCCCAACCGGATGCAGCACTATTACCAGTTTCAGGTGATCATGAAGCCGTCGCCGCCGAACCTTCAGGAACTGTACCTGAAGTCGCTCGCCGCGATCGGCCTCGATTCCAGCCTGCATGACATCCGCTTTGTCGAGGACGATTGGGAAAGCCCGACGCTGGGCGCCTGGGGCCTCGGCTGGGAGTGCTGGTGCGACGGCATGGAAGTGTCGCAGTTCACGTATTTCCAGCAGGTCGCGGGCGTGGAATGCGCGCCGGTCGCCGGCGAACTCACCTATGGCATGGAGCGGCTCGCCTGCTACCTGCAGGGCGTCGACCATGTCATGGACCTCAACTTCAACGGCCGCGAGGGCGCCGACAAGGTGACCTATGGCGATGTGTTCCTGCAGGCCGAGCAGGAATATTCGCGGCACAATTTCGAATACGCCGATACGGCCATGCTATTCGAGCAGTTCAAGATGGCCGAAGCGGCCTGCAAGAAGTATCTCGCGGCGGGCTGGCAAGAAACCCTGAAGTCCGGCAGCAATCAGAAGGAGCACCTGATGGCGCTGCCGGCCTATGACCAGTGCATCAAGGCGAGCCACGTCTTCAACCTGCTCGATGCCCGCGGCGTGATCTCGGTGACCGAGCGCCAAAGCTACATCGGCCGCGTGCGCGACCTCGCAAAAGCCTGCGGCGAAGCCTGGGTCCACACCGAAGCGGGCAGGGCAGCTTGATGCCTGATCTTTTGCTCGAATTGTTTTCAGAAGAAATCCCCGCGCGCATGCAGGCGAAGGCGGCGGACGATCTGCGCCGCATGGTCACCGACAAGCTCGTCGCAGAGGGGCTGGTGTATGAGGGCGCAAAAGCGTTCGTGACGCCGCGGCGGCTGGCGCTGACGGTGCACGGCATTCCGGCGCGGCAATCCGATCTCAAGACCGAACGCAAGGGCCCGAAAATCGGCGCGGCGGATGCGGCCGTGCAGGGCTTTTTGAAAGCGACCGGCCTCAATTCGCTCGACGAGGCAAAAATCCAGCGCGACCCCAAGGGCGACTTCTACATCGCGCTGATCGAAAAGCCGGGCCGCCCGACGCTCGACGTGCTGGCGGAAATTCTGCCGGTCATCGTTCGCACCTTCCCGTGGCCGAAATCGATGCGCTGGGGCGAACGCTCGGCCAAATCGGGCGCCCTGACCTGGGTGCGGCCGCTGCATTCGATCATCGCGACCTTCGGTCCGGAGACCGAAGAGCCCGAAATCGTAAAATTCTCCATCGATGGCATCGAGGCCGGCCAGACTACTTTTGGTCACCGCTTCCTGGCGCCCTCGGCGATCCCCGTGCGCCGCTTCGGGGACTACGAAGCCAAATTGAAGGCCGCCAAGGTCGTGATCGACCCGCAGGCGCGCAAGGACATCATCCTGGCCGACGCCAAGCAGCTGGCGTTCGCGCAAGGCTTTGAGCTGGTCGAGGACCAGGTGCTGCTCGACGAGGTGTCGGGCCTCGTCGAATGGCCGGTCGTGCTGATGGGTTCGTTCGACGAGGAGTTTCTGTCGATCCCGGGCGAAGTGATCCGCGCCACCATCCGCAACAACCAGAAGTGCTTTGTCGTCAGCGATCCCAAGACCGGGAAGCTGACCAACAAGTTCATCCTCACCGCCAACATCGAGGCCAGCGACGGCGGCAAGGCGATCATCGCCGGCAACGAACGCGTGATCCGCGCGCGGCTGAGCGATGCGAAGTTTTTCTACGAGACCGACCTGAAGACGAAGCTGGAAGACCGGCTGCCGAAATTCGAGAACATCGTGTTTCATGAGAAGCTGGGCACGCAGGCCGCGCGTATCCAGCGCATCGAGCGGCTGGCTGCGGAAATCGCGTCGCTGGTCGGCGCGGATGTCGAAAAGACAAAACGCGCTGCGCATCTGGCCAAGGCGGATTTGCTGACTGAAGTGGTCGGCGAATTTCCGGAACTGCAAGGCTTGATGGGCAAGTACTACGCTCTGGCGCAAGGCGAGGATGCTTCCGTCGCCGCCGCGAGCGAGGAGCACTACAAGCCGCAAGGACCCGCGGATCGCGTGCCGACCGATCCGGTGAGCGTCGCGGTGGCGCTGGCCGACAAGCTCGATACACTGGTTGGCTTCTGGGCCATCGACGAGAAGCCGACGGGCAGCAAAGACCCGTATGCGTTGAGACGCGCGGCGTTGGGTGTGATCAGGCTGATCGTCGAAAACGGAGTCCGGACGAATCTCATGCCTGTCGCGAACAAACATATCTTGTCGTTTGTTAGCGCACAGGGACTGAAGGATTGGAATGGACAGCAAGTCGATCAGAAATGCATCGACCTTCTCTCCTTTTTCGCCGACCGCCTGAAAGTCCAGCTCCGCGACCAAGGTGCCCGTCACGACCTCGTCGACGCCGTGTTCGCGCTCGGCGGTCAGGACGATCTCCTCATGGTCGTCCGCCGCGTCGAAGCGCTCGGCAAATTCCTCGACACCGACGACGGCAAGAACCTGCTCGCCGGCACAAAGCGCGCCAGCAACATCCTCGCGATCGAAGAGAAAAAGGACAAGCGCAGCTTCGACGGCGCGCCGGACAGGACGCTTTACAGGCTCGACGAAGAAAAGGCGCTGGCGACGGCGATCGATCAGGTGAAGAGCGAAGCCGGCGCTGCCGTAGCAAAAGAAGACTTCGCCGCCGCGATGAGCGCAATGGCAAAACTGCGGCCGGCGGTCGATGCGTTCTTTGACAAGGTCAAGGTCAACGACGATGAACCAAAAACCCGTGAAAACAGACTGAAGCTCTTGAACGAAATCCGTGCGGCGACGCGCGCGGTGGCGGACTTTTCGAAGATCGAGGGCTGAGACGTGGATCCCAAGACGCTGGCCGCTTACGATTCGGATGCGGCGGCGTTCGCCAAAGACTGGCATGAGCAGCCGGCGCCGGTTGACCTGCACGAAGTCGTCGAGCGGTATTTCGTGCGCGGCGGCAATTCGGCCGATATCGGCTGCGGCTGCGGCCGCGAGGTCGGCTGGCTCAATGCCAACGGTTTTTCGGCCGTAGGCTTTGATGCCTCCGAGGGCCTGCTGGCTGAAGCGCGGCGGCGCTATCCCGAGCTGAAATTCGCAGCAGCCGAATTGCCCGAGCTGAAGGGCGTCGGCACCTACGACAACGTGCTGTGCGAAACCGTGATCATGCATCTGGAGCGCGCGCAGATCGCGGCCGCGGTGCGGCGCCTGCTCGGCATCGTCAAGCCCAGCGGAATTCTTTATCTGAGCTGGCGGATTACCGGCGATTGCGACATACGCGATGCCAAGGGGCGTCTTTACGCCGCGTTCGATGCCGCACTGGTGCTGGCGGAGCTGAAAACGACGACGCTGTTGCTCGATGAAGAGGTCGTCAGCGCCTCCTCGGGCAAGAAGATCCATCGACTTGTTGCCAAGAAGCCGGGGCTGGAGATCAGGGAGTAAACTTAATCGCCGTGGATTCGGCGTCATCCTGAGGTGCGAGCCCAGCGGTGCACTTGCACCGCTGGGCGAGCCTCGAAGGATGGACCACCGGCTGTAACCCATCCTTCGAGGCGCGCAAGAGCGCGCACCTCAGGATGACGGCGGTGCCAGCCAAAGAAAAGCCCCGCCCAGGGGGGAACGCCGGGCGGGGCTTTCTTGTCCGGTCGTCTCTCGCGCACATCCGCTTGCGCGGCGCCCGGACTGATCGTTCAGGCTAGCGGGATTAGTCGACGACCTGAACGATGCGACGCGAACGCGGTTCGACCAGAACCGTCTGGCCGTTCACCACGGTATATCGATAGGGTGTCGCGGCAACAGTCTGCGGCACGTCGTAATAGGTGATGCCGGCATCCGGCAGCACGCTGCCGACGGTTATACGGTCCGGAATGGTGAAAGTCGGCACGCGCTCACGCACGACATATTCCCGGAACGCCGGGCGCTGTTCGGCGGTGATGCCCTCATGCTCGCCGACCACCACGCTGCCGCCGCGAACGACACCCACGGTGTCGCTTTGCGCCTGTGCTGCGATGGGTGCAGCCAACGCGCCGGCGATCGCTGCAATGGCAAGTAGTCTGTTCTGCATGGTGTACTCCCTCGCGCAGAAGAACGCCGGCTAACCAGCGTACGATGGGAGGCCAATTCATCGCGCGCGGCATTGTTCCGGAAAAAGCCCGCCTCACACGCGGCATTTTCGGGCAATTTTTGCGAGAGCCGGAACCCATTGAGGCGGCAGGCGTCTCCTATTGCGGAACCGCGCCAGCGGTTAAGTTGCCTGCCTCGATTCGACGTCCCTCATCTCTCCCGGAGAAATTTCAAATGACCATCACCGCCGCGCACATTTCCCCGATCGTTGCCTTGATTGCGGGAATCCTGATCTTGATCATGCCGCGGTTCCTCAATTTTATCGTCGCAATCTACCTGATCGTGGTCGGTCTGGCCGGGCTCGGCGTGTTCAAGATGCTTCGCTTCTAGTCAGGCAAGCAAAGTTTCGCGGCTTGCGCGGAACCCCCCGAAGTGGTGTAAGGCGCGCATCTTCTCCTCTCTTTCCGGATTGTCATCTGCCATGGCCAAAGCGGTTGCGAAGTCCAAGAAAACCGTCGAGAAAATCGTCGATAAAACCGTAGCGAAATCAAAGCCATCTGGTGGGGCCAAGGCCGCACCCGCGGCCTCGGCGCGCAAGGCGCTGCCGAAGGCTCCGGCGAGGCCGGTTGCCAAGGCGGCTGCGAAGCCTGCTGCGAAGGCCGCTACAAAAGCTCCAGGCAAGCCTGCGGCTAAAACGGCGAAGAAAGCCGTCGTCAGCAAGCCGGCCGTGGAAGCGGTAAAATCGGGCAAGTGGGTCTACACGTTTGGTGACGGCAAGGCCGAGGGCAAAGCGGGCTTGCGCGACCTGCTCGGCGGCAAGGGCGCCAACCTCGCCGAAATGGCCAATCTCGGCCTGCCGGTGCCTCCCGGCTTCACGATTCCAACCTCGGTCTGCACTTACTTCTACGCCCACGACAAATCCTATCCGCCCGCGCTCAAGGCGCAGGTCGAGAAGGCGCTGGAGCATGTCGGCAAGCTGACCGGCAAATCGTTCGGCGATTCCAGCAATCCGCTGCTGGTTTCCGTCCGCTCCGGCGGCCGCGCTTCGATGCCGGGCATGATGGATACCGTGCTCAATCTCGGCCTCAACGACCAGACCGTCGAAGCGCTCGCCGAATTGTCCGGCGATCGCCGCTTCGCCTATGACAGCTATCGCCGCTTCATCACCATGTATTCGGACGTGGTGCTCGGCTTCGAGCATCATCATTTCGAAGACATCCTCGATACCTTCAAGGACGGCCAGGGCTACACGCTCGACACCGACCTGACCGGCGACGACTGGGTCGAACTGGTCGGCCGCTACAAGGATGCGGTGGCGCGCGAGACCGGCGCGGACTTCCCGCAGGATCCGCACGCGCAATTGTGGGGTGCGATCGGTGCGGTGTTCTCATCCTGGATGAACACGCGCGCGGTGACCTACCGCCGGCTGCACGACATTCCGGAATCCTGGGGCACGGCCGTGAACGTGCAGGCCATGGTGTTCGGCAACATGGGCGAGACCTCGGCGACCGGCGTTGCGTTCACGCGCAACCCCTCGACCGGCGAAAGCAAGCTGTACGGCGAATTCCTGATCAACGCGCAGGGCGAAGACGTGGTGGCGGGCATCCGCACGCCCCAGGACATCACCGAGTTTGCGCGCCAGGAATCCGGCTCCGACAAACCGTCGATGGAAACCGCGATGCCCGACGCGTTCAAGGAACTGACGCGGATCTACACGCTGCTCGAAAAGCACTACCGCGACATGCAGGACATGGAGTTCACGGTCGAGCAGGGCAAATTGTGGATGCTGCAGACCCGCGGCGGCAAGCGCACCGCCAAGGCGGCGCTGCGGATCGCGGTCGAGCTCGCCAATGAAGGCCTGATCTCGAAAAAGGACGCGGTGATGCGGATCGATCCCGCCTCGCTCGACCAGCTGCTGCACCCGACCATCGATCCCTCGGCCAAGCGCGACGTCATCGCGACCGGCCTGCCGGCCTCGCCCGGTGCCGCCTCCGGCGAAATCGTGTTCTCGTCCGATGAAGCGGCGAAACTGCAGGCCGACGGGCGCAAGGTCATCCTGGTGCGGGTCGAGACCAGCCCGGAAGACATTCACGGCATGCACGCGGCCGAAGGCATTCTCACCACCCGCGGCGGCATGACCTCGCACGCCGCCGTGGTGGCGCGCGGCATGGGCAAGCCCTGCGTCTCCGGCTGCGGCACGATCCGCGTCGATTACGGCCGCGGCACCATGAGCATCGGTACCCGCACCTTCAAGACCGGCGACGTCATCACCATCGACGGATCGGTCGGCCAGGTGCTGGCCGGGCGGATGCCGATGATCGAGCCGAAACTGTCGGGCGAATTCGGCACGCTGATGGGCTGGGCCGACGCCGTCCGCAAGCTCGGCGTCCGCGTTAACGCCGACACGCCGGAAGACGCGCGCACCGCGATCAAGTTCGGCGGCGAGGGCATCGGCCTTTGCCGCACCGAGCACATGTTCTTCGAGGAGACCCGCATCCGCACCGTGCGCGAGATGATCCTTTCCGAGGACGAGCAGTCACGCCGCGCGGCGCTGTCAAAACTGCTGCCGATGCAACGCGCGGATTTCGTCGAATTGTTCGAGATCATGAAGGGCCTGCCGGTCACGATTCGTTTGCTCGATCCGCCCTTGCACGAGTTCCTGCCGCACACCCAGGCCGAGATCGAGGAAGTCGCGCGCGCGATGAACACCGATCCGCGCAAGCTCGCCGATCGCGCCCGCGATCTCGCCGAGTTCAATCCGATGCTGGGCTTCCGCGGCTGCCGTCTTGCGATCGCCTATCCTGAGATCGCCGAGATGCAGGCGCGGGCGATCTTCGAAGCCGCGGTCGAAGCCGAAAAGCGCACCAGCAAGGCGGTCGGCCTCGAGGTGATGGTGCCGCTGATCGCGACCAAGGCCGAGTTCGATCTGGTCAAGGCGCGGATCGATATCACCGCGCAGTCGGTGATGAAGGAGACCGGCAAGAAGCTCGCCTATCAGGTCGGCACCATGATCGAGCTGCCGCGCGCGTGCCTGATGGCCGGCGACATCGCGAACACCGCAGAGTTCTTCTCGTTCGGCACCAACGACCTGACGCAGACCACCTACGGCATCAGCCGCGACGACGCGGCGAGCTTCCTCGGCACCTATGTTGCGAAGGGCATCCTCGAGATCGATCCGTTCATCTCGGTCGACCGCGATGGCGTCGGCGAACTGGTCAAGATCGGCGTCGCGCGAGGCCGCAAGACGCGGCCCGATCTCAAGGTCGGGATTTGCGGCGAGCACGGCGGCGATCCCGCGTCGGTGGCGTTCTGCCACGAGATCGGGCTCGACTACGTCTCGTGCTCGCCCTATCGCGTGCCGATCGCACGCCTTGCCGCGGCGCAAGCCGCGCTGGGCAAGACGGTCGCCAGCCAGGCGTAGTTCTTACTCGACGCTGACAACTAACAAAGACATCGTCATGCCCGGGCTTGTCCCGGGCATCCACATTTTTGGCGACCCTTCCGTCATTGCGAGCCAACGGGTCGCGCGAATGCGCGCCCGATGACAGGCTCCGCGAAGCAATCCAGTCTTTTTTCGTGGCCCGATGGATTGCTTCGCTGCGCTCGCAATGACGGGCTCTGAATGCGCGCACCAGCCCCGTAACAACACGGGAACCCGCAACATCTTCTTCATCATCTTCGTTGACGGGATGTTTACCACTTTCATCGCGTCCCCGTTTACCAAGACTTCTCGTGCATCAAGGCAAATGCGCGCGATCTCTTGCGTGATGCACGCTGGCCACGCCGATTAACTCCCCGGCAACCTAAATTCGATACCAACAATAAAGATCGAATTGCACGGATGTACTGACGTTCGGTCGTTTTTGTAAGCGTTGCGTAGAGCGTATCGATGAATGTGTTGCGTAACCAGCCGAAGGGCGCGCGGTTCGCGTCCTTCGGTCTCGGTCTTTGCATCTTCGCATTGATGCCGACCGAGACCGGATATCAGGATATCGCGTCACTGCTGGCCCGGCAGCCGGGCGTCGCCGAGCGCTGGCAGAAGCGTGTGTTCGCCACCGCCGGCAACATCCACGTCGCGACCTTCAGCTTCGGCCGTCCGATCGGAACCGCTTCACCGCAGACCGCAACCCTTCGGCTCGCCAGCCTCGGCCATCAGGGCATCGACATAACAGGTTCGGTGACGCGCAATTCGATTGTCGCCCCGCCGCCGCGTTATCACGCCGCCGATTTTCCCAAGGTCGATCGCACCATGAAGGGCGATCGCCTCGTGGTGGCGCCGCCGGCACCCGTAGAGCCCGCAATGCCGGCCGGCAGCGCGCCAGCCATCGAAGATCCTTCGTCTTCAAACGCTTCCGTCAAGGGCCAAAAGACCGCTGCCACGCCGCCTTCAGTGGAGCCCGCGCCGCTCGATCCCGAACTGCAGGCCGCGCTGCGCGCGCCGCCGCTGCCGCAATTCGATGTGTCGATGTCGCTCGAGACCAAGCCGCTCGACGACAAGCCGCTCGGTAAGTCGATGGACGCCCCGCCTGCACCAGAAGTGGCCCTCGCGCCGGCGCCGCCGCGCGACAATTTCTCCTTCAAGACCTCGAGCCTGTTTTTTGGATCTTCGCTCGGCGCGCCCGAAACCATCGAGCGCTGGCGGCCGGGCGAAGAGCCCATCGTCATGCTGCCGAGCGCTGTGGTCGCCGATCCCGACATGAAGATCATGGCCTCATTGCCTGTCGATGCCGACGGGCCGGTCAAGGCCGGCGAGATGGGCGTCAGCGTCGCGCCCAAGGGTGAGGTCAATTCCGACAACCAGCGCGCCAAGACCCCGGCAGAGCGGCTCGGCCTGTTCGACGACAAGTCGCGCGCCAAGTCGGAGAAATGCCTGACCGAAGTGGTCTATTTCGAAGCCCGCGGCGAAGCGGTGCGCGGCCAGATCGCGGTGGCGCAGGTGGTGCTGAACCGCGCCTTCTCCGGCAAATATCCGGACACGGTGTGCGGCGTGGTCTACCAGAACAAGCACCGCCATCTCGCCTGCCAGTTCACCTTCGCCTGCGACAACAACAAGGACGTCGTGAAAGAGCCCGACATGTGGGAGCGCGCGCAGAAGATCGCCAAGGCGATGCTCGATGGCCAGCTCTGGCTGCCTGAGGTCGACAAGTCGACGCACTACCACGCCTATTGGGTGCGTCCGTCCTGGGTCAGCGAAATGAGGAAGATGTACAAGACCGGCGTGCACACCTTCTACCGGCCGCGCAACTGGGGCGACGGCAGCGACGCGCCGAGCTGGGGCACCGCGGCGGAGACGGCGCAAATTTCCGCCAAGCTCGCCGAAGCCGCCAAGAGCTCGGCGGAGCAGGCGAGTGTGAAGAGGTAGGTGAAGAGGTCGGTATTGTCGTCCCTGCGAACGCAGGGACCCATACGCCGCGGCCGTCATGATGAGACTCGGTGGCTGACGCCTTCTTCCAATAATGACGCCCTGTGGTTATGGGTCCCTGCGCCTGATGCGCAATTGCGCACTAGGCAGGGACGACGAGAGATTTGCACTCGCACGCCAGGGCGCTCCCCCCAAATTGCACTCGACGATTTTGCAAGGCTGCCCTGCAGCGGAAAAATCTGCTCCGCCGCCCTTGGGATTTCCATGCGAATGCATTAACTCCTCCCGGCGCACCCGGCCGATTCCTCCCGGCCCTGGCGCCCAAGCATCGAGGAAACGCATGGCTGTCACCGCAGACAATCTTCGCACCGCCAAAGCCAGTTGGCGGACGCCATTGGTGATCATCATCTGCGGATGCGCGATTGCGCTGCTCAGTTTCGGGCCGCGATCGAGCCTTGGTTTCTTCATCCAGCCGATGAGCAAGGAATTTACCTGGGGCCGCGACGTGTTCGGCCTGGCACTGGCGCTGCAGAATCTGCTGTGGGGATTGGGCCAGCCGATCGCGGGCGCGATCGCCGACCGTTTCGGCGTCCTGCGCGTGATGGTGGTCGGCGCGCTGCTCTATGCCGGCGGCCTGTTATTGATGCGCTACGGGGCGACGCCGGCCTCGCTCGATCTCGGCGCCGGCGTCCTGATCGGCTTTGGGCTCTCCGGCTGCTCGTTCAATCTGGTGCTGTCGGCGTTCAGCAAATTGCTGCCGCCGGAGAAGCGCGGCATCGCGCTCGGCGCCGGCACGGCTGCGGGCTCGTTCGGGCAATTCCTGTTCGCGCCGTTCGGCGTCGCGCTGATCGACAATTTCGGCTGGCAGGCGGCGCTGACCGTGTTCGCGCTGCTGATGCTGCTGATCGTGCCGCTGTCACTGGCGCTGGCGACGCCGCCTGCGACGACGGAAAATGTGCCGGCCGCGGACCAGCAATCGTTCAAGACGGCGCTGGCGGAAGCGTTCGGTCACCCTTCATACGTGCTGCTGGTGCTCGGCTTCTTCACCTGCGGCTTCCAGCTCGCCTTCATCACCGTGCATCTGCCGGCCTATCTGGCCGATCGCGGCATCTCCGCGCAAACCGGTGGCTGGGTGATCGCCGCGGTCGGCCTCTTCAACATCATCGGCTCGCTCAGCGTCGGCGTGCTGCAGAACAAGTTTCCGAAGCGCTACATTCTCTCGACGCTTTATTTCGTGCGGGCGATGGCGATCGTTGCGTTCATCTCGTTCCCGATCACGCCGTTTTCCGCCATCATGTTCGGGGCCGTTACCGGTCTGGCCTGGCTCTCGACGGTGCCGCCGACCTCGGCGCTGGTGGCGCTGATGTTCGGCACCCGCTGGTTTGCGACCCTCTATGGCTTCGCCTTTGTCAGCCATCAGGTCGGCGGCTTCCTCGGTGTCTGGCTCGGCGGCGTCGTGTTCGAGAGTTATGGATCCTATACGCCGATCTGGTGGCTTTCGGTGCTGTTCGGCGTGCTCTCGGCGCTGATCAACCTGCCGATCGTGGAGGCGCCTGTCGCGCGGGCGGTTGCGCAGCCCGCCTGATGCGGTAAAAACTCCCTCGACCTACAAAGTTCGGGGAGAGTTTGCCGTGGGAACATTCAAGGCCATCAGGATCGACAAGGCGGAAAAAGGCACCACCGCGGCGCTGACGCAGTTCGACGAAGCCGAATTGATGGAAGGCGACGTCACCGTCGCCGTCGAATGGTCGACGCTGAACTACAAGGACGGCCTGGCCGTCACCGGCAAGGCCCCGGTGGTGCGGCGCTTCCCGATGATCGCCGGCATCGACTTCGCAGGCATCGTCGAACACTCCACCCATCCGCAGTGGAAGGCCGGCGACAGGGTCGTGTGTAACGGCTGGGGCATGGGCGAGACCCATCTCGGCAGCTACGCCGAGAAGGCCCGCGTCAAGGGCGACTGGCTGGTGCGGCTGCCCGACACCATCTCGACCCGCGATGCGATGGCGATCGGCACCGCCGGCTACACCGCGATGCTGTCGGTGCTGGCGCTGGAGAAACACGGTCTCACGCCCGGAAGCGGCCCCGTCGTTGTCACCGGCGCTGCGGGCGGCGTCGGTTCGGTCGCGACCGCCGTGCTGTCGAAACTCGGCTACCACGTGATCGCTTCGACCGGGCGGGTGTCGGAAACCGACTATCTGAAAGGCCTCGGCGCCGCCGAGGTGATCGATCGGACTGAACTGTCAGGCCCCGCCAAACCGCTGGCCAAGGAGCGCTGGGCCGGCGGCATCGACAGCGTCGGATCGACCACGCTCGCCAACCTGCTCTCAATGACGAAATACGGCGGCGCCGTCGCCGCCTGCGGCCTGGCAGCGGGCATGGACCTGCCGTCGTCGGTGGCGCCGTTCATTTTACGCGGAGTGTGCCTTCTCGGCATCGATTCGGTGATGTGCCCGCTTCCGCAACGAAAGCTTGCCTGGAGCCGCCTCGCCAGCGATCTGGATCACGCCAAACTGGCTGATATTACTCAGGAAATCAGCTTGGACCAGGTCGTCGATGCCGGCGCCAAAATCCTCGCCGGCCAGGTCCGCGGTCGAATCGTGGTAAAAATTCTCTAACGGCGTTCAGACTTTACAAACCATGCTGCTCCAATGTTGCCACGGTTCGTATGGTAAGCAGCGGGTAAAGAGGCCTGCATGATCGGAAAACGGGGTATCGGTTTTCCATCGCGACAATCGCGAAGCGTTTGCGCGAAGATCATGCTCAACAAGGCGGGTGCCCGCGCTCGGTAAGTTGGAGTTGCTGCATGCTTGCGCGTTTGGTGTTGGGGGCCGTCACGGCCGCGGCGATGGTGGTGCCGGCGCTGGCCGGGATGATGAATGCCGACGAGGCCCGCAAGTTTGTGGCCGGCAAGGTGTTCGCCTTCACCTGTTTCGACGGCACCCGCGGCGCAGGCCGCGTGCTCGACGATCTCGGCGCGGCCGGATCCATTCAATTCAGCGGCGCGGGGCCGACCCGCCATGTGCGCTTGCCCGGCAATACGCTGCAGATCCGCGGCCAGGCGGTTTGCGCGGCCATCAAGGGCCTGCCGTTCGAGCCGTGCTTCAATCTCGACAAGCGCGACGACCGTTCGTTCCGTGGATCGGTGTCGGGCATGGGCTTCGCCTATTGCGATTTCCGTCACCAGGGCGCGCAGCAGATGCTGATGGCCCGCTCGGTGGCGCGGCCGCGTTCGCTGCATGCGCCGGCGTCGACACGCTCGGCCGACGCGTCGCGCACGGAGGTCTCGACCCGCGTCGAGACGCCGGCGGTTGAGGCCGCCAGGCTCGAGCCGGTCAAGTCGGAAGCCAAGGCAGAGCCGAAGGCTGAAAGCGCACCGGAGCTGCGCCGTTCCACCGAGTGATTTCCGGCGAAATGAAGCCCAAAATTGGGAAAGTTCGCCCGTAGTCATACGGGCTGGCGTTTTCACGTCTTGGTAGCGAGTCTGGCCCCACCGTGACGGCCAACAAGGCCTGGGGGCGGCTCATACATGAGATCGACGATGCCGCTGTATTTCTTCCGGATCAGCAACGGTCGCTACGCTGGCGCCTCCGACCAGGGCTCCGAATTCGAAAGCCGCGAAGCCGCCTGGGCCGAGATGACCAAGGTGTGCGGCAATCTGCTCGGCAGCATTTCGCGCAGCATGAAGCAGAACGCCGAATGGCAGATGGAAATGCTGGACGAATCCAGGAAGCCGGTGTTCAGGATCCGGCTGGTCGCGGAATCCGTCGGCGATGAGCAAATTCCTCGACTAAGTGCGCGCGGCTAGAGCGTTTTCCAGCGAAGTGGGTACCGGTTCGCGTCAAGAAAACGCGTCAAATCAAGAATCTAGAGCCCCGTTCCGATTCAATCGGAACGGAAAAGGCTCTAGATCAATTAGCTAGCTCCCGGTCGGCATCGCGGGCGCCGTCGCCGCCCGCCTGCGGAACAGAATTCGCTGATACAGCCAGCCGATCGCCACCAGCACCAGGCCCAGGCACATGAACGACAGCGCACGGTAAACCCCTGTGAGCGCCGACATGTCGATCAGGAACGCCTTCAGGACGGTCAGCGCGATGACGACCGCTGACGCCAGCCGCGCGCGCTGCGAGTTGAAGAGAATGCCGATCCCGAGCAGGACGACGCCGAACGCCAGGTACGCGATCGAATAGGTGTATTGCTCGGCGCCCGTGGTCGGTCCGACGGACACCACCGGTCCGTGATAGATTCGGCGGACTTCAAACGTCACGTAAGCCAGTGCGAGAACGAGCGCGCCCGCCGCGATCGAGTTGGCGTAGGCGACGGGACGCCGTCCCGCCACCGCATAGGACAACAGCAGCGCCAGAACCGCGGGCAGCGCATAGGCCAGCAGCAGCAGATTGATGACGAGCCCGCCGACATCGATCCACCACAGCATCGGGTTCCTCAGCAGCAGCAGCCCGAACAGGGCGGCCGCCCCGGCAAAGCCGGTGAGCAGGATCGCGCCGGCGTTGTGAACGATGCTGCCGGTGCGGATGCGCAGGCGCTCCAGCCCGATTGCCATCGCCAGCGCCACGCAGACCTGCAGCGCGATCTCGGTGAACCCTGCAGCTGGGCGATAGACGTCGCCATTGTTGACGGCATGGCGGATCTCCATGAACGCCAGCAGCACCGTGAACAGGATCGCGGCCGCTTCCACCATGCGCAGCGGCGCATCGTCGCCGCCGCGGCGCAGGAAGTGGCTGGCGGCCCAGAACGACGCCGCCGGAATGCCGTAGCCCCACAACAGCCAGTTGAAGATCGGCGTGGCGCCGACGGCCTCGCCGACGATGCGCGGCTCGTAGCCGATCCGCAGCACGACGATGGCGGCGAGGATCGCAGCCAGCGAACGCAGGAACGGGATCGGCCGCTGCATCGAAATCCAGGCGGTGCCCAGCGACATCAGCGCCAGCGCGATCGTGAGCCAGCCTTTCTCCAGCGCGAACGTCAAGGCCAGCGCCAGGCTTGCGAGCGCGCCGGTCGCGAACAGCGCGATCGAGGCCGGCATTCCCGGCCGGTCCTCGCGCTTGCTCAGCATTTCGGTGGCCGCCGCATAGCTTGCGGCCAGGATCACCGCGAGAATCGCGAACGGGATCGAGCGGTCGAGATGCGCGATGCGGGCATAGAGCGCGACCAACAGCGCCAGCGGCGTGAACACGGCAGCCGCCGACCAGACCACCGGGATCACGGGACTGTTCGAACGGCCCTGTGCGAGGAATCCCGCGACGCCGAAACCTGCGGCGAAGATCGCAGCCGAGATCAGATGCAACGACACTGATCCATCCGTGGCGCTGGGCCCGATGCCCGCGATCGGCCCACCGGGCAGCACCAGCATGTCGGGGTTGGCGCGAACAGCCCATTCGGCGAACACGACAAAGACCAGACCCGCGGCGGCGCCGACCGCGCCGACCGCGGCATCGGTGCGCCAGGCGACGATCAGGCTGCCGGCCACCAGCAGGCCGAACGCGATCATCGCGACGTCGGCGTGGAAACTGTTCAGCACGATCAACGTCGCGCCGAACAGGTACGCGGCGAGCGAACCGGACGAAATCGGCTCGATCTCGCCTTCTTGCGCTGCAGGCCCGAACATGAACCCGCACACCACCAGCAGCGCGGCGAGGATGAAGCCCGCGATCACGTGGAACGCGTGCGGCGCGACCATCGAGGGGCCGCATTGCAGGCACGGGAAGGTCCACAGCAGCGCGAACACGATCGTGGTGACCGCAAGCCAGCGCCACATCCGCACCCGTGCCAGACCAAAGGCTGCCGCAGTGACGATCGCGAGATAGATGTAGAGCGCCCAGAAGTCCGGCTTGTCGGAGGAGACCAGGATCGGGGTGACGAAGGCGGCGGCGACACCGAGACCGGCCAGCGCCGGCCCGTGCAGCAGTGCCGCGGCCAGCGTGCCCATCGCCACGATGCCGAGCAGCACGAATGCGGTGGCAGGCACCAGGAAGCCGTACACCGCATAGGCGACATACACGGTCGCAAAGGCCACCACCGTGCCGGCGGCGGTCAGGATCGCGGGGATGTTGGCGATCGGCAGGGCTGCGATCGTCGAAACGCTCTCCTTGCGCCGCGTCCACTCGCCCGCGGCGAGCAGCGCCAGCGCGAACAGGCCGCCGAGGAATACCCGAACCTCGTCGCTGATCAGGTTGGCTTCGATCGAATAGCGCACCATGAAGATGCCGCCGAGCGCCAGCGTCAGGCCGCCGATCCACACCACCCAGCGGGTGCCGATGGTTTCCTCGAAACCGCGATCGGGTTGCGGGAGGGGCGGCGGCGGCGCGGCCGGCGGGCCGTCAGCCTTGCCAGCCGCGGTCTCGGTCGGCGCATCGGTTTGCGGCCCGGCGGCGGGAGGGACCGGCTCGGCCTCAGGCGCGATCGGCGGCGGCTCGGCCGCGATGCCGGGCGAGGTGGGCGCGCTGTCCTGCTCGAACATTTGGGGAAGCGGTGGCGGGACGGGCCTGGCGAGCGCCGCCGTCGCTTCCATCCTGTCCAGCCGCCTTCGCAACTCCGCGATCTGGTTCATCGCCTTGACGGCAATGATGATGGCGACAATGGCGAACAGGAACGGAAGAATTGCAATCTCGTCGAACATCAGGCCTCCAGGCGGGCGCGCAGAAACGTCAACCGCCTCGATGCGGCCCGTCGCAATGCTGTGAGTGCAGGTCTGCCCGGAAAAAGTTCAAACCGCCCCCCGGACGGCGGCGTTTTGGCACGCTATTCGAGATCCACGCGAAACGGGCGGCCTTCGACGGTCATGCTGCCCGGGCCCATCTCGTCCAGCGCCCGCAGCATCCGCCCCTCGCGCCCCAGCGCCTTGTCGGCGAGGCTGACGATCAGCCGGTTGGGCTGGGCGATCGGGGAGGCGGCGCGGATCTGCCGGGCGATCGAAATCTCGTCGCGGTGCGGATTGAGCATGCAGGCGGCGGCAAAGGCGCTGGCGGTCGACCGGCTGATGCCGGCATAGCAATGCACCACCATCGGCGCGCTGCGGTCCCAGCCCCGCACGAAGTTCAGCACCTTCTCGATATGCGCGTCCGACGGTGCGAGAAAGCCGTCCATCGCCTCGGTGATGTCGTCCATCGACACCCGCAAATGGTTGGCCTCGAGCACCGATTCCGGCCGCATCACCTGATCGACATTGGCCATCACGGTGAGAACATGGCTGGCGCCGGTGGCCTTGACAGTGTCGGGAAGGGCGGCGAGCGAGCAGACGTGAAGCATGGCGATCCTTCTGGGGGAACGTCCGGTGCGGAGCGTCCCTGCGTGGTCGCCATTATAGGCCGGTGCGGGGGCCGGTCAAAGCGGGTTCCGCCGGGGTTACAGTCTTTAGACCCAGGAATTATCCCGATGTACGTTCCCTCCGCGCTGCGATCCGCGCAAGACCTGGAGAGATGTAGCTTCACTCGCCGATCATCGTACCAGAGAACCAAATCGACCAAGCAGCGTTGACAAAGGCGCTCGCTGGATGACAACCGGACGCAACGGAGATGATGGACGTAGGCATTTTTCCGGTTTCTGCCTTCGACACCAACGCATCGGTACGCGCCGACATCTAACCCGTTTCCGGCGAGTGTACTTTCCAAAGTAGCCGAGCTCGGCGGATTCCTTGGCGCATGTCCCGCGCAAGTATTCCCGGTGCCAACTGCCGATTAGGGTGCGACAAATCAACCCGACGGGCAAATCACTTCCGTTTGTCAGAAATCGTGTCAAGCCCCGAAATAAAAAATATTTCGCTTTTACAGAATTGCGACTCAGGGATATATCCTTGGCCATCCCGTCCTAGTCAGAAGGGCGTCGGCCGTGGTCACGGACGTTGGACGGGTAGCGATGGACGTGACGGTGCCCTTGACCAAAGGCGCCGAAGCGTACGGCGAAGACGTGTGGTCCTGACGCCGCGGTGCTGGCGTCAATGCACCTGGAGGCAATAGTTTTCAGGGCGCAACGGAGGCAAAAGAGCCGTTCTCCGGGGAGAGCTCGTTATAAGCCGTAAAGCCATTGCGCAGGGAAGGCCGGGTGTTCTCCGCTGCCCTGTATGCTCGTGTGCAGCTTTCTATCTACAAACCGCACACGGGACCGCGGGTGCAGCGCGCACCCGGTCTTCCCTGCGCCCTCTTGTGAGAGGGCAAGGAATTTCTGGCAAAGCTCGGGCGATCAAGCGCCGCGAGATCGCGAACTCACATCCTCTGGCTGTTTGACAATTGAATTGAAATCTCACCACGTCGTCCCGCGGTTCGCACATAGGCGCTAAGATAGTCGGAGCATAGTTTGATACCGGCGTTTTCTCCTTGGCGGCTCGCGAAGATGGCGTTGAGAGAGCGCGATTGATCGGCGCAGACAGCTCATCGGGCTGTGGGATCACGGCTTGAGCGCAGCAGGCGACGAGATGCTGGAGCAATCGCCGACTCCAGGCGTTGCCAGGCGGCTTCTGACGGGGAGAGGCCTCAAGTTCGTCGATGAGCGTCTGAAGCAGTAGAATAGTCAGCAAATGGGCCAGAACATGAGGTCTGGCGGAGCGTTCGTCGGTTCCGGGTGGTCCTTCAGTCCGATCAGCCTTCAACCGCTTGAACCTGAGTTCGATCCGCCATCGCAGACGATAGAGGGCAAGAACATCCGCAGTTGCGAAGTCCTTCTGCTTGAGTGAGGTTACCAAGATCACCCAATCTGCAGCGTCAAGCGTTTGCTTCGAGATCTGGTGGCCTCCTCGCTGTGCATCTCGGCGCGCTTTGCGTCGCGCTTCCGCTGCAGCTTGCCGGCTTCTTGGCGCGACCAAACGCAGGGCGAGAGGTGCGCCGCCCTTGCGCTTTATCCAGATCAGCCGATCGATCAGGCCGCGGGCCGATACGCGCAACTCGGCGACAAGATCGAACTCATTGCCTTCGCGATCGAGCCAACGTGCGCTCTTCCAACCGGCCCGGATCACGAAGTCTGCGCCGGCTGCGAGCAGCGTCGCCATGCGGTCCGGTTGTAATAGGCGCGATCGGCAAGGCGGATCTCGCCCGCCACCGCCGGTATCCGATCCAGCGTCTCGCCAGCCTGCTGATCGGCCGCTGAAATCGGCAAACGCTCCTGTGGAAGGTCGAACGCGCTGTGAATCCGCCACACCCGTTCTTCTTCATGGCGCCCGGTCCTTCTTCGGCACCGAAGTGGCGTCGATAATACGGATCAAGCGTCGCCGGCTGGCTTGCGGGCGGCGTTAGCAAGCGCATGACCCACCAGCATCGCGAGCCAATCTCCGCACCTGACGCAAGCGATACAGCAGAGCTACATTGGAAATATCGACAAGCCCCACCGACGCCGCCCATGCGGCGGTCGATCGCAACCCCCATTCGCCCAGACAATAGGCCGGATCAGCGCTGCAAATCCACCGCATTGGTGATCTCACGCGGTCGCTGGAACGCCTTCGTCTCCTGCGCCGTAACTTCTAAGCGATTCATGCCGCCAAGGCGCAACGATGCCCGCCCAGTCTTCATTCACAAGCGATTCGTGTCTCATGGCACGCTAGAATCACAAGCGATTCCGTCCCGCAAGTCTATTTTAGCGCCTATGTGCGAACGCAGGGACCCATATGTGGACGGCCCCCGTGCCACAAGAGTTTTTTGATGGTCTGATCGGATCGCTTGCATCCATATGTCCGGCCTGTTGATGCGGTTGGTGGCCGCTGGCCAAGATGGTTTTCCGCGACGCGAGTTCCAAACACGCCAGCGACCTTTACAGGCCAATGGGTCCCACGGATTGTCTCGCACCTTGGATCAATCTGATCCTACCATCTCCTCCTCTTGCAGCTCCGGCTCAGCCGGTCAGGCGAACCCGACCGGCCGATCTCTTAAGCGGCAGCAGCCACCGATGCCTCGGGCATCCGTGCGCCATCGTAATCTCGCCCGTCGTCATCAGCTTCCAGACGATGCGGGCGTTCTTGTTGGCGAGCGCCGCGGCAGGCTTCGGCGGTTTGCGCGCCAGCAGCGACCAGCCAAGCTGACGGACGGCCGCGGCCCTTCATCGCCTGCTGGATCACCGGAGGTGGCCCCCGCCACCAGAACACTGCGCAGCCTTTCATCCCCGGCGCGGGTGATCTTGCCGAGGCGGGTCTTGCCGGCGGGTGGATGATCTGGGGTCAGCCCGATCCAGGCGGCAAAATGCCGGCAAGACAGGTACAGCCCGTCGGGCGCCATGACCAACGCCGTGGCGCGGTGGCCCGATGCCCGGAAGGTCTTGTCAAGCGACGGCGCTGTCGGCGTCGCGAGGTCTTGAGGCCTTCGACCAGGCCTCGACCGCCTTCGTTCGGCGCAACCGCATAGTCGCGGCCTGCAGCGCCTTATCTCTTGCAGGCGCCAGCAGGCTCATCCCGCGATCGCCAAGGGCTCTACCTTGACGGAACCCTGTGATCAAGCCGAACTCCGCCGCATAACCGCGGATTGCGTTGCTGAGCTGGGTTCGTCGGTCATCAGTTGCTGGCGAACTCCTGCAGCATTAGCGCCGCCTGCTGCTCCCGTCTTCCGCAATGCGAACCGCATCGTCGGCCGGCTCATCGCCTCGCACAACCCCTCGGCGTCCCGCCCGTCGTTCTTGTTGCGCTTGACGTAGGGCTTCACGTGTTGCGGCGCGATCAGCTTCACCTCGTGGCCGATCCGTTTAAGTTCCCGTGCCCAGTAGTGCGAGGCTCCGCAAGCCTCCATCCCGATCACGGTCGGAGGCAGCTTGGCAAAAAATTCCAGCATCTGCTTGCGCCCCAGCCGCTTGCACAATACCGGACGCTCCGCTGCATCCACCCCATGCACCTGAAAAATATACTTCGACGTATCCATTCCAATTCGGATAATCTGTTCCACGGACGGCTCCCTTGTCTGAGATCTAGGGCAAGGAATTTCTGGCAAAGCTCGGGCGCAATGCGCCGCGAGATCGCGAAGTTGCGTTTGCCGTTACACCCACGCTGCCATCACCCGCGCAGGCGGGTGATCCAGTATCCAGAGACGCTGATGATTGAACCGAGAAGCCGCGGCGTACTGGATACCCGCCTTCGCGGGTATGACAGCGGAATGTGGGGCCGCGCGTTCGCCGGGACGACGAGGTGATGGAGCTCGGAACGCAGCCCCTACGACGCCACCGCACCGAACCTTGCCAGAAACTGCTTCTCTGCCTTGGCCGCGGTCCATGGCGTCAGATATTCGCGCACGGTCGGCTCTGGCAGGCCGGGATCCCTCCCAAACAAACGTTTTGCCTCGGCCTCCGCAAAACCCGCCAGACGCGTAGCTTCGAGATAGGCCGCACCGCGGTCCGCGGCCTTGATCGCCTGCGTGATTGTCTCGGTCAGTACCGGCGGCAGACCGAAGCGGATGTGGATCGCGGCCAGCAGGCGTTTTTCCACCACCTTGTAATCGCCGCCGATGACCGCCTTGAACGGCGAGATCATGTCGCCGATGACATATTCCGGCGCGTCGTGCAGCAATGCGGCGAGCCGGAATTTCAGATCGACGCGGGGCATCTGCTGGCGCAGCACGGCTTCGACCAGCAACGTATGCTGCGCCACCGAAAATATATGCGCGCCGCTGGTCTGGCCGTTCCAGCGCGCGACGCGCGCCAGCCCATGGGCGATGTCGGCGACCTCGATATCGAGCGGCGAGGGGTCGAGCAGATCGAGCCGCCGTCCCGACAGCATCCGCTGCCAGGCCCGGGTCGCGACATCGGAATTTCGCTGCTTCATTTGACCTTGAGGCGGGGCTTGCGATGTTGACCGCTGCAGCTCTCGTGGCAGAAGCACGTCACCAGATGGTCGTTGACCATGCCGGTGGCCTGCATGAAGGCGTAGACAATGGTCGGGCCGACGAATTTGAATCCGCGCGCGCCGAGTTCCTTGGAAATCGTGATCGAGAGCGGCGTCGAGGCCGGCACGCTCGCGGTGGTCTTGAATTGATTGACCTTCGGCTTGCCGTCGACGAAATCCCACAGGAACTTCGAAAAACCCGCGCCTTCTTCCATGATCTTGAGATAGCCCTTGGCGCTGTTGATGGCGCCTTCGATCTTGGCGCGGTTACGGACGATGCCGGCATCGTTCATCAGCGCATGGACTTTCTTCGCATTGTAGCGCGCGATCTTTTCGGGCTGGAAATCATCGAAGGCTTTGCGAAAATTGTCGCGCTTGCGCAGGATGGTGATCCAGGACAATCCGGCCTGAAAACCGTCGAGGATCAGCTTTTCATACAGCGCGCGGTTGTCATATTCGGGCACGCCCCATTCGGTGTCGTGATAGGCCATGTAGAACGGATCTTCGCCCGGCCATGGGCATCGCATCTTGCCGTCGGCGTGCAGGCGGGCGGCTTTGCTCATGCGACGGTCTGCTTCGGCGGGGTGCGCACGTCGTTCGGATCGGTGAGGCGGATCGCAAGCCCGCCCGCCGACAGCGTCAGGCCGGCGTCGAGCGCGTCGGCGACGCGATCGGTCCGCAGCAGCGCGATGCCATGGCCGCCCGCGGTCGATCCCATGGTGCCGACCGGCTTGTCGCCGGCGACGACGGGAATGCCGGCTTCCGGCGAAAAATCCTCCAGCGTGACCCGAAGCGCGCGGGTGCGCGCGGTGCCGCGATGCTGCATCCGGGAGACGACCTCTTGTCCGACGTAACAGCCCTTGTCGAAATCGATGCCGTGCAGGCGGTCCATATTGGTCTCGTGCGGAAACGCGTTGCTGTACATGAAATCCAGCCCGCCGCGCGGCACGCCGATCGCGATGCGATGCACCTCATAAGCGGCTTCATCGACGAGATCAGCGCCGCAGAGATCAGCGACCTTCTGCTTGAGCTCCTGGGGAATGAGGATGCGCCAGCCGAGCGTCGCATTGCGCGGGTCGGTGAACGAAAGGTCAGGCTTCATTGCGGGCTCGCCATCCCACACCGCGAGCACGCCGAGGCTGTCGGAGAGGTTTTCCACCGCGACCTTGGCGCGCAGCTTGTAGAAGCCGAGCTTGTCGGTGAGGCCTTTTGCCAGTGGGCGGGGGACATCGATCAGGAACCCGCCGCCATGTCCGTCCGGGGCCTCCGTGATGAGAAAATCCGCGATAATTTTGCCCTGCGGCGTCAGCAGCGCGCCGAACCGGCCAAGGCCGGGGCGCAGCAGCGTGACGTCGGTGGTGACGAGCCCGTTGAGGAAGTTGCGGGCGTCCTCGCCCGAAACCTTGACCACGCCCCGGTCGGTAAGAAACGCTGCTTTCATGGACTTAAGAGGCCTATTTTGGAGGTGCTGTTTCGAGCTTTTCGTCAAGTTCCTGGGGAAACACTGGTGCCGGATATCACATGGGAAGTTAAGGCGCTAAGGTGCCGTCAACAACCCCGAGAGGCAGCCTAAAGCGGGCGTCGAGGACCGATGAATCAGCGATTTGATACCATTCTAAAATCCGGCACCGTGGTCAATCAGGACGGCGAGGGCGTCCGCGACATCGGCATTTCCAACGGCCGGATCGCCGCGATCGGCGGGCTCGGGCAGGCCTCCGCCGCCGAGACGATCGACTGCAAAGGCCTGCACATCCTGCCCGGCGTGATCGACACCCAGGTGCATTTCCGCGAACCGGGCCTGACCCAGAAGGAAGATCTGGAAACGGGATCGCGCAGCGCCGTGATGGGCGGGGTCACTGCGGTGTTCGAAATGCCGAACACCGATCCGCTGACGGTCACCGGGGCGGCCTTCACCGACAAGATCAAGCGCGCGCATCACCGTATGCATTGCGATTTTTCGTTCTTCATCGGCGGTACCCGCGACAACGTCGCCGATCTGCCGGAACTGGAGCGCGCGCCGGGCTGCGCCGGCGTCAAGGTGTTCATCGGCTCCTCCACCGGTGCGCTGTTGGTCGAGGACGACGAAAGCCTGCGGCGGATTTTTGCGGTGATCAAGCGTCGCGCCGCGTTCCATGCCGAGGACGAATACCGCCTCAATGAGCGCAAGTCGCTGCGCATCGAGGGCGATCCGCGCTCGCACCCGGTGTGGCGCGACGAGACCGCGGCGCTGATGGCGACGCAGCGGCTGGTGAATATCGCGCGCGAGGCGGGAAAACGGATTCACGTGCTGCATATCTCGACCAAGCAGGAGATCGACTATCTGCGCGACCACAAGGACGTCGCGTCCTGCGAGGCGACGCCGCATCACCTGACGCTGGTGGCGCCCGAATGCTACGAGCGGCTCGGCACGTTGGCGCAGATGAACCCGCCGGTGCGCTCGGTCGATCACCGCGACCGGATCTGGTACGGCATCGAGCAGGGCATCATCGACGTGCTCGGTTCCGACCACGCGCCGCATACGCTGGAGGAGAAGGCAAAAACCTATCCGGCCTCGCCCTCGGGCATGACCGGGGTGCAGACGCTGGTGCCAGTGATGCTCGACCACGTCAACGCCGGTCGCTTGTCGCTGGCGCGTTTCGTCGATCTCTCCAGCGCCGGCCCCGCGCGGCTCTACAACATCGCGACCAAGGGCCGCATCGCCGCCGGCTATGATGCGGACTTCACGATCGTCGATCTCAAGCGCTCTGAGACCATCACCAACAAATGGGTGGCGTCGAAGGCGGGCTGGACGCCCTATGACGGCATGCGCGTGACCGGCTGGCCCGTCGGCACCTTCGTGCGCGGCAAGCGCGTGATGTGGCAGGGCGAATTGACGACGCCATCGACCGGCGAGCCGGTGCGGTTTTTGGAGACGCTGAGGAGGTGAGCGATGTTCGGGTGAGGGAAAGTGTCGCCTCAACCACACTTGTCGTCACCCGGCTTGACCGGGTGATCCAGTACGCCGCGTCTTATCAATTCAATCGCTGACGTCTCTGGAATACTGGGTCGCCCGGTCAAGCCGGGCGATGACAGCGGAGCGTGCTGAAGGACTACTGCTTCGCCAGCGACAACGAAAACTCGCCGTTGCGCACGCGGGCGGGGAGGCCTTCGACGAATTTCGCCACTGCATCCTCGCCATAGGTCGAGACCAGTTCGGCCAGCGCCGTGAACAGGCTCGCCTGCGCCAGGCAGTCGCCGTCGACACCGTCGTGGCGCGCCTCGGCCCAGGCTTCATGGAGGTAGCTGAGGGCCGCCTGCTTCTGTTCGTGGTCGGGCAGCGGATCGCGGTGAAGCGAATAGGATGCAGGATGGCTCATGAAACTCGACGGACGTTGCGCGCGTTCCCCCGCGGAGCGCATCTGATCGCCAAGCTGTAGCATGCGGCGCAGGGCCTGCTAGGCACATCTTTAAGAAAGGTTAACGGGCGCCCCGGCATTTGAATCGGTCGCGGGTTCCGCGAAAAACATCAGGAAATGTGATCGAGGATTGCCTGCGGCGTGGCGCAGACATGCCGCGCGCCGGCTCCGATCAATTCGTCCCTGGTGCCATAGCCGTAGAGCACGCCGATTCCCGGCATGCCGTTATTTCCGGCACCGATCATGTCGTGGCTGCGATCGCCGATCATCAGCGTCTTGGACGGATCAACGGAAGCTATCTTCAGCGCATACGCCAGCAGATCAGATTTATCGACGCGTGTGCCGTCGAGTTCGGAGCCGAACACATGCTCGAAATGATGGCGCAGCCCGAAATGTTCGACGATGCGAGTCGCGAACACATGCGGCTTGCTGGTGGCGACGAACAGCCGCCGGCCGGACTGGCCGAGCGTGGTCAGCACCTCATCGATCCCGTCATACACGGCGTTCTCAAACAGGCCGATATCGGAAAACCGCTCGCGATACAGCGACACCGCGCGGTCGGCATGATGCTCAGCGCCGAGCAGCCTGACAAAACTGGCGCGCAGCGGCGGACCGATGCACCAGGTCAGTTCGTCCTCAGTCGGGATGGTGTGATGCTCGAGCCTCGTGAGCGCATACTGGATCGAGCGCGTGATGCCGGGCTTGGGGTCCGTCAGCGTGCCGTCGAGGTCGAAGTAAACAGCGTCGACGGGCATGTCAGTTCGCATAGCGCGCGGTGAGGTCGCGCGAGATCTTGGAGCCTTCCTCGATGTAGCGGCGGATCGCGATCGAGGCGGCGGGCGTGCAGGTCCGGTAGGTCTGCTGAAAGCCGTTATAGCCGCGGTTGAAGCTGGCGATCATCCGGGCGCGGCGCTCGCCGGAAGGCGTTTCCGCGTCGGCCAGCGCCTGCATCTCGTTGCGCCATTTCGCGCCTTCATTGCTGCCGCAGATGCCGCGCAGATAGTGCAGCGTGCCGAGGATCTCGGCCAGCCGCTGCAAATCGCGGTCGAACGGCGCGGCGCCATCCTGGGCCCGTGCGGGCGTCAGATGGCAGGCCGAGATGACGATGAGGAGGGCGAGAAAGCGCTTGCGCATTTGGGGGTCCAGAACCCGCCCGATATGCCCCCTCAATGCGCAGGAAGCAAGGCGCCCATACCCTGGCATTCGGGCCTAAACCAGCTTCCGTGCCGCTGATATGACCTCCAGAAGGCCGTCGGTGTGCTTGAGATCGCCGAGCGCGTCGGGGTCGAACCACCCAAAATCGTCGTGCTCGTCGTTCAGGACCGGCTCCCGGGCGATCCAGCGCGCCGCGAACGACAGGATCAGATAATGCCCGCCGCCGCCGGTTCCAGGCAACACCTCGCGCCAGCCGGCCAGCGCCAAAATCTCGATGCGCAAGCCGGTCTCTTCGTCGACCTCGCGATGCAGCGCCGTATGCAGCGATTCGCCGAATTCGACCCGGCCGCCGGGAAACGAGTAAGAACCCTTGCCCGGCGACCGCGCGCGGCGGACCAGCAGCACCTTGCCGTCGCGAAAGATCGCGCCGCTGACGGCGAGTTGGGGGCGGGCGGGTATGGCAGCGGAATCCAAGGCGTGATCCGGAAAAGCGGTGACGGTTCGGGTGGATCATGCCCGAACGATGCCCGGAGGTCTAATGCCGATGCAGCGGACCGGTAGCCCGGATGAGCGAGGCGACATCCGGGGTTGTTGTTGCCGCGATCCCGCATATCGCTTCGCTCATGCGGGCTACCTGCTAATGCGATACCAGATGCGGCTAGTTCGACATGATGGTTTCGATGTCGGCCTCGGTGCCGCCGTTGATGATGCCGCCGGCCAGCGCCACCAACGGCTTGACCCAGCCGGTGGCCTGTTCGGCGAGCGTGGCGCGGGTCTTGTCCTGGCGGGCTTCGCGCATCGCCAGGCCCACCGCGGTCAGAATCGAGGTCATGCTGTTGGCGATGTTGTCAAACTCGGCGCGAATCCTGGGGTCGGCCAATTCGTAGGCCTCGATCGCGAGATCGCGGGCCTTGAAATTGGAAGCCCAGAAATGCTCGGCGTAGGACAGCGGACTCCAGGTCAGAAAATCCTCGGCGCATTCCGGCATGTCCGGAACCATCTCGAGCAGCATGATGGCTTCGTTGAAATGATTCAGATAGTCGGTGGCAAGTCCGGTGCGGGGGTTGATGTTGGCGGCGCGCAGCACGGCGGCGCGGGCCTCATCGATGTGGCCCGTGCGTGGCGGTGTCGGGCGATCGGGTCGCGCTTCTGTGGCGGCCGGCAAGCTCATCTGTTCCAGTGTTAACACTTGGGGTTAAAAGGGATTAAACGGATACCCATCTGGGTTGGATTATGTGCGGACGTTTCGTAATTACCTCGCCGCCGGCGGCACTTAGGCAGATTTTCGGCTATATCGAACAGCCCAATTTTCCGCCGCGGTACAATATTGCTCCGACGCAACCGATTCCGGTGGTGATGCTGGAAAACGGCGGCCGGCACTTCCGGTTGATGCGCTGGGGCCTGCTGCCGGCATGGGTCAAGGACCCGCGCAACTTCGCGTTGCTGATCAACGCCCGTTCCGAGACGGTGCGCGACAAGCCGGCGTTCAAGAATGCGATCAAACGCCGGCGCTGCCTGATCCCGGCCGACGGCTATTACGAATGGCAGGATTCGAGTGGCCGCAAACGGCCGTTCTTCATCCACCGCCGCGATGGCAAGCCGGTCGGCTTTGCCGCATTGGCCGAAACCTGGATGGGGCCGAACGGCGAGGAGATGGACACCGTTGCGATCGTCACCGCGCCGGCGAGCCGCGATCTGGCGGCTCTGCATCACCGTGTGCCCGTGACGATCGCGCCCGATGAATTCGAACGCTGGCTGGACGGCCGCGCCCACGATGCCGACGACGTCATGACGTTGTTGACCGGCCCCGCGGAAGGCGAATTCGCATGGCACGAGATTTCGACACGCGTCAATCGCGTCGCCAATGATGACGCACAATTGTTGCTGCCGATCACGGAAGAGGAGCGGGTGGCGGAGGAGCCGAAGCCGAAGAAGGTCGCGCGCAAGGCGGTGTCATCGGCGGAGGATGAAGGGCAGGGAAGTTTGTTTTGAGTCGTCGTCCCGGCCAAGCGAAGCGCGAGCCGGGATCCATACGCCGTGCCCTATCGGCGAGAGCAAGGTCTGGAGACCTTCAAAAACAACGAATGCCGCGGAGTATGGGTCCCGGCGCAAGGCCGGGACGACAGTGAGCCCGGGACGACAGCTTACCTGAAAATATGCAGCGCCGCGTATTGCAGCAGCATGATGGTCTTGGCGTCTGCGATGCGGCCGTCGGCGATCATTGCGAGTGCGGAATCGATCGGCAATTCCAGCACCTCGATGTCCTCGCCCTCGTCGGCGATGCCGCCGCCGCTGCCGATCCGCATTGAGGCTTCATACTCGGCGACAAAAAAGTGCAGCTTCTCCGTCACCGCGCCCGGGCTCATGAAGGCCTCGAACACCTTCCTGACGTCGTGGAGGCGATAGCCGGTTTCCTCTTCGGCCTCGGCGCGGATTCGCTCCTCCGGCGACACATTGTCGAGCATGCCGGCGGCAGCTTCGATCAGGAGATCGTCATGGCCGTTGACGTAGGCCGGCAAGCGGAACTGCCGTACCAGCACCACGGTGCGCAAGGCAAGATTATACGGTAGCAACGCTGCGGCATTGCCGCGGTCATAGACTTCGCGGGTTTGCGTTTGCCATTCGCCGTTGCCGCGGCGGTAGTCGAACGTGATGCTCTTCAACAGGTAACGGGCGTTGGAGAGGACGCGCTCGTCCTTGACCCGGACGCGGTCGGAGATGGTCATGGCGTTCCCTCATCAAGGCGTAGGTTCGCGGCCGTCGAGCCATTTGGCGAAGACGACGGTCTGCGCTTCGGCATAGCCGATCGACTGGTAGAATGCGCCTGCGTGGGCGTTTTCGCGCCGGACCATTAATTGCACCTTGGCCATGCCGGCCGCGCGCAGCCAATCCTCGGCCGCGTTCATGATGACGCGGCCGTAGCCGAGGTTGCGACGCTCCGGATCGGTGGCGACGTAATAGACCCAGCCGCGATGGCCGTCATGGCCGGTCATGGCGGTCGCCACGATGGCGCCGCCGTCGCGGCCGATCAGCACGGTTGAATTCGGCTCACGCCGCGCCAGCGCGATGTCAGACGCGGGATCGTTCCACGGCCGCGTCAACCCGCAGGCCTGCCACAGCGCGATGACGGCGGGAATGTCGGCGTCCGCGATCGGCGCGATGGCGAGGGACGGAAGCGGCGCTGCGGCGTTCACAGCACCTTGCCGGGGTTCATGATGCCGAGCGGATCCAGCATCGCCTTGACGCCGCGCATCAGTTCGATCGCGACGTTGTCCTTGACGTGGGGCAGTTCGTCGCGCTTGAGCACGCCGATGCCGTGCTCGGCGGAAATCGATCCGCCCATCCGCAGCACGATCGCGAACACCACTTCGTTGACCTCGTGCCAGCGCGCCAGGAAGTCCGCGGTATTGCCGCCGACCGGCTGGCTGACGTTGTAATGGATATTGCCGTCGCCGAGATGGCCGAACGGCACCGGCCGCGAACCCGGAATCAACTTCACCACGGCCGCGTTGGCCTCCTCGATGAAAGCGGGTACGGCAGCGACCGGCACGGAGATATCATGCTTGATCGAGCCGCCTTCCGGCTTCTGCGCCGCCGACATCTCGTCGCGCAGCTTCCAGAACGCCGAGCGCTGGCTGAGATTGGCCGCGATCACCGCGTCATCGACGATGCCTTCTTCCATGCCCTTGGCGAGGATCGCTTCCAGCGCATCGCGGGCGTCGTCGCGCGAGGACGACAGCTCCATCAGCACATACCAGGGGTACTTGTCTTGGAGCGGATCGCGGATGTCGATGCCGTGGCGGATGCTGAAATCGACCGCGATATCGGCCAGCAACTCAAAACTCGTGAGGCTGCCGGCCGCCTCGTTCTGCGCGATCGACAGCAGTTTCAGCGCCTGCGCCGGCGATTGCAGGCCGACATAGGCGGTCTCGATCGCGCGCGGCTTCGGAAACAGCTTTAATGTCGCCGCCGTGATGATGCCGAGCGTGCCTTCGGCGCCGATGAAGAGATTGCGCAGATCGTAGCCGGTGTTGTCCTTCTTCAGCTTCGACAACGAGTTCAGGATCCGCCCGTCGGCCAGCACCACTTCCAGCCCGAGCGCCATCTCGCGCGCCACACCATAGGCGAGCGCGGCGGTGCCGCCGGCGTTGGTGGAGAGATTGCCGCCGATGGTGCAGCTGCCTTCGGCACCGAGCGACAGGGGAAACAGCCGGTCGACGTCGCGGGCGCGGGCTTGCGCGATCTGCAGCACCACGCCGGCCTCGCAGGTCATGGTGTTGGACGCCGCATCGACCTCGCGGATTTTATCCAGCCGCCGCAGCGAAACGACGACTTCACCATTATGTGGCGTCTGGCCGCCGACCAGCCCGGTATTGCCGCCCTGCGGCACCAGCGCGATTTTGTGCGCGCTGGCGAGCTTGCAGATCTCGGAAACTTCGGCGGTCGATCCCGGCCGCAACACCAGCGGAGATTTTCCGTGAAACAGATCGCGTTCCTCGGTGACATAGGGCGCGATATCGGCAGCATCGGTCACCGCATATTTCTCGCCGACGATCGCGCGGAATTTCGCGATCAGTTCGGGCGGAAGCAGCGGCACGGCAGGCTGGACGATATTCATGGCCTTGTCTTTCATTCCCGTCCAATTCACTCCCGCCCAACCGCGGCGCGGCGCAGCCGGTCATTGATGGCTTCGCCCAATCCATCGTTGGGAATGGGCATCACGGCGATCGTACGCGCCGCCTTGCTGTCGAGCGCGCGAAGATGGCCGAACAGATTGGCGGCGGCCTCGCTGAGATCGCCGCGTATGGACAGATTCATCACCGCGGCGGCCGCGTCAATTCCCGAAACTGCATCGCTGCCGAACGCCAGCAGCGCTTCGCCGGGTTCGATCCTGATTGCACCGAGCCGCACGCGCGTGCTCGGAGCATAGTGCGACGCGAGCATGCCCGGCGCCAACGGCTGGGCGTTGTCGCTCGCGGCATCCGCAGGCGGCTGCTTCAGCGCACGGCCCAGCACGCGCTCGATGTCGGCGCGGGGCAGGCCGCCCGGGCGCAACAACATCGGTTCGTCAAAGATGCCGACAATGGTCGATTCGACGCCGACCGCGACCGCGCCGCCATCGACGATCAGGTCGATCCGCCCCTCCAGATCGCTTTGCACGTGCGCGGCTGTCGTCGGCGAGACGTGCCCCGACAGATTGGCCGAGGGCGCCACGACCGGGCGGCCGAACACGCGCAGGATGCCACGCGCCACAGGATGCGCCGGGATCCGGATCGCGACGGTGTCGAGGCCGGCGGTGGCGAGGTCGGCGACCGTGCAATGGTCCGTTTTCGGCAGCACCAGCGTCAGCGGCCCCGGCCAGAATGCCTCAGCGAGCCGCAAGGCAGCGGCGTCAAAGCGGCCGATTTCGCGCGCCGCGGCGAGATCGCCGACATGGGCGATCAGCGGATTGAAGGCCGGCCGGCCCTTGGCCTGATAGAGCCGGGCGATCGCGGCCGCATTGGTGGCATCGGCGCCCAGCCCATAAACAGTCTCGGTCGGGAACGCGACCAGCCCCCCTTCGCGCAGGGAATCAGCGGCCGCGGCCACCGCGGCCTCATTGGCAGGCAAAACCAGTGTTTTCAGGCTTGTATTCACAGGGATTAATTCCTCAAATCGGCGCCTTGCGGTGACCGAAACCGACAGCTATAAGCCGCGTTCTTAGTCGGAGTGTGGCTCAGCCCGGTAGAGCACTGCGTTCGGGACGCAGGGGTCGCAGGTTCGAATCCTGCCACTCCGACCATCATATCAATGGCTTGCGCGATCCTCTCGCGGCCTCTTATTGACCAAAAATCCCGGTTTTGCACGCAAAATGCGCGCAGCGCTTTCGCAGGCCGCGCGAGGTCGCTGGTCATGCGCCCGATATGCATGAGACGACAGACTACGGTTATTGGCAGGTCGAGTGCGCGTTCATCCGAGCTGGAATCATCGCATTCCGTGGTGGCGATTCGATCCCGGGGTCCTTGCTCGCGGCGGTTCGAGAACGACCTGCTTGAGATCGCTGTTGCCGCTGACGACGATGATGACGAAATTGAGTTTGCCGTTGTCGGTCATCAGGCCGCCGCCAATGGCCTTTCCCGACGTTGCCCGCTCTGCGATCACCACCGCATCCGAGAGTTCCTGCCGGACGCTCCTCAGCGCCACGACGTTGTTTCTGTCGTCTGAATTGAGGTCCTTCAGGCGTGATGCTGTTTCGGTGCCGATGGTGTTCCCGGTTTTTGCATCGATGGCATGTTCCCAAAGACGATTGTCCCGAACTGTCTTGACGCGATAAACCGGGGAGCCGGACGCGCCGTCGAAGCTGATATCCGCGGTCCTCGAACCGACGTGCAGCTTTTCAGCGATCCCCATCGCCTGGCGCAGCGATAGCTGTGCCGCACGGAATGCCTCGAGCTCGCGGTTGACCGCCTCCTGCTGAACGCGCTCGTCCTCTGTGCCTTGCTCCTGCATGGCGGTCTGCATGGCCGATAATTGGGGTATCGCAAATGGCGGAGCAAGCGCGAGGAGGGAGAGAAGGAGGACCGCAAATCGTTGCTTGTTGGACATCGGCTGCTTTCGTTGTTCGCGCGTGCAGAGTGAAGGTCGGGGCGATTATCGATTGCCGCTGGCGAACTGCGGCCTGGTTGATACGCCGGACATCGGCGCGGGTTCCAAATCATCTGGCGGCGGGGAGATCGACCAGAGACGGTTGCTGCGCGCCCTGTCGTAACCGTACTGGAACAGCGTGCGCATATAGGCGGTGTCGAAGCCGGAGGTCGGCGAAGCCGGCTGATCGCCTTCGATGTAAGTCAAATTGAATCCGAACTTGTTGCGGCGGGCGAAGATATAGGTGCTGTACAGAATCGAGCGGGTCTGGATTTTCGTCATCGTCGATGACGACCGCGCGGCGATTTCGACAGTGGCATTACGAACCAGCTTGAATTCGCGCTCCACCTTGTTGTTGATCAGGATGTAGAGCTGCAGATTGTCGATCCTGCCCGGCTTGGCGTCGTGCAGCAGGTAAGCCTCCGGCAGCGTCAGGACGGGCGCGGTCACGCCGCCATCGACGTGCATCTCCTCGAAACGCTTGCCGTTGGCTTCGGCGGTTACCAGCATCGGCGGAAACACCACCGGCAGGCTGGCCGACGCGGCGACGACGTCGCGGAACAGGTTTAGTGCTGCGGGCGTGCGCAGCGAGGCGATGCGTCCCATGTCCCAGATCGCGGTGCGCTGTGAATCCAGATTGGTGGTGACGACGAGCAGCCGCCGCCCCCTGGCGTGTTCGGCTGCGACCGCCGCCACGAAGTCGGTATCGATATATTTGGCCACCAATTCGCGCAGCCGGGCGTTGCCGAACAGGCCCGCCCCGAAGATGGCATTGAACGGGTTCGGTGCGTCGAGAAGGCTCTCGGCGATGCCGCTGGTGTAGAGTTCGCGCAAGGTCGCGTCATGGCTGGGACCGAGGAACGCGAATGGTGCGATGAGCGCGCCGGTGCTGACCCCCGACACGATCGAGAACGATGGACGCCTGCCGGTCTCGGTCCAGCCGATCAGCACGCCGGCGCCATAGGCGCCGTCGGCTCCGCCGCCCGATAGCGCAAGGTAGGTGCGGGGTCCGCGCAGCGCGACTTGTGCGGGATATTGCTGGAACGTGGAAGCGGGCTCGTCGGCGTAGCGGCGCAAATCCGTGAGATCGAGGACCCGCGCGGAGGATGCATCCACCATGGCATAGGGCGTCCTCGGCAGCGACGAACATCCGGCGGTGAGAAGGCTGAGCGCTGAAACCATGGCCAAGGCTACGGATGTCCGAAGACGGATGCAGTTCATGTTATTTCCGGATTGGAAGTGGGCGCTCAGGAGCAACTCGCCGCGCAACGGGGCTCGCTTCGCCATTGGGCTCCGCAGAATGCGGCGACCATTCGCCCGGTCAGGCGCCTGCTGGACTGCCGCGGATTGGAATCGCCCGGTTCAAACCGGTCTCGCCGGTCCGGGCTGAGCCAGATTGCTTCGCACACTTCCGGAAGTACTGTCGGAAACAGGGCCGTTTTGACGCCATAAGACACATTTGGGTTGATCAAGTGAGTAATCACTTACTAAAATTGACTGACTCGAAAGTCAATAGCGAATCGTGGGCAGTCGGATACTCTGAATGGATGAGCGGCGAGATGAAGTTGAAAGAACGGGCCCGCCGGAAAGCGGAACGACCGGCCGAGATCCTCGATGCGGCCTTCGAGGAATTCGTCAAGAACGGCTATGCGGCGACACGGCTGGAGGATGTCGCCGCCCGCGCATCCGTGACCAAGGGGACGATCTATTTCTATTTCGAGACCAAGGAGCGTGTCTTCCACGAGATGATCCGCCACAAGTCCGAGGCGTTCTTCCCCGAACTGGAAGGCTACGCCCGCAAACTGCAGGGGTCTCACAGCGCGCGCCTCCGCTCGCTGATCGTCTTCGTCTATCGGAAGATCGCCGAGGACAGGGCGTCGCGCGAGACCCTGCGTTTCCTGATCGCCGAAGGCTCCCGTTTCCCTGATCTGGTGGACCGGCATCATGACGAGTTTGTGCAGCCGGTCATCGATCAATTCCGGAAGGTGATCGAAGCCGGTGTCGCTGCCGGTGAATTTCGCGGGTCGCCGGCCAGCACGTTCACCGAACTCGTGATGAGCCCGGCCCTGCTGCTGAGCCTGTGGTCGATGCTGTTTGGCACCCGCAAGCAGATCGACGTCGCGGTCTTTACCGAAGCCAGCATCGATCTGCTGATGCGGGGGCTCGAAATGTCAGCTTCAGGCCGGGAGACATGATGCGAGGTTGTCGAACGACGAGCCCCTGAGGGACATCCCGGATCGCGACCGACTCCATTGACGTCATCGACGGGAGACACGACATATCCCGCACCGTCGATCCAGATCACCGCCCGGGAGCCAAAATGGACGCGCCGCCGAATATCGATCCCGTCGCAGCGTATTCTGACGGCGACGTCGTGCAGTGGCTGACAAACGGCACGCGCGATCAGCGCTTCATCGACAATATTTTCGGTGAGCTTTGTGTTCGGCTCCAGCAAGCCGGCATTCCCGTCAAACGCGCGTCGCTTCATATCCTGATCCACCATCCGCAATGGCTTGGCGCCCGGATCATGTGGGCCGACGGGATGCGCGAGGCCGAAATTTCGCGCGTCGACTACGATGTCCAGGAGCGATCCGAATATATCGGCAGTCCCGCCAACGAAATCCATGATGGTGCCACCGAGGTGCGCGAGAATCTCGAACGCGA
Organism: Bradyrhizobium sp. LjRoot220; assembly: GCF_964252915.1. NCBI lineage: Bacteria > Pseudomonadati > Pseudomonadota > Alphaproteobacteria > Hyphomicrobiales > Nitrobacteraceae > Bradyrhizobium > Bradyrhizobium sp. LjRoot220. Next base: position 444,105 of record NZ_CAXUPS020000003.1, read on the forward strand.
TCCTGAGCTCGGCCGCAAGCATGCTGTCTATGACGAGATGCGGGCGAAGGGCCTGACCGACTATGTGGCATGGCCGCTGTACCATACGCTCGGCAAGCGGCATCTCGTGACCTTTGCAACCGACCGGCCCGGCGGTTTCGACGACGCGCATATCGCCGCCCTGTCGAAACTGTTGCCGGTGCTGGCGCTGGTCAGCGAAATCCGGGTCAAGAACCGGCTGGCACGAACGCTGCTCGAGACCTATGTCGGCTCGCACGCCGGCGAGCTCATTCTGGCCGGCGCCACTAGGCGCGGCAGCGGGACGACGGTGCGCGCCGCCATCATGATCTGCGACCTGCGTGATTTCACCCGGATTTCCGACAATTGGCCGCGCGATGATGTCATCGATCTTCTGAACGGCTATTTCGACGTGATGTCGGAGCCGATTGCGCGACACGGCGGGGAAATATTGAAGTTCATCGGCGACGGTCTGCTCGCCATTTTTCCGCTCAGCCAGCCCACGGCCTGCGCAAATCTGCTGCATGCCGTGGCTGAAGCCCGTCAGGCCATGACGGCCCTGAATGAAAAGAACAGCGAGACCGGTCGCGCGCCGCTGAATTACGGGATCGGCGTCCACGTCGGAGACGTCATGTACGGCAACATCGGATCGCGCACCCGGCTCGACTTCACCGTCATCGGTCCGGCGGTCAACATGGCTTCGCGTCTCGAAGCGCTCACCAAGCAGTTGGGCAGAACGGTGCTGCTGTCCCGCGCGTTCGCCGACTTCGTCGAAAGCGATTTCGATCTCGAACGCGTCGGCGAATATCCGGTGCGCGGCTTCAACGACCCGATCGAGCTGTTTGCGTATCACGGCTGAATGCCGATCTCTGCTCGCGCGATCGCTCCTTCGATCTTGACACAAGGCGTCTTCGTTCTCATTGTGTTCTCCCTGCGAGAACATCGTCGAAACGTCAGGGCGAACGGTCGGGATGGCAACGACAGCCACCATCCTCCATGCGGACCTGGATGCTTTCTATGCCTCCGTGGAGCAGCTGCTCGATCCCTCGCTGCGCGGCAAACCCGTTGCCGTCGGTGGCGGCGTTGTGCTTGCCGCTTCCTACGAAGCCAAGGCCTTCGGGGTCCGCGGCGGGATGCCGGGACGGCAAGCGTGCGAACTCTGTCCGCAACTCATCTTTGTCAGCGGGCATTTTAGCGAATACCAACGGCTGGGCGATGCCACCATCAAGGTGATCGGCGATTTCACACCGCTCGTCGAACGGATCTCCATCGACGAGGCCTTTGCTGACGTCGCGGGCTGCACCCATCTGTTCGGTCCGCCCGCCGAAATTGCCATGGCAATTCGCCAGCGCGTGCGCGCGGAGCTCGGCCTTCCGATCTCGGTCGGTGTCGCGCGCACCAAGCATCTGGCGAAAGTTGCTTCGCAAGTGGCCAAACCCGACGGGCTCGTGGTTGTCGATCCCGACACCGAGCTGGGATTTCTTCACCAGCTGCCGGTTGAATTGATGTGGGGTGTGGGCCCGTCCACGCGGACGCGGCTTGCCGAGATCGGCGTGCTGACGATCGGGCAACTGGCAAAGACACCGGGATACTCGCTCGAGCAGGTGCTTGGCTCCGCGGCAGGGGCGAAACTCGCGGCACTGGCGTGGAATCGCGATCCACGGGAAATCAAGACTCACCGCCGGGCTCGATCGGCCGGAGCGCAATCGGCGTTTGGCAGGAAACCTGCCGAAGAGCGAATTTATCGGCCTACTCTGCTTCACCTTGCTGACCGAATTGGCAGCCGGCTCCGGGCCAAGTCGAGGCCCGGGCGGACCGTGACGGTCCGCGTTCGCTTCGCCGACCTGAATTCTGTCACTCGCTCGGTTACGCTCGACGCACCCATCTCCGCGACCATGATCCTTGCCGAGGTCGCGGAGGATCTGGTGCGCGCGCTGCTGGCGGATCACCCTCATGAGAAAACCATCTCGCTGCTGGCGATTTCCGTGTCGCATCTCGAGGAGCATTGGGATGTCGAGCTGGAGCTCCCGCTTGGACTTGGCGATGAAGCACGCCGCCCCGGCACCAAAAGAGGCATGGCACGCTGGGCGGCCGATCATGCCGTCGACAAAATCCGCGATCGCTTCGGATGGGATGCCATCGGCTACGGATCGGTGGCATCGAGCGTCTCTGCTTCCGTTCCCGACGCGTTTCGCAAACTCGCCGAAAAGGAGCTGTGACCGTCACCCTCAATACGCCGAGCGTGGAAGACGCAGCCAGTAACCGTCCAGCGGCAGAACGGATTTGCCGCGCGCCTTACGGCCCGGTTCGCGCTTTCCAGCTCTTGCCTGATTTCGGATCGTAGCGCCCGCCACCGAGATGCCCATGATTTGCAGCAGGAGCGGCCGTGACGTCCGCTTGGTCCGGCCCGCACAGGCCGGCAACGCCCATTCGGCGAGGCAGGAACTCCGAGTAGCGCCGTCCGCCAGTGCCCCATATAACCCTTGTTGCTTCGGCAAGGAGGTGAGCGTTGCGCGAGCGTTATCAAGGTCAGTCCCTGAACCGGTTGGAGGACCATCGCTTCCTCACCGGGCGCGGGACCTATGTCGCCAATGATCACGTGCCCGGCGTGTTGCACGCCCATGTGGTCCGCTCGCCTCATGCATTCGCGCGCATCGTCCGGCTCGATCTGGAGGCGACGCGCGGGCTCCCCGGCGTGGTCGCCGTCCTTTCCGAGGCCGACCTCGCGGCCGATGGGATCGGCGAGTTGCCCTGCGTTACCGTGATCGATGCGATCGAGCCGATCATCGAGCCGCCGCGCCCCGCGCTGGCCCGGGATTTCGTCCGGCATGTCGGCGATCCCGTGGTCCTCATTGTCGCCGAATCGCTGGAGGCGGCGGTGGCGGCCGGCGAAGCGGTCGACATCGCCTATGAGCCCAAGCCCTGCGTCACCGTGGCGACCGCGGCTTTGGCGCCGGATGCGCCGCAGCTGTGGAAGGAAGCGCCAGGTAATTCTGCGTTCCTGTTCAGGAAGGGCGACGCGGCGGCCGTTGCCGCGGCGATGGCCCAGGCCGCGCATGTCGTCGAATGCGACCTCGTCAACAACCGCGTGGTGGCGGCTCCCCTGGAGACCCGCGCCGCGATCGGCTTCCATGATCGCAAGACCGATCAATTTGTCCTGTCGTTGACCGGCCAGGCCGTCCACGGCATTCGCCATGTACTGGCCGGCTCCGTCTTCAAGATTCCGCTCGAACGCCTGCGCGTGGTGGTGCCGGATGTGGGCGGCGGTTTCGGGGTGAAGAACTACGTCTATCCCGAATATGCGCTGGTGCTGTGGGCGGCAAGAAAGCTCGGCCGCCCGATGCGCTGGGTCTGCGAACGATCAGAGGATTTCGTCAGCTCCGCGCACGGCCGCGATTTGGTTGCGCGCTCGCGGCTCGCCCTCGACAAGGACGGCCGGTTTCTCGCGCTCGAAGTCAAGGCGGTTGCCAACATGGGCGCTTATCTTTCAACCATGGGCCCGGTCAGTTCGACCAATGCGGCCGCCAGCGCGATCGGCGGCGTCTATGACATCCCCTGTGTGTTTTACGAGGTGCGCGGCGCCTTCACCAACACGCCGCCGATCGACGCCTATCGCGGCGCCGGCAAGCCCGAAGCCAATTATCTGATCGAGCGGCTGGTGAACCTTGCATCGCTCAAGTCAGGCATCGATGCCGTCAAGCTGCGCCGCCGCAACATCGTAAGCCGCTTTCCGCATCGCACCGCGATGGGCATGAATATCGACGGCGGCCGCTTCAAGGCCAATCTGGACGACGCGATCGCGCTCGCCGATCGCGACGGCTTTCGCAAGCGGCGCAAGCAATCGGGCAAAGCCGGCCGGCTGCGCGGCCTCGGCATTGCCTGCTTCCTCGAAACGTCCCGCGGCGTGCCAAGCGAGATGGCGCGGGCCGCGTTCGAGGCCGACGGCACGGTCTCGCTGGCGGTCGGCACCCAGTCCAACGGCCAAGGCCATGAGACCGCCTATACGCAGGTCGCGGCGGACTTGCTGGGATTGCCGATCGATGCATTCCGCTTCCACCAGGGCGACACGGACTTTCTGCCCGGCGGCAACGGCCATGGCGGCGCGCGTTCGATGCATATGGGCGGCACCGCGCTTGTGATGGCGATCGAGAAGTTGATCGAGAAAGGCCGGCTGATTTCAGCACATCTGCTGCAGGCCCCGGCCGATCAGGTGGCATTCGCCGATGGCCGCTTTGTCGTGCAGGACACCGAGCGCGCCATCGAGATTGGCAAGGTGGCCGAGGCCGCGAGGGATCCCGCCAATCTCCCGGAGGGAATGCCGCCGGGGCTCGAGGGAAGCGCGACCAACAGTTCCGAACTCTACAATTTTCCGAACGGGTGCCATGTCGCGGAAGTCGAGATCGATCCCGATACCGGCATCGTGCGGCTCGACCGCTACACCATCGTGGATGATTTCGGCCGCCTCATCAATCCGCGCGTGGCGCTCAGCCAGGTGCATGGCGGCGTTGTTCAGGGTATCGGACAGGCGTTGCTGGAGCACGTCGTGTTCGACCCGGAGGGCCAGTTGCTCAGTGGCTCCTTTATGGACTACACGCTGCCGCGCGCGCGGGACCTGCCGAATTTCGCCGGCGGCCTCGATCAATCGGCGCCGACCAAATCGAACCCGCTCGGCGTAAAGGGAACCGGCCAAGCCGGCAGCATCGCCGCGCCGCAAACCATCATGAACGCGGTGCTCGATGCCTTGTCGCCGCTCGGCATTGAGGAACTGGATATGCCGGCGACGCCGTATCTGGTGTGGAGCGCGATTCAGAAAGCCCGAGTATCGGAACGGATCTCGAAATGAGCGAAGCCGCCTACATCGCCGTCGATTGGGGCACCAGCAGCTTTCGGCTGTGGCTGATCGATCGCGCCGACGGCGTGCTGGCGGAACGCCGGAGCGACGAAGGCATGATGGCGGCGGCCAGGATCGGCTTTGCCACCGTGCTGCAATCGCATCTGGATGCCGCCGGCGCCGCCGACCATCTGCCTGTCGTCATCTGCGGCATGGCGGGCGCGCGTCAGGGCTGGGTTGAAGCGGGATACATCGATACACCCGCAGATCTCACATCCATTCTGAAGCATGCTGTCCCGGTTCCAAAACAGTCCCGCGACATCCGCATCCTGCCGGGCATCGCGCAGCGCGACCCCAGGGCGCCGGACGTGATGCGCGGCGAGGAAACCCAGTTGCTCGGTGCGCTCGGCGTAGATGGTGGCGCACTGGTCTGCATGCCGGGCACCCATTCGAAGTGGGCAAGCGTGCGCGGTGGGACTGTCGAACGCTTCACCACGTTCATGACCGGCGAACTCTTCAGCGCCATATCGCGCGAGACGATATTATCGCTGGCCGTGGCGAATGCGGATGAAGCTGTGGATTCCGAAGCCTTCCAATCGGCCGTGACAGCCGCTTTTGAAGCGCCCGCATCGGCAGCGAACCTGCTGTTTCAGGTGCGCTCGGGCCAGCTTCTATATGGCGGCAGTCCCGCCTCGGCCCGCGAGAAAATATCGGGAACTCTGATCGGCCTCGAACTGGCGGCGGGGCTGGCCGGTGATCGACCGAGCGGCATCACGCTCGTTGCTTCGGGCAGGCTCGGGAAGATGTATCAATTGGCCTTTGACACGCTTTCCGTTGCGGTCCATTGCATCGATTCCGACGATGCGGTCCGCCGCGGCCTGGCCAGTGCCGCCAGCACCATCTGGACATTGTAGAAAGATCAGACGCATGAAACCTGTGCCATTTCCGCCGATGAAGCGCCCGCTGGTCGCGATCCTGCGCGGCGTGAAGCCTGAGGAGGCGGAGGGCATCGTCGACGCCTTGATCGAAAGCGGCATGACCGCGATCGAGATCCCGCTCAACTCACCCGATCCGTTCCGCTCCATCGAGCTCGCGGTGAAGCAAGCCTCTGCCGAAATCCTGATCGGCGCGGGCACCGTGCTGACGCCAGAAGATGTCGAGCGGCTGCATGATGTCGGTGGCCGGCTCATGGTGTCCCCGAATGTCGAGCCGGATGTCATTGCCAGCGCCTGGGACCGCGGCATGGTCACGATGCCCGGCGTCTTTACGGCAACGGAGGCGTTGCTTGCGGCCAGGGCCGGGGCTTCCGCGCTGAAATTTTTCCCGGCGGGTATCCTTGGTGCATCGGGAATAACAGCGATCCGCGCCGTTCTTCCCGCGGATCTGATGATCGCCGCCGTGGGCGGCATCTCCGACAAGAATTTTGTCGAATATACCAAGGCCGGCATTCACGCGTTCGGTCTCGGCACCAGCCTTTACAAGCCGGGCATGACCGCGGCCGAGGTTGCTGAGCGCGCCAAGGCAACGATCCGCGCGTACGACGCGGCCATGCTGGATTCGAAATAGTTCAGCAGAAAACTCCGTCTGCAAGATCGCCCTCAGCCGGCGACCTCGCGGGCCATCGCCGGCGTTTCGGCCTGCTTCGGCTGGATCGACGGCGCGTCCGCAAGCACTGCAGGGCTGGTTGCCAGCCTTGCCGAAAAGAGCGCGAGGCGGCTCATCTGGCGGCCGGCGACAACGATCATCAGGGCGCACACGACATAGAGAGCGACGCCGATTGCGTAAGTATTGGCGATACCGAACTCGATCGACAGCGCCATGCCCAAAACCGACGCCAGCATCGACATGATGCCGTTGGCGCTCCAGAAATACGGATGCAGTTCGCCGTGGCGGCGCCAGATGCTCAGGCCCAGCGGGAACATCATGCCCATGCAGAACGCGGGCGGTGCCAGCAGCAATATCGACAGCACGATGCGCATGCCGGTTGTTTCCGCGCGCGCCCAGCTCGTCAGTGCGGGTGTCAGCAATCCGGCAAGCGCGAGTGTCGCGAGCAGCGCGACCAAGCGGGTAACGACTTCGCGAGTCCGGGGAGATCGCGCGCCGACCGTGGTACTGCCCAATCCGCCGAACAGCAGGATGGTGAACAGCACGACGCTGAGCCCGTAGACGGGATGGCCCAGAAACACCATCAGCCGCTGCATCTGCGAAATCTCGATCAGCATGAAGCCGACGCCGATCGCGCAGAAGAAGGTCACCGGCGGCGTCAGCACCGCCAGCGGCGTCTCGCGTGCCAGACGAATGAACGGCCGAACGACGTAGAACATGCAGGCGACCAGCGCCACCACGATCAACGCCAGCGTCATGGTGATCGCGGTGTTGTTGTGGGTGCGCGCCGACATCGGGGCGGCGACGAAATCGCCGAAGCGCGCGGTGTAGAAGAAGAACGGGTTGTCATCGGTCGACGGCGTGACGTTCTCCGGCAGCGAGGCGAAGTAGGCCGCATCGGCCGTGCCGGAAATCAGCTTCGTCGTCACCGCGTCGAAGGCGATGTCCGGCCCCATCAGGATTTTAAAACCCTGGGCCTGCAGTCGCTCGCGCGCGCCTTGCCATTCGGCTGAGGTGAAAGCGTCCGGCCGCGTGATCACGTTGACGATGTTGCCGACGTTGAGCGCGATCAGGTGGTCTTTCAGTCCGGCGGCGGGCACGCCGTTGCGTTGCAATGCCTCGGCCGCGATGGCGACCAGACGATAGAATTCGCCGCGGTGGCTGTCCGCATCGTACCAGCGCGAGACCGACAGCATGCCGCGCGGCTTTAGCGCGCGGTAGAAATCGCCCCAGGCTTCGACGGTATAGAGCCGGTTCTCCGTCAGCGTCAGGCCGCCGGCGGCGGTCGCCGCCCAGGTGTCGATCAGCGAGATCTGCACCAGATCGTAGCGGTCGGAGGAATGGTTGATGTAGCTGCGGGCTTCGGCATTGATCAGGGAGACGCCGGGCTGCTTGTCAAGATGGCCGGAGAAATCGGCGAACTTGTCGGTGAGCACTTCGAAGATTGCCGGATTGATCTCGATGCCGCTGATCCTTCTGGCGCCGAACAGTAGCGCGGAAAGAACGTCCCGGCCGCCGCCGACGCCGACGACGGCAACGTCGGCCGCCGGCTGCACCAGATAGGCGCCGTTGATCACGTCGTCCTTCAGATAGCCGAGCTTGCCGAGATCGCCATCGAAGCGGGTGATGACGGTCGCCGCGTCAGCGTCGATGTCGAGATAGTTCTGATCGATCTTCGTCGTTGGCGTACGCGAAAAGCCCCAGCCGAACGGCACGGATTCACCCATCGCCGTCACCCGAACGCGCGAATAGGTGTTCCAGCGCTCGAACAACGTGCCGGTTTGTTGCGCGCCCTTGGCCCAGAATACGCCGAGATGGCGCTTGCCTGATAGGTCGAGGGCGGCATGTCCAATCGCGACCGCACCCAGCGACAGCGCGACGGCGCCGCTGAGGCGCAGCGTGCGGGCGTCGCCGCTGCCGCGCACCACCATCCAGCCCGCGCCCGCGGCCATCGCGCCGATGGCGAGCGTGGCGCTGACGGGGTCGATCACCAGCAACACGAAGATGATGCCGAGGCATCCCACGGCTGCGCCAGCGAGGTCAGCCGCGTAGAGCCAGCCGCCGCTGTAAGGCAGCCGCGTCAACAGCAGCGTGATGCAGACGCCGCTTTCGGTCAGCGGGATCACGAAGGCGATGGTCGAGGTCAGCAGCGCCAGCCACAGATACTCCAGCGGCACCAGCACCGGCGCGCACAAGAAGCAGATCATGGCGCCGACGCCGGTGACGGCAAACCAGGAGGCGTGGCGTGCGAATTCGGTGCCGACGCGTTCGGGCGCGTAGCGGACGGGGTTGTTGTAGACCTCCATCGCGCCGCGGGTCAGCCCCAACATCGCCAGTGAAATCGCCGCGAACGCAAAATGATAATACAGCATCACGCTGAAGAAGCGTGTGATCAGGATCTGGTAGGACAGCGTGACCGAAGCCAATACGAAAATTGCAAAGTAATGGCGGCCTGTAATTCTCGGGAAGGGCTGCAAAACAGGGCTCCTGAATGACGCCAACCAATGCGCGGTGCTGCCCTTTTGCCTATGCTAGATTCCGTAATGTTCGCTTAAATAAATCACCTGATTTGAAGCGCCTGATGCAACGGTCCGACTGCGAGCCGCGCATGATCGGCCCAGCCATGGTTAACGCAGACCTAATCGCAACTTACAGGCGAAGCGGACGTGCCTCAGGTCACCGGCCCCGGCGTGAACAGCGTCAGATCGTTGTGAATTCCCCAGCGGTCGGACCAGACCTTGGTGCGGCCGCTCGCGACATCGAGGATCAGACGGAACAGATCCCAACCGGTTTGCTCGATCGTGGCTTCTCCGGTCGCGATGCGGCCGGCGTCGAAATCGATCAAATCCTTCCAGCGGCGTGCCAGTTCGGTACGCGTCGACACCTTGATGACGGGGGCGGCGGCGAGCCCATAGGGCGTGCCGCGCCCGGTCGTGAACACCTGCAATGTCATTCCGGAGGCGAGCTGCAGCGTGCCGCAGATGAAGTCGCTGGCGGGCGTGGCCGCGAAGATCATGCCTTTTGTTCGCACCCGTTCGCCCGGTGACAGCACGTCGACGATCGGGCTGGTGCCGGACTTGACGATCGAGCCGAGCGATTTCTCCACGATGTTGGCGAGCCCGCCCTTCTTGTTGCCGGGCGTGGTGTTGGCGCTGCGGTCCGCGTCGCCCTTGGCGAGATAGCCGTCATACCAGGCCATTTCGCGGATCAGCGCGCGGCCGACGTCTTCATTGGCGGCGCGCCGCGTCAGCAGGTGAATGGCGTCGCGGACCTCGGTGACTTCGGAGAACATCACGGCTGCGCCGGCGCGTACCAGGAGGTCGGCGGCGAAGCCGAGCGCGGGATTGGCGGTCACGCCGGAAAACGCGTCGGAGCCGCCGCATTGCAGGCCGATGACGAGGTCGGATGCCGGGCAGGTTTCGCGGCGGCGCGCGTTGAGCACGGCAAGCCGCGCATCGGCCATCGCCATGACGGCCTCGACGATGGCGCCAAACCCGTCGAACGCCTCGTCCTGCATCCGCACGATGCTGCTGTCTGTCCCTTCCGGCAGCAGCCGCTCGGGAACCAGTTTTTCGCAGCCGAGGCCGACGACCATGACTTCGCCGCCGAAATTCGGGTTCAGCGCGAGATTTTGTAGCGTCCGTATCGGCACGATCGCCAGCGGCGCGTTGATCGCAACGCCGCAGCCGTAATTATGCGTCAGCCCGACGACGTCATCGACATTGGGATATTTCGGCAGCAGCTCGGCCTTGATGCGCTTGATCGCAAACGCCAGCGTGCCGGCGACGCATTGCACGCTGGTTGAGATCGCCAATACATTTTTGGTACCGACCGAACCGTCGGGATTGCGAAAACCTTCGAACGTGTACCCCTCCAGCGGCGCCTGCGGGGCCGGGACGGCGGTGGCAAGCTCGAGCTTGTCGAGTTCGGGTGGCGTCGGCATGTTAATCCGCGCCTCGTCCACCCATTCGCCGGCCAGGATCGGCTTTGCTGCGGTGCCGATCACCTCGTTGTAACGGCGGATCGGCTCACCCAGCGCAATGTCCGACAGCGCCACCTTGTGGCCCTGCGGCACGAAGCTGCGCAGCTCGAGACCGCAGGCGAAACGGCTCTTCGCCGGCAGCCCGAGATCGTTGACCACGATCGCGACATTGTCGTTGGGGTCGAGCCTGATGTAGCGCGGCTCGTAAGCCTGCGCCGTCGCGGTTCCCGTCACGAAATTCTCCTTAACCTTGCGTCTGCCGCATTGGGTACCAATCCGGACAAGTATAGGCCGTTTTGGCGAATACATGAAACTCACACAGCTGACGTCATGGCGCCGATCGGCTACCGCATGCGTTCGGCCATTGTGGTGAGGCCTGCCGCTGCGCTAGCCTCGGCACGAAGAAAAGCCAAATAGAAAACCAAGAGGAAAGCATGGGCAAGAAGATTGCGATCGTCGGAGCCGGCGCCGTCGGCGGCTATGCCGGCGCTCACATGGTGCAGGCGGGCGAGGATGTCACCTTCATCGATCCCTGGCCCGAACATGTCGAGCATATGCGCAAGCACGGCCTGCGCGTCACCCATGCGATGGATGTCCCGGAATTCTCCGTTCCGGTACGCGCGCTGCACGTCACGGACGCGCAGCAGCTTGCGAGGGAAGCACCGGTCGACATCGCCTTCGTGTGCATGAAATCCTACGACACCGCCTGGGCCACCATGCTGATCCGGCAATATCTGGCGCCCGACGGCTATGTCGTGTCGTTGCAGAATTGCATGAATGAAGAAACCATCGCCGGCATCGTCGGCTGGGGCAAGACGCTGGGCTGCATCGCCAGCAGCATCACAGTGAATTTGCCGGAGCCCGGCCACATCCACCGCGGCGCCGGCAAGCACGGCGCCGCCCACACGGTATTTCGCGCCGGCGAAGTGCACGGCCGCATGACGCCGCGGGCGGAGGAAATCTGCCGCCTGGTCGCCTACACCGACAGCGCCAAGGTGACCTCCAATCTGTGGGGCGAGCGCTGGTCCAAGCTGGTCGCCAATGCGATGGGCAACGGGCTCTCGGCCTGCACCGGCATGACCGGCGGCCAGATGCTGGCGAGCGAGCCGATCCGCCGCTTCTCGACCCGGCTCGGCAGCGAGGCCATTCGCGTCGGCCAGGCGCATGGCTATCAGCTCGAAGAGATTTTGCATCTGCCGCCGGAGACCATCGCGCGCGCCGGCGAGGGCGACGAGGCGGCGATGCGCGCCTGTGACGCGCAGCGCTTTGCGGACGGCAAGCACACGTCGCCCGCGCAGCGGCCCTCGATGGGGCAGGACATGCAGAAGGGCCGGCGCACCGAGATCGAATTCCTCAACGGCTTTGTAGTGGGCGAGGGCGAGAAGGTCGGCATCTCGTGCCGCGCCAATGCGGCGCTGACCGATATCGTGATGCGGGTCGAGCGCGGCGAGCTGAAGCCCGATCCGCGGCACATCACGGAACTGCGGTTGAACTAAGCGTTCCGCCGCACGGAATCGCGCTCCAGAGGGGCCGGGCCGCCACGCTGGACCTCCGCCACGCCAGCCATTAAGTAACTCCGATGGACATCGCATCGGACGCGCCGCAGTCGCGCTATTTTCAGTCGCAGGGGCTCAAGCTTCATTTCACGGATTGGGGTAACGCATCGGCGCCGCCGTTGCTGCTGGTGCATGGCGGCCTCGATCACTCCCGCAGCTGGGATTATCTGGCGCAGGCGTTGGCTGCGGATTTTCATGTCGTGGCTCCCGATCTGCGCGGCCATGGCGATTCCGGCTGGGCCACCGGCAGCAGTTATAGCCTTGCGGATCACGTCTACGACCTGACCAGTCTGGCGAAGTCGGAAGGTTTTGAAAAGGTCGCGATCGTCGGCCATTCGATGGGCGGCATGGTCAGTTTGACTTACGCCGGCGCGTTTCCGGAACGCGTGTCAAAGCTGGTCGTTCTCGACGGCGTGACCAATTTTCCGGCGCGCCGCCCAAAGCCCGCCGACGTCAGGATATCGGATTGGGCCGGTGACCTCGACAAGCTGGCGCAGCGGAAAATCCACCGCTATCCGACCATCGCCGATGGCGCCGAGCGGATCATCGGCCGTAACCCGCGGCTGACGCGTGCGCAGGCGATGCATCTGGCCACCCACGGCATGAAGCGCAACGAGGACGGCAGCTTCAGCTGGAAGTACGATCCCTATTTGCGCGCGCGTGCGCCGTATCGGTTGTCGCTCGAAGACAACATCGGATTGTGGTCGCGCATCGCATGCCCGACGCTGCTGGTCGCGGCCAGCGAAAGCTTCCTGCCCGATCCCGAGAAGGCCGGTGTGATGTCGCATTTCAAGCACGCTGAATTGGCTAAAATCGCCGGCGCCGGCCACTGGCTGCAACACGACAAGCCCGATGAAGTGCTCGGGTTGATTCAGAAGTTTCTTGCCGATGTTCAATAGCGTCCTGTGACGACCGCTAGGCGTCGGAAGGCTTGCGGCGCCGGCGAATGACCGGTTCGTTTTTCAGCGATGCACAGGAGCTGCTTTCAGCCTCCGCCCTGGTGGATTCGGAACTCGTCCATACGTGCTGGACGCCGTTGAAGAACAAATATGTGCAGTGTTTCTTGTAGAACGGCACCGGATAGGCGTCGCTCAGTTGCGCAGTGTCTATTCTTGATCCGATCAGGACCCCGCGATTGAGCGCGTAGCCGGAGGACACGACGATGGCCAAACCAAGCAAGGCCCAAACACCTGACCGTAACTTCATGGCCTTACCTAATCTTCTTCCATGCACTGAAGAATAAACGCCGTGCGGTCCCGCGGCAGGATGCCTTGCACGACGGCCTTTTGCCGGCATCTGAGTTGCCCGATATGCGCGGCGACGGCCTTGACGCGGCGCTCTTCCACGGCTGTATCAGCGACCCGTATCATCCTGACCTTGATAGGCGTGCCGTCCGACTCAAACTGAAATTCGTACTTCCGCCCGTTGGCGTCGACCGCCGAACAAGCGATGCTGGACACCTGTTGTGCCGCAAAATTTCCGATCTGCTTGCACAGGCCGATTGACGGTTCGACAGCCGGCGTCGGCAAGCCGTCGACCTTGGGTCTGTCCTTGGATTTCAGAAGCATCCGGTCGATGGATAACTCGTATCTGTTGTCTTGCTCTCGCCTGGCCTTCTCGCCCGAAAACGTGATGATGTGGCTATCATCATTGGGATCGTTGAGAGGGACGGTGAAACCGGATCGGCCCCCCGGGCTATGCGAAAAGGCCACCGTGGTGCAGGCGAAGTCGCTGTCCGCCACCTTTAACGTGCTGCACTTGCCGGTCATCGACGCGAACATGTCGATCTCGGGTTCAAGCCGCTCGATCTTGTCGCCAAACGATATGCCCGAAGGCATCGAAAAGAACATGAATGTGGCGGCGGCTGCGGCCCGCCAACAAATGCGCATGAAAAAAATGTCCCCAGCCGAAATGCGGGCTGAACTCTGCAATTTAAAGCAACAAGACGCAATGGCTTGCGAAGCCCGGCGACTGCGCCTCCCATGACGGTTTTGGCACGTGGGGGGCCGCAGTAGCGGAGAGAACGGTTAGAGCCAGCGGGTCGCGCGAAAGCTAAACTCCGCGAGATCCATCGCCTTGGGTCCACCGGCTAGGCTGATTCAAACAGGGCCGAGCAGGCTCTAGTGCCTGCTCGTGTGCGCCGTCTCCAGTCCCTTCAACAGCAGGGTGGGCATGGTCTTGGCGTATACTTCAATGAACGTCGCATCGCCGCAGGCATGAGGGCCATGTGCGGCTTGCTCGGCGATGCGTGCGGCCTTCGCCTCGCACTTCGCGAAAAGGTGCCAGAACCATTCTGGTCGCTTGGCCATTTCCGCCTTATGCATCTTGATCACCGCGGCGCCTACTGCAGCCATGGCACTTATGACACCTGGACTCAGGGCGCTAAGAGCGGCCGGGCTCAGGATGTCTTCTCGCATGTCGGTCGCGGCGGCCCGTGTTTTTGCTGGCATGCCTGGCTCCCTGAGTTGAGGCGAGGAGCGTAGCGTGCGGAGGTTGACCCGCTCTGAATTGATGAACCTAAATTAAGCCTTTCGAATTCGGTCGGCCGTTCATGAATTCTTAACTCTGAAAGGCGCCGCCGCCAGCCGCCACACGGCGCGGCTACACCGCGATGCGATGCGGCCTGAACAGGCGGCCCTTTTCCACCACCAGCACGACGCCGAGCGCTGCCAGCGTGCAGAGGAAGAATCCGGTCGCGAACGGCAGCAGCGTGCCGTCGTAATCCTGGCCGATCGTGGTGCCGATGGCGATGCCGAGCAGGGTGGTGATCGATCCGTACAGCGACGATGCGGTGCCGGCGATGTGGCCCTGTGGCTCCATCGCCAGCGCGGTGAAGTTGGCGATCATCAGCCCGAACGAAAACATCATCAGCGCCGACAGCGCCATGAACAGCGGCAACGGCAGCACCTGCAATTTCACCGCCGCCAGCATGATGCCGGACACGGCGACATAGCCGAGCAACGCACCGTGTGAAATGACGCGCATGCCGAGACGGTTGACGAAGCGGGCGTTGACGAAGCCGGCAATCGCCGTGCCGATCGCGATGCTTGCGAAGGCAATCGGGAAATAATGCCCGAGCTGGTAGATGTCGGTGAACACCTGCTGCGACGTGAACACGAAAGCGAACAGCGAGCCGAGGACGCCGCCGGAGACCAGCGCGTAGCCCAGCGTCTGGCGGTTGGTCACGGTCTGGCGGAAGGCGTCGAGCACTTCGCGGACGGCAAGTGACCGGCGCAGCGGGACGGGCAGCGTCTCCGGCATGCGCCACGCGCTCCAGATCAGCGTCACCATGCCATAGGCCATCAGCACGATGAAGATGCCGCGCCATTGCGTCAGCAGCAGCACGGCCTGGCCGAACGACGGCGCGATGACCGGCACCGCGATGAACACCATCATCGCCAGCGACATCACGCTCGCCATGCGGCGGCCGGCGTAGCAGTCGCGCACGATCGAGGTGGCGATGACGCGGGTCGCCGAGGTGCCGAGGCCCTGCAGCGCGCGCGCCAGCAATAAGGTCTCGAACGAGGGCGCGGCGATCGCCAGCAGGCTGGCGATGAAATAGACGGTCATGCCGCCGAGCAGCACCGGCCGGCGGCCGAAGCGGTCGGACAGCGGCCCCATCACGAACTGCCCGACGCCGAAGCCGACCAGGAAAATCGACAGCACCATTTGCGGGCGGTTGGCGTCGGCGAGATGGAACGCGGAGCGGATGTTCGGCAGCGCCGGCAGCATCATGTCCATCGCCAGCGGGTTCAGCGCCATGATGGAGGCGATGATGACGACGAATTCGGGGAAGCCCATCGGGCGGTGGCCTGAGGAAACCCAGGCATTGGCATTGATTTCAGACACTTACGACCTCGATCCAGGCCGCGAATATAATCGTCATGCTGCGGCGCACA
Organism: Bradyrhizobium sp. LjRoot220; assembly: GCF_964252915.1. Lineage (NCBI taxonomy): Bacteria > Pseudomonadati > Pseudomonadota > Alphaproteobacteria > Hyphomicrobiales > Nitrobacteraceae > Bradyrhizobium > Bradyrhizobium sp. LjRoot220. The sequence goes on from NZ_CAXUPS020000003.1 coordinate 459,975, forward strand.
ATGCCCATTCCGGGATGGCAGCCCGTCGGGGAAGGATGAGGTTGCCGGTATGGTCACGCCAGCGGGCAGATTTATTCGGATTGTCGCCGCCGGGACGACCAGGAGGCGGACTTTGTCACGCCGCAGCTCGAAGAGCGAAGGCGGATTGTTCTGCGGCTCCCTTTGCTTTAATCCCGCGACCAATTGACCGCCTCGAAACGGAGACCCCGTGTCACACCACCCCTTACGGATCGGCACACGCAAGAGCGCGATGGCGCTGGCGCAGACCGATGAGGTCGCGCGGTTGCTGCGCGCCGCCAATCCGGGGCTGAGCGTCGAGATCGTCAAGTTCGAAACCCGCGGCGACCAGGACCAGACCAGCAAGCTGCTGCGGCATGGCGGCAAGGGCGGCGCGTTCGTCGCCGAAATCCGCCAGGCCATGCACGCCGGCCAATTGCAGGCCGCGATGCATTCGTTGAAAGACGTGCCCGGCAACGAGGAGACGCCGGGCCTGGTCATCGCCGCGACGCTGCCGCGCGATGCCGCCAACGATTCCCTTGTGCTGCGTCCGGGGTTGTCGCTGGAAACCTTCAAGGCCGCACGGGGCAAAGGCTTCAAGATCGGCACCAACGCGGTGCGGCGCGCCGCCTATTTGCGCCGGTTGTTTCCGGAAGTGACCGTGATCCATTACCGCGGCGCCGCCGACACGAGGATTGCAAAACTCGATCGCGGCGACATGCAGCGGCTTCCCGACGGCGGCGAGGTCGGGCCGGCCGATGCGCTGGTGATGGCGCGTTCGGGCCTCGAACGCATCGGCATGGTTTCACGTATCGCCTATGATTTTTCCGTTACGGAAATGCTGCCGTCGGTAGGCCAGGGCATCGTCGCGGTCGAATGCGTTGAAAAGGATTGGCCGACGCGCGGGTATCTCGCAAGGATCGAGAACCAGTCCTCGCGGCTCTGCGCCGAGGCCGAGCGCGAGGTGCTGTGGGTGCTCAACGGCCATTGCAACTCGCCGATCGCGGGTCACGCGACCATTTCCGGCAACGACATGACGCTGACAGCAGCGGTGCTGGACGAAACCGGCGCGCGCTTCATCGAAGCGTCGCGAACGGCCGCGGCGGACCGGCCCCACGAACTCGGCCGCGCCGTCGGGCTGGAACTGCTCGACAAGGGCGCCGCCGAGATCATCGCGCGCAACCGGCCGGATGAACATTGACTGTTAGGTGACCGCCGCGGTGCGGCCGGTCCCTGGCGGGACGCGGCGCCGCGCTTCAGCCGGTAACTGATGACGAGAAGCCAGTGAGCGGCATTACGCCGCAAGGTCGAGCAGCAAGCACGACGAACCTCTGACCAATACCTTGCGGCCTCTCGATGTGATGACCGGCGCATCGCCGTTCATGGCAACGAGTCCGAGTCTGATCAGGCCTTCAATTGTGAATCGATTCATTCGCCGTGGTTGTGGTGCGGTGTTGCGCAGATTCTTCAGGGTTTCCCACTGAGCGAGCGTCAGTTCGCAGTCGAATTCATCGTTCATGGCGTCCAGGGACTCCTCGCGTTCACAAGGCGCGTGATAGCGGCCGCTCATGAAATTCGTGCGACCACAACGAGTCAGGATTTGGACGTACGATGATGCGCCGTCACATCATCGTGTCATTGGAAACTTTCAACTGTCTCGAATCGTGACGTGTTGCGTTGCATCAAAGGCGCCACAATCCCTAACCGCGCCGCACACTGGCGCCGCCATCGACCGGCAACGTCACGCCGGTGATGAAACTCGCCTCATCGGAGGCGAGAAACAGCGCGGCGTTGGCGACGTCCCAGCCGGTGCCCATCTTCTGCCGCAGCGGCACCTTGCTGTCGCGCTCGGCTTCGACCTCGGCGCGGGTCTTCTTGAATTCGCGGGCGCGGGTATCGACCGCCATTGGCGTGTTCATCAAGCCGGGCAGGATGACATTGGCGCGGATGCCGTATTGCGCGTTCTGATAGGCAAGCTGTTCGGTGAAGGCGATCATCGCCGACTTGGTCGCCTTGTAGGCGACGTATGGATAGGTCGTGATCGCAGCCATCGAGGAGATGTTGATGATGGCGCCGCTGTTCTGCTGGCGCATGATCGGGATGACATGCTTGGCGGCGAGGATGCAGCTCTTCAGGTTGATCGCGACGCAGCGGTCGAACGCCTCCTCGGTGATGTCGAGCAGCTCGGCGTCGCCGCCGGACAGACTGACGCCGACATTGTTGTGCAGGATATCGATGCTGCCCCAGCGTCCATGCGCGTCCGCCACCATGGCCTTGACGTCGGCATTTCTGGTGACGTCGGCCTTGAAGGCGACCGCCGTGCCCTGCTTGGCGGCGATCATGTCGACGGTCTCTTGTGCGGATTCGAGATGATGATCGACGCACAGCACGCGAGCGCCCTCGCGCGCGAAGGTGAGCGCGGTGGCGCGGCCGTTGCCGATGCCTTCGCCGGGGCTCTGGCCGGCGCCGACGACGATGGCGACACGATCTTTCAAGCGCATTTCATTCCACTCCCGGGATCGGGTACTGTTGCAGTACCTCTTTGTAATAGGGCTCGTTGTCCATCTTCATCGTCGCCAGCACGCGGACCACGGCGCAGTAGAACGCGATGGTGACCACCAGATCGGTCATGTGCTCGTCGGAGAGTTTTTGCTTGATCTCGGCGAACGTCGCATCCGACATCGCAAGTTCGCGCACCATCTCACGGGCGCCGCGCAGGATCGCCTTCGCGAGCGGTTCGAGGCTCGAAGGCCTTCCCTCGGTCTCGGCCATCATCGCCTTGATGTCGTCGTCGGTGACGCCGAACTCCTTGCCGATCCTGACGTGGTGGGTGAATTCGTATTCCGATTTCTCCATCCAGCCGACCTGCAGGATCGCAAGCTCGCGCAGGCGCGGGTCGAGCTTGCTCTTGAAACGGATATAGCCGCCGATCTCGTTGAAGGCGCGCGCCATGTCGGGCGAGTTGACCAGCAGTTTGTGCAAATTGGTGTTGCGCTTGAGCAGGTCGCGGTATTCGGGGGCGACCTGATCGGCTTCGAGATAGGGCAGGCGGGCCATCTTGTTGTTTTCCTTGTCTGGCAAATATCGCCGGGCGCCGGCTCAGCCATAGAGCGCTTTGTGTTCGCTCGCGTAGTTGGCGTAGGAATCCTTGATGCTCGCGAGATTGAGCAGCATGGTCGCGACCGGCCTATCGTCGTTGCCGAATACCGTGGTCCGCACCCACATGCTCTCGGTCCGGCGGCTGCCGCTCAGGGCAACGACCTCGCGCTCGGTGACGTAATTCTCGCCGGCGAACAGCGGCCCGCGCAGCAGGCGGATTTCCTGGTCCGCGAACAGTCCGACCGCGGGGCCGCGGATTGGCAACCGGTCCTCGCGCGCGCGGTATTGAAACAGCACGCTCAGCATCTCCATGGGGATGATGGCCCGGCCCCAGGGATTGAGTTCCTGCGAGTAATACGCGGAAGGTTCGGTGATGACTTTCAGTTTGTCGGCCAGCGAAAACGGATAGAGATCACCCATGTTCTGGTCGAAATCCATTTTCACGGTTTGCCGGCCGGTCTTCATGCCGACCTTGAGGTCGGCGAGAATCACGGGTTCGGTGAGCGGCTTGAGTTCGCCGAGCCGCCGGTGCAGCGCCGTCTCCGTTCCATCGCCGCCGACGGACGCGGTGCCGCGCAAAATCTCGGTGCCGTCGCGTCTGGTCATGCCAACAGCGCAAACGGTCTGGCCCGGCTGCGGCTTTTCGATGTTGGCCTGGACTTCCTCGCCCTCGAAGGCGGGATTGCGATAATGCGCCGAGAGACAGCCGGTCTCGAACCAGGCCTGGCCCCAGATCCGTTCACACAACGGCGCGAACTGGCTGAAATGGGTCGGGCCTTCGATCGTGCCGCCCTGAAAGCCAAGTTTCTGCGCGGTGGCATCGTCGTGGATCGAGGCGTGGGCGTCGTAGACCTGCGCCTGCAGCATTTGCTTTGGGCGTCGCCACGGCCCGACCAGCACATCGCCGTTCTCAAGTATCTCGGTCGTGAATGCCGCTTCGGTCATCCTGTAAGTTTCCTCTCCCGTTTGCCGCCAGCGTTTCAAAGAAGACAGGTTTCGGCAAGGGTGCGACTGAAGTCCACATCGCCGCCTTCGATCCGTTCGGATACACGACAGAGCGGCGGATGGAGCGGGCGCTGCCGGGAGAATTTTCTGACATGATCTTCCGTCACCTCGACACCGCAAAACCGCAGGATTGGCCGCGGCTGGTGGCGCTGGCGAAATCGGCCGACCTCGTGCGCGGCTACGGCCACATCAAGGAGGCCAATGTCGCGCGCTACCGCCAGGAATGCGCCCGGTTGGAGGGACCATGGGACAACCGGTCGCACAGGCCGCGGAATAGGTTCCCGGCAACCGGCCGCGGATTTTTTTGCGGGCGGCGTAGTTAGCGGGTAACCTTGCCAAAAATACCGGCTGGCAAAGGCCGGCCGGCTCCCTACATGATCGCTGTTATCGTTTTTGAGTCATTTCGGAGGCCCTTGATGGTCCTGAAAAGCGCTTTTATTGCCGCTGTTTGCACTGGGCTTTTGGCGTCGGCCGGCCCTGCGGCGGCGGCCGAATATCGTCCCGGTGAGTTCCTCAAGCTCGATTTGCCCAAGGCCGTGCTCTCGCCGAAGCGGATTGGGCCGGAGACGCAATTCGGTCCGGTCCGGATCGAGGCGAGGTCGGATGCGGATGACGCCGAGGCGGATTTGGACGCGTCGGTATGGCCCAAGCTGCCGCCGCGCAAGGCGCATGTCGCCAGATCTCGCGCCGAAAAGCCCAGCGCCGAGAAGCCCCGCGCTGAACCGCCGCGCGCCGCAGCGCGCGCCAAGCTGGCGAAGCGGCGCGGCAATCCGCTCGATGCGCAGGCGCGGGATACGCGGATTCAGACCTGGCCGTGCAAGTCCGGCGGCATCTGCAACTGGCAGCGATAGAAGCGATCGCGGCCGTTCAGGGCTTCATCAAGAGATAGCCGCCCACCACGATCAGCACCGAGAGCGTCGTGATCACGCCGAGTACGGCGGCGGCGATCGCCGGCAATTGATGCGCATCCAGCCATCGTTGCAATGCGTTGCCCATCGCTGTTCCCAACCCGATCTTGATTTGCCCATCGCCTTGCGGGCAGACTATTCATAGCGATCTATTCCTGGCGATCTATCCTGCGCAATCAGTTGCCGTCCATGCGGCTTTCGTCTCGGCCGCGGCCATTTGAGTCTTCGGGAGCATTCAATGGAAAATCTGCAAACGCAGGGCATTGCCCTGCCCAGGCTTGGGCTTGGCACCTTCCGCATGCAGGGCGATGCCTGCCGCGCGGCGGTCGAAAGCGCGCTGGCGCTCGGTTACCGCCATCTCGATACCGCGGAAATGTACGGCAATGAGGAGGCGATCGGAGCGGCGATCGCGGCCTTGCGTGTCGCGCGCAAGGACCTGCACGTCACCACCAAGGTCTGGAACGAAAACCTGGCGCCGGAGGCAATCCGCCGCGCGTTCGATGCTTCCTTAAAAAAGCTGCGGCTCGATCAGGTCGATCTCTATCTGGTGCACTGGCCGGCGCCGAACATGAACCTGCCGGCGATGTTCGAGACCTTGATGAAGCTGCAGCAGGAGGGCCGCACCCGCGCCATTGGGGTCGCCAATTTCAATATCGCGCTGCTCAAGACCGTCGTCGAAGACATCAAGGCGCCGATCGCCTGCAACCAGGTCGAATATCACGTGATGCTGGATCAGACGAAGCTGCGCCAATACCTCACCGCCAAATCGATACCCTTGGTGGCCTATTGCCCGCTGGCAAAGGGCGGCGTTGCGTCGGAAGAGGTCTTGATGGCGATCGGACGCAAGCATGACGCAACAGCCGCACAGGTCGCGCTGAAATGGCTGCTCGATCAGGACGGCGTCGCCGCCATCCCGAAGGCCTCGCGCGCCGAAAGTCAAAAGGTCAACCTCGACGCGCTGAAGCTGCGGCTTGATGACGACGATCGAAAGGCAATCGCGGCCTTGCCGAAACACAAGCGCTGTGTAAATCCCGCGTTCGGGCCGGCGTGGGATTGAGGGCGATTCCTTCTTTTCCGTCTGCCGGAATTCAGGGTTTTCGCTACACACGGGCTGAGGTCCAGTCCATACTGGGTGGCATCAAAGGGAGGTCTAAAAATGCGTGAAGCTGTTATCGTTTCCTATGCACGTACCGGGCTGGCGAAGTCCGGCCGCGGCGGGTTCAATATCACCCCTCCGATGTCGATGGCGGCCCACGCCATCAAGCACGCTGTCGAGCGCGCCGGCGTCGAGAAGGATTACGTCGAGGACTGCTATCTCGGCAATTGCGCGCACGGCGCGCCCAATATCGGCCGCCAGGCGGCGCTGCTTGCCGGCATGCCGAAGTCGACCGGCGGCGTTTCGGTCAACCGCTTCTGTTCGTCGGGACTGCAGACCATCGCGATGGCCGCCAACTCGATCCGTTCGGACGGCGCCGATTGCATCGTGGCTGGCGGCGTTGAAAGCATCTCGATCCCCGGTGGCGGCGCGCCCAAGGAATCGATCGATCCGGATCTCTTGAAGACCGCGCCTGACATCTTCATGGCGATGATCGACACCGCCGACATCGTCGCCGAGCGCTACAAGCTCAGCCGCGAATACCAGGACGAATATTCGCTGGAATCGCAGCGCCGCATGGCCGCCGCCCAGCAGGCCAACAAGTTCAAGGACGAAATCGTCCCGATGAAGACCAAAATGAAGGTGGTCGACAAGGCGACCAAGGCGGAAAGCATTGTCGACTACGTCGTCGATCGCGACGAGTGCAACCGCCCCGAAACCACCATGGAAGGCCTCGCCAAGCTCGAGCCGGTCAAGGGTGCCGGCAAATACGTCACCGCCGGCAATGCCAGCCAGCTTTCGGATGGTGCGGCGGCGGTGGTGCTGATGGAAGCCAAGGATGCCGAAAAGCGCGGCCTGCAGCCGCTCGGCCGCTTCGTCGCCTGGGCGGCGGCGGGCTGCGAGCCGGACGAAATGGGCATCGGCCCGATCTTCGCGGTGCCGAAGCTGTTGAAGCGCCATGGCCTCAAGATCGACGACATCGACCTCTGGGAACTGAACGAAGCCTTTGCCAGCCAGTGTCTGTATTCGCGCGACAAGCTCGGCATCGATCCCGAGAAGTACAACGTCAATGGCGGTTCGATCGCGATCGGTCATCCCTTCGGCATGACCGGCGCGCGGCTCACCGGCCACATCCTGCAGGAGGGCCGTCGCCGCAAGGCCAAGTGGGGCGTCGTCACCATGTGCATCGGTGGCGGCCAGGGCGGCGCAGGCCTGTTCGAAATCTACAGCTGAGCTAAAGAAACCAGCTACTCATGCGAACAAAGAAAATGGCTCCGCGAGGAGCCATTTTCCGTTGAGGCATCAATAGTAACGGTGCCTCTTGATGATCACGGTTTTGTTGCGATGCCCGTATCCGCGATGGTAGCCGCGGCCACGATGCCCGCGGTATTCGGCCCGCGCACCATGACCGTAGTGATGGCCGCTGTGATAACCGCCACGCTTGATCACAACAGTCTGAGCGCTTGCAATCGACGGCGCCGCGATGATGATCGCCCCTAGCGCAGCCAACACATATCCAAACTTCTTCATTGCTTCTCTTCTCCTCATTGAGCGGGATGTAACATTGCGGTGACACGAACGTTCCGGGGGAACTTGAAGAGAATTCTGAATGTCTGTTCAGCAACGATCGGTAGATGCAATGCGCGTGTTGGTTCCGCGCATGAGTGAACTTCTTTAATGGAATGGCTTCATCCGTCGAGACGACGCGGAGCCTGTCATCGGGCCGCGCTTCGCGCGGGCCCGTTGGCGGCTTCTCCCGAGCGAACGCAATTGCGTTCGTCCGGGGATGAGAGCTCATGGATCAGGTCTGGACCCTCATGGTGAGGAGCGCGGCAAGACCGTGCGTCTCGGGACGATGCTACGCATCGCCGGGCGAACCATGCGGCCACGCCACGATCCCACCGACCGCCCGGTGGCCAGTCATTCCTACCTGTGTGGGCGGATCGTGGGCACGCGCCGGCTTGCGGAAATCCGGGTCCCGGCGCATCATCGCGTCATAAAATCATATGGGGGAGCGATGCCATGAGCGGGTTTTCACGCCGTGATTTTCTGAGTCTGACCGGATCAGCCGCCGTTGCCGCCATGTCCGGGCGCGCCCATGCGGCGATGGGACCGAACGACAAGTTCGACCTCGTGATCAGGGGCGGCGATGTACTCGATCCCAGCCAGTCGCTGCGGGGCAAGCGTGACATCGGCATTCGCTGGGGCGTGATCGAGGCGGTCGAAGCCGACATTCCGGCCGCGCGCGCCGCGAGGACCATCGACGCCACCGGCAAACTGGTGACGCCGGGGCTGATCGACCTGCACTCCCACGTCTACCCGTATGGTTCGGCGATCGGCATTCCCGCCGACGAATTGGTGCAGGCCCAGGCAACCACCACCGTGGTGTCGGCAGGGGACGCCGGCGTCAACAATCTCGCCGCGCTGCGTCGCTACATCGCCGCGCAATCGCGCGCGCGGATTTACGCATTCGTGCATATCGCCAATCACGGCCTGTCGGGCTTCCCGGTCGCCGAACTCTACAATATCGACCACGCGCAGCTCGACGCCTGCACCCGGGCGCTGGCCGAGAATCCGGATTTCCTGCTCGGCGTCAAAGTCCGGATGTCGGAGAATGTCATCGCCAAGCACGGCCTCGAACCACTGAAGCGAAGCATAAAAGCCTGCGAGATGTGCGGCTGGCCGGCCAAGATGATGGTGCATATCGGCGGCGTCGAGACCAAGGAGTTGATGTCGCAGATTCTCGATCTGATGCGGCCGGGCGACGTCCTGACCCACGCCTATTCCGGCGCGCCGAACATCGGCGGCGTCTTCACCAACATCGTGCAGGACGGCAAGCTCCTGCCGGCGGCGCTTGCCGCCAAACAGCGCGGCGTGATGTTCGACGTCGGCCATGGCGGCGGCAGTTTCGATTTCACGGTGGCGGAGCCCGCGATCGCAGGCGGTTGTCCGCCCGATACGATCTCATCCGACATCCACGTGTTCTCCGGCAATTCGCCCGGCATGCCGTATCTGCCGAACGTGATGAGCAAGTTCATTCCGCTGGGATTTACGGTGGAGCAGGTGGTGGCGATGGCAACCTCGGCGCCGGCCAAGATCATCAACCGCGCGCCGAAGATCGGCACGCTGCAGATCGGCGCGCCCGCCGACGTCGCGATCATGGAATTGATGGAGGCGCAGGTCTCGTTCGTCGACACCCGCAACAACAAGCGCGAGGGCAAGCTGTTGCTGAAACCGGTGCAGACCGTGATTAACGGCGTGCCGTTCGGCCGGCCCTATCCGGCGCCGTTCGCGGTGCGGTAGCGCCCGCTTCCATTACGTCGGCGACCAATGTGCCGGCGTTCAACTCTGTCTTTCGGGCGACTGCTGACCGTCGCCTGTTCGGCCGCGCAAAATATCTACGAGATGCTCTGGACGATCGGGAATGGCATCTCCGCGCCATGCCACATGCTGATCTGTCCGGACAACGATCAGCTTGCGATCGTAGGGATGCTCTGAATCGCCGGCTTGCAGGTCCACCACCTCGATCGGAATCCCGCCGTCGCGCATCGCCTTGATGAACGGCGCAACCGTCGTTTCCGGATCGAGGCGCAGCAGGGTATAGCCCGGTCCGAAGGCGTCGTAGACCGGGCGTCCGTCCGGCAGGTATGAGAAGGGTACACGGCAGCCGGGTACGGTCGACGGCGTGAAGTCGGCCATCGTATAGGCTGGCGGTTCGGCGCCGTCGTAGGCGATGATGGGCGAGCGATCGTAGAAGTAGCCGAAGTTGAGGCCGCCACAGCAGTACTGCTGGACGTTCAGATCGTAGGCTGCTTGCCCAACCCGCCTGCGAATCGCATCGCCCTCGGCACCCGGCTGCTCGATTTCATCCGGGACGGTTCGGCGCTGGCCGAGAACCTTGCCGGCCATGTCCATGGCGAAGCGCGACACCTGCTCGGTAATAGGCAGCCTCTCGGCTTCATACGCGTCGAGGATGGCCGGGTCCGCCCATCCCTGCAGATAGGCGGCCAGCAGCCATGCCAGGTTGGTGGCGTCGGCGATGCCGGCATTCATGCCATAGCCGGCATAGGGCATCCAAAGATGCGCGGCATCGCCGCAAATGAATGCGCGTCCTTTCCGAAACTTGTCGGCGACCAGTCGTCGGCCGACCCAGTCCTCCCTGGACAGGATTTCATATTTGAAATCGGCTCCGACGCCCAGGATCGCGCGGATCGATATATCGCGATCGACCGATTCGAAAGTTTCGTCTTCGCGATTGAGATGGTTGTGAATTAGCCATTTTTCGCGACCGTCGATGGCAACGACAGTCCCGCAACGCCGCGGATTGAGCGAGAGTGTCATCCAGGCGGGTTTGCCCATCAGCTCGATCAATCCGGGCGCGTGGACGTAGGTCGACTGGACACGCTGAATGATGGGCGTGCCTTGCAACGTCGCATCGATCGCCTTGCGGACAAGGGAGCGGGCGCCGTCGCAACCGACGATGAATTCGGCTTCGATCTGAAAAGTCGTGTCGGCATCGAGATCGCGTGCCGTCGCGACAATGCCGTTATGCTCTTCCTTGAAATCCTCGAATGCGACCCGATTCAGAACCTTCAGGCCTTCGATGCCTTGTGCATGAGCGAACAGCGCCGGCTCCATGTAAATCTGATTGATCCGGTGCGGAGGCTCCGCGGTCGGCCAACCGGTATCGGGTCCTTCCGTCGTGGTATAGCGGTCGCGACGGCACGGAATGGGGATGCGCGATAGTTCCATGCCGGTTGTCGTGGTACGGTAAGCGCAGTCGTTCGGATAGTCCGCGGGCAGGCCGGCATTGCGCAGCGTCGGTGCTACCCCTAGACGGCGGAAGATCTCCATCGATCGCGACGACACGTGATTGCATTTTACACTCGGCGGCTCGCCGGCGCTCCTGACTTCGACGATGGCGGTAGCAATGCCACGGAGCGCCAGATCCATCGCCAGCGTCAGGCCGACGGGACCGGCCCCGACGATCAGCACACTTGTCTTGATTGACTTGCTTGTCGCGGCGGGATGATCGTGCATAATTGACGCTCGGCTCGTTCGCATCTTCTGGAGTTGATGGAAGAGAATAGATGTTTCAGTCGGTTCGGAAAATAGCTCTTTGCGTACTTTCCTTGCTGCTGGGTCAGTTGTTGTTTGCGCCCGATGGCGCGCATGCTTATCCCGATCAGCCGATCAAGATCATCGTGACGTTTCCGCCCGGTGGCAGCAGCGATATCGTGATCCGCGCGCTACAGCCGCTGCTTTCGGAGGATCTGCGTCAGCCGATCGTGATCGAGAACCGGGCGGGAGCCGGCGGCAACATTGGAATTGGAGCCGTCGCCCAGGCCGCTCCGGACGGATACATGATCGGCGTTGCCGCTGCGGGCGTGCTGACGGTCAATCCGCATCTCAACCGTGCCGCGATGTCGTTTGACCCGGCAAAAGATCTGGTCCCCATCACGTTGCTTGCCGAGATTCCGTTCGTGCTGGTGGCGTCGCAGAAATCAAACCTTTCCTCGGTTGCGGAGGTCGTTGCGGCGGCCAGGGCGCGTCCCGACCTGTCGATCGGCCATGGCGGTAACGGCACCGCCATGCATCTGACGTCGGTACTGTTCAACCAAAAAGCCGGTGTGAGCATTCCGCTGGTCGCCTATCGTGGCACTGCACCGGCCGCGGTGGACGTTCTCGCCGGCCATATACCGCTGGCTGTACTGGATATTCCTGCGTCCCAGCAATTGATCCGGGACGGAAAGCTGAAGGCGCTTGGCGTCTCCGCGGCCAAACGGGTTGTCTTCCTCCCCGACGTTCCGCCGCTTTCCGAGATGGGTCTCAACGGATTCGAATCCGTGGGCTGGTTTGGCGTCGTCGCGCCTGCCGGTACTCCGCCCGACATCGTCCGCCGGCTGAACGCGGCGTTCGTGAAGGCATTGAAGGACCCCGCAGCGATCGAGAAAATCCGCGTCCTCGGTGCCGAACCTGCGCCGTCATCATCGGAAGACTTTGCAAAATTCATTCGTGCGGAAGGCACAAAATGGGGTGCGCTGATCACAGCTTTCGGGCTCAAAGGCGAATAGGGCGCCGCGGTGGTTCATGCTGGAGAGCCGCTCGGCAGGTATTTTCCCTCCTGCGATAGCTGCGAGATCAGGCTGATGGCTTTTGCTCGCGGCTGTTGCCGATGATATCGGCAATGACGGCGCCCATCACCAGGGCGCCGCCGATGAGAACGCGGAGCCCGGGAACCTCGGCAAACGCCAGCCAGACCCAAAACGGCATCAGCGGCGTCTCCAGCGTCGAGATCAGGGCAGCCTGGCTGGATGGCAGAAAGCGCGAGCCGATGAAAAACAGCGTGAGGCCGATGGCGACCTGGAAGAATCCGAACATCGCAAGGATAAGCAGGTCGAATCCGCTGACGCTGAACAGGCCGTGAGCAAAGGGAATGCTGACGACGCTTCCCAGGATGTTCGAGATCGCGGCCGCAGCGACCATCGATGTATCCTTGTGCCGCCGCACCATCACAGTCATTGCGGCGATCGCCAGCGCCATGAAGCAGGCCAGCGCGATTCCGAGCATATCGGCGCCGGCGCGTGCGTTGCCCAGGATGATGGCGACACCGCAGAGTGCCACGACGCTCGCCAGCATGGTTCGCAATCGGGGGATTTCGCGCAGCCATACCCATGCGAGGGCGGCGGCGAGGAACGGCCCCGTTGCGATAATAATGGCGACGTTGGATACGCTGGTCAGTTGCAGGGAGGGGATGAAGGCGATCATGGCGGCTGTCGAATACGCCGCGACGAGCCAGCCGCTTTTCCCCATCCTGGTCAGCTCGTGCAAGCCGGCGCGACCTTGCAGCAACACCATCATGGCTGCGATCAGGCCGCCACCGAACAGCCCCCGCCAGAACAGGATGGTCCAGGAATCATAGGGAAGCAGCCGCGTGAAGAACGGCGCCGTGCTCCACGCGATGGCGGCGGCGATGACGAGGGCAATGCCGAGGCGATGCTGGGAGGCGGCGCCGGTCACCTCAGGTGCGCGCTCGCTTCTCGACGTTCGCGCTGCGCTCCGGCACGCCGAATTCCTTGCGGCAGACTTCCGCCAGCACGGCGACGCCTTCGCGAATCTGCTCATGGGAGGGACTGGCAAAGCACAGCCGTAACCGGCTGCCGGCATAGGCCTTGTCGGTCGACCATTCCGGCCCGGGGTTGATGGCGACCCCGGCGGCCAGCGCCGCCTGATACAGTTTCAGCGTGTCGACGGTGTCGGGGAGTTTGACCCACAGGAAAATTCCTCCCTTGGGATCCTCGAACTCCGCCGCGGTGCCGAACTGTTCGTTGAGCGCCTCCATCAGCGTGTCGAGCTTGGCGCGCAGGCCGCGCGTCAGCTTCGGCACGTGGGTTGCGAAATGCGGCGCGCAATATTCCGCCAGCACCATCTGCTCCAGCGCGCCGGAGCCGGCGTCGGTCTTCAGGGCCAGCATCCGCGACATCATCTCCCAGGGCGCAACGATGAAGCCGACCCGCAGCGCGGGCGCGATCGATTTGGAAAACGAGCCGATATGGATGACGCCGCCTTGCTGGCTCATCGCATAGATCGCGGGCGGGCGCTGGCCGTTCCAGATCAGGTCGGCATAGCAATCGTCCTCGAAAATCGGCACGCCGTATTGCTGCGACAGCCTGATCATCTCAGCGCGCCGCGTCTGCGGCAGGATCGAGCCGGTCGGGTTCTGCACGGTCGGGATGGTGTAGATGTATTTCGGCGTGATGCCGCGGCGCTTGTGGTCGGCGAGCGCCGCCGCCAGCGCGTCGATCCGCATTCCCTCGTCATCGAGGGGAATGCCGACCGTCCTGACGCCGAGCCGCGTCAGCCGGCTCAGCGCGCCCTGATAGGTCTCCTGTTCGATCAGCACGGTATCGCCGCGCGCCAGCAGCGTCGCGTTGACGAGATCGAGCGCTTGCAGTGAACCGGACACGATCATGACGTCATCGGCGGCGCAGTCGATGCCGGCGTCGCGCTGGAGCTTTTTGCTGAGGAACTCGCGCAGCGGACGATAGCCCTGCGGGCCGCTGGCGAGGCCGTAGGTCGCGAGCGTCCTGCCCTCGCGTTTGAGCACGGCACTGACCGCCTCGATCAGGCCATCGACCGGCACCTGGTCGGGATCATTGTTGCCGCCGACGAAACTGTATTTGGCCAGGCCCGTCCACCGCGCCGCCGGCGCCGGCAATCCGGCCGGCAGCAGTGGTGCGAAATCGAAAATGGATGCGGTAGACATGGACAATCACTCCCGTTTTGTTTTTCGTTGAGAGGACCGCTGGCGCGGCCCTCCGGTGTTTTTGGTTTTTGTCAGTTCTTGCCGACGATCTTAATCGCTCGCCCCCGGGTGATGAAAGCGTAATGTCCGCGGCCGAGCATCGGTGCCCGCGGGCTTTGCGATTTCCCCCTGCGCCGCCAAATCGACCACGAAACTGGCCCCGGCGCTGTCCACCTGCGCGTGCGTTCCCTGGGTGTAAAGGATCGACAGGCAGGCAAGAATCGCTAGAAAGAGACCTGTCAGGCGGATGTGACACATTGCTCGTTTGACCATTGCGCCCCGGTCTCTAGGTTGCGGTGAGGAAAAAGTCAGGAACTATGCACGAGCTTATTGGCGATATCACGTTATGCATCCTGTTTGCCTGGGTGCTTGGTTTGCTGGCCCATTTTACCCGGCAACCGCTGATCCTCGCCTACCTTATCGCCGGGTTTGTCATTGGTCCATTCGGCATGAAATGGGTCCATTCCAAGGATTCGATTCACGTCATCTCCGAACTCGGCCTGATCTTCATGCTGTTCATGATCGGGCTGGAAATCGACCTGAAAAAGATCGTGCGCGCCGGCAAGGTCATCCTGTTTGCCGCGGGCGGGCAATTGGTCGGCGGCTGCCTGCTCGGCATCCTGTTCTTCTGGGGGATCGGACTGTCGTTGGGGGCGGGGCGTTTCGACGCGCTGTATCTGTGCGTCGCCTGCGCACTCTCTTCAACGGTCATCATCGTCAAGGTGCTGTACGAGAAGCGCGAGCTCGATACGCTGCCCGGCCGCATCACGCTCGGCGTATTGGTGCTGCAGGATATTTTCGCGATCCTGTTCCTGGCGGTGCAGCCGAGCCTCGCCGATCTGCAGATCAGTGTGATCCTGATCTCGATCGGCCGGGTCGGCGTGCTGGTGGCGACCGCATTGGTGCTGAGCCGTTACGTGCTGCCGCGGTTGTTTCACCAGATCGCGCGCCGGCCGGAGCTGATCCTGCTCGGTGCGCTGGCCTGGTGTTTCCTGATCGGCGAGATCGCCGAAAAACTGCATCTGTCGCGCGAGATGGGTTCGCTCGTCGCCGGTGTCTCGCTCTCGACATTCCCCTATGCGCTCGACGTCACCGCCAAGGTGACGACGCTGCGCGATTTCTTCATCACGCTGTTCTTCGTGGCGTTGGGCATGACCATTCCGATCCCCGGCCTGTCGGTGATCGGGCTGGCGCTGTTGATCGCGGCCTTCACCGTCGTGAGCCGTGTGGTGACGACGTTTGTACCGCTCTATCTGATGAAGCAGGGTCTGCGCGCCAGCCTG
Organism: Bradyrhizobium sp. LjRoot220; assembly: GCF_964252915.1. Taxonomy (NCBI): domain Bacteria; kingdom Pseudomonadati; phylum Pseudomonadota; class Alphaproteobacteria; order Hyphomicrobiales; family Nitrobacteraceae; genus Bradyrhizobium; species Bradyrhizobium sp. LjRoot220. The sequence goes on from NZ_CAXUPS020000003.1 coordinate 475,668, forward strand.
TTGCCGGCGATCAATCTGGCGCAGATCTCCGAGTTCTCGCTGGTCGTCATTCAGACCGGCGTCCTCGCCAACCATATCGGGACCGAAACCTCGAGCGCGGCGTCGTTCGCGTTCGTCATTCTGGCCGTGCTCAGCACCTTCGTGATGGGCAAGAGCGATGAGATCACGCGAGGTCTGATCGGTCCGCTGAAGAGGATCGGCCTGCGCGATCTCGATCACGGCCAGGGCGATGCTGGACATGAGGGCGGCCATGAGGCCCGCCGCATCGTCATTCTCGGCTTCTTCCGCGCCGCGAGCGCGCTGCTGGCCGAAATCGAGCGGCAGAATCCCCTCGTGCTCGAACAGATCACCGTGATCGATTTCAATCCCAACGTGTTCCGGACGCTGGCCGATCGCGGTCTGCACGTGGTCTATGGCGATATCAGCAATGTCGATACGCTGCTCCATGCCGGGATCGGCAAGTCGGAGCTGATCATCCTGAGCGTGCCGGATTCGCTTCTGAAGGGCGCCAACAACGAGAAGCTGGTCCGGCACGTCCGCACCCTCAACCCAACCGCCAAGATCGTCGCGACCGCCGATATGCTGCGCGACGTCAACGATCTCTACGCAGCCGGCGCCGATTACGTGACGGTGACCCGGCTCAGCGACGCCCACGAGCTCTATACTGTGATCGAGGCCGCCGCCGCCGACCTCCTCGGAGACAAGCGCGCCGAGATGGATGCGCTGCTCGCCGAGCGCAAGGAAGTGCTGCCGTAAAGGCCTTCTGCTCGCGGGGGAAGGGGTCTGTGGACGTGTGACGTCACGCACGCATCCGCTTGAACCGGATTTAATGTAGCCGACACTGAAGTTCGTACGGCGGCGCCATTTCCCTGGCCGCAAAGAAATTTCAAGCGGCATGCGATCATCATTATCGTCATCAAATGACGCCCGTGCATCGAGCGCGGCGTCCCCGTCGTCCACGCTGTTCGGTTGCCTGCGGGCGGGGACGGCCGCGATCCTGTTTCAGCTGACGCTCGGCACGCTTGTCGTTGCGTACACGCCCGTCGTGCCATGGATCGCCCTCGTCTTTCTGCTTGGCCTTCCGCTAGCCATTAGCGTCACGCGAGCCCGGGCGGGTCTGTTCATGCCTGCGGTTGCGATCATGACGTTGACGGGCGTGTCGCCGGCCTTTGTCGTGGATGCCCCCTTGTGGGGCCGCACCGTCAATCTGCGTCTGGTCGACGATATTCCTGCCGGTGTCGGCGTCGCCGGCTACGCCGCGCCGCGCTGGCGCGTTGCCACCGATTTCGCGGGGGAGGCGCGCATGAGCGGCGGCCGCGGCAACGAGAGTTACGGCACCCGCCGTCTGGCCCCGCTGGTCGGCGACGGCTGGAGACCGGAGTTTCCTGTTGAAGTCTGGGTCGCGGGCGAGGTCAGGGATTCCGGACGCATCCTCACCTCGCATCCTCAATTCTGGAACGAGCCCGGCGGTGAATATGTCCGGTTCGTCGGCATTGCCGTATCCGGCGCGCAGATCATCGCGCGCGATGCGGCCACGAAATTCGGCCTCAAGACACTGGATGAGCCGCTCATCGTGACGCGCGCGCCCTCGATTTCAGGCGCTCTCGCGGACCAATACCAGGCCATTGCGCGGACGGCAGCTGTGCCTCTGCTGGGATGGGTCTTCTGCATCCTGGTTGCGGCAGGCTGCTCGAAACGGCGCGAGCGGGGAAGGTGAAGCGCTACGGAAGGTGATGTCGCGGGTCGGCCATTCGGCGGCGGCGGCAGGGTGCGGCAGGCCCCCGATCCCTGCCATCAGGGCGAACCCCGCCCATGCCATCAGGTGGAAATTCACCCGAAAACCCTTATGTCTCTTACCTGAATTGTGCTTCTTGTTCTCATGGGTGCGACCATGGCAAGCCGGACCTCGTCAGGTTTCCTGCGTGTCTATTTCGTACAGCGAAACACGGCCGGCGACGTTCTGCCCTGCGGATTGACGCTGGCGCGGGCCCATGAGTCCGGCTAATGCACTGCCTGTACAACGCGAGAATTTGAGAAGATGGCCGATACGATCCAGGAAGTTCTGCAAGCCTTTGCCAATGGCGAACTCGTCGTCGTTACCGACGATGACGACCGGGAAGGCGAGGGCGATTTGATCGTCGCGGCCTCGCTCTGCACCGCCGAGAAAATGGCGTTCATCATCCGCCACACCTCGGGCATCGTCTGCGCGCCGATCACGCAAGATGACGCGCGCCGGTTCCGGCTTGATCCGATGGTGGCGCATAATGATTCCAGTCACACGACGGCCTTCACGGTCTCGATCGACTACAAGCCCGATGGCGGCACCGGAATCTCGGCGGAAGAACGCGCCTCCTGTTGCCGCGCGCTGGCCAACCCGAATGCCGGCGCCAGCGATTTCGCCCGGCCCGGACATATTTTCCCGCTGATCGCCCGCGACGGCGGCGTGCTGCTGCGTTCGGGGCACACCGAGGCCGCGGTCGACCTCTGCAAGCTCTCCGGCCTGCCGCCGGTCGGCGTCATCTCCGAGTTGATGAACGACGACGGTACCGTGATGAAGGGCATGCAGGTCGCAAAATTCGCCGCCACCCACAAGCTCAAGCACGTCACGATCGCTGACATGATCGCCTATCGCCAGGCGCGCGAGAAGCTGATCGAGCGGGTCGCGACCTTTACCACCGATAGCCCGATCGGCCCGCTGCAGGGCTATGCCTACCGTTCGCCGTTCGACGAGATCGCGCACGCCGCCTTTGTCTATAACGGCATCGGCGACGGCAAGAACGTGCTGACGCGGCTGCACAAGCCCAACATCGTCAAGGATCTGTTCACCGGCCAGGCGCGCATGCAGATCGTGCTGAATCATTTCAAGGCTGCCGGCCGCGGCGTGCTGGTATATTTGCGCGATGGCGCCGCCGGCGTTCCGGTCGAACCGGTCGGCGAACAGAAATCCGCCGAAGCCGATCGTAACCGGCAGTGGCGCGAAGTCGGCGTCGGCGCGCAAATATTGCGCGACCTCGGCATCACGTCGATCCGGCATCTGACCTCGTCGGTGCACGACTACAAGGGACTGTCCGGTTTCGGGATCGAGATCGTCTCCAACGAACGGCTCGAGGGTTGAGTGTTGTCATTCCGGGGCGATGCGAAGCATCGAACCTCAGGGGCGCGATTGCGCCCCGGGGAATCTCGAGATTCCGGGTTCGCTTCGCGCCCCGGAATGACGTGAAAGGCCCAATTCAATTGCGCTTCGGACGATAGCGCACTATTTTGGCCGTCAACTCCAATGAGGACAGTGATGCGAAAGGGATTTTTATGAGCGTGCGCCCTCAGTCCAAGGACAAGCCGACCGCGGCGGGTTTCCAGTGGGACGATCCGTTCCTGCTCGACGAGCAGCTCACCGAAGATGAGCGCATGATCCGCGACACCGCGCGTGCCTATGCGCAGGACAAGCTGCTGCCGCGCGTGACCAAGGCCTATCTCGAGGAAAAGACCGACCGCGAGATCTTCAACGAGATGGGCGAGCTTGGCCTGATCGGCATCACGCTGCCGGAAGAATATGGCTGCGCCAGTGCAAGCTATGTCGCCTATGGCCTGGTGGCGCGCGAGATCGAGCGCGTCGATTCCGGCTATCGCTCGATGAATTCGGTGCAGTCCTCGCTGGTGATGCACCCGATCTACGCCTATGGCGACGACAACCAGCGCAAGAAATATCTGCCCAAGCTTGCCACCGGCGAATGGGTCGGCTGCTTCGGCCTGACCGAGCCCGATGCCGGCTCAGATCCCGGCGGCATGAAGACGCGCGCCGAGAAGGTTTCCGACGGCTACCGGCTGACCGGCAGCAAGATGTGGATTTCGAACGCGCCGATCGCCGACGTTTTTGTCGTCTGGGCCAAGTCCGCCGCGCACGACAACCAGATCCGCGGCTTCATCCTTGAAAAAGGCATGAAGGGCCTGTCGGCGCCGAAGATCGGCGGCAAGCTTAGCTTGCGCGCTTCGATCACCGGCGAAATCGTGATGGACGGCGTGGTGGTGCCGGAGAGCGCCTTGTTGCCCAACGTGTCCGGTCTGAAGGGCCCGTTCGGCTGCCTCAACCGCGCCCGCTACGGCATTTCCTGGGGCGTGATGGGCGCTGCCGAGGACTGCATGGCGCGCGCGCGGCAATACACGCTCGACCGCAAGCAGTTCGGCCGGCCGCTGGCGGCAACCCAGCTGGTGCAGAAGAAACTCGCCGACATGCAGACCGAGATCTCGCTGGGCCTGCAGGCCTCATTGCGGGTCGGCCGCCTGATGGACGAGGGCAAGGTGGCGCCGGAGATGATCTCGATCGTCAAGCGCAACAATTGCGGCAAGGCGCTCGACATCGCCCGCGTCGCCCGCGACATGCATGGCGGCAACGGCATCCAGATCGAGTATCACGTGATGCGGCACTCTTCGAATCTGGAGACCGTGAACACCTATGAAGGCGCCCACGACGTCCACGCCCTGATCCTGGGCCGCGCGATCACGGGCATCCAGGCGTTTTCGTAAGTCTCGCCAACCGTCATCCCCGGATGAGCGCTCTGCGCTCACTCGGGAGGTGCCCGCTTCTTCAGCGCGCCTCGAAGGATGACTAGCCGCGGTGCCTGCCATCCTTCGAGGCTCGCAAGGGCTCGCACCTCAGGATGACGGTCCCCTAAACCGAGTCTCCCATGGCCGAAACCGACAACGAAGACATCCCGTTCAACCGCGACTTCCCGCTCAAACCAGGCGTCGTCGACGAAGCCCGCCCGGGCGTGCGGCGGGTGCTCTGCAATAATCCGAGCCCGTTCACCTTCACCGGCACGGTCAGTTACATCGTAGGCCGAGGCAAGGTCGCGATCATCGATCCCGGCCCGGACAACGAGGTGCACGCGAAAGCGCTGCTGGATGCCGTGCGCGGCGAAACCGTGACGCATATCCTGGCCACCCATACCCACAACGACCATTCGCCGAACACCGCACGGATCAAGGCCGCCACCGGCGCGCCGGTTTACGCCGAGGGGCCGCACCGCGCCTCGCGGCCGCGCTTCGAGAGCGAGAAGCACAATCCGGAATCGGGGGCCGACCGCGACTTTCGGCCCGACATCGAGGTCAAGGACGGCGACGTCATCGAAGGCGCTGGCTGGGCGCTGGAAGCGGTGGCCACTCCGGGACACACCGCCAATCATCTGGCGTTCGCCTGGGGCGAGCGGAAGATCAATTTCGTCGGCGACCACGTGATGGGCTGGTCGACCTCGATCGTGGCCCCGCCGGACGGATCGATGATCGACTACATGGATTCGCTGGCGCGGCTGGAGCGCCGGCCCGAGGATCTGTATTTCTCAGGCCACGGCCCGGAAATTCCGGAGGGCCCGCGCTATGTCCGCTTCCTGACCCGGCACCGCCGCGCGCGCGAAGCCTCGATTCTGCATCGCCTCGCCAAGGGCGAGGCCGACATCCCGACCATGGTGCGCGCGATCTATATCGGCCTCGATCCGCGGCTGACCGGGGCTGCCGGCTATTCGGTGCTGGCGCATCTGGAAGACCTGGTGTCGCGCGGCATCGTGGCGACCGACGGCGATCCCGTGATCGGCGGGACCTATCGGATGGCTTCTTAGAACGAACCATCCCCGTCATTCCGGGGCGACACGCAGTGTCGAACCCGGAATCTCGAGATTCCCCGATGCGCAATCGCGCATCTGAGGTTCGCGCTAAGGCGCGCCCCGGAATGACGCGATTTCGCGCGTCACTTCTTCACCCTCTTGGCTTGGGCCCTGGCCGCCGAGGTCCGCTTTGCTGCGCATAACAGACTCAAGTCGGACCTCCCAAGTCCGAAAAGTGTGCCAGCACCGGACTCGTGCATCGCAGCAAATGGCGGCGCATGAACTATTATCCCATCGCTTCTGGCATGATCTTTATGGTGATCGATGATCCCGGCTACCGAGCCTGCGCTTTTCGAGAAATGCATTTGTGGAACCTAACGGAAACCTCAGACGTTCTTTTTCGCGAAGGAGCAGCGCCGTCGCCCCGTGCAGCAAGCCCAGGCGCCGAGGCGCTGCGCTGGTCGGAGGGAACGCTCATGAGACTCACCCTTTCGGTCATCAAGGCTGACATAGGCTCCGTCGGCGGCCACACGAAACCGTCTACACGCATGCTGGCGACTGTCGAGGGCGAGGTCGCGAAGGCGATCTGCGATGGCCTGCTGATCGACGGTTTCGTCTGCCACACTGGCGACGACATTGCGATCATCATGACGCACACACGGGGCGAAGGGAGCTCCGAGGTGCATCAACTTGCCTGGAAGGCGTTCCTCGCGGCCACCTCGGTCGCGAAAACCTCCGGGCTTTATGGCGCCGGCCAGGATCTTCTCGTCGACGCACCGTCCGGAAACGTCCGAGGCGCCGGCCCGGGCGTCGCCGAGCTCAGCTTCGACCACAGCCTCTCGGGCACGAGACCTGCGGAGTCCTTCATGGTGTTCGCCGCCGACAAATGCGGCCCCGGCGCCTACAACCTGCCGCTCTACCTCGCCTTCGCCGATCCCATGTATTGCGCCGGGCTGATGCTTCCCCCGATGATCAAGGGTTTCCGTTTCCATGTCATCGACATGGACCACACGGCTGGCGACAGCGTCATCGAACTCGACGCGCCCGCGGACGGCTACCACATTGCCGCGCTGCTCCGCGACAATGAGCGCTTTGGGATCGATCGCATCGTTTCTCGAACGAACAACGAGATCGCCGTCGCTGTTTCGGCGCAGCGTCTTCACTCGATCGCAGGCAAGTATACCGGCAAGGACGATCCGGTCGCGATCGTCAGGAACCAAGGGATTTTCCCCGCGCCTGAAGAAATCATCTCACCGTTCGCGAAGGCGCACTTCGTAGGCGGCGATGCACGCGGCTCGCACGTGATGCCGCTCATGCCTGTGCCACTTAACACACCGGTGACAGGCCTGTACTGCCTGCCGATCGTTTCCTGCACCGGCTTTTCGATCGACAAGAACGGCCGTTTTTCGGAATCCTTTACCGATTTCTTCGACAACCCGGCGTGGGACGAAGTCCGCCGGCGCGCCCAGCGCAAGGCAATCGAGATGCGCAGCCAGGGCTGGTCCGGCGCCGCGATGCTGCCCTATTCCGAGCTCGAGTATGGTGGCTTCCGCGACACCGTGTCCTCGCTGCTGAAGCGTTTCCAGGTGCGCAAGGAGCGCAAGCCGGAAGCGGCCGAGTAAAGTACGCTACGCTGTGCATGATTGCGACATGCCAATGCTGGGAGGTGGACTTGGCGAGAAAACGCATCGGCATTCTCACGGGCGGCGGCGATGTCCCCGGCCTTAACGCTGTCATCAAGAGCGTGACTTATCGCGGCAGTGAGAACGGCATTGAGGTCATCGGCCTCCGCCGTGGTTGGGAGGCCCTCACGCACCTCAACCTGGAAGACCCGGCCAGCAAATCTCACTACCTCATGCCCCTGAATCGTGAAAACACGCGCACCATCGACCGGAGCGGCGGCACCGTGCTGCACTCGAGCCGCACCAATCCGTCCAAAATGCAAAAGCTGCCCGATCATCTCGTCGGCAAGGACCTTCCGGTCTCCCTGAGTACCAGGGGCGGCGGCGCAACCAAGACGTGGGACCTCACCGGCCAGGTGCTGGCGAACCTCTCGGGGCTCGGCATCGAACACCTGATCGCCATCGGCGGCGACGACACGCTTAGTTATGCCGCCAAGCTCAACGAACTCGGTGTCAAGATCATCGCCATCCCGAAGACGATGGACAACGACGTCCGCAACACCGAGTACTGCATCGGCTTCTCGACCGCGATCACTCGCGCCAGCGCGGCTATCCAGCGGCAGCGAACCACGGTCGGCTCGCACGAGCGAATTGGCATTTTCCGCGTCTTTGGCCGCGATGCCGGATTTACCGCGCTCTACACCGCGTACGCGACCTCGATCCGATGCGTCATACCGGAGTACAGGGTCAATCTCGACAGATTGATCCAGTTGCTCCTTGAGGAGAAGCGCGCCAACCCGAGCAATTACGCGCTGATCGTGCTCAGCGAGGGCGCCGAATGGGAGGGCTACAAGCTGCAGGAATACGGCGTGCCCGACGCCTACGGTCACCGCAAGAAGGCCAGCGTGGCGGAATCGCTTGCCGAGGAGATCAAACAGCGCGCTGGAGAAGAGACGATCACCTCCGACCTTACCTACGATTTGCGATCGGGCGAACCTGACTTCATCGACAAGCTTGTAGCTCTGACTTTCGGCAACATGGCCTACGATGCCATCCTGGAAGGCAAGACCGGTCTCATGTCGGCTCTGGTAGAGGGCCGTTACGACCTCGTGCCCATCCCTGACCCCAACCTGGGGCCTCGCAAATTGGATGTCGCCAGCACATACAACACGGAGCGCTACCGTCCCATCTACGGCAACAAGCTGGGGCTGCCGGTCTTTCTCAACCGCGCGTCATAGGGTGCCAGGCGGTAATCGCCAAGAGCTTCTCCTATGGGGCAGCCGCGGAAGTAGATGAAATTAGAAATCAATCCTTATCGTGCGAGTACTTCTCCAAAAGCAGCCGATTATACTCATCTCTCACTGCTCTCCGTGAAATATGCCCTTTTCGGTCTTTGGCAATCTTCAGAAGATCAGGATCAGTTGGTGCCCGTGATTTCTTTCTGAATCTGGCAAAGAGTTGGCTAGTAGGCCCCGGGGTTCTTCCAAACAGCCGGTCAAACCATCCCATGGTGTCCTCACCGGTCATACTGCGAATTACGACACTCTATCATCTTGAATTTAGGACACTAGGGTTGGCTTGCGCCTTGGCCGGCTCGCCGGTTTCTTGGTGGGCCGGCGACGTCCGCTTTGCTGCGCATTTAAGCAAGCGCTCAGCGTTCTCTTCGCCGCCACGTCGATCGCGAGTCACCGGCAGATAACTTTTCAACCCTCGGTAGCTCCATTCGAAATGTATGGTACCGTGCACTTACCGGGACGGCATTTCCGTCCCGGTTTTGGGAAGGACATGTCATGAGATTGTCGTCAAGCTTTGTCGCGCCCTCAGCTGTCGCGATCCTGTCAACTGCACTGTTGTGCGGCCCGAGCGGTACGGCAATGTCGCAAACCGCAACAGGCGCCGCTACCGCGCTTCCTGGCATCACCGTCGACGCGCCGAGGCGGGTGGCAAGGCCACATCGGCCGAAGCCGGCGGCCAACACAGTTGCATCTCGCCGGACATCGCCAAGCGCTCAAACGCCATCGGCGGCGCCAGGTTCAGTCATGGCGAGGCTTGCGGCGCTTGAGAGAACCTCCAGCAACTACACCGATGGTCATCAAACAAGTTTCAAGTACGGCAACCAACCCTGGAATGGATGCTCCACCTCAGGGAGTCTTTTTGATTTATCGGTAACGTGCAGAAACGTACGCAACTACAAAACCTACGAGGAGTGCAGGGAGACCACGCTGTTTTTGGGTGGAAACAACCGTGGAGCCTGGTGGTATTGCAGCAGCCTGATGGCCGGTGGGAAGTTGGCCGGGGAGAAGAAGCCTCAGGTCGCCGAACTCAAGCGATCAGGACGTCGCTAGTCCATACCGCTGGCTGCGCGAAGACGCAGGATCACATGTTTCAATCAACGGACTTGGAGCGATGCGGAAACTCCGCACCGGATCATTCGCTTCGGTTTTGTTGTGTCCACGTCATGTCGGGTTAGGGGATAATCCCGGAAATGCGGTCCTGCACCCGCGCAAGCGCGGGGCGAGGGAGCGCACCGTCCACGCCAGCACGCTACTGCTTCTTCACCGTCTTGGCCGGCGCCTTGGCTGGCGCCGCCGGTTTCTTGGCGGCCGGCTTGGTGTCGGCCACGGTGTTGATGTCCTCGATCAGCCTGGTGATGCGTGCGGCGTTGCTGCCGAGGTCGCTGTCGAAATAGCGCGAGGCCGAGCGGATATCGACGCGGGAATCCTCGCCGTCGGCCTTGATGCGGATCGAGATGTCTTCGCGGAATCCCATGATCAGCGTTTGCGCGATCGCCTCGATGCGCCCCTCGCGGCGCGCCTGCGGCGGACGTTCGTCGACCACGCGCCATTTGCGCTTGTTGACGAGCGCGAGCGTGATCTCGTAGGCGCGCTGCGCCGGGACCTCGAGCTCCACGGTCTCGATATCGGGGTAGGCGATCCGCTGCTGTTCGGCGGAATAGAGCCCGGCATAGACGGCGGGATTGGTGCCTTCGCCGGCGCGCAGCGGCGCCAGCGCCTGGAAGCGCGGCGGATCGATCGGATCGGTGGTGATGTCGTGGATCGGCGGCAGCTTGCGGTATTGCAGGGCCAGATAGGCGGGGTAGGCGAGGATGGCGGCGTTGATCAGCAGCGCCAGCACGATGCGGCCCATGCCGCGCGAGCCGTTCTGCCAGATCGCCGCAAACGCGGCGAGGCCGACCAGGATGGAAAGGCCCGCGCAGGCCAGCGCGCCGAAGAACGTCGCCAGCGCCGGCTTCATTTCGAGGAAGCCGAAGCGGACGATGAGGGTCGAGACCACCACCGCAACCAGCGAGAATATCGCAAGGTTGCGCGACCACGTGGCGAGGCTGGACACGGGCTCCGACTGGTAGGGAGCGGAAAACCTGCGGGCCATCCCTGGACTTCCATCCTGAATTCAGCTGCCGGTCCGGTCGCAATTGACGACCCGGCGCGGCCCTCAACTAGCGCATTTTCCGCACCCGTGGAAAGCCGCTTGCGCCGGAAAATCAGTCCAAATGATGGTAGTGGTCATGCCGGACGTCCGAACTGCGCGGCCACAAAGTCGATAAAGGCCTTGATGCGCGGCGCGCGGTGGCGGCCCGGGACGGTCAGCGCGTGGATCGGAAACGACTCGGCGATGTGGGTGTCCTGCAGCAGCGGAACGAGGCTGCCTTGCTGGATCGCCCGCGCGACCATGAAATCCGCCAATCGCGCGATGCCGAGCCCGGCGATCGCCATATCGCGCAGCAGGTCGGCATTGTCGCTGCTGAATGAGCCTGAGACGGCGAGGCGATTGATGCCTTCATGGGTGTGGAAGGGCCATTGCGACCACGCCGGTCCCGGCAGCGTCAGGCAATTGTGCTGCAGCAGATCGGCGGGCACGCGCGGCGACCCGTGTCGCTGCAGATAAAGCGGGCTGGCGCAGACAACACGTGTGGCGTCGGCGATCTTGCGCGCCACGAGGGCGGAGTCGCCGAGTGCGCCGGAGCGGATGGCGACGTCGACCTGCTCGGCAACCAGATCGACCTGATGGTCCGAAACATGAAGCTCGACGGTGATGTCAGGATAATGCTTAAGGAAAACAGGGAGCGCCGGACCCAGTATTTGTTTGGTGAGGGCGGTTCCGACGCTGATCCGCAAATGACCGCGCGGCAGCCGGCTTGCCGCCGTCACCTCGGCTTCAGCGGCTTCGATCGATGCCAGAATGTCCCTGCTTCGGGCCAGAAACAGGTCGCCCTCGGCGGTCAGGGCGAGCCGCCGCGTGGTCCTGGTCAGGAGGCGCACGCCCAGCCGGTCTTCGATGCGCGTGACCAGCTTGGACAGGGCGGAGGGCGTCACGCCGAGATCATCCGCCGCGGCGGCAAAGCTGCCGCGCTCGACCACCCGCACAAATCCGTTCATTTCGGCCGAGGCGGCATTGATATTCATGAATTTGGTTCACGAGTGTATCTGAATACTAGCTAATTATATCACATTGGAAGCGTAATAATAGTTCCTTCTTGCAATGAAGGAGCGCCGTTATGTCCTTGAAAAAGAACTCCGAAGGCCCCGCGTCGTGGGCGCAAGGCGAAGGCGCGTTGCGTCACCCGGACGGCAGCCCCGATATCGCCGCCTATCGGAAGATCGCGCACCGCGAACGGGACGTGGCCATCGCTTCCGCCGTGCGGGAAACAGCGCGCAGCGTGCGCGCGATGGCGTTGGCGATCTGGCGTGTTTTGGGCCGGTCGGGGCGCATCCGGTCGAATGCGCCCCTCCGAGGTTAAGCCGCCGCGTTCGGAAAACTGTAGCTCTTGAACTGGTCGCGCAGCGCGGTTTTCAGGATCTTGCCGGTCGCGGTGTGCGGAATGCCTTCCACAAAAACGACGTCGTCGGGCATCCACCATTTGGCGATCTTGCCATCCATGTATTTCAGGACGTCCTCGCGCGTTGCCTTCTCGCCGGCCTTGAGCTGCACGATCAGCAGCGGACGCTCGTCCCATTTGGGATGATGGACGCCGATCACGGCGGCTTCCGCCACCGCCGGATGGCCAACGGCGAGGTTCTCCAGATCGATCGACGAAATCCATTCGCCGCCGGACTTGATGACGTCCTTGGAGCGGTCGGTGATCCGCATATAGCCGTGCTGGTCGATGGTGGCGACGTCGCCAGTGTCGAAATAGCCGTGCTCGTCGAGGATCTCACTATCGACCTTGAAATAGGCCTTCGCAACCGCTGGTCCCGCGACCTTGAGACGTCCAAAGGTCTTGCCGTCCCAAGGCAGTTCCTTGCCGGCATCGTCGGTGATCTTCATCTGCACGCCGAACGGCGGATAGCCCTGGGTCTGCAGGACATCGAGCCGCTCCTCGCCGCCGAGCTCGGCAAACGGCGGTTTCAGCGCTGCCACGGTGCCGATCGGGCTCATCTCGGTCATGCCCCAGGCGTGGCGCACGCGAACGCCCATGTCGACGAACGACTTGATCATCGAGCGCGGCATCGCCGAGCCGCCGCACACCACGCTCTTCAGGTGGGGCAGCTTCAGGTTTCCGGCGGCCATGTGGTTGAGCAGCATCAGCCACACTGTCGGCACGCCGGCGGTGTGCGTGACCTTCTCGGTCTCGAGCAGCTCATAGACCGAAGCACCGTCAAGCTTGGCGCCCGGCATCACCAGCTTGGTGCCCATCGAGGGCGCAGAGAACGCGATGCCCCAGCTGTTGGCGTGGAACAACGGCACCACCGGCAGCATGGTCTCGGCGGCGCTGGTGCCGAGAGCGTCGACATTGTTGGCCATCAGCCCGTGCAGCACGTTGGAGCGGTGCGAATACAGCACGCCCTTCGGGTCGCCCGTGGTGCCCGAGGTGTAGCACATCGCAGCTGCGGTATTCTCGTCGAAGGTTTTCCACTCGAACTTGCCGTCGGCTTCCGCGATCCAGTCCTCATAGGCGACCGCGTTCTTCAGCGTGGTCTGCGGCATGTGTGCCTTGTCGGTGAACACGATGTAGCGTTCCACGCTCGGCATGCTGTCGGCGATCTTTTCCAGGATCGGAATGAAGGTGATATCGGTCATCACCACGCGGTCTTGCGCGTGGTTGATGATCCAGGCGATCTGGTCGGGGAACAGGCGCGGATTGACGGTATGGCAGATCGCGCCGATGCCCATGATACCGTACCAGGCCTCGAGATGGCGCCAGGTGTTCCATGCGATGGTGGCGACGCGGTCACCGAGCTTGATGCCGTCGCGGTCGAGCCGTTGCGAAACTTTTAGCGCGCGATCGCGAATTTCGGCGTAATTGGTGCGATGAATGGGGCCTTCGACCGACCGCGTGACGACCTCTTGCGTGCCGTGATACTGCGCCGCGTGTTCGATAATCCGGTGGCAAAGCAAAGGCCAGTCTTGCATCAATCCGAGCATACGCGCGTCCCTCCCAAAGGTTATTTCCTCGCGCATCATCCGCCTAAGTGTGGGCGTTTTGGCGCGCGATCATGGAATTGACATGAACTGTAGCGCGGAGAAAGCAAGCCGAAAATGGGCTTATGGCGCCTTTGGCCGCACGGCGGCGGCAATAGTTACCGTTGCGGTGGCGCTGCTCCTGCCTGGCGCGCTCTCCGAACCGGCTTGGGCGGCGAAAGCCTCCCGGTCGGCGCCCTGGGGCGACCTGTTCGGGATCTACCCGCCGAAGCCGCGGGCGAAGGTCCAGCGTGCGGCAGTGCCGCTGCCGCGGCCGCGCCCGGCCGATGCACCAGCCGCCGTCCAAGGCCGGCCCAAGGCTGAGGAGGCTGCCAAGGAAACGTCCAAGGAAACGTCCAAGGAAGCGCCCAAGGAAACGTCCAAGGAAACTGCCAAGGAGGCGGGCAAGCCCGGCGAACCGGCGCCAGCGCCCCAGCCACCGCCACCCTCGGCCTGCCGGCTCGCGCTGACCGACGCCATCGCCATCGCTCCCAGCATTCCGGACATCCGCGGCGCCGGCGGTTGCGGCGGCGAGGACCTGGTGCGGCTCGAGGCGATCGTGCTGCCGGACAAGCGGCAGGTGTCGGTGAAGCCGGCGGCAATCCTGCGCTGCGCCATGGCCTCCGCATTGGCGGACTGGATCCGCAACGACATCGCGCCGCTGGCGGAGCGGCTCGGCAGCACGGTCAGCGATCTCGACAACTTCGACTCGTTCGAATGCCGCGGCCGCAACCGCATCGTCGGTGCGCGACTGTCCGAACACGGCCGCGCCAATGCGATCGACATCCGCGCCATCAAGCTCGCCAATGGCCGCTCGATCTCGCTTACCGATCGCACCGTGCCGCGGGACTTGCGCGAAGCCGTGCTGCATTCGGCGTGCGCGCGGTTCTCGACAGTGCTGGGTCCAGGGTCAGACTGGTATCACGAGGACCATATTCATCTCGACCTGATGGAACGGCGGAATAATTACCGGATCTGCCAATGGGACGTCTGGGACCCGCTGCCGCAGAAAGCGCCGCTGTTGCCGGCTGCGCGTCCGGAAGAGGCGCCGCCGCGCGAGGTCGCCGCCAAACCCGATGAAGACAAATCCGGCGCCGCCAGACCCGCTGCGGAGAAATCGAGCGCCGCGCCGGCGGATGCAAAATCCGATCCGGCGAAACCCGAGGCCGAGCCCAAGCCCGCAACAAGCAAGCCAGCCACAAAAAAACGCCGGCATGACCGGCGCTCCTGATGGTCCTGCTGCGGCATAACCAGTCCGTCGGTCAGTGCGGCCTCGGGCCGCTACGCAGCGCCATCTTCGAATTGAACGGCGAGTCGCCGCTCTTCGGCTCCAGCATCACCACGATCGTACCGAGCTCGACGCGATCATAAAGATCGATCGCGTCCTCGTTGGTCATGCGGATGCAGCCCGAGGAGATCGACGCGCCGATATATTCCGGCTGGTTGGTGCCGTGAATCCGAAACAGCGTGTCCTTGTTGCCGGAGTAAAGATACAGCGCGCGCGCGCCCATCGGATTGTCCGGCCCCGGTGCGACGAATTTCGGAACACCCAGGCGCGCGATTTCACCCGGGGTCGGATGCCAGGCCGGCCACTCGGCCTTGCGGCCGACCTTGGCGATGCCTGACCAGGCCATGGCTTCTTCGCCGACGGTGATGCCGTAGCGGATCGCCTTGCCGCCGGGCTGCACGTAGTAAAGGTAGTGGTTGTCGGAATCGATCACGATCGATCCGGGCGCTTCCTTGCGGTGGTAATCGACGATGGCGCGGCGGAATCGTTCGGCTACGGCCACTTTGGCGTAGCTGGTCCTGGCCAGCAATTCCCTGTCGCGCGGCTTGAAATTCTGGACGTTGGTCGCCTCATAGGTCGCGCTCTGCATGCAGCCTGAAAGCGTCAGGGCGGCGGCGATTATTCCCAGCATAAGTTTCAGCGACGACATCGTGCACGTCCAGTCGCAATGCTTTGCGTTCCAAACCTTGCGTTCGCTGCGCCAATCTGGAGCCTTAAACGTGACGATTCGTTGGCCGCATCATTGTTGAAACCGGTCGCAATTCCAGCGTTTGCGTGTCTGTTGGGCGCCGCGGAATGACGGCTGTGTCTTTCTGGCCGCGTTGCTGCAGAGCGCGTGATTTCGGATTGATATTTTGGCCACGCACGCGGCTTCAACCCGGTCGGCTGGGCGCGTTTGCGGAAGGCATCCGACGCGACCGCCAGGCAATAAAAAACGCCGGCAAAGCCGGCGTTCTGATCTCGTTGCGAGGTGATGCTTTCAGCTATTGCATCACGTTGCCGCCGCCGCCCTGGAGCGCCATCTTCGAATTGTACGGCGAGTCACCCTGCTTCGGGGCCAGCACCACCACGATCGTGCCTTGCTTGACCTTGCTGTAGAGGTCGATGACGTCCTCATTGGTCATGCGAATGCAACCCGAGGAAATCGATGCGCCGATATATTCCGGCTGGTTGGTGCCGTGAATCCGGAACAGGGTGTCGCGGCCGCCCTGATAAAGATAAAGCGCGCGGGCGCCGAGCGGATTGTCGACGCCGCCGGGCACCGACGCCGGCAAACCTTCGATGCGTCTGTGAATATCCGCAGTCGGCGTCCATTTCGGCCATTCCGCCATGTTGCCGACCTTGGCAATGCCGGAGAAGGCGAGGGCTTCTTCGCCGACGGTGATGCCGTAGCGGATCGCCTTGCCGCCATCCTGCACCAGGTAAAGATAGTGGTTGTCGGAATCGACTACGATCGTGCCGGGCAGTTCGCGGCGGTGATAATCGACGATGGCGCGGCGGAACGGTTCGGCCACGGCAACCTTGGCGTAACGCGCCTTGGCAAGCTGGACCTTGTCCGCCGGCTTGAGCGTGGCCTCCGGCGCAGCCTGATAGCTCGTGGTCTGCATGCAGCCCGACAACATCAGGCCCGCAGCCAGAATTCCCAACTTTGCCTTCAGCGACGTCATTGCGCACTTCCAATCGAAGATCGCGGTCACGCGCCAACATTGCGCCGGAAACGCCACGATTCCATTAATCCCATTATCGGCAAAAACCGGCCATCATTCCAGTGCTTACGCGCTTGTTCGGCACTGCGGGAGCCTCGCTGTGGCTTTTTTGCCGCAAGTTTTGCGATTTCCGGTTGATTTCCAGGCAATGCCGGCGTTCTTGCCGAATCGTAGCCACGTTGACGCCACCTCATCGCCATAAATGTGGACGGCGGGTTAATACGCCGGTCATCAAGCGCTTGCCAGAATCGCGTTTAGTCCGCTGGGTGCCTGTGCGTTTTCGCGCGAAACGGCTACCGGTTCGCCAAGAAACCAAGACTGAAGACGCCAAGACTGAAGCCACCAAGACCAATACGGTTGCCCTGTTCCGGAGTTCCCCATGTTGTCAGTGTATGTCCCGTCCGAATCCTCCCTGAAGAAAGTCGCGGTGGCGGACGCGGCGACTTTGCCGGAAAGCGCGGTCTGGATCGACATGGTGAAACCGACGACCGAGGAAGACCGGGCAGTGGAACGGCTGACCGGGATCGCGGTGCCGACCCGGGAGGACATGCAGGAGATCGAGATTTCCAGCCGGCTCTATATCGAGAACGGCGCGCGCTACATGACCGCGACGCTGATGTGCCATTCCGACACCGACATGCCGCGGACGACGGCCGTCACCTTCATCATGGCCGGTCACCGGTTGGTAACCGTGCGCTACGACATGCCGAAGCCGTTTGCCCTGGTGGAGAACAAGCTGGGGCGGTCGTGCATGCCCGGCATATCAGGCGAAATGGTGCTGATGGAACTTGTCGACGCGGTGATCGATCGTTGCGCCGACATTCTGGAGAAGGTCGGCGCCGACGTCGACCAAGTCTCGCATGACATCTTCGAACCCGAAAGCGAGCGTCACGGCCAGGCCAAGCGATATTCGCAGATCCTGATCGCGATCGGCCGCAAGGGCGATTTGACCTCCAAGGTCCGCGAGAGCCTGGTCTCGGTCGGCCGTGTCGTCACCTTCCTGTCGGCGGTCATGGAAGGCGTCAAATGGTCCAAGGACATGCGCGAGCAGCTCAAGACCATGCAGCGTGACGTCGCCTCGCTGACCGACCACGCCTCCTACCTCTCCAACAAGATCACGTTTGTGCTCGATGCCATGCTGGGCGTCGTCAATCTCGAGCAGAACAACATCATCAAGCTATTCTCGGTGATGGCCGTGGTCTTGATGCCGCCGACGCTGATCGCCTCGATCTACGGCATGAATTTCAAGGCGATGCCGGAACTCGAATGGGCGCACGGCTATCCGATGGCGCTGGTGATGATGCTCATGGCAGCCGTGCTGCCTTACTTCCTTTTCAGATGGAAGAAGTGGCTGTAGTCACGCGACCATAGTCACCAAAAAGTGTCGTCACCGGCGTGACCGTGGTCACCGAGGTGTGACCGTGGTCACCGGGGTGTTAAGGCGCACGGCTGTTCTCCAGTGCATTCATACACCTGAAAAAAAGTCAGGAACCCGCCCCATTTGTACGAATAAAATTTGAGCGTTGCGCTGAACGATTGAGCGAAATTTGTCTGCGATAAAACGTGCCTCAGGCCGCGAGGACACAATGGTTGAAAAATACATAACGCCACCACGCAACGTCATCGATTTTGCGCGCTATCAACAGGGCCGCAGCGTTGGCAAGGCGCAGGCGATCGCGGCGCGTGTTTGCCGGCATTGCGGTGCCGCGCTTGCAGACGGCGAGAACGAAGACGAATGCTCCAGCGCCTTCAACGTCGACGCATCGGCCGAGCGCAGCAAGCCGAGAAAGACGCGCAGCAAGTTCTACGCTGAGTGACGCGCGCAAAAGCGCTTTCGAGCGACAGCCTGCCCCGCGCATGATGCGGGGCAGGGACCGGTTCGCGGGGATTTTTGCTGCCGCGCCGAAGGCCCGTTGCCGGGCAGGCCATGGGCGCTGCAAATTGCGCGATGATGGAATCGTGCGGGTGATTTGCCCGACGTGTCAAAATGTTTTTGCGGGCCAAGCTCCACGCCAGCGAACCCCTTTGTTTACGAACCCCTTTGTTTACATAGGGTTCCTTTCTTTGCATGGGGTTGTTTTCGATATTTTAGACGTGCTGGCCGCCGTTGATGTGGATCTCGGCGCCGTTCACGTACGAACTGGTGTCGGTACACAGCACGTAGATGATCTTGGCGACCTCGTCCGGTGTGCCGAGCCGGTGCATCGGAATCTGCTGGTCGACGATCTTCTCGGTGCCCGGCGACAGGATCGAGGTGTCGATCTCGCCCGGCGCGATCGAATTGACGCGCACGCCGACGCGGCCGAAATCGGAGGCCATTTCACGTGTCAGGGAAGCCAGCGCCGCCTTCGAGGTCGCATAGGCCACGCCCGCGAACGGGTGCACGCGCGAGCCCGCGATCGAGGTGACGTTCACCACCGAGCCCCTGGTGGCCTTCAATTCCTCGATCAGCCCGCGCGCCATCATGATGGGCGCAAAGAAATTCACCCGGAACACATGGCTCCAGGTCTCGATGTCGGTGTCCATGGTGCCCATCCGCGTGCCGCCGGCGCCCTTGGGCGAGATCGCGGCATTGTTGACCAGCGCATGCAGCGCACCGCCCTCGAGCCGATTGCGGATTTCCGAAATCGCCCGCGTGGTGTCGGCATGGTCGGCAAGATCGACCTGGATGTGATCCTCCGGCCCGGCGTCCCACGGGCAGTTGTCGGGAAAAGGATGCCGCGAGCAGGTGATGACGCGCCAGCCGGCCGAGGAAAAGCGGATCACGGTGGCATGGCCAATGCCGCGGCTCGCTCCGGTCAGGAGCAGCGTGCGTCGCGGCGCGTTGGTGGAAGTCGACATAAGTGGTTCTCTTGCTTTCGTCATGCCCGGCACAAGGCCGGGCATGACGATTTACTTCAGGGATAGAGCCGCTGTTTAAACCATGGCTGGACCGGCGCGTCGCGGCGGAATTCGATGCGGTCATGGAGGCGGAACGGACGGTCGTGCCAGAATTCGAAACGGATCGGCTCGATGCGCCAGCCGCTCCAGCCCGGCGGCCGCGGCACTTCGCCGATGATATGCTTGGCGGCGACCAGCGCGATCGCCTGCTCGAAGGCAAAGCGGCTTTCCAGCGGCTGCGATTGCTTAGAGGCCCAGGCGCCGATCTGCGCCTGCTTCGGGCGGGTGGCGAAATAGGCGTCGGCTTCTTCCGGCGTCACGGGCGACACGTTGCCGCGGATGCGCACCTGCCGGCGCAGCGATTTCCAGTGAAATAGTAAAGCCGCCTTAGGATTTGCGGCCAGTTCGCGGCCCTTCTGGCTGGCGACGTGGCTGTAGAACACGAAACCGTTCGCATCATAGCCTTTCATCAGCACCATCCGGACATCCGGCAGGCCGTCGGCATCGACGGTTGCCAGCGCCATCGCGTTGGGATCGTTCGGCTCCGCCTTCACGGCTTCCGCAAACCACTCGCCGAACAACGCAAACGGTTCTTCGGCGGCGGTAAAATCACCCGATGTTAACGGTGCCGGGTGTTTGATGGAGCTTGTGTCGGTCATGCCAGGAGTTCCAGTTGCGTCCGTTCGCGTCCGAGAGCGCGTTACCGCCCCGGTATAGGTTCGCCCTATATAGGACATGGCGACGCATTGGCCTATCGGCGATCCGGCCGGCGGGCGCGGTGATGACCATGATTTTGATCGGCTTTGGCGCGGGCGGCTGCAGCCTGCGTCCGGATGGCGGCGCCTTCGCCAGGATGGACGAGAAGAATGAGGTGACCGGCTCGGTTACGCCGCCGGCCGACCCGCCGGTGCCGACCGAGAGCGATCTGGCTTTTGCCCGCACCGCCGCCTCCGATGTGCTGACAAAAGGCGGCAAGGATTCCAGCCAGCCTTGGGAAAACCCCGAGACCGGCGCGCGGGGTTCGGTGACGCCGCTGTCCCAGGCCTATGCTGCCGACGACGGCCGTACCTGCCGGGATTTCCTGGCCAGCTACGTCAAGGGGCGTGCGGAAAGCTGGCTGCAGGGCGCCGCCTGCAAGGGCGGTCAGGGCCGGTGGGAAATTCATAGCCTCAGGCCGTGGAAACGGGGCTAGACTGCTCCAAGCGTTTTTCGAAGTCGCCAGAAGTCGTCAAGGGAGTTGCAAAAATGCAACTGGCTCCCCAGATGAAGGCAAAGTGGGCGAAATGCCCGAAGTCAGAACCATTTCCGTGAAGGAGACGTGACGGATGCGCGACCCCTATGAGGTCTTGGGGGTGCCGCGGGGCGCCAGCGCTGCGGCGATCAAGAGTGCCTACCGCAAGCTCGCCAAGAAGCATCACCCCGACAACAACACCAACGATCCGAAATCCGCGGCGCGGTTTTCCGAGATCAACGCGGCCAACGAGATCATCGGCGACGAGGACAAGCGCAAGCAGTTCGACCGCGGCGAAATCGACGCCGAGGGCAAGCCGCGCTTCCAGGGCTTTCCCGGCGGCGGCCCGCGCGGCCGTGCCGGAGGCCCGGGCGGCGGATTCGAAACCCACACCTTCCGAAGCGGCGGCGGTGGCGGCTTCGAGGACATCCTCAACAGCATGTTCGGCGGCGCGGCCCGCGGGCAGCGTCCCGGCGCCGGCAGCGCCTTTGAATTCGACACCGGCGGCATCGGCCTCGATCTCGATCTCAGCGTTGCCATGACGGTGTCGCTGGAGGAGTCGGTCAAGGGCGCCGACAAGCGCGTCAGGTTGCCGACCGGCAAGGAGCTCAACGTCAAGATTCCGCCAGGCGTCGCCCCCGGCCAGCAGATCCGGCTGAAGGGCCAGGGCGAGACCGCGCCGGGCCATCCGCCGGGCGACCTCCTGATCACCGTCAGCGTGGCGCCGCATCCCTTCTTCAAGATCGACGGCAGCGATTTGCGGCTTGATCTGCCGATCACGCTCTATGAGGCGGTGCTCGGGGCCAAGGTTCGGGTGCCGACGCTCGGCAGCGCGGTCGAATTTCCGATCCCGAAGAACACCTCCAGCGGCCGCACTTTCCGTCTCAAGGGCAAGGGCCTGCCGAAGGCAGGCGGGACCGGCGACCTGTTCGTCACCACCCGGATTATCCTGCCCGACGGGAACGATGCCGAGCTTGAAGCATTGATGGAAAAGTGGCGCGACGGCCATCCTTACAATCCGCGCAGTGATCTCGGCTGACTAAAAACACGCCTGACCAAAAACACGCCTGACCAAAAACACGCCTGACCAAAAATACGTCCGGCCAAAAACAGGTCCGACCAGCGAGCGGAGTGCGGCGGGGTACTTCCCGATGAGAAGATCCGGCCGCCCTGCAAAAAAGGGCGGCCTCGACAGGGGGACCAGCGCGGTACCAAACCCCGATCGAGGCCGCTTGCGCTGATCGGCGGATCGAGCGCTGCTCATTTTCGCGTGATCACCCGGTGCGATAATGAGACGCGCCGATGTCCTGATTCCAGATTTTCGATGTCAGAATTGGGACAAGCGGCTTGACCTAAAGCCTCAACAGGTGACTGGCGCAACCGGTGGTGGACCTGGTTCAGCCCCCGGTCTTCTCCATCTGGTCGTAGACCGATTGGGCGATCTGCGTCAGCCGGGCACGGTCACCGACGCCGCTCACCACATAGGCAACGCCGCGATCGGCCCAGAACAAGGCGCTTTCCTTGCCCTGTGATGAAAAGCGCATCTGCGTCGCCTCGGCCTCCGATTTTGCGGAGTAGATCGTGAAGCGTTCGCCCGATGTGCTCTCATACATCATGAAGGATGCAGGACCGCCGGAGCCGGGCAACAGCCGTCCGCCGACCAGCTTCAATCCAGCCGCGGTCAGTTCCGGCGCACGCACCAGCCAGCCGCAGCGCTTGGTCAGCCAGGCCTGCAGATGCGCGCGTTCGCTGCCGGGTACTTCGACGGGATGACGTACTTCGACCACGTAGAGCCGGTGCGCTTCGAGCGCATGAACCGTGAAATTCTGGATCGCCGACGGGGCCGCTGCCGCCCCGCGCGCCATCCAGCCGACGCCGCCGCCGACGATGAACGCCATAAGCGTCGCGGCAATCGCGCCGTAGACCCATTTGCGCGGCTGCCGCACCAGCCGCTCGATCTCGAGCCGCTTTGGCACCGCCTCATCGACGACCGCGTCGTAGCGGACGTGCAGCGCTTCCGCCATCGTGCGCCACGACCGCACCCGCGCCGCATCGTCGGGATGCGCGGCGAGCCACGCTTCGACATCGCCGCGGCGCTCCGCCGGCAGCTCGTTGTCGACGTAGGCATGCAGCTCGTCTTCGGTGACGGGAATACGGGGTTCGGTCATCGTCGTCGTCTCTGTCTATTCCTGGCCGCCATCTGCCTATGCATATCGCCTGCCATCACGCGTCTTGCTCTCATCGCCTGCATCACTTCACCCGTCTGAGCGCGGCGCGTTCGCCCTCGAGCGAGGCTTTGACGTGCGCGCGCGCACGGGCAAGCCGCGACATCACGGTGCCGATCGGGACGCCCTGGATGTCGGCGACCTCGCGGTAACTCAACCCTTCCAGCATCACCAGCAGCAGCACCGAGCGCTGCTCTTCCACCAGCGTCGACAGCGCCCGCGCGATGTCGCGGCCTTCGGCTTCGGTCCCGCTGGCGTCCGGGTTGTTGTCGAGCAGCGGCATGAATTGCGGCCGCCGCGCCAGCGATCGCCGCCGGTTCTTGTTGAGGTTGGTCAGGATCGTATAGAGCCAGCTCCTGACATCGCCGCCGAGAAACAGCCGTTCCGAACGCAGCGCGCGCACCAGCGTGTCCTGCACCAGATCGTCGGCGATATCGGCGTCGCGCGCCAGCGCTCGCGCGTAGCGGCGCAGCGCCGGGATCATGGTTTCGACACTTTGGCGAAGCGCGGTCATTGTCACCAGGTCTTCAGTTCATTTCCGGCGCGAACGCCTTTTCCAACATAACACCCGATTGACGCGTCTATTCCGATCATGGAGCAGGCGCCAGCGAAACAGCGTTAATCCCAAAGGATAATCCGAAGCGTATTTGGGCTGTACCGCGGTGGAGCGCTGGTGTACCTCCAACCATAATACCAAAGCGCGATTGGATTCGCTTTCCCATTCGTCGCCTAAGGAATAGCCGC
The DNA here is from genome assembly GCF_964252915.1 of Bradyrhizobium sp. LjRoot220. NCBI lineage: Bacteria > Pseudomonadati > Pseudomonadota > Alphaproteobacteria > Hyphomicrobiales > Nitrobacteraceae > Bradyrhizobium > Bradyrhizobium sp. LjRoot220. The sequence goes on from NZ_CAXUPS020000003.1 coordinate 499,378, forward strand.
CAGTCCGATGCCTGCGCCCGTCATCTATTACATTCGCCATGGCGAGACGTCGTGGAATGCGGAAGGCCGGTTGCAGGGCGCGCAGGACATTCCGCTGAACGATCTCGGCCGCAGGCAGGCGGCCCATGCCGGCCATGTCCTCGGCGATCTCTTCGCGCGCGACGGCCGCGACAAATCCTCGCTGGCGTTTGTCGCAAGCCCGCTGATCCGCGCCCGCGCGACGATGGAGCTGGTGCGCGGTTCACTGAAGCTGCCGCAAAGCGGTTACGCGCTCGACGACCGGCTGCGCGAAATCGGCTATGGCCAGTGGGAAGGCGCGACGCTGCCGGAGCTGCAGCTGCGCGAGCCTGAGCTTTATGCCAGGCGCCAGACCGGGAAATGGACGGTGTCGCCGCCGGGCGGCGAGAGCTATGTCGAGGTCCAGGCCAGGATGCAGCAGTGGTATGCGTCCGTAACCGCCGACACCGTTGCCGTGGCGCATGGCGGCACCGCCCGCGCCCTGATGGTGGCGCTCGGCATCGAAACACCCCTCAGCGCCGCCGACCTGACCATCGAGCAGGGCGCGGTTTACGTGTTCCAGGGCGGGGCGCTGCGGAAGTATAGTTAAATCTGCATCCATCCCCCGTCATTCCGGAGCGCGAAGCGAACCCGGAATCTCGAGATTCCGGGTCTGGTCCTTCGGACCATCCCGGAATGACGGTCTAGCGGTTTGACCGCGGGGGGCGCGCGCGTTACCACACGACATAATCGTTGTCTGTCAACGTAAGCACAAGCGCGAAGCACCATGTCCTTCAACACCTTCGGCCACATGTTCCGGGTCACGACCTTCGGCGAGAGCCACGGGATCGCGATCGGCTGCGTGGTCGATGGCTGCCCGCCGCTGATCCCGCTCACCAACGAAGACATCCAGCGCGACCTCGATCGCCGCCGTCCCGGCCAGTCGCGCTTCACCACCCAGCGCCAGGAAGCCGATGCGGTCAAAATCCTTTCGGGCGTGATGGCGCATCCCGAGACCGGCGTGCAGGTGACGACGGGAACGCCGATCGCGCTTCTGATCGAGAACACCGACCAGCGTTCGAAGGACTATTCCGAGATCAAGGACAAGTTCCGGCCGGGCCATGCCGACTTCACCTATGAGGCCAAATACGGCCTGCGCGATTATCGCGGCGGCGGGCGCTCGTCGGCGCGCGAGACCGCGACACGCGTCGCGGCCGGCGCCATCGCGCGAAAGATCCTCCCCGACGTCAAAGTGCGCGGTGCGCTGGTGCAGATGGGCCCGCACAAGATCGATCGCGCAAAGTGGGACTGGGACGAGATCGCGCGCAATCCGTTCTTCTGCCCCGATAAGGACAAGGCCGCGTTCTTCGAGCAATATCTCGACGGCATCCGCAAGAGCGGCTCCTCGATCGGCGCCGTGATCGAAGTCGTCGCCGAAGGCGTGCCGGCCGGCCTCGGCGCGCCGATCTACGCCAAGCTCGACGGCGAACTGGCGGCGGCGATGATGAGCATCAACGCAGTCAAGGGCGTCGAGATCGGGGCGGGTTTCGGCGCCGCCGAATTGTCGGGCGAGCAAAACGCCGACGAGATGCGCACCGGCAACACCGGCACGCGCTTTTTGTCGAACCATGCTGGCGGCGTGCTGGGCGGCATCTCCACCGGCCAGCCGGTGGTGGTGCGCTTTGCGGTCAAGCCGACGTCGTCGATCCTGTCGCCGCGCCAGACCGTGGACCGCTCAGGCGCCGACACCGACATCATGACCAAGGGCCGCCACGATCCCTGCGTCGGCATCCGCGCGGTCCCGGTCGGCGAGGCCATGATGGCCTGCGTGCTGGCGGATCATCTGCTGCGGCACCGCGGCCAGGTCGGCTGACGGCGTCATTTCCGGCGTTTGTGCCGCCGACATCAGCGACGCCCGCGCCGTCAAGTCATTCGTGCCCGTGACGATGGTGCAAATCGGGATAATGCGGATGCTTGTGCCGCATCGGCTTGTGTTCATGCCAATGCGAATGAGGTTCTGTCACCGGTCCGTCGTGGTCATGCTGGTGGTGCTCGTCGTGAACATGGCCGTGCTCGTGCGATATCGGTTCATGAACGTGATCATGTTCGTGCCGTTCCGCCAAATGCAGCCATAGTCCCAGACCCATCAGCAATGCTGCCGCGCCAAGCTGGAGCGTCATCGGCTCCCCCAGCGCAACCGCGATCAGGGCTCCAATGAAAGGTGCGAGCGAGAAATAGGCGCCGGTGCGAGCCGTGCCAAGATGGCGGAGCGCCAGAATAAAGAGAACAAGGCTGAGGCCGATCGCGAAAAATCCCAGCAGCGCCGACAGGCCAGTAAACTGGAGCGGGGGAACTGCGACACCACGCCAGAACGCGATGCCGATATTCGTACCTCCGGCGACCAGGCCCTTGATCATCGCGATGATAACCGGGTCGGCGGACGACAGCTTGCGCGTCAGATTGTTGTCGATGCCCCAGCATAGGCACGCGGCGATGATGAGCGCCGCCCCGATATCGAGCGATACGCTTTGACCATCCCAAGACAATAGCAGCGCGCCCAGCACGATCGAAAGCGCGCCCAACACCAGGCGCCGGTCAACATTCTCACGGAAGACCAGCCACGCAATCGCCATGGTCGCGAGACCTTCGAGATTGAGCAGCAGCGATCCAGAGGCGGCCGACGTCCGGCTGAGGCCTAGCATCATCAGTAACGGCCCGAGAACGCCGCCGAACGCAATGACGGCGATCAGCCACGGGATATCGTGCCGCCGAGGTGGCGCCTCGGCATCGGAAAGGCCGAAGGCCGCACGCAGGATGTGCACGCCGGCGAGGCCGAAACCCGCGCCGACGTATAGCAGCCCCGCCAGCATCTGCGGGTCGGTGCTGCCGAGCAGCACCTTCGATAGCGGTGCGCTCGCGCCAAACAGCACCGCCGAACCCAGCGCAAGCGGCACGCCGGGTATCTTGTTGGACGATCGTTCTACGTTCATGTCGCGTCCCAAGGACAACGGTAGAACCAGCCGGCCGCCGCTATTGGTTGGTGTATCGTGCGGTCAGTGAATGACCGTGCAGGCTGCCCGAAAAGACAATGCGGGCTTGCGGTGAAAGTTCGCTCTCGAGCTTTCCGCTCATCATGTTCGGGCTCGCCGGGCTGAGCGCCACCGTTGTCGTCTTGCCGCCATCCTGAATGGTGGCACGGCCCCGCATCTCCTTCGTCGAAAGCGGCGAGCCATCGTCGTCGCTCACGTAAAAGACGATTTCCTGACCCTTTCGCACGAACTCGATCGGATGTCCTTGCGATGTGACAACGGGTCCGCCGTTTTTGCCTTTCTTGGCTTGTGCGGCGGCAGTGTCCGGCATTGCGATGATGGCAGCGATGGCAGCGAGGAAGATGTACTTGATCATTTCTGTTCTCCAGTTGGTTGGATTAGTAGGCGGTTGCAGGGGTTAGCTTTGCCGTATGTTCGCTCAACAGACGTTCCAGAGGCTTTCTGCCAAGCAGTAGAAAGAGCAGGGGCGTGACAACGGTATCGAGCACCGTGGCACTCAACAGTCCGCCGAAGATCGTGACGGCGAACGGATGCAGAATCTCTCGTCCGGGTTCGTCAGCCCCGAACAAAAGCGGAGTAAGGGCGAGCCCGGCGCACAACGCCGTCATCATGACGGGGCTCAGTCGCTGCAAGCTGCCGCGAACGATCAGGCCGACACCAAACTGCTCGCCTTCATGAAGCGCCAGATTGATGTAGTGGGATATCTTGAGAATGCCGTTTCGCGCTGAAATACCAGCGAGCGTAATAAAGCCGATCATCGAGGCGACCGACAACGGTTGCCCGGCGATCTTCAACGCCAGGACGCTGCCGATCAAGGCGAGGGGGATGCTACCCATGACGATCAGCGCCAGGGCGGTGGACCGATAACGGCTGTACAGAACGACGAATATCATCGCGAGCGACGCCAGCGACAATATCCCGATGCGCCAGGCGGCTTCCTCCTGTGCCTGAAATGTACCTTCCAGGTTCGTCGTGTAGCCTTGGGGAAAATTCAGCTCGAGGAGCGCGCGGCGGATATCGGCGGCTATCTCGTTCATGTCCCTTCGGCCGTCGCCATTGCCATAAACCACGATCCGTCGCTGGGTGCCCTCGCGCTGAATTTGGTTCGGTCCATCCGTCTCGATGATCTCAGCCAGAGAACTCAGCGGAACGAATCCCGATGACGTCGGAATCAGAAGGTTGTGCAGGCCGGTGGTCGAACGATCCTGCTCCGAAAGGCGGATGACGACGTCGAAGCGGCGATTTCCGTCGATAATCTGGGAAACCTTGCGTCCGTTCGACAAGGTGTCGAGCGCGTGGGTGACGGCGGCGGGAGTGAGGCCATACAAGGCGGCGCGTGCGTGATCGACTTGCACCCGCACCTGCGGGATGAGTACCTGCTTTTCGACCTGAAGGTCGACGAGCCCCGCGATGGATGAAAGGCGCTGGCGCGAGGTTTCCGCGAGCTGGCGAAGCACTTCGATATCCGGCCCGAATATCTTGAGAACGACCTGCGCACGTATGCCGGACTGCAAATGATCCAGCCGGTGGCTGATGGGCTGGCCGATCGCCACCGAGGCCGGCAGTCCTGACAGAGCTTCACGGACATCGGCATAAATGTCCGCCTTTTGGCGCTTCGATGGCGTGAGATCGACGTCGACTTCGCTATAGTGCACGCCTTCCGCGTGTTCATCGAGTTCCGCGCGGCCGGTACGGCGTCCCACCGATTTCACTTCCGGAACTTTTGCCAGCAATTGTTCGGCCAGCAACCCAAGCCGGTGGGATTCGGCCAACGAGATCCCGGGATTGTATTGCAGCGACAGAACCAGCGTCCCTTCGTTGAAGGGCGGCAGGAAGCTGCGGGGCATCAGCGTTGCGGCATATCCGGCAATAGCGACCGCGATGGCCACCGCGCCAAGCACCATCCGGCGCCGTTGAAATGCCCAGTCGAGCAGCCAGCGGTTGCCCGCCTTCAATGTCCGTACGACCGCGCTGTCGCCTCTGTCAGCGTGAACCCTGCTGGAAAGCAGGTAATACGACAGGACGGGCGTGACCGTCAGTGACGTGAGCAGCGAGGCGAGTATCGACACGATGTAGGCGGTGCCGAGCGGCGTGAACAACCTTCCCTCGATGCCGGGAAGTGCGAACAGCGGCACAAAGACCAGAACGATGATCAATGTTGCATAGACGATGCTGGAGCGAACTTCCTGGCTGGCCTGCGCAATCACTTCCAGAGCGGCGCGAGGCGACGGCAACATCGCGTTTTCCCGCAGGCGCCGCAGAATATTTTCGACGTCAACCACGGCATCGTCGACCAGTTCGCCGATCGCAATGGCGAGGCCGCCGAGGGTCATCGTGTTGATCGTGAGGCCAAATGCCCAGAAGACAAGAACGGTGATCAGGAGCGAAATCGGGATGGCGGTTAACGAGACAAACGTCGCGCGTGCATTCATCAGGAACAGGAAGATGATCAGGGCAACGACAACAGCCGCCTCGATCAACACCCGCTTGACGTTGCCGACCGAGGTTTCGATGAACGTCGCCTGGCGAAACTGGATGTTCGTCACGGTAACTCCAGCCGGCATGGTGCGCTGAAGCTCGTGCAACGTCGCTTCGATGCTCCGCGTGAGCGCCACGGTATCCGCCGCTGGTTGCTTCTGCACGCTGACGATGACCGCCGGCTTGCCGTTGTAACCGGCATCGCCGCGCTTGGCGCGCGCCGCGAAATCGACCGCGGCCACCTGTTTGAGCAGGATAGACTGGTCGTCACGGGTTGCGACCACGGTGTTGCCGAGGTCTTCGATCTGCCGGGAAAGGCCCACGTTGCGGATCAGATACTCGCGGCCATGCTGGTCGACAAATCCGCCGCCGCTGTTGGTGCCGAAGCGGGCGACCGCCTGTTCGATCTGGTCATGGTCGACCTTAAGTGCCTGCATGGCCGCTACGTTTGGCGTCACGCGGTATTGCCGGACCTCTCCGCCGATCGGGATGACCTGGGCGACCCCTGGAATGGCCAGCAGCTTCGGCCTGACCACGAAATCCGCGATCTCGCGAACCTCCATGGGCGATGCCTTGCCGTCGCTGGTGAGAGCGATCAGCATGATTTCACCCATGATGGAGGTCACGGGACCCATCTGCGGATTGACTGAAGACGGCAGTTGCTCGCGGATCAGCGCAAGCCGCTCGGAAACGAACTGGCGGGCGCGGTAGACGTCAACGCCCCAGTCAAACTCGACGTAAACCACCGAAAGCCCAACGCCGGACACCGAACGCACGCGAATGACGCCGGGCATCCCGTTCATCGACGTTTCAATGGGGAACGTGACGAGTTGCTCGACTTCCTGGGGAGCCAGGCCTTCTGCCTCCGTCAGGATGTTGACCGCCGGCCGGTTGATATCCGGAAGAACGTCAACCGAAAGCCGGGGCAGGACAAAGAGGCCATAGGCGACCAGCGCTGCCGCTATCGCCAATACAAACAGGCGATTGCGCAAACCAGTCCGGACAATGAGTTCGAACATGGCGTTTCCTAGCGGATCTGGTTGATGAGGTCGGAGGCGCGGATCACCGCCCGTTCCTCTTTGTCGAGACCAGCCGCCACAACGACATGCGTTGCATCGACCGGCAGAATTCGCACGGCCCTCGGCTCGAAGCGTTCCGGTGCGACGTGGAGCCAGACGACGTTTTCGCCGTTGCTGTTTCGCACGACGGAATCCCGCGGAAATATCAGGCCCTCCGAAGGCGTGCCGCTCTGGACCGTCACGGTGAGCGGCTGTCCGATATTGAGCCCGGCCGGCGGCTCCGGGATGGCGAAATGAACCACGGACGCGTGCTGCCGCAAGGCACGGCTGGTTCCGAGATAGGTCAGTGGAATCGATTGCCCGCCGCTGCCGGTCGCCGTTGCGCCGACGGAGGTGCTGAGATCGATATCGGTGTAGGACAAGGCCTCGACCCACAATCCCTTCGGATCGGCGATCTGGAACAGCACGTCCTGCGGCTGGATAACTTGACCGGGGACGACCTTGGCTGCCGTGATGATGCCATCGGTCGACGCGCGCAACACCTCGTAACCGGTGCGGGAGTTCCGGACGGTCTCGCGGCGCGCCCGCAGGCCTTCAAGCTCGCTCTCGAGGTCGTTGACTTGTCCCTGGGGTACCGCTCCCCGTTCGGCAAGGGGCCGCAGCCGACGTATCTTGTTCTCCGCGACCGCGATCAGCTGTTCGATTTCGCCGACCTTTTCCAGGATCGTCGTTCGATCGGCGACGGGCAGATGAGGTTCGACCTGGATGAGCAGTTCGCCCTTTTTGACGGTCTGGCCGATGCGGGGTATCGGGGTTTCGCTCGGAACGATCCGGCCGCCATAAACACTCTGCACGATGCTGCTGCGGTTTGGATCGGCGATCACGCGGCCAATCAGATTCTGCGCAGGTCTCACGCTTCGCGACTCGGCGACCGCCGTGCGGATATCGAGCAGGCGTTGGGTCGGCTTGGCGGCAAAGACGGTGCCATCCTGCAGCCGCCTGGGGGCGTCGCTGAGGGCCTGTGGCGGCGACGTGCTCGGATTGCCTGCGGTGTTGCGCCCTTCACCGATCGAGATTGCGGCAACGGCAAAGCACGCAGCCGCGGCCACTCCCGCCGATGCACCCACGATCGGCCGCCTGCGTCTCAGATAGACGAACAGGAGGCCAAGTCCCAAACCGGCGAGGGCAAAGGCTGCGCCGCTTGCGGCGGCGGAACGCCAACCATGCGCATGGCTTGCTGGCGCGGCCGCCGCCTGCGGCAACGTGAAGGAATCGACCAGGAGGTCATCGCCCTTCGCGGCACGGACCGCGAAAATGACTTCCACCGATCCGGTTTGATTGCGGTCCGGAAGAACGGCGGAATAGGTGCCGTTCTGTTCTTTCCTGGCCTCGATTGGTTCAGCACTGCCGACCGTAACCTGTATGGTCGCGTCACGAACCGGTTCGTTGGTGGCGGCATCGTCGATGAAGATCGACAATTTGTCGTCCTTCAGGATGCCGACAATCTCATAGAGCTCCGATCGCGCCGCGACCCTTGGATAGGCGGAGGCCACCACGGCAGATTTCTCCGCGTCGCCGTGGTCATGCCCCTCATGGGCAACAGATACCGCAAAGCTGATCAGCAGGCTCGCCAGGCAACCGATGCCGATTGCTCCCAGCCGCACGATGCGCCTTTTCAGGCGGCACATAACCCAAGACATCATATTTCCCTTCAGGCACGCGAAATGGCAGCGGCCGGAAAGGCCGCCCTAGCACGCGATGCTGAGGGTTCTTGGTGGTCGGGTCAGAGCGTCGGGTTCGACTCCGTTGGCTCTCTGCACGGCCGGCGGCTCGACGCGGCCGGCAAAATCAAACGGAATGACCAGTGCGTCGAACGTCGAAACAGTCACGGATGCGCCGAATATCGTCCAAAACGATGAGTTTGCACCGTCAAAATCGTAATCCGGTGCAGCGGGATCATGGACGTGACCCACATCACTATGGTCGTGATCGTGCACGTGACCGGCCAATCGATCGTGGATATGCACGGTGCCGTTCAGAGTGACCGAAGGCTCCAGCATCAGGCCTGCCGCGGCCGACGCCTGCGAGACGGCAATAAGCGTCCCCTGCAGCATAAACGCCGAAACCGCCAGGAACATCATCGTTCTGGCGAAGCCACGCATGCGATGGGTCAGCCGGCATCTCACGCTGGATAAGTAGGCGAGTTTTGAGGTGCTTTCAAGAGATTGCGGTGTTGGAGGGAACGTAACCGCGACGACGATGGTCTCGCCCGCGATCTTCGCAGCGACGAGCGCGCGCGCCTGCTCAATCGAATAGGCGTGCACGGTGAAGAGCGGCTTGCCGTTCTGTATGACGGTGAAGGGCTTGGTGGTCTGCATTTCGGCTTGCTCCTGTTGTTGGAGCCCGAAGCCAGCCATTCACCGCGCCTGCAGTCTAACCAAGTTTTCGGCTGGAAATCATTATCCCCGTCACTGTTGCGGGCCTGATGGCCGTCGCTGCCAATAGCGCTGGTTGAGGCCGCTCCGTTGTACCCGGCAGGTTGTTCACCGCTAGCCGTAGCGGCTTGCCCCGTCGTCGTGGCCCGGCGATCATCGCTGTGCGGCCAGTTTGGTGAGCAAGGGAGTTTCGGATGCGCGTTCTGGTTTTGGCGATGTTGGCGGTCTCGGTAACGTCGTCGGCTCGCGCCCAGACGTATGATCCGGCTTTTCCGGTTTGCCTGCATGTCTGGACCCGGGGAAACAACTACTACGATTGCAGGTACACGACGCTGCCACAGTGCAACGCGACGGCATCGGGACGCGCGGCACAGTGTATAATAAATCCCTACTATGCCGGCGCGACAGGACCGCAGGGGCGCGACCGGCGTTACCGCAGAGCCTATTAGCTGGGCCTGGAACGCCGTACAAGCGCAGTCATCTGGTCGCGCTGCGACCGAACAAGATTCCAGCCGATGATCCGCCCTCAACACGGTGGCCGGGCGAGCGGTGAATGATGAGGGAGCGACGATGAACGGAAGCCGCTACTACGTGGTGCGATCAGAGGGCACGAAATACGGCATAGGCTTTGGCAGCGCTCTCGCAATCGCCATCAGCTACACCACGAACAAGTCGATCCTCTGGGCGATCATCCACGGCATTCTGGGCTGGCTGTATGTTATCTACTTCGCACTATTCCAGTCGTAGCCTTCGCCGATGTGCAATCTCTACAGCATCACCACCAACCAAGAAGCGATCTCGCGACTGTTCCGCGTCGTCAACCGCTATGTCGGCAATCTCGCACCGATGCCGGGCGTGTTTCCGGACTATCCGGCCCCAGCTCGTAGGGCGGATTGGAGCCGAAGGCGTAATCCGCCATTCCGCCTAACCGCGCAATCATGCTCGCCGAAATCTCCGCGCATTAATCGCAGGGCTTAACGATTTGAAGTCAGACGCTGGATAGCAGGTGGTGTCGTGGCTACGAGCGGCGGATTACGCCTTCGGCTCCAATCCGCCCTACCGACGTTGCTGCGTCGCCTTGCGCGCAAGCGAAATCTCGCGAGCTGGTTGCGACAAATCAACCCGACGGGCAAATCAGTTCTGATTTGCGTAAGTCGTGTCAAGCCCCGAAATTAAAAATATTTCGCTTTTACAGAATAGCAAATCAGTTTATATCCTCACCCATCCCGTTCCGCCAGAGGGGCGTATCATGATCGTCACGATCGTTGGGACGGGTCGCGGTGGACGCTGGTAGCGCCGATAACGAACGGCGCGAGAGCGTACGGCAAAGACGTGTGGTCCTGACGCCGCGTTGCTGGCGTCAATGCACCTGGAGGCAATAGCTTCCAGGGCGCAACGGAGGCAAAAGAGCCGTTCTCCGGGGAGAGCACGTTATAAGCCGTAAAGCCATTGCGCAGGGAATGTCGGATGTTCTCCGCTGCCCTGTATGCTCGTGTGCGCATTCTTATGCACATTGCACACGAGATCGCGGGTGCAGCGCGCATGCGGCATTCCCTGCGCCCTCTGTTTTCGGGGGCGGGAAGTTTCCAGCAAACCTCGGGCGCGATGCGTCGCGAGATCGTGAACGCATATTCAGTTGTCGTCACCCGCGAATGCGGGTGACCCAGTATTCCAGAGACAACGATGATTGAACGAGAAGCCGCGGCGTACTGGATCCCCGCCTGCGCGGGGATGACAGCCAATCATCCCGCCCGCATCTCGGCCTTGATCATGTCCGCCGCTTTCTCGCCGATCATGATGGTCGGCGCATTGGTGTTGCCGCCGATCAAGGTCGGCATAACAGAAGCGTCGACCACCCGCAGGCCGTTCATGCCGTGCACTTTCAGCTTCGGATCGACCACCGCCAAGGGATCGTCGACGCCCATCTTACAGGTGCCGACCGGATGATAGACGGTATCGACGCGGGCGCGCAGCAGGCTGCGGATGTCGTCGTCGGTGTGCACGCCGGCCGTGAACATGTCGCGTTTCTGCAAGGCGCGCAGCGCCGGCGTCTCCAGCAACCGTTTTGTCACCTTGTAGCCGCCGAGCATGGTTTCGAGGTCATCGGGATGGGCCAGGAAATTCGGATCGATCAAGGGTGGCGCAAAGGGATCGGCGCTGCCGAGCGCGACATGGCCGCGGCTCTTCGGCCGCAGCTGGCAGACATGGAGCGAGAAGCCGGTGCCCTTGTGGCGCTTGCGGCCGTGATCGTCGGTCAGCGCCATGCCGAAATGCAATTGCACGTCGGGCATTTCGAGGTCGGGCCGGGTTTTCAGGAAGCCGCCGCATTCGGCGAAATTCGAGGTCATCGGCCCACGGCGCTCGCGCCGGTACTGGCGGATACCGCGGAGCAGCCGCGGCATCGCCTTGAACGAGAGGCCATTAAAATTCGGATTGTCGGACATGTAGCCGAACACGAAGTCAGGATGGTCCTGCAAATTCTGTCCGACGCCGGGCAGGTGGTGCACGCTGGCGATGCCGTGCTTGCCAAGCGCGGTGCTGTCGCCGACACCGGACAGCATCAGCAATTGCGGGGTCTGGAACGCGCCGGAGGCGATGATCACCTCGCGCCGGGCGCGGAGTTGCTTCAATTCCTTGCCCTGGCGGTACTCGATCCCGACCGCGCGCTTGCCTTCGAACAAAATGCGCGTGGCCTGCGCGGCGGTCTCGACGCGCAGATTAGGGCGGCTATTCATATGCGGATGGATGTAGGCCCGCGCCGCGCTCCAGCGTTCGCCGTTCTTCTGCGTCACCTGGTAGATGCCGAGGCCTTCATGGTCTTCGGCGTTGAAATCCTCGCGGATCCGGAATTGGCCTTCCTGCGCCGCCTGCATGAAGATCTGCTGCACCGGATTTTCGGTGCGCAGCTTGTTGACGGCGAGCGGGCCGTCCTTGCCGTGATAGTCGCCGTCGAAGTCGGCGTTGTTTTCCGAACGCCTGAAGTAGGGCAGCACGTCGGCGAACGACCAGCCGGCATTGCCGAGCGCGGCCCATTGGTCATAGTCGCTGCGGTGGCCGCGGATATAGATCATGGCATTGATCGCGGACGAGCCGCCGAGGCCCTTACCGCGCGGCTGATAGCCGATGCGGCCGTTGAGGCCGGCCTGCGGCACGGTGTTGAAGGCCCAGTTGTTGATGGTGCCGGTCACCATCAGCGCCAGCGCGAACGGCGTCGTCACCACCCAATTGTCGTTCCTGCCGCCGGCATCGAGCAGCGCCACCGACGTCTGCGGATCCTCCGAAAGTCGTCCCACCACCGCGCACCCGCCGGAGCCGGCGCCCACCACCACGAAGTCGAAGGTATCCGTCACGCGTGCCCCCCAATCCCGATGTTTTTCCAGGCTTTATTGCCCCAAAGTTCCGCTTTTACGCCTTTGGTGGCAAGGGTGGCCCCACGAGGCCATTTGGTGGCGTTTTTGGCGTCACAAAAACCTCAAAAACCGCACCATGGGGCTTTCCAAAGCAGGCTTGCGTTGATACATACCGCTCGCACCTAGGGGCATTGCCCGGGTTGCCTTCTCAGGAAGCCTCTGGACGGGATCGATCGGCGCCCAAAAGCGTTGGCCGCTTTTGCTTCGGGTCCGGTCTTTTTGAAGGCAAAGCAAAGGTTTAACGCGGGGTGGAGCAGCCCGGTAGCTCGTCAGGCTCATAACCTGAAGGTCATAGGTTCAAATCCTATCCCCGCAACCAAGACAGCCCTTCCAGGTCAACGACCTGGAAGGGTTTTTCTTTTGGGGCCGCCGCTCCGGTGGCATCGGGGCAACCCTGCATCGACGATCGACCGCCTAGGCGGTGGCGGGCGATGGCGGACCGTTCTCCGATGCGCTCCGCTTGGGCCGCCACGGTGCTGCCAAACTCCCAACAAGGGAACGAACCGCACGATCCGATCTCCAGCATCCACGCGCTGCCATCCTGCATCGGGGCAGCCAGACGTCGAGCGCGTCTCCGGATGAATGCTTCGTGAGCATTGCGCTGCCTAAATCTTCCGGCGACAGACAACTCTTTCACCACGAAAGGAAAGCGCGAAAGGGCTAGCATCACGCGGGGCCGCTTCGTGGGAGTGGTGCGCGTGAGCCGTGAGCGAAGAATCTTTCCAAGGCGATATCAGGCGAGCACTTCACAGTCCTACACCCTCATCGGGTTGACGCTGGAAGAGACGCGTGAGTTCGAACGGCTGGAGCAGCTTTCTTCTGAACGCCATTCAGCCGACGCCGCCTGGAATCTGGATGACGAACCAACGACGCCCGAAGAGAGACGATGGCTTGAGCTTTATCGCAAACACGAAAGCGGCTGGAGTGCTTGGCGCGCAGCCGAAGCTGCGCCGCCAGCGGCAGTTCCAGCTCTACAGCGCTGATTGCATGGCTCAAATGCGCTGCCGTCGAATCCACATGGCAGGCCTTATGCCTTTTATTTTTGATGCGATGGAACCAAGCACTCGTCTCTTTATTGTCGCAACTCTGCGCCAATAAGCCCCCCACCAACTCCCGTGAATCAGAAGATGAGTTCTCCAATGCGATCTGACGACGAACAGGGTTTCTCCGCCGGTGAATACATTGGACGCGAAATTCAGATGCAGGATTCCTCGCTCCGCAATATCTACGAAACGCGTCTCCAGCTCGCGTTGCGACTCGAGGAAAATCTGGCCTTGCGTCGGGCGGTATCGCTTCGAGAACGTCAGTCGTTGGCGCCGCTGGAACGAAGCAGGCTACGAGCAAACGGGCGTGCGCGTTAGGACGTCTTTCCATCGCCGCGGTCGTTTGGAAGCCCGGGGATGAGCGATTTGGCTGCACACGATTTTGAGGTGGCACCCCACGAAGGTCCGGCCATACGGCTACGAAGCGGTGCAGCGCTTTATTTCCGGGAGGCGGAACAGTCGCGCGCCGGGCAGATGCCGGGCCGACTGCAGCCAGCTCAAATAAGGCTGTATTGCGAAATAAAATAACGCTAAAGCCATTTATTGCGGCATATCGTTCCTGAACGATCTGTATGCGGCAACTTTTTCCGCAACCAAAGGTATCTCCCGTAATCAAATGTGGTAATTTTGGGAAATCTGATTGGATATAACAACCCGAGCGAACAAATCGTAGCCCAACGAAATAGTAGCCCAAGGAAAAAAGATACTTAGGGAGAAGAAATGAAGTTTCGCAAATTCAATCTCTCGTCATTATCCATGGACGAGCTGTGGGCCCTTCATGAGCAAGTCGGCAATATCTTGGCCGACAAAATAACGAATGAAAAACGTGAGCTGGAGCAAAGGCTTGCGAAGCTCAACAGCGGCATGATGGCGAAAATCAATCGTCCGGATCGGCAAGTTGCGGAACGTCGAGCCGTTCGCCGAAAATACCCACCGGTTCTCCCCAAATTCCAGAATCCATCGGACCCGTCCGAGACCTGGGCCGGTCGGGGCAAGCAACCGCGCTGGATGGTGTTGCAGCTCAAGGCCGGCAAGAAGATGAATGATTTTCTGATCGATCGGGGCAAGCGCAAGCGCGCGAGCAGCCGGTAGACCGAGGAGGTTCGGGGCCGCAGCCGACGCACATTCACGCGCGCGCTGCCGCGGACGTCATTCACTGCGCAAGTCATACACTGCGCATATCATTCATTGCGCAAATGGTCCGGCCCCATGCGGCTCGCCGGCCGCGCTTCATCGTGGTGTGATTGCGTCGAGCGTGAAGCGGTGGGGCGCGAAGCCAGACGGCAAGCCAAACCTTCCCGCTCCGCCCCAGCGGTCTAGCCAGCCAGCGCCATCTCAGCCAATTCGAGCCATTTGCTTGCCATCTCGCGCAGCATCCGGCGCGACTGCTCATCGGTCGTCGTCGCGGCCAACTGCAGGCAGTGGTTGGCAAAATCCACATATCTGTCGCTAAGAGCCACTTGCTGCATGACCGATCCGTGAAGGTTTGTTCGTCGAGAGTTAAACGGGCCAGGATGGACCATCGCAGAGTTTATCTTGCTCCCGTCATTAAATAGATATTACTCCTGTAAAATTTTAAAATTCAACCGGGCAAAGCACGATCGGAGAAAAAGAAGATTTTATTTGGCACCGAGCTGATCGACATTTACTGAACACAGTACGCCACTAGTGCGGTGTGCCACGAGATGCTCAAATTCAGCACCCAGTTCTCGATTTCTCCAAGCAAACAGAGCGCCAAAATGCTGCAGCGGCCGGAAAGAATCCCGTTTGTTGTCAGAGCCAAAGAGAAGTTTTTCACGGGAGGATTCCTTGGATTGATGCTGTTGGTAATGGCGGTGTGGATGTACTTTCTGGGCTCCATTTTTTTGAATTTGGTAGTCTGGCTTTTTTCCTGACTGTCGGCAGGATGCGGCGCTCGGTGGGTTCGATGGTCTTGCCTTCGATGGCATCGCGAGCGCCAGGCATGTCAGATATCCGCTATCAGTGACGGCTGGTGCCGCAGGATCGGCTTCACGCCGATCGGAATGATGGGAGAGTGAATGGCGGGGATTTTTTTGGCCAAGCCGTGGGACGGTGAGGTCGCGTCCTTTGTTCGCTCGGACGGTGAATTCCTGATCGTCAGCGTCGAATGCCGCGAACGAAAAAAGTTCACGGGACCTATGGCGTCAGCTCGCCGAGCAGCATGATCGCGTCCTTTGTCGCGAGCATGGGCATGAACCGGCAGACCCTGGCCGGCGCAGATCCCGGCAATGAACCGGCGGATGCCTGGAGTGGGTGGCATCGATGTTGCCAGATCGTGCGGGCAGGACTTCAAGTCAACGATATTTGAGAGGAGGTTAGCGCGGTTCCCACGCGAGCCGCCGCCGCATTAAATAATTATTAACCTGGCTTGGGTGATTTTGGGCTTTATGCTGCCGTGGCGGCGCAACGGGACGGGCATTAAATGATGTTTCAGCTGCTCTCACGGACTCGCGCGCAAAAATACGCCGGCGGTCGATCCGGCGACCGCGATTTCAGGGTGCGGTCGGCCGGACGCGACGTCGACACCGATCGGTCGCGGGTGAGTTCCGTTCTGGACGCCCTGGACGTGGCGATTCGCGAGGCGGAACAGGAGCAATCGGGTCTTAGCCGGCGTGTGGAAGACGTCCTGGCCCGTGCCGCGGTGACCTTCGGAAATGGAACCGACGAATACCTTGAGCGCGATGCACTCGACAGCCACCACCAGACCTTGTTCAGCAACGAAATCTCCAACGGACAGCACCGTCTCCAGGAGCTTGCTGTAACGATAGCCCACTTCAAGTTTTTGAAGGCCGCGTTGCTTAGCCGGTTTCCGGACTTCAAACCGCCCGCGTCCGCCGCGTAAGCGTTGCGCGGCCGCCGCGCCGTTCCGGGGGATCACATTCGGCCGGGTCAGCACCAGGAGCCCCTAACCTTGGATCCGCTGCAGGCCTTAGTCTGCCAGCACGGCGAAAAGCTGGCTGCGAAGAAGGCCTTCGCCGCCGGGTTCGGAGGCTCGGAATGGCCTGTCAGGCAAGGCGCGGCCTAGGCGCTGACAGGATCAAGGCGTTCACAGGATAGAGAAAGTCTGAAGCGTCTCGATCACGACGCAAGCGATCATACCCCATAGGGCAAAGTTGATTTCGATCCCAACTCGCATAGGACATCCTCCCGTTTTTTTGCCGCCCGATAGCCGTTGCTTCGCGCGTGATTGCCCTAGCCGTAATTCAAGTACGGCCAGCTTCCCAGCCTAAGTTCTGAGCAATCCTCAGTTCTCTAAACGGGGGATGCCGTCGCGGCTGGTATGGAGCCGAACTGATCGCGGCCCATCGCTGCGGCCCGTTGTCTCCCATCTTCGTGGCGCGTACGCGCTGGCGGTACGGTTACCGCCGGCGTTTCAGTGCTTGGCCAGTCAGCGCGCCGGAACGATGCGCTTGGAATCATGGACCCCCCGACCTCCGATAGCTGGCAAGAGGAGAATGAGAGACCAACGAGCGGGGAAATCGCTTTCCAGCAGCCGTCAGGCGGCGCAGTCGAGGCGACCGGAGAAAAACCAAAGAAGGCCGCGCGAAGCGCTATCGGACGCCCGCAATGGTCAGATGGCCAGCAGGCGGGAACCTTGAATTGAAAGCAGCGTCAGATTCCCGGTGGCGTACGCCCCGGTATCTATGTTGGCGCGGTTTGCCAAAATCTCTGCGCTGCGAACCGGTGTATGGCCATGAACAATATATTTGCTGAACCGTTTCTTGTGCTGGAGAAAATCCTCTCGAATCCAAAGCAGGTCTTCCTCCCGTTGGTCAGCCAGCCGTATGCCCGGTCGAACACCCGCATGAACAAAAAAGAAGTCGCCGCAGGAGAAGTTGAGACGCAGGCGTCCCAAAAAGTCGCGATGGCGTTCCGGCATCGCCTCGAATAACTCTCTCATTAATGTATGCTGCTCGTCGCCGTCTGGATTGACCGACGGAGAAAGTCCGTAAGACATCAATGTTTCCAGCCCACCGACCTGAAACCAATCTCCCATGCGGCCGGGATCGCGAAAGACCTCATCGAGAAAGGCTTCGTGATTGCCTTTCAGGAATACCGCGTTGCCACGCTGGGCCCGCTCAATCAGGAGATCGAGTGTTGCGCGCGAATCCGGACCGCGGTCGATGTAATCGCCCATGAAGACTTCGATCGCGTGACGCGGCCTGCTGTGGGCAACGTCGGCGTCGATGACCCGGAGCATTTGATCGAGTAGATGCGCGCAGCCGTGAATATCGCTGATGGCGTATATCCGGACCCCGTCCGGCAACCTTGGCTTCGCCATCGGCTTCGCAAGGCGTAGGGCTGACAACATCAGGATAATATACTCACAAAGGCGTCCGGGGCTCTAGGCCGCGCGAATCCTCACCTTGGCATTAACCGCCTGGGATGAACATATATCATCGTGGTGCCGGTTTGGCAGGACGCGGAGGGGGTTATTGTCTGAAGGGTGACGTAACCGCCGAACGTCGTTGCCTCACCGACGCGCTCCGGATCGAGCCGCGGGGCAGGCCGGCGGACATGCGTCCCGCGGTGGATTTGCAGTCGGTCCCTCGGCGAGGGTCAAGACTTCCGGGCGACGACGACCCGGGCGGCATGGGGCACCTTCGGCACGGTCCTGGCGGGACGTGGAGCCCTTACGATCGACATGAACAGCGCGGAGCATACGTAGCCAAATTGCAGAAGTGCTGCGAAAACCACCACCGCTGTAATTGCCTGCAGCAGGGTCTGGCCCTGCGCCATCGACATCGCCGCTAGCGAAATCGCCCCAACGAAAACAATGGGCACCAGAACCAGAAACCGAAACCGAATTCCAAGAACCAACCCAATCAACGTACTGCAAATGGCCAGTGTGGTCACACCACCTACTCCATACAACGACGCTGTTTCTTACCGCTGGCCGGCCTAAAATTGGCTTAATTTAGCCATTGAAATTGCTCGAAATTCGGTTCCGAAGCCGCCTGCCGGGATGCTCACCGGTGAGCGCCGAGCGCGGTAATTTTCCGGGCCGAGCTTAAACCGATCAAGACACGCGCATTTAATTTCCGGCCTGCCGCCCCTTTCAGCCCTCTCGTTTCGCGAGAGTGTTGCGTTTGCAGGACAATTTCGGATTTTCGACCGAAAGCCACGAAATCGAGCAGGCTTTTCAAGGCAAGGTTAGGTTTTGACCCGCTTCCATGGTTAATTTAAAACCTTCGCTGTCGGGGAATTAAATACCGGAAAGAAAGTGCTCAGCTCATGCGCGTTGTTGTTGTGGGAACGGGATACGTTGGATTGGTTTCAGGTGCCTGTTTCGCCGACTTTGGACACCACGTCACCTGCGTGGACAAGGACGAGGCCAAGATCGCATCGTTACAGCGCGGCGAAATCCCGATATTCGAACCAGACCTTGATCGAGTTGTTCAAACCAACGCGCGCGAGGGCCGACTTGTTTTCACGACCGATCTTGCTGGGCCGGTAGGCGAGGCAGACGTTGTCTTTATCGCCGTTGGCACGCCGTCGCGGCGCGGCGATGGTCACGCGGATCTCAGCTATGTCTATGCGGCATCTCGGGAAATTGCGAAATCCGTCCAGGGCTTTACCGTGATCGTCACGAAATCGACCGTCCCGGTGGGCACAGGCGATGAGGTGGAGCGAATCATAGCGCAGATAAATCCCTCGGCCGACGTCGCAGTCGCATCGAACCCGGAGTTTCTGCGCGAAGGCGCGGCCGTGCGTGACTTCAAGCATCCGGACCGCATTGTCGTGGGCACCGAGAATCCGCGCGCGCGCAAGGTGATCGGCGAGATCTACCGACCGCTTTATCTGAATCAGGCGCCGATCATGTACACCGGACGCCGTACCGCCGAACTCATCAAGTATGCGGCCAATGCATTCCTGGCCACCAAGATCACGTTTATCAACGAAATTGCCGATCTGGCGGAAAAGGTCGGCGCGGACGTTCAGGAGATCGCCCGCGGCATAGGTTTGGACAATCGGATCGGATCGAAATTCCTGCATGCCGGCCCCGGCTTTGGGGGCTCGTGCTTTCCCAAGGACACCCGCGCGCTGATCAAGACCGCGCAGGACTACGAAGTCCCGCTGAGGATTCTGGAAGCGGTGAACTCGGTCAATGATACGCGCAAACGCGCGATGGCACGCAAGGTCGCCGCGCCGTTCGGCGGTAATCTTCGCGGAAAAACCGTTGCTGTTCTCGGCTTGACCTTCAAGCCCAATACCGACGACATGCGCGAGGCCCCGTCGATCCCGTTGATTACGGCGCTCCGCGACATGGGCGCGACGGTTCGGGCCTTTGATCCGGTGGGCATGGAGCAGGCCAGGCTCGAGATGCCTGACATTGAATATCATGAGAATGCTTACAGCTGTGCCGAGGGCGCCGACGCATTGGTCATTGTGACCGAGTGGGAGCAATTTCGCGCCCTCGACCTCGACCGGCTCAAGCAGGATATGGCGGCGCCCGTGGTGATCGATCTTCGAAACATATACAGCCCTGACGACCTCACCAGTAAGGGATTCCTGTACCAGAGTGTCGGGCGCCAGGCGAAAGCAGCGGGCTGATCTTGAGCCCGGTGCAAACGTCAATCTGAACCTCTCTCGTGGAGAAATCGGTGCCCCAACGCCCTGCGATTCTTGTGACCGGAGGTGCCGGCTATATCGGCGCGCATTGCTGCAAGGCTTTATCGGAGGCCGGCTATGTTCCGGTATGCTTCGATAATCTATCGACCGGTCACCGCAACTTCGTGAAGTGGGGCCCTTTTGTCGAGGGCGACGTCAGTGACACGCCACGAGTAGCCGAAGCGATAGCTTCGCACGGCGTCGCCGCCGTGATGCATTTTGCGGCATTCAGCCAGGTGGGCGAGTCCGTCATGGCGCCCCAGAAGTATTATCTGAACAATGTGTGCGGAACGGTGTCGCTATTGAAAGCGATGCTGGCGCAGAACTGTCGCCGCCTGGTGTTTTCGAGTACCGGAGCAGTCTACGGCAATGCGAGCCGCGATCCGATCGGTGAGGGCGCCGCCGGCGTTGCCGTGAACCCTTACGGCGCCTCGAAATGGATGATCGAGCAAATCCTGGCGGATTATCATTCTGCCTATGGAATGAATTCATTTTGCCTGCGCTATTTCAACGCCTGTGGCGCGGACCTGTCGGGATCAATCGGTGAACTTCGCGATCCGGAAACCCATCTCATTCCTCGCGCCATGATGGCCCTGCAAGGTCACGTCAGCGACTTTGCGATCTTTGGGGATGATTATGAGACCCCGGATGGCACTGCGATACGCGACTACATTCACGTGGTGGATCTGGCCGCAGCGCATGTGCGTGCTCTTGATGCCCTGCTGAACGGCGCTCCGGGCGGTCGCTATAATCTTGGCACGGGTTCTGGATTCTCGGTGCGCCAGGTGCTGGCGGCCATCGAGCGCGAGACAGGCCTTACCGTTCCGCTGGTGACGAAGCCGCGTCGGCCTGGGGACCCGCCCATTCTGGTCGCCGATCCATCGGCAGCTCGGGTTGATCTCGATTTTCTTCCAGCGTGCTCGGATCTGACGACGGTCGTGAGGTCTTCCTGGGCCTGGCATCAACTGGCTCACCCCCGCATTGAAGCCGAAATGCGAGTTCGCTAGGCGGATTTATCAGGGCCGATATGCGCAATGCGAAGGTCCCTGCGCCACATTTATCAGGATTATGACACGGCGGGAAAATTGCCTTGTTTTTAATTATTTACTGCGCAGGGCGTGCGCATACTGAATATTTAAATGGCATTATATGATCATTTAATTGCCGCATTGATGCAATGCAAAATTGGTTTGATTTTTTTTGGTGCGGTGCCACACTCTCGCTTCGATTGGTTAGCACTCTCTCAAGGCGTTGTTGGAAATCTGCGACGCAAGTCTTCCTACATCGCTCGCGGCCCTCCGATAATTAAATAAGCGCGTCGGTGAGTTGCAGTGATGTCGGCGGTTGCAGTGGTGAAGTGACGAGGGCCCGAGATGTCTGCAACAACATATGGTTCCGAAGACGTCGCTGCGACGATTGCAAGCCGTGGCGCGTCGTTGCAGCGGCCGTTCCAGATCTTTCTCATCAGCGGCGACTTTCTCCTGATCCTGCTGAGTTATCTCGTGGCGGGTGTCGTATATCGCCAGTTCATGGGAACGACGGCCGACCAGGAAGTTCCGATCGGCGCGGGCCTGATCGTCGGTGTTGCGTTCGTCGCAATCGCCTTTTTCCAGCGCGTCTACGACAGCCATCGCCTGTTCAACGGAATGTGGCAGGCGCGGAAGGTTGTTTTCGTCTGGATGATGTCGCTGGCGATTCTGGCTCTTATCGCTTTTCTTCTCAAATCGACGACGAGTCTTTCGCGCGGCACGACCATTGTGTTCGCGATTGCCGGGATTCTCAGCTTGGGAGCGCACCGGGCGGCCTGGCGCATCGGCCTGGCGTCGTCCCTGGCAAAGGGTCACTTGATCGACCGCAGGGTCGTACTGCTCAGCCTGAAGCCGCTCGATTTCACTTCGAATCGCTTCAAGGATTTGCGAAAGAACGGCTTTGATGTCGTGCGTCACTTCGTCTTGAACGCGACGCAGGATGACGCGGCACTCGATGCCGAAATCCTGAATATCATTCGCCAGTCTCGCACGACGAACGCCGAGGAGTTTCTTCTGGCAATCGACTGGAACGAACTGCCGATGCTCCAGAAACTCAGTCAGCGCCTGCGTCAGGTTCCGCAGCCGATCCGGCTGCTGCCGGATTTTCCGATCGCAGATCTGGTTTCGCGGCCGTTCATGCCGGTCAGCGGGACGATGGCGATCGAAATCCAGCGGCCGCCGCTTTCGATATTCGAACGCGCGCAGAAGCGGTGTCTGGATATCGGCCTTGCCTCGATTGCCCTGCTGATGCTGGCACCTCTATTGATCATCTCGGCGATCCTGATCAAGCTCGATTCGGAGGGCAGCATCATTTTCCGGCAATCCCGTCGGGGCTTCAACGGAAGGCCATTCGAGATCTGGAAGTTTCGCAGCATGAGCGTGGCGGAGAACGGCCATACCGTCACGCAAGCGACGAAGCAGGATAGCCGGGTGACCCGGGTTGGCCGCTTCCTGCGGAAAACCAGCATCGATGAATTGCCGCAGCTCTGGAACGTGCTGCGCGGGGAAATGTCATTGGTCGGTCCGAGGCCGCATGCGCTAGCCCATGACAACTATTACGACCAGGTGATCAGCAACTATGTGTATCGCCATCATATGAAGCCGGGCTTGACGGGTTGGGCGCAGGTCAACGGCTTCCGCGGCGAGACGCCGACCATCGACCTGATGGAAAAGCGCGTCGAGTATGACGTCTGGTACGTCAGTAACTGGAGTATCTGGCTGGATATACGGATTATTATCCGCACGGCGATGGTGATGATGTATCAGGATGCCTATTGAGGCAGGACGTGGCTTGAGGCAGGACGTGGCTTGAGGCAGGATGTGGCGGGTCTCGGTGGCTGACGTGACTTTGCTTTCGGGCGGCCATGATCTAAGATTTTCCGATGCGGTCGGCATCATTCAGTATCCTGATAGCGACGCTTGTTTTTGGCGGAGTTGCTTCGCCGTGCGCAATGGCGCAGGCCGAGCTAATGGCGCAGGTCGAGCCAGAGTCGGACCAGCCCAGCGAGCCCAGAGTGTCTCGCGAGCAATGGCTTGCGGATATAGAGGCCGCCCGCCGCCGCGTCGAAGAACGAAGGCGTGAAGGGCGGAGTTTTGCTCCGCCCGTGCATTCCGACGCGGAAGCGGCTCACGAAACATTCCAAAGAATTCTCGAGGATGACAGTTTGCGCGCTGGCGACATCGTCGCCACAAGCCGCGGCCTCCTGATGTTCAAGGGCCAGTCGTCGAATGAGCGAAGCCTGAACGATTTTGCGCCCGTCGCATGGGGTGCCGCCAAGCCAAAGCCGTAGCCGGCGACGTCGTTTCACGGTGGTCGCCGGACATCGACGATTGGAGCCGGACCGGTTGGATAGCAACGGTGGCGGATCCGCATTCCGCCTTCGGACACAAAATGAAGAAACACCCGCCGTTCGGCTTCCGCAGCGGCACAGGTTCGGTCCAGCAACTTCGTCTGGGCGCCGACGGGAGCCCCTTGGTAAAGGGTTGCTGCGCTAGGGAACAGCCGGGCTCGAAAAATGTCTTCGAAATCCTGTACGGCTGCTTCCTGGAGGCCTGGTGGCAGGGCGTCGAAGCTGCGGAGCGCCAATGGCGCTCGAATGAGCTGTAGCCAGGCCTCGTGAGGCGCCAGGCGATAGGACTGGCCCAGAAGCGTCACCGCGCGCGGTCCGAAACCTTCCTGGCGAATATTGGACCAGTACATCCCAAGCCAGCCGAGGGATTCGGTAGGTGCGCACGCAATCAGCGCCTTGCTCAGGGAACTGACGCGGGCAGTGTCGGTGTCCGCCTGCCGCAAATTGGCGCTGCGTGCCGTTTCGCTGGCTACCCCGATCTGCAAAAGCAGCAACTCGCGCAGCGTCTTCGAACTGCATTGCCGCTCAGCGGCTGCGAGGTTCGCGGCAATCATTTCCCGCAGGAGGGCCGGATCGTACCTCTCGCCGCGCGCGAGGCGGCTGGCGACAAGTGGAACAGCGGGGTCGCCAATATCGGGAAATACCCGGATCGCCCAGACCAGCGCGCCGGCTGCGAGAACGATGTTGGCGCCCAGCATGAGCCGGCGATAGTGGCGACGGATTGGCCGATGCGGCGGCGCCGCCTCAGGCGCCTTCGACATAGTAGCTGTTGTAGTGTGAGCCCTTATAGGCCTCGATGCGCTTGAGCATCTTCGGGTTTGCACGGTTTAGAACCGCCCCGAGAAGCTTCTTCTGGATGGCTTCCGAACTGGCCAGCGATTCCTGCAACGCGCTGCGCGTCGTCCGGCCCCATTCGATGACATAGACCATCGCATCGAGGAGGTGGCTGGCTGCCTTTGCGTCGGTCACAGGCATCACCGGCGCAAGATCGATGATGATGTAGTCGTAATTGTCGCGCACCATGGCCAGCATATCCGCCATCGCCTTGGAAGCCATCACGTCAGCCGAATTGACCATGCGCGCGACGACGAAGGACGGAAGGAAGTCCAGGCCGGTTTCCTTGCTGCGCTTGATGTGCTGACCGAGCGACTGGGGGTCCCTGAGCGCTTCAAGCAAGCCGGTCTTGGCGTTTGGTGCCAGTTCGCGCGTCAGCGAGCGTGTGTGCAGATCGCCATCGATCAGCAGGGTACGGTGGCCGGTCAAGGCGATCAGGTGGCCAAAATTGGCGGCGATCGTGGTCTTCCCCTCCTTCGGCAATGAAGAGACGATGCCGATCACCCTGACGTCGCGGGTCAGCCGGGCGACGTCGATGGAAACCTTGATGTTTCGCAGGGTCTCGGCGTAGCGCGAAAATGGATGGTCAACGACATAGTGGGTGAGGGAATCGTCCTTGTCCTTCGCGGCCGAACCATCGATCGGCAGCAGCGAGCGGGCCTTTTTCGCAACCGGCTTTTGCGAACGTAAGTCGGGCAGCACGCCGAGACATTTCACGCCGAGTTCGTCCTCGACATCGCCGGGAGACCGCAGAACGTCGCTCAAAAGCTCCTTCGAGAAGGCTGCACCAAATCCGAAGCAGAGTCCGCCGACCAGGCCGCCGACCAGCGCCAGCAGGGTTTTGGGTGAACTCTTCTTGTCGGGCTTGACCGCCGTGCTGATGATGCGCGCTTCGCTGATCGGGAAGCTCTGATTCTGCGTCGCGTGCTGAAGCTTCTCAAGGAAGTTGTTGTACAGGTTGCGATAGGTATCGGCGGCACTTTCGAGATCCCGCAGCCTTACCTGCGCCTGACCGGTGTTGCCGGCCTGGGTGACCAGTCCTTTCATGTTTTCCTCAAGAGAGGCTTCGCGGCTCTTGGCGATGGCGTAATCGCTTCGGTAGGCGTCGGCGATACGGCGGACCTCGTCCGCGATGGCCTTGCGCAGCTCTTCCATGCGGTTGTTGAGATTGATCGATGCCTGGTGGGTCTTGCCGTAGCGTGCCGACCAATCGGCATACTGGCCCGCCAGGTCGAGAAACTGGGCGCGAAGCCGGGTGATGACCGAATTGTTGAGTGCGTCGGTGACGGTCGGTTGAGCCAGGTCCTTGTCCGAAATCGCCTCGATCCTGTCGAGGCGGGCCCTGGCTTCAGCGGTGGCGGCACGGGCCTGAATGAGCTGGGTATTGACGTCGGACAGCTGCTGCTCGGTCATCAAGCCGCGGCTGGTGCCGACGATGTTGTTCTCGGTCTTGAAGGTCTGCACGGCGCGGTCGCTAGCGGTCGCCTGTTCGCGCAGTTCGGCGCTGCGCTGTTGCAGCCATTCGCCGGCCCGTTTGGTCGACTGGTATTTCGCCTCGAGCGCGCCAACGATGTACGCGTCAGCGATCGCATTTGCGATCTGCGCGGCCTTTTCCGCATTCTTGGAACGGAAATTGAGCGACAGCACATAGGTCGTGAGCACACGCTCGACCTTGAGATTTCTCTGTACTGCCTCGACGGCCGCGCGCTCGATCCGCTCCTTCGAAGGCGGACCATCGGAGCCGAACAGGGTAAGCGCCTTTCCGATGATGATCGCCAGCATTCCGGGATCGGAGCCGTTGAACTCACGATCCTCCGTCAAACGCAGCCGCCGCACGATTGACTGGATCAGGTCCTCGGAGCCGATAATCTCGACCTGGCTGTCGACAAATCCGGTATCGATGAGGTTGCTGTTGATTGCGGTTTCCTTGTCCAGAACCTGTGTCTGGCGCGTATCCATCAGGATACGGGCGTTCGCCGTATACATTGGCGTAGACACCAGCAGATAGATGACGACAAGCGCTATCGAAGCGGCGACGATCGAGGCGATCAGGGGCCACTGCCGGCGCACGATATCCACCGCACGCTCGACGCTCAGCGTCGTTGTGCCGATCTCAATGCCGTACTTCTTGAGCGCCTGGAACTGGTCTCTTGGCTGATACATCTGCAAAGCTCAATTGTATCGAGATTGGCTGAGCGGAAGCGGTATCTTGGCAAACGGATCGGCAATCTCGGTGTTCCATTCACCCGTCAACAGACCGGAACTGGCATTGCCTGGCTTTCCATTCTGAGTCGGCGCCGCCGCGCCCTGTTCAGCCTCGGCCGAATAGCCGATCAAGACCGCGCGATCTCCCAGTTTTCGCACGAAATCATTTATCTTCCGCGACGCTTCGGGCTTCGTCGGGAGACAGCGAAATTCCGCTCTGTAAAGACCTGCACCGATGGCCACGCGATCCCTGTCCGATGAATCATTCACCAGCTTCGCGACGGAAGGCAGCAATGACGGATCGGTGACCAGATAACCCGTAAGCCGGCCCGCCAGTTTTTCCTTGTCGTTGCGCAGCTGTTGCAACAGCGATCCGGGGGCGGCGACAAAGGCCTGCACGGCGAGCGGGGGGACGCGCTCCGCCAGCGCGACGCATTGCGCGTGGCACGGTGCCGCGATCACCAGGAGCAACGCTGCGCCTACCAGCCGTCTGAGCCCAGACAAGAGGGTCTGTCGTCGAGTCAAGGACTTACCGTTCATTCGTGTACCGTTGGCTGTGGTGTGAAAAATACGGTTTAATCACAGGGTCAGGCGTTAAATCGCCGGTTCAGGCGTTTAATCACATGTTCAGGCATTTAATCACCTGTTCAAGGCAATGTTGACAAAGAACTGTGTCATCTTTTTGTGCAGTGCAAAAGTATACCGCCGGGGCTTTCGGGGGAGCTGCAAATTCCGGACCAGCCAGATTGGTGCGCCTGTTGGCGGTGGCGGCCAGCCTTGGTCCGCAGGCGCGCCTGAGCGGCCGCCAATGCCTGCGAGCGATGGAAATTCAGAGAATATAATCAGGTGCAGCGCGCCGTTCACCGGACGGTGAGGCGGGCCGCGCCCCGCCAGTGGCATAGAGCCATCGATGGCGGGTGCAGTCTGGCGGCAGGGCCTACGCGAGAATGGATCAATAAATATTAATGTTCATTACTGGAACTGCGGCCGAACGGATGCGAGCCGGGTTGCTCGCAGGCGCTGGCCGTGGCTGCCGACAGCAACCCAAAAACGCGGATTGGCGCTGGACTGCATCGATATCCAGGTATAGCCGAGGGAATTCCACGGACGGACGTTGCGCGCCAGATTGTCAAGAACGACATCGCCGTCGGGGAGCCGCACGACCAGTACAAGGTGCCCCCGACCGCCGTCCGTCAAGACGACCGCAAGGCGCAGCGCGCTCTGGGGCCAGCCCCTCGCAATCAATTGGTGCCGCTTGGTGACTGCGTAATCATTGCAGTCGCCCGCGGCCGGGGAGACCTTCCAGTGCGCGGCCATCGGATCGGTGGACTTGCGCAGTGGCGATATCGCTTCGTTAACCGAGGTGTTGACCTCCCGCAGCATTTCCATCGCACGATCGGCGGGCGGCAGCGCCTGTGCGCCAGCTTCCGCATCGCATTCAATGCGGTAGTTCATGCAAAACTTCACGAACTGGAGCGGCGCGAGCGTGTTGTCGAATTCCTCGATGAACGCAGCTCGGTTCGTCCGCGACACGTCGGTCGAGGCGTCGGCGTCGGCCTTGGCCGCGCTGCCCGCAAACGCGATGGCGGTCGCCAGCATTGGTGCAAATAGCAATTTCATGTCGTCCCCCGTCATTCTTTTTCTTGACGCAGGTACGGTGTCTCACAGAGTTATTGGGTTTGGGTTCCGCGGATAGATAAAATTGAACCAAACCGCAGACAGCGTTATCTCCGTGGAGGATACTGGTTAATCCGCGATCAATCCAGGGCATTCCACGGGTTTAATTCGTCGGACTGACCGGCGTCAGAACGGAGGGTGTCCCGGCCGCCGCGGTCGTCAAGAGCGTCGTCGAATTGGTGCTTGCGCCGCCGCCGCCGCCGAAAGTGATGCTGTTATTGCTCGACACGGCTCCCGGCGACGTCGTTGACGTGGTTCCCCGCCCACCGCCGGCGGTGGTGTCGCCATTCGGATCTGCTCCGGTGATCGCCTCGGTCGGAATATCCCCCGTTATGCTCACGAAGGCTTGAATCAACGGCGGATTCTCAGCCTTCAGGACAACTTCCTGGATCTGCTGGGCGAAGGCCGGTTGCGTCAGCACGCATACCGAGGCGGCAGTGCCGAGACCAGCGCCTATCGCACGGCTTTGATCGGCGGAACTTGCCCTGGAAAGCGATGCGATGCCTTCAAGCGTCTCGGGCCGGATGATCAGCATGTCGCGGATTTCAGAAGCAAGGCCACCCTGACCATCCTTGAATTGGCCAAGGAGCGCTTCGGGGTTCTCCAGAAAGGCTGTCGCGCGTTCTGCCGACACGAGCGAAGAGTTCGGAACGCATCCGCCGCTGGCCGGTGCCGCGGCAGCCGGGGCCGCGCAGGCGGCCACAAGCGTTACAAGACAAAAAATCATCAAACGCATTTGCTTTGCCCAATCGCGATTAAAAATGAAGAATAGTCGATTTAAATTAAATCATAATTCAGTCACCACAACTCCGCCACCGTTTTTTCGCAATGATGACGGAAAGCTCTGCGCCAGCCCGGCGCCAGCGATTGCGGCGAAGAAAACGCCGTAACCAGCTATCTGCAGCGAAAAGTCCATGCTGCTGTGAAGCAACCCCAGCGCGGCGACGCTGGCGCCGATAATCGGTATGTAGCGATCGCGCCGCCGCCGCAGGCTGCCTCGGAACAAGTGGTAAACGTACCAAAGGACGATCGCGACGATCGGGATGGCGGCCGGTAAGCCAATTTCGACCGCGAGTTGCAGCGGCGTGCTGTGGGCGCGGTCCCAAATGCCGAGACTGCCTAACCCGGCGGGCCGGTAGGCTGCGAACGCCGCCTCAAAATTGCCCAGCCCAACGCCGAACATCGGATGGTCGCGGATGATCGCGATCGAGGCGCGGTAGGCCGTCAGCCGCTGATCGTCGATCAGGCCATAGGTGAGGATCCGCCCTGCCACCGCGCCGCCGATCATCTGAAGGAGCAGAATGGAAGCGACCGCGGCTCCCGCCAGCAGCGCCCACCTCCGAAAGGCGCCAAGCTCGAGCGGCCACAGGTAGAGTGTGCCGGCCAGCAGAAATGCTGCAATCGACAGTAGCAGCCCTGCGCGCGATCCCGTCATCGCAGTCGCCAGCGTGCAGACGGTAAATCCAAAGGCGAGAGCCGCTGGTGTGGCGAGATAGTGCCAGAGCAAAGCGAGCGGCCGATCTGACGGCGGACCGGCGCGCTGGTCTACGCGATGCAGCGAGCGCAACAGAGGGACCAGGAAGAGCAGGGCGCAACTGCCCCAGAATGTCGCGGCTGTGTTGCGATTGACGAATGTGCCGGTAGCGAAGCCGAGATAGGCCTCCTTCTGCCTGAATAACAGCGTACTCGGGTCGGCAAGCTGCGCCAGGATGCCATACGAAGCGTAAAGAAAGCCCGCCCATGCCAATGTCCGCAGAAGTCGTTGAGCCGCTGCCGCTTCCGCTGCCAGAAGCACGGCGCGGGCGAACGCAAGCGACATCAGCAGGGGGGAGCCAAATGCGAGCCACGGACCGGCCGCAGTCATTGAAATGCGAGCGGGGACATCGGCGCCGAGAAGATCATGCGGAAGTTTCCAGACCGGATTCGTTCGTCCCACCAGCGGATCGGGCCATGTCTGGAGCGCGACGGTGGCGCCGACGAGCGCCATCGCCACGAACAAAGGCAGCAACAGCCGAAAATCCTCGCGGCCGATGGCTTCCAGATCCGTCGTCACCAGACTGAGCGCGAGCAGGACGATCCAGATCCAGATCCAGACGAAGTCCGCCGATCCGAGCGGAAATGGCGCCAGCACGAAGACAGCCATCGCGACAAGACCGGACACTCCGCCCAGAAATTTCCTGATTGATCCCTTACGCGACGCCAGGTGCCGGATCCCATTCCTGAACTGACTGGAACTTGGACGCGGCACGACGGCGGCTTGCCGGGCCCGTCCCAAAGTTTCCTGAAGTTATCGGTCTGGTTCCCAAAGCGCCAGCGATGCGAGTGAATTGTTTCACGACCGTCTAAAAGCCGCCTTCGGGTGCATTTATTTTCAGACATGCCGAACGATCAAAATGCGCTGCTTTTCGAGGCCGCATTTATTTTTGGTCTGCAAGGTCGGACGATTAAACGTGCAGGACGATTAAAAATGCGGCCGCTTCTTGGCGAGGCTATTTATTTGCGGACCTGCCATGCGGAGCGGGGTTTTCTCGTCAGGATTTTAATGTTCCGGTTGAACGGGCAACGGAAGACAGGCACTATGCTGCATCGCAACAATTTGGGCGCAATTCAATCGTGACGGGCCATCGCTCAAAAGAACACTATGTCCCGCTCGACAGCGTCCGCGGAATAGCCGCGCTGAGTGTCGTGGTCCACCATTTTGTCATTTCGGAACCGCTTGGCGCGATCCTGCCCCACAAGGCATGGATCGACTTTGCGTTCTTCCATAACGCCTGGCTGTTCGTCGATCTGTTCTTCGTTCTGAGCGGCATCGTGATTTCGATGAGCTACGTGCAGGGCGGCTTCGGTACTTTCGAATTTCGGGAGTACATCGTGCGCCGGCTCGCTCGCATCTATCCGCTCCACATCGTCACGCTGCTCGCGTTCCTGTCGTTTCGAATGATGAAGCTCGGCCTTGTCGGCATAGGTCTGCTGCACTTCGTGCCGTCCGAGATGGCGGTCAACAACGGCTATTCGTTTTTCCTGAATGTGCTGCTGCTGCAAGCGCTCGGATTTATCGACTATTTGAGCTGGAACGGGCCGAGCTGGAGCATCAGCGCCGAATTCTATACCTACCTCGTGTTTGGCGGCGTCGTGGTCCTGGCCCAAAAGCTCCGGGACGTTCGCATTATCTTCATGATGTCGCTGGCTCTCTTGTTGGCCAGTGCGGCATTTATCCTGCTGGTGCTTCGCCATTATAGCCTCGACTTTCACACCTACGGCTTCGCGCGCTGCATACTGAGTTTTTTCCTCGGGGTGCTCACGCTCAAAGCGGTGGCGTTGGTGCCAGTTGCCGTGCGCCCATCCGTACAGGCGATGTGGCAGATCGGGGCGGCGATGGCGGCCATCGCCATTGTCTGCGTGGTGGGAATGCAGCCGATGCTGAGCTATCTCGCGCCGGTCATATTTGCCGTCCTGCTCGGGTCGCTGATGGCGTTCCCCGGACGTAGCCTGCCCAGCCTGCTATCGGTCAAGCCGCTGGTTTGGCTCGGCAAGCGATCCTATTCGATTTACATGGTGCACGCGCTCGTTCTCGTCCTGATCGAGTATTTCTCGCGCGGCGCCGGCCTGCGGACCTTTCAGATGGTTGATCAGTTCGGTCCGGGATTGGCTGCATCGCTGTTGCTGTCGGGTTACGTCGTGGCCGTGCTGGCGCTGTCGAACCTGACCTATGCGAATATCGAGATGCCCGGTTCGAAAGCCATCGTCGGGCTTTTGGCCCGCAGGCCTCGCGTTGTCGCGGCGGCCGAAGGAGGGGGGCAATGACGAACCGGTCGGCATCGTCGTCCCTCGCGGCTCCGGACTTCAGACCGCCGGAGCCGTTGCCTCTGAATCCATTGCCGGAGATCGGCATCTGGAACGTCGAGGCGCTTGCGCTGCTTATGTATTTCTATCGCGACGCCTTCGCCGGCGCGCTGCGCTACTATCTGAGTATCGTCAAGCTGGATGCCCTCTGGTTTCTGCCGGATCTCTTTGCGGTGATGTGCATTCTGGCGTTTACCCAGCGCTACATCATCACGGGCAGAAGCCTGATCGCGATCCTCACGCTGCTATACATCGCGTTCGCTTTATATGTCGGGTTTGTCTTTCTGGGCTACTTCGCCGGCATGGCGTCGTCGTTCAAGATGATCGCGCCCGTGTTCGTGGGGTTCTGCTTTTGCAGGCGTGATTTCAGCCAGTACAAGCAGCTACTTGCCCTGATTCACCCGATCTTCTTCATTACCATTATCGGCATCTTCCTTTCGTCGCGCGTGCAGTTTCCGTGGGTTGGTTTTGCATACGAAACGTTGGGAGCCACGCGGCAGGCCACCAGACTTTGGTGGACGGCGTCCGAAGCGCGACTGGCCGGGTTTGCTGCCGACAGCACCATGGCCGCGTTCTTCGTATTCATTACGTTCGTGTTTACGTCGGCTCGCAAGGGTATGCTGTGGATCTGCATCTGGGCACCGGTCGGCCTCTACGCCATCAAGCTCACGACCAGCAAAACCACGCTGGGCGTGATGATAATGTACCTGGTGTGCCTTGTTATCATTCGAATGCTCCCGGAGCGCGAGAGATTTCCCATGCTGCGCCGGATGGCGGCGCTGTCTTTCGTATCGATCCTGGTTCCCGTCGTGTTGATCGTCTTCTTCTCCGGCGACGGTCTCACCAGTATTTCGCGGGGATTCTTCAGCCTTCAGGATCGCGTCAACAATAGTTGGCAGCTCCCCTTTGTGTACATGCAAGACCTGATGCCCATGGGATTCGTGACTGGCTGCGGCCTCGGTTGTTTCAACTATCCGCAGCAGTTGTTCTCCAACAAGCTCAGCTACTACGTGCCGGTCGACAATTTTTATATCGGCACGTACCTGATGTTTGGTCCGATCTTCGTCATATTCATGATTTTCGCGATCGCCGCAGTCATGAAGACCAAGGATATCTACAAGCTGTCCGCCACGATCGCGATGAACCTGTTTACCATCACGGTGCTGGCCTACGGCCCGGCCAGCGGCTTGATCATGATTGGTGCCTCGTTTAGCCAGATGTTCGCTAAGCGAAGCGCGCAGGATCGGGATACTCTGATTGCTCCACCGATTGCGCCCGGCATCGATGGTCTGGCATCGCGGCCGGCATGATGAAGATCCCGTGGCACTCACCGGCACCCATCGTGCCCTTCTCGCGCGCGCCGGCGCCAGGTTCCGCCATGCTTCCTTCTCAGCGCGGGAGGAAGCCACGGTGAACGCTCCAAAGCAGGATTTCCTCCCGGCCGTCCAGGGACTGCGCGGCATTGCCGCGCTAAGTGTCCTGTTCGTGCATCTCTACGACATGCCGCTCCTGGCCGGCTTCATGGCGCCGATCTGGCCGTGGCTGGGATCGACCATCAATATGGGCGGACATGGTGTCGAACTGTTTTTCATGATCAGCGGCTTCCTGATACCGGCCAGCCTGGTGCGTCACCGCAGCGTTGCCAAGTTCTTCTATGATCGCTGTCTTCGCATCCTTCCCGTCTTCGTCATCCTCCATCTGACGCTATTCACCATTGGCCCGATCGTCGGTTACAAATTCTTCAAGGGGATTGATGTTGGAACCTACGCCCAGCTGTTCTTCGTCAACCTTGCATTTTTGCCCGATGCCCTGGGGCTTCCGATCGGCCAGCAGAACGCCTGGACGCTGAGCTATGAGTGGGCGTTTTACATTCTGTTCGCTGCGGTTTTCGTCGCGGTGGCGAGGCAGAAAAGCTGGATGCTGGCCCTGCCGCTGATCGGGCTAGCCCTTGCAGGGATATGGTACCGGCCGATTGCCGCGTATTTCCTGGTTGGATTGTTGTTCAGCGCCGTGGACCTGCCGATCCGGCTGCGGGGGTGGACCGGACTGCTGGCCGGCGCGGTATGCGGCATGGCGATGTATCTATCGCTTGAGTACCTGCACCCGTTTGTCGGCCTGGTGCCCGGCCTGCTATTGTTCGGAATGGTGCTCGCGCAAACCTCTGGAGTCGCGGCGGCGTTGAGTGCGCCATCGCTGCAATATCTCGGCAAGATCAGCTACAGCCTTTATCTGGTCCATCCCTTCGCCCTGTTTCCATTGCAGATGATCGGAGCAAATCTTGCCGGACGTGGCGTGGATCCTTGGCTGCTTTCCGCGGCCTTTGCGCTTCTCGGTTTCGTCCTGTCACTTATCGCTGGGGGGATAAGTTACGAACTATTCGAGGTGCGTCTTCGGCGCTTCCTGGACGCGGCGTTTCGACGCCGGCTGTTTCGGGCGCCTGATGGAGCGGGGCATCTGGCATGACCGAGCTGGCTTCAAGACGTAGTCTGGACACATTGCAGTTGGGACGCGCCTTCGCGGCGCTTGCCGTTGTGTGTCACCACACCACCAGGACGCTGGCCCAACCCAAATATCTCGGCGAGAACGTATTCCCGATCTTCAACGCCGGAGATTCCGGCGTGATGTATTTCTTTGTCTTGAGCGGCTTCGTCATATTCCTGGCGCACGCAAATGACTTTGGCGATCGCGACAATGCCTTCCGTTTCGTATGGCGTCGCGTCCAGCGAATATATCCGGCGCTTTGGGTCGCCTTGATATGTGTCGTGCCTCTCGTGCTTTTGATGAAGGCTGAACTGAGCTTTTACGAGCTATTCTCGTCCTTCCTGCTGTTGCCGATAGAGCACGAGCCCATTATCGACGTGGTCTGGACCCTGCGCCACGAGATGATCTTTTACGCCATCTTCGCGGTCGCGATTTGGAACCCCAGGATCGGCTGGATCGCGGGAGGGCTGTGGCTGGCGTTGTCTTTCGTTCAACCCGTATTTTTTCCAGCCTATCCGCTCTCGTTTGTGTTTCATCCCGCTCACATCCTCTTTGGCCTGGGGATTCTGGCGTACTGGCTGTTCAATCGCCGGGACGTCGTGTTCCCGAGGGTCAGCCTGACGCTTGGGATCGTCCTTTTCGGAGGTACATGGATAGCCGTCGCCTACGGCGTTGTCTTGAAGAATGCGATCTCGACCTGGAGCTACGGCGTTGGCGCCATGCTGATGATTTTGGGCGGGGTTGTGCTCGAGACCAGGACAACTCTGCGAATACCACGCCTGTTCATATTCCTCGGCGAGGCGTCCTATTCGATCTACCTCGTTCATTTTCCGGCGCTTTCGGGTTTCGCCAAGGTCGTAACCAAGTTGAAGGCGCTGGGTGTTCCTGACGAACTGATGTTCATGATGGTTGCACTCGGGGGCGTCGCGGTAGGTGTGGTATTCTACCTGTTGGTCGAGAAGCCCTTGCTGACGTTTTTCAGAACGATCGGACGTGTACCCAAGAGGGTCGAGGCATGATGTCGGCTGCCGGACTTCGTCCCCCGACGATCAGGGCCTCGCTCACGAAACGTGGACCGGATGTTTCGCCTGTGCTGGCGCGCGTCGGTGTCCAGTGCACGCGCGGTTCGGAGATGTTGGAACGAACGAGAGCTGGCGCAGCTGATCGCGCCGGATGTCCGCTTTCAGCTATTGCGGAGCAAAGTGTTGGGCGGGGCTGGAAGAACAATGCACGGATGACCTCATGATCCTGAAGAATCTGCTCTCGATGTCCGGCGTGAACATTGTGAAATCGGTGGTCCAGTTTCTGATGACGCTGCTGATGACGTATTTCGTCACCCCGGCCGAGTTCGGGTTGGTTGCCTTTTCGCTGCCGTTTGTCACGTTTATCGCGCTTCTTACCGATCTCGGGCTGTCGAGCGCAATGATTCAGCGCCCCTCGCTGACGCGCGACGAGACCGGCGCGGCCGTGACGATGATGCTGGCGATCGGCATCGGCTGCGCCGCGGTGCTGGCGGTAGTGGCGGGGCCGCTGGCCGGCGCCGTACGGATGGATGGCTTGGCGGGCGTGCTGGCCGCGCTGGCGGTCTCCGTCGTCCTTTCCATAGCGGCGCTCGGCCCGCGCGCGGTTCTCGAGCGCGCGCTGCGCTATCAGACGGTGGCGATGGTAGAGGCGGGCGCGTCGATCACCGCCGCATCGTTGGGTGTCCTCGGAGCCGTTCTGGGCTGGGGGATCTGGGCGCTGATTTCATATTACGTGCTGATGCAGGTCATTCGCGCGATCGCCTTCTACGCGATTGCGCGGCGTCAGATCAGGCTCAACTTCCGATGGCGCAGCGTTGCGTCGATGCTCTCGTTCGGGGGCTGGATACTGGCCTCAAACGTTCTCAATTTCGCCGCTCGCAACATCGGAAATTTGCTGATCGGAGCGAAGCTGGGCGCGGCGGCGGTGGGGCTCTTTGGCCTGGCCTTTCAGTTCATGATCTTTCCGTTGATGATCCTGTCATGGCCCGGCGGCGGAGTCTTGATGGCGACGCTGAGCCGCATGTCCGGTAATGAGCACCGCGCAGCACAGAACGCGGCGATTTGCGCGATGCTGAGTGTGACGGCAATGATTACCTTCCCCGCGATGATCTATCTGACGTTTGGGCTCTACTACCCGGTGACCACATTCCTTTCGCCTCATTGGCAGGAGGTATTGCCGCTGGTTAGCGTCCTCGCGCCGGCGGGGGCCGCACAATCCATTGCCGCCTACGCCGGCCCAATTCTGCTCGCGCGCGGGAAAGCCCGTCTGCAGTTCTGGATCAGCAGCGCCAACAGTGTCGCCATGATCGTGTCCTTTGTGGTGGCGCTGCCATTCGGTCTCAAGGCCGTTGCTATCGTGTATCTTGTCACGGCGATTATCGTGTGCACCTTTATGCTGGTGATTGGCGGCCGAAGTACCGGGCTGCCCTTCAAGTCGATCGTCAAGTCCCTGCTTCCAGCGACGGTCGCGACCCTTGCTGGAACTGTCGTGGCCCTCGCGGCGACGTCGGCGGACGTGACGAGCATGAAGCACTGGCTGCTTGCAACCGCTCTCTATCTGGTGGTCGTGCTGTCTTGTTACGCCGCCTTCCGGCATCAGATCCGCGGGAGCGTGCAATCGCTGCTTGGTCGATCCATTGAAGCGCGGCCGTCGGTGACCTGAGAGATGGTTGATATGAATGCAGGTGTGGAAGCTGAAAAGATCGCGAGACGTGAGCCTCTGCAGGCTCCGTGGCGCGCGGATTTGTTGGCGAACACCGGGAATTCCGGTGTCGGTGCTGCCGCGGTTGCCTTGATAACCGATCCCGGCTTTACGGTGATTACGTGGTGGCGTGCCGCCAAATGGCTGCGCTTCAGCACGCGCTGGGGGTCTCCCATTGCCTGGCTGATCGTGCGCTCGTTGGCGCGACGCGGCTGCTTCATGTCGTTGCTCGCGGAAATCGGCCCGGGACTCACCCTTCCACACCCGACCGGAATTGTGATTGGAGAGGGTGCGCAGGTCGGGAGTTCGGTTACCCTTTACCACAACGTGACCCTGGGCCGACATACCTGGAACGAGCCGGGCTG
The DNA here is from genome assembly GCF_964252915.1 of Bradyrhizobium sp. LjRoot220. Classification (NCBI taxonomy): domain Bacteria; kingdom Pseudomonadati; phylum Pseudomonadota; class Alphaproteobacteria; order Hyphomicrobiales; family Nitrobacteraceae; genus Bradyrhizobium; species Bradyrhizobium sp. LjRoot220. The sequence goes on from NZ_CAXUPS020000003.1 coordinate 536,951, forward strand.
CCCGCGCGTCGGGGACGGTGCCGTCATCTATACCGGCGCTGTCATCATTGGACCCATCAAGATTGGCGAAGGTGCAACGGTGGCTGCGAACTCGGTCGTCAACCGCGATGTTCTACCGAAGGCGGTGGTGGCCGGCATTCCGGCCAAGTCCGTGCGTTCCGCATTGCCGTCTTCGACGTGATGCGGCGACATCGGTAAATTGGATCGCTTTGGTTTGTGCTTGATCGTCAGGCCGCTCCTGGCGTGGTTAAACCGTCACTCTGAGCGTCGATCGGCGGTCGCTCACTGGAATTAATCGACGAGGAGATGAGCATGTCGTCAATCATGACCGACTTTACGAGCATTTTTCCGTACCTTGCAGGTACGAAGTTCAACGAGAATATGGCCGTGACCTACAACGGCAAGATGGATGTCAGATACCGCAGTGACGTGTTGATCGACATGTGCCGCGGCAAGCGGATCCTTCATGTCGGGTGCTGCGACCACGTTCCGCTCATCAAGAAAAAGATCGATCACCGCGATTGGCTCCACGGTCTGATCACGGAGTGCTCCGAGTACACACTCGGTGTCGATATCGATCAGGACGCGGTGCGCGAGGCGAGCCGCATTTCCGGACTGGACAATATGGTGTCCGGCGATGTGACGTCCGGCCAGAAGATAGAGCAGATATCCGGTCGAAAATTCGATATTGCCCTGTTCGGTGAAGTCGTCGAGCACATCCCGAATCCGGTTTCGTTTCTCGGGCGATTTAGAGAGAACTACGGTGACGTCGTCGAGAAAATCGTGATTACCGTGCCGAATGCGTTCAGGGGCGGCAACATCAAGGGAATCCTGAACAATACCGAGACGATCAACTCCGACCATCGCTTCTTCTTTACGCCTTACACGATCGCAAAGGTTGCCTTGGACGCCGGGTTTTCTCCGGAGGAGATCCAGATGGCGACCTTCAAGAGGGCCGGCATGATGAAGACGATGCTGCTGCGGCGTTTGCCTCTGCTGGCCGAGGACATCATCTTCACCGGCTCAGTAGCCGCCGGCCGGGCGTAACCCGGCTCGGCGATTTGATGCGTCGAGGCCTCTACCAGTCCGGAAGACTTGAGCCATCAAGACTTGACCCATCAGGACTCGCCCCGTCGACCGGGGCTTGTCCGCTCAATCTCCGCAATCCTGCTTGAGGAAACCGATGCGCTCTGAGGGCGCATCGGCCGCGTCACGTCAGACGAACAGGAAGTTGCTGTGATCGAGGTTGGTCGCGTAGACGTTTTTCAGGGTGATCGTATCCGTGGATGACAGATGGATCAGCGTGTCGGTTCCGGATTGCGTAAACTGAAGGTGGCTGTAGTCGGCGACCAGCGACGCGGCGATCTGGATCGTATCATGGTTGGCCGCGGCGCCGGCCTGGAAGCTGTTGATCTGGTCATTGCCATGGTCGAAGACAATTTTTGTCGATCCCGGGGCCGCTGAGAACAGGTCGTTTCCGTTTCCGCCCTGTATCGACTGACCGGCGCTGACAGCCGTGACGGTGTGTGAGCCGTCGCTCTTCAGAAGATCGAGCTGCAGCAGAGTGCCGCCGGCGGCATAGCTTTCGTGCAGGGTCGCGCCCGGATTGTCGGCGACGACATACTTGTAGACGTCCTTGGTTCCGTCGGCGTTATTGAGGATCTGCTGGGTCTTGGATCCGGCGCTGTCGTACAGATCGGTCACTTTGCTGCCGTCGGCGTTGATGACCTGTTTATAATCCAGCGAACCGTCGGCGTGCAGACGGGTGTCGGAGGTGATCTTGCCGGCGGCGTCGATGTGCTGGATCTGGGTCGTGTAAGTCTGGCCGGTGATGTTGTAATAGTAGTTGTCGTCGCTGCCGTCGGCGTTGCTGACATACATCTTCATCTTGACGCCGGACGAGTACAGCGTGTTCGAGGACGAGCCATCCGTGTTCTGGACGTAGTCGCTGGTCAGGTTGCCTGCCGAGTCGAACAGCTTGCTTTCCTTGAAGCCGTCCGCGTTGGCGACGTAGATCGAGGCGACGACGCCGCCCGAATAATTCGTGGTGGTGACATCGCCCGTGGCCGTCTTGAGGACGTTCTGGACCAGCGCGCCTGACGAGGCGTTGTAGCTGCCCGTCTCGGTGGACCCATCCGTGTGGTGTGTGATCTCGGTGATCCTGTGACCGGTGCTGTCGTAGAGGTCCGTGACCTTGGTGCCGTCGCCGCTGATGACCTGGCGATATTCGAGCGTGCCGTCGGCGTGCCAGCGGGTGTCCGCCGTCATCTTGCCCGACGGATCGTAGTGCTGGGCCCGGGTCGTATAGGCCTGGCCGGTGATGTTGTAGTAGGTGTTGTCGTTGCTGCCGTCGGCGTTGGTGACGTACATCTTGGTCTTGATGCCCGCCGAGAACAGCGTGTTCGAGGACGAGCCGTCGGCGTTCTGCACCAGGTCGCTGGCGAGTTGGCCGGCGCTGTCGTAAATCTTGGCTTCCTTCGAGCCGTTGGCATTGACGATATAGACCGAGGCCAGCACCGACCCGTTATAGTTTGACGTCGTTATGTTGCCGGTCGCGGTCTGCACCACCTCCTGGACCAGATTGCCGGATGAATCGTACTTCTCGGTCGTGGTGGCGGTCGGATTCCAGCTGGTCACGGTGGTCTTGTGGCCGGCCGCGTCATACAGCGTGGTCACCTTGCTGCTGCCGTCGCTGCTGATGACCTTGGTGTAGGCGAGCGTTCCGTCGGCATGCCAGCGGGTGTCCGCGGTCAAAACGCCATTTGAATCGTAGTGCTGTTTCTGGGTCGTATAGGCCTGGCCGGTGATGTTGTAGTAGGTGTTGTCCTGACTGCCGTCGGCGTTGCTGACATACATCTTGGTCTTGACGCCGGCCGAAAACAGCGTGTTCGAGGACGAGCCATCGGTGTTCTGCACCAGATCGCTCGAGAGGCGGCCCGCGCTGTCATACAACTTCGCTTCCTTCGAGCCGTCGGCATTGGCGACATAGACCGAGGACAGCACCGACCCGTTATAGTTGGAAGTCGTCACGTTGCCGGTCGCGGTCTTCACCACCTGCTGGAGCAGATTGCCGGACGTATCGTATTTCTCGGTCGTGGTGGCGGTCGGGTTCCAACTGGTCACGGTGGCTTTGTGACCGGCCGCGTCATATAGCGTCGTCACCTTGCTGCTGCCGTCGCTGCTGGCCACCTTGGTGTAGGCGAGCGTTCCGTCGGCGTGCCAGCGGGTTTCCGCGGTCAATACGCCGTTCGAATCGTAGTGCTGTTTTTGCGTCGTATAGGACTGGCCGGTGATGTTGTAGTAGGTGTTGTCCTGGCTGCCGTCGGCATTGGTGACGTACATCTTGGTCTTGACGTTGGCCGAATACAGCGTGTTCGAGGACGAGCCATCAGTGTGCTGGATCAGGTCGCTGGTGAGGCGACCGGCGCTGTCGTAGATCTTCGCTTCCTTCGTGCCGTTGGAGTTGGCGATATAGACCGAAGCCAGCACCGACCCCTTGTAGTTGGAGGTCGTTACATCGCCGGTGACCGTGCGGACGACCTCCTGCACCAGGTTGCCGGACTGGTCGTACTTGCCGGTCGTGGTGGCGGCGGAGGTCCAGGCGATGACGGTGGTCTTGTGGCCGGTCGCGTCATACAGCGTCGTTACCTTGCTGAGGCCGTCGCCCGTGATCGTCTGGGTGTAGTCCAGCGAGCCGTCGGCGTGCCAGCGGGTATCCGAGGTCAATTGTCCGCTCGGGCTGTAGTGCTGAGTTTGGCTGGTATAGGTTTTTCCGGTGATGTTGTAATAGTTGTTGTCATGGCTGCCGTCGGCATTGGTGACGTACATCTTGGTCTTGACGCCGGCCGAATACAGCGTGTTCGAGGATGAGCCATCTGTGTTCTGCACCAGGTCGGCGGTAAGATTGCCGTTGGTCGCATCGAACGTCTTGGTTTCCCTGGAGCCGGTCGCCGCATCGACGGTGACCTGCTGGGTGGCCACGCCCGCTGTATAGAGGGTGCTATCCGTTGATCCGTCCGCAAATACCGTCGACTTGCTGGTGATGATTCCGCCGACGAAGTTGGACGTGCTGGTCGATTGCAGGTTTGCGGAAGAATCGAAGATCTTGGTGACGCTCCAGGCGCTGGTGGAGGTCGTTACCGAAAAGGAGTAGCCGCCTTGGATGGCTGAAAGCGCATTCCCATAATGCGAGATCATATAATTCATGGTCGATTCGGAGGCGACCGGAAGCACGTGAGTATCGGTCAAGGTAATCGTCGCCAGCGATTCATTGGTGTTCAACGACGACAACTGCAACGCAATCTCCGCGGCCGTGCCGCTGACATCGGTCGGCAGCGGCTCGTCGGGGGTCGACGGCGGCGCGTCGATCTCGATGATCAAGGGATGATCGCTGAGCGGGACAGTTATCTGGCTGACGTCGGTATAGGTCGCGATGGGGGTCGAGCCGCTCAACGGATCGTAAACGCTGACCGAATGGTGCACGCCTCCGAGATTGACGGTGACAGGCTGGGAAGGGTTGGAGATTTCCGTGTCGGTGGCGTCGTTCCAGACCTTCGGCTCGGCCCAGATGACGAGCTCATAGGCGCCGTTGCTCTTGCCGAGAACCATGCTGTTGCCCGAATCGGGCATGTTGCTGAGCGAGTAGCCCAGCTGCGTTGTTGGTTGCTGGCCACCGGTCCCATCGTCGCTCAGGATGGTCGTTAGATTGTGGACCGCGGTCGCGGCCAGCTTCGGCGTGCCATCGCCGTTGAACAAGCCGAAATGCATCTCCGGATCGTTGCTGACGCCGCTCGCGCCTGCGTCGAGCAGCTGGTAGAGATATGTCGTACCGACGCCGCCCTTGAAGGCGTCGACCAAGGTGTTGAGGATCGACTTGGCCTGCACGTTTTCGCTGGCGCCGATGTAGGGGGTGTCGCTCTGCGTCGTATAGCCGGTCTCGGTGATGACGGCCGGATTGCCTGATGAGACGGACTTGGCGTTGGCCAGCAACAACTGGAGAGTCGCCTGGGGCGTCGAACCCGTGCTGACATAGGCGTGCGAGTTCGCAAAGTCGGAAGCGCCCGACAGGTCGCCGAGCTTGGCATAGTCTGCCAGGTCATTGTAACCCAGCGACAGATTGTAGACGGCGATGTTGGCCAGGGCGGCATTTCCGTTCACGGCGGCAAAATAGGCGGCCTGGAACTGGGCTGCGGCTTCGATGGTGGAACTGCCGTTGTAGCTGAATGCCTGAAGGTTGGCCTCGTTCAGGCCTTCCAAGGCGATGATGCTTCCCGGATGGTCGGCGCCGAACTGTTCCACCGATGCCAGGTACTGCTGTAGTGCGTCACCGCCGCCGGCGGGCAAGCTGGAGGGAACAACGAGATCGAATTTGTAGCCGTCCGCGGCCAGTCCCTGCAGAACGGGTTGCGCCTCCGGAATGTTGGTAAGCCCGTCGCGCAGCTTCGTGACGCCGAGATATTCGAGGCTGTCCTGCAACAGGGCAAGATTGTCGTACGAACCCCAGGAATACCCGACATGCGTATTGACCCCGATGGAACTGACAAAGGAACTTGCGGAGAGGATGGTCTGATCGGCGGATGCGGTCATCGATTGCTCGGCTGTTTGAAGGGGAGAGTTGATGCGAGAGTTAGCTTCCAGAGTTCTCTTTTGAGTTTTTGATTTGGATAAAAGTCGAAGCAACAAGGAGTTTTTTCATTGTTGCCTATCCAGTTGCTCGAGCTCTGAAGTGGAAACCTGGAAACCAGAATCGCGAAGCCCCTGAGGATTTACAAGTTGGTAAGTTCTCAAGATGACGGAGTGAAGGCGATGGCTGCCTTGCATTGCCTACTTAGAATGCTTGGCTGCTTGCCAAGCAGGCAATCATGCGCTTCGAGAATGGTCGAGACCGAAAGAATACGGGCGTTCAGCCGGAACCTTTTCAATCGCAAGTTTGTTCGCGATGCTAACCTCTGCATCTCCGGCATGAGTTCCTTGAACGCTTTGGTTGGTTCCCGGACTGGACCCGACTTTTGCGGCGCGCTAAACTTAAAAACGCCTCACCCCGGCAGATAAAAAACCTTTCCCCGGCAATAGCAGAAGCGGCGCGCGGATCGGGTTTCGCACGCCCAGACGTCAGAAGGTGGTCATGATGAGTGTTGTAAAGGCAACTGGGACTGAGCGGATGACCGGGACGAACCTTGCGCGGCGGCTGGGCCTATCGCTTGTCGTCGTGGCTGCGGCCGCGATGATCTCGTGGCCCGCCAATGCCTTGGAGTGGGGCACCAACGGGCCTTCCGCCATCAGAGCGAATTTGGGGCCCGCCTTTAAAGTCATGAAAGAGCGCGGCCTGACCCAGTTCAGGATAGGTGTGAATCTTACCAAGGACACCGAACCGACCGAAGCCCCGATGTTGAGGCGCGCGATCGCGCAGGCCAAGACCTACGGGATAACGCTGCATCCCGTGTTCGGCTTCGCCTTCCGGTGGGGAGATCGCACGGATGCGGGCAACTATCCGAAAGGTGACCGCGACGCGCTGTATCGCCAGGGCTTCAATCGAACCTACGATTTCGTCAATCAATTCAAGCACGATATCAAGGACTGGGAACTGGAGAACGAGCTGAACCTCGTCGCGCACGGTCCGGACGGCAAGCGATTGTTTGGAAGCGGCGGCACCGCGGAAGAGTTTGAGCTGCCCGTCATGGAGGATTGGGCGGCCGTCTTGCGCGGGGCTTCAGACGCGATCGACAGGATCAACAAGGAGAACGGACTTCATTTGCGCAAAGTCCTGAATACGACGTCGACGATGTTCGGCTTTCTGGACTTCATGGCCGCGCGAGGGGTCGGGTTTGATGTGATTTCCTACCACTATTACGAAGTGCTGGGAGAGAACCCCAACAAAGCCTGGAACGGTCGCAATCCGCGGTTCAACCTGTTCAAGAAACTGGCCACCTATCGCAGACCCGTCGTGTTCAATGAGATCAATTGCGGCGAGATTTACAAACCGAACTATGGCAACAAGCCCGGCGACCATATGACCGAGCGCTGCCTGAAGAGCCTGAATGACACGCTCACCGCACTGAGAGACCAAAAGGATATCGTGATCGACAGCATCAGCATCTATGAGCTGCTCGATGAGCCTGCCAAGGCGCCGCCTGAAAATCGGTTCGGCCTGATGTACGATCTCAAGACGCCGAAAATCGCGATGTACCTCGTCTCCCGCTTTGCGGGGGTTCGTCTCTCTCCTGAAGAGGCCGCCGAATTGGAAAAGAGAGGGCTTTGAGGGGGAGGCCGGCCGACACGTGCCGCCGACCCGGGCTACCAATTCGCGATGCGTCCGGCCCGCATCTTGCACCCTGCACCCGGAAAAGTCGCGCAAATTCGAGAAAATCCGGGCGTGCGTCAGAGATCTGTCATCGATAAGGGCGGATTTCCAAGCTAGAACCCTGCCTTATGTTTCATGATATCGAATAGAGAGATAAATCGATGACCGAGGTCGCTTCCAGCAGCGCCAATGTCTTGTTTCTGGTTGAAGTGGTGAATTGCAACGACGGCATCGCTTCGTATTGCGAGACGCTTGCGACCGGGCTGCACGGTCGTGGCGTGCAGATCTATCTGGTCTCCGGCGAAGTGCGCTCGGACGAGAAGTCTGAATACAAGCGCAGGAAATTGACCGCGGCCGTCAAGGAATGGCATGAGATCCCTGGACTGAGAAAGCTGCCGTCGCCAGCGATATTTTTTCGGCTGCTGAAGCTGATCCGGGAACGCAAGATTACGGTCATCAACGTCCACGGTCTCGGTATGCTGCTGTGGGGCAGGTTGTTGTCTCTGCTGACGGGAGCCCGCGTCGTTGCGACGTATCATCCGTCCGTGCTGGGCAATATCGAAAACGCCCAGAACGCGCCGAAGTCACAGTTCAGTCTGAAGCAGATACTGTTCTTCAACGCCTTCTTTCCCCACAAGCTGATCCTGATGTCTGAGGAATCGCGTCAGCACCTCAGTCGATATCTGGTGCTTCGGAAGGATGGAATTGCAAAGGTCTACGGCGGCGTTGACACGGATCATTTTTGTCCGCCTTCGGCTGCTGACCGGCAGCAAGCGCGGCAGAAATTCGGCCTGAAGGAAAGCGACTTCATGTGCCTGCTCGCGGCGCGCCTCGCATGGGTCAAGGGGCACGATCTGCTCATCAAGGCGGCGCGGAAGATACGTGACCAGGGTGGTCAGTCCTCGCTCGATTTAAAGTGCTTCTTTGTGGGGAGCGGCGGTGCCGACCGCGAAAAGGAGATTAAATCGTTCGCCTATGCCGGCGATGAAAAGGACCATCACACGTTCAAGTTCCTCGGCTTCATGGGCGACGTCCGCGAGGCATTATGGGCTGCCGACGTGTTTGTGCTTCCCAGCCGGTTCGAAGGATTTCCCTTGGGTGTTGCCGAAGCGATGGCGACGGGGCTGGTCCCGGTCCGGACCCCGGCCGGCGGCGCCTCCGATCAGATCATCAACGGGCAAACCGGCTTTGTCGTTCCGTTCGAAGACGTGGATGCTCTGGCCCAGGCGATCGAAAAGCTTACCGATCCCGCCCGTCGGCAGACGATGGCACGAAACTGCATCGCGCGGGCCCAGCAGTATTTCGGTGTCGGTCCGATGGTCGATCAAACCCTGCAGATCTACGGTTTGGCTTCGCCGCAGTCGTGATTTGACCTTGAATTCATTCGGCGCGTCGCAACCCGCTTCGGGAAACGCGGCGCTAGCGTAATGGATCAATCGGGGCCGGACCCTGGTCCAGCCGCCTCGCCGACAGGAATTGACCCTGCCAGGCGACGAGCACGACGGCCATGGCTGAGACGACGATTTTGCCAACCAGCCAAAGCACGGGTTCGGAAGGGGCTGCGGCGAAGGCTCCAATCAAGATGGCTACTATGACGGACTGGCCTAGCAGGAGCCAGCTTGGGATCACTCCGAAACGAATAATCGGACCACTGTCGCACAACATGACGATTGCCGTCGCAACGGCAGCGCTCGCAATCTGAGCGGCTGTAGACAGGCCCATCACCGCGGCAATCGATGAGACGACCGACACCAGCGCCAGTTGGCAGGTAGCGACGACCACAAGCCTGGTTGCGGATTTTCTCAAGTGCGGGATGACCGCAAGCGTCGCCTGGAGATGGGTATGTAGAAAATAAAACACCGTAGCTGCCGGCGCCACGGCCAGGAAATCCATCAGGAGATCGGCCGGAACGAACAGCCGGCTTGCATCCGGGAGAAAGCCGATCAGGCCGCCCAGCATGACGGTCGTCGCGCATAGAATGAAGTCGACGAACCGGGACGTTGCCTGACGCGCCTCGTGATCGGTGCCGCGCTCGAACTGGACGACCACCTCAGGATAGCTCACGGAGTGTATCGCGGCCATGAGAACCGCGAATGGCCGTTGCAGCAGATCGATCGCCATTAAAAAGGCGGCCGTCGCCGTGGCGGCGGATGCTCCCAGGCTGCCGACAATGATGAAACGCAGCATCACCGGAACGGAGAGATGAATCACCGAGGCGCCGGCGGCCAGCATTCCGTAGCGGGAGAAATCCACCCAATCCGTCAACATGGTGCGGTGAGGTACGCTTCGCAGCGGCATGCGATGCGCCAACAGGCCGGCTATCAGGGATGTCGCATGGCCGGCGACGATGCCAAGGAGAGTGGCTTCGGCCGTTCCATGGATGCTCGCGCCAGCAACAGCGCCGACCAGCAGGAGACTGGCCCGCAAGATCAGGAGGACGGCCGCGGTACCAAGACGATCCGACACGCGGATAGCCATGAAGTACATATCCGTGAGTCCCTGCAGGACCGCGATGGCCAGCCCAAGCGCGACCACCCGGGGCGCGAGGGTTCCGATCAGTGACGCGGCGCTGCCGACCGAAACCAGCACCACGGTGCTCAACAATCCCGCGGCGAACAACGAGGATCGTAATCTTGCTGCGTCTTCCCGGTCCGCCGCAGCGAGAAAACGAACGCCCGCAAGTTGCAGCCATTCGAACATGAATACGCACAGCAGCTGGCTTGAGGCCAAAGCGAGTGAAAATGAAGTGTAGCTGGCGGGTGGCAGCAGGTGGCTGGTGGCAAAGATGAGCGCGATGGCTGTCGCACTCTGGAAGACATAGCCACCAAACGCGAGGAGGCGGATCATTTCAGACCGGCATGAGTTGGCCGGCCCGGGTATCGAGTCGGGACGCAACTCGCGATCGTCGTGGTCGGAACCATCATGATCTGGCCACTCCCCGGGATTGCCTGACGTGTTCGAAAGCGTCGCGATATCTGGCGACGACGTCGATGAAGGTCCATTCGTTGATCCCGGCCTTTAACCTTCGGCTGATCTCGGCAATCTGCTGGGGAGATTCAATAATCTGCAATAGGCTCTTGGTCAGAGATCCAGCGTCAGGTGCCGTCAACCATCCCGTAACATCCTGTTCGATCACTTCCTGTATTCCGCCGAAGCGGGTTCCGAGCAGCGGCTTTCCGGCTGCCTGCGCGTCGGCCACCACCAGCGGGCTGGGGTCTTCCCAAACTGACGGGACTACCACGACATCGACCTGCTCGTAGAATTCCCTTGGTGCGACGAAACCCAGGAAATCAATTCGGGCGTTGGGCGCCAGCAATTTGATATGCGCACGCTGGCTTTCTGTCGCATGGCCGGCGATGACAAGCCGCATCAGGTGAGGTGGAATTGCCGCAACCGCCTGGACGAGGTTGTAGATACCCTTCTCCTGCATCAATCTTCCGATAAACCCAAAGGTAACCGTTCCGTCGGGTCGCACCGTGATCTTGTCACCGACATCTGCCGTCGAAGCGTTACGAATGACGGTGCGCAGTGGCGTATCGGAGAAGAGTCCCAACTGCGTGTGGATATCAAGGATACGCTGGCTTACACCCACGACGGCGTCGAGATGCTTGGTCGTGCCGCGTCGGTTGACCGTCAGGATCTTGCAACTGACGCAGGTGTTGGCACACGCGCTTCCATTCGAGAAGCGAGAGCACCGCGGGCAGGTAAGGTAATAGTCGTGAAGGGTATGAAGAACCGGGACGTCCAGTTCCGAAGAGGTTTTCCATACCGCCGTCGTCAATCCCGAAAGATTATTGGAATGCAGGATGTCGGGCTTGAAGGCCTGGATTCGCGCGGCAACCAGTTGCGCGGTCTGCTGCCAGTCTTCCACCGCATGCCAGATGGCACGGATCGGCGCGCTACGCGGTTTGGTGAACGGGAAATACACATTCTTTACCGGCGCCGAATAGACGTCGATGCCGTTGCACGTTTCCATTTCCTGGTTGGGAGCCGACGCGGCGCGGATCACCTCCACGCTGTCACCCTTGTCCAACAGGCTTTCGGCAAGTCGGCGCACGAATATCTCCGCGCCGCCCACGACCTTGGGAGCCTGCGGCGTTGGATAGATCGACGACGTAATAAGAACTCTCATTGAAGGAGTCTCGCCCCCAAGGAACAATAAAGGGATGGATGCTGGAAACTATTCCCTGTCAGGGAGCCTTCGAATTACCGGCCGAATAAACCTCCATGTATTGCCGCGTGACCGAATCCGGCGAGAATTTTTCCGCGAAATCCGATTGTAGCGGCTGTGTCGTTTTCCATCTCGATGTGTCGCTGACCGCCTTCGCCATGAGCTCGGCCAATTGACGAAAATCATTCGGCTCGTAGGAGCCCACCATATTGGAAAATCCGGATATCTCCGGAATCCCACCCGCCGTCGAGCAGATGGTTGCGCGGCCGGCGTTAATGCTTTCGATCAGCGTGCGCGGCAACGGCTCCGGCCAGACCGAACTGACGAGGCAGACGTCAATGCTTGCGTAGAAATTTGCGGCTTTTGTAAAGCCAAGCCATTCGATGCGATCGCTTTTCTGGCCGGCTTTCAGGCCGCGGACGTACTGCTCGAGCCCCTTTCCGGCGATCTTCAGCTTCCAACCTGCGTCAGGTAGAAGTTCGGCGGCCTTGAGTACGATCTCGATACCCTTTTCGGCCTCGATCCGCCCAATGAAGCCGAACACCAGATCGCCGGTGGCGGGCGGCGAAACCGGAGCCAGTTCGCTGGCGTCGGCAATATTGAAGATGACCTTGCCCGGGCTCCTGGCGAAATAGCCAAGTTTCTGGTGCTGATCCAGCACAAACTGGCTGTTCGAAACGACGGCATCGACCATGCGCGAAGCAATCAGCGACGGGGCGGTCATGGTCGTGCAGGCCGGGCACCGGCGCGTACATGTCTCTCCGTTGCGGAACAGGGTCGACCTTTTGCAGATCAGGGAATAATCGCGCAGCGTGTGGACGACCCGTAGCTTGCGGCGCTTGGCTTCCGACCACAACGCTACCGAAAATCCGGTGAGATTGTTGGTGTGCAAAACGTCCGGCGCTTCAGTATCAAGGATGGCGCCGAAGCGCTTGGCGGCCTGGCGATTCCAGGTGTCGCGCAAATGCCACTTCAGTCGTCGCAACCGCGACGGCTTCCGGTCCTGGTCGAACGGCCAATAGTCATTATCGATCTGCAGCCTGTAGACGCGAACGCCCTTGATCTCGCTGATCGAGGTTTCCGGCGCCTTGTGAAGGCAAACCACCGAAACCTGATGACCCCTGAGGGCGAGCGCCTCCGCCAGCAAGGAAACGGAAACTTCAGCGCCCCCCATGATTTCCGGAGGGTATAGGCTGTTTACAAGGAGTATCTTCAACTATCGCCTCATCGGTGTCGGTCGGTTGCTGCCGTTGCCTTGCTATGAAACAGGTCCTGAGCGCTCGACTCGTTCGACCTTACCGTCCACGAGGCGGTGCTGCCAGCCGAAACGCGCGTCAGCGCACTCAACAACGAGTGCAGTCATTAAACGAGTGCAGTCATTAAATGTCCTGCCTCCAAGGAGGTCAGGAAATTAAATCCCTGTAAGCAAGCGCCGCCAGGAAGGTCGGCCGCCTGGCTGGTTGTCCGGATCCTGGGAGAAACCAGATCCGCATCGTTCGCCGCCACATGGCTAGTCCTTGCGGCGGAGCAAGTCCTCGAATATCCCGCGGTATTCGGCGACGACTTCCGAAAATGTACGTTGACTGTTCTTGTCGGCAAATTTCCGGGTCATGGTTGCCAATTCGTCGGGATTCGACATGATCCTCCTGATACTTTCGGCGAGCGAGTCGGAATCAGGCTCCGTAAGCCATCCGACCGCGCCCCTTGCGACAGCCTCGGGTATGCCTCCGAAGCGGGTGCCGAGGAACGGCTTGCCAGCGGCCTGGGCATCAGCGACCACGATGGGGCCGGGCTCCTCCCAGATCGGCGGAATGACCACGACGTCGATTTGACGATAGAAGGTTTCGGGGGCGACAAATCCGAGGAACTCGATCCGGGCTTCGGGTGCCAGCGCACGCAACCGCTCCTTCATCTCGGTGCTGGCATAGCCTGCGATCACCAGCTTGACGGAGGTTGGCGGCAACGTACCGACTGCCTTGACCAGATTGTAAATGCCTTTCTCCTCGGTCAGGCGTCCGATGAAGCCCAGCGTCAGGAGGTCGGCCGGGCGTCTGGGCTCTGGTGCGGACGCGGCAGGGGGGAGTGCCGAGGCGTGCCGGATCACCTTGCGAAGCGGTGTGTCTGCGAAGAGGCCCAAATCGGTATGAATATCCAGAATGCGCTGGCTCACGCCAACGATCGCGCTGAGCTGCCTGGTCGCGGTGCGACGGCTTACGGTTAGTATCTTGCAGCTGAAGCAGGTGTGCGTGCAGGTGCTGCCGTGGGAGAAGCGCGAACAGCGCGGGCACGTCAGGTAATAATCATGCAAGGTGTGGACGATGGGGACGCCGTGATCGGATGCGGCTTTCCAGACGGCCGTCGTCAGGCCCGACAGATTGTTGGAATGCAGAACGTCAGGCCTGAACGCCTTGATCCGGTCCGCCACCAATTTTGTCGACCGCCGCCAATCTTCGACTGCGTGCCAGATCCCCCGCATCGGTGCGCTGTGTTGTTCGGTGAACGGAAGATAGATGTTACTGACCGGCTCGGAATAGATATCGACGTCGTCGCATGATTCCGTTGGTTGGTTGGGGGCCGACGCCGCGCGGATCACTTCCACGCTGTCCCCGCTTGCGACGAAGCCCTCGACCAGCCGGCGCACGAATATTTCCGCGCCACCGACGACCTTTGGGGCCTGCGGGGTTGGATAGAGGGATGTCGTAACAAGGACCCTCATTAAAAATGAGCCGTCCCGGCAAGGATACTATGGCGATTGGTTGAAATTGTTCTCATTGCTGCAGAACGGTCCCCCTGGCTGTCATTCGAATACATCTCCAAATATTCGCTCTGGTCTCAGGCGTGAGTTTCTCCGCAAGGCCTGGTCGGGAGGCAGACGTTTTTTCCATCGAACGGCCTCGCCGATTCTCATTCAACATCAGTCTGGCCAGCCCACGGCGATCGTTGGTTGGTACGTGCCCAGAAGCTTGGAAAGCTCCGATATCTCCCTATCCCATCCGCACTGGAGCAAATTGTGGCGCGGCCGGAGCTATTTCCGTCGATCAGGATGTGCAGCAGGGCTCCGGCCAGTCCGAGCTGATCAGGCAGCCGTCGATACCGGCGTAAAATCCCGAGGTTTGACAAAGCCCGGCCCTTGCCCGCGGTCGGGCCACCCTGGGAGAGGTTGCCGCGGCTGGACGCGCGCTGGTGTCTGCAATGTTGAAAAAGATCACACGATCTGAATTCCGGAAAATGTATCCCGGACACTGAGGCCGCGCGAGCACGTGCCGGCTATTGGAGGCGACGGCGTCGACCAGATGCGAGGCAGGCCAGGACGCTGCCGGCGTGCCGCATTCACCGGCAGCTCGGGTGCCTTCAACAGGCCTGCTGCGGTGGTCTATCGCCTGAGCGTCTCTGTCTTCTCCTTGCGGGTTCGAACTCGGCGATGCTCCATCCCTGCCCTATCTCGTGTTCGCAATCGTGGCGCCGATATTCGCCGCATTCACGGTTGCTGCGTTCAGCGGAGCCATCAACTTGATGAACTCGGTTGACGGCGCCTCCGCGACCGAAATCACGTCGTGATCGCGCATCCGGAACGAGTCCGCGTGGAACCAGCCGTCGGGCTTGCTCATATCGAACTTGTAGACTGCGGGCACCAACTCGGTCGGGAATTGAGATACCTGCAATCCGATCCGCTCCAGCAGGGGCTTCGGCTCGAAGCGATAGACGAAGATCGATTTGGAATCGGCGCGGATGCCGTCCAGTCCGCCTGCTTTCGCCAGCCCTTCGGCCAACGTCATGTTGTCGTTTTCGAAGGTGAAGCGGCGATTGTTGGTGCCGCCAATCGAGCCGGGCGAAGGTGTCGACCCGAAGACCATGAACACCCTTGGAACCCGGGTCAGGAAAACAACGTCGCCAGGAGCGAGCAATATGTCTTCACCGGGATGATGGACCACGCTCGACATCGACTCGTTGTAGGTCCGGCCGCTCCGTTTGATCGTGATGGTGGACTCGTAAGATGGATATTTGGGACCGCCCGCCCGTGCGATGGCCCCCATCAGTCGAATGCCGCCGGGATCGACAGGGAAGCGCAGGGGCGTGTTGACTTCGCCAAGTACGCTAACCTGGTTCCCGCGCTGCTCGGCCACGCTGACGACGGCCTGCGGGTCGATAGCGCGGTCCTTGAGACGTTCGCGAATGATGTTGGACACGGCGCGCGGGGTCAGGCCGGATACCTTGATCGATCCGGCATACGGGATGTTGATATTGCCAGACTGATCGACCTGCTGGCGTGGAATGTCGACGAAATTACCTGGCCGTACGCCCGCCTCGCGCGGGATAAACAGACCGCCGGCCTGGGCCTCGTAAACGGTGACGGTAACGATATCGCCGACACCGATGGTCACATCGCGATAGTTCCCGCCAGGCAACCGGGAAAATACCAACCCGGCGCTGTCGGTAAAGGAATTGGTGGCCTGCAGCACCACCGGATTGATCGGCATCAAGACGTAGGGCAGCGGCGCCGACGGCTCCGTCACGATAGCGG
Source organism: Bradyrhizobium sp. LjRoot220 (assembly GCF_964252915.1). Taxonomy (NCBI): domain Bacteria; kingdom Pseudomonadati; phylum Pseudomonadota; class Alphaproteobacteria; order Hyphomicrobiales; family Nitrobacteraceae; genus Bradyrhizobium; species Bradyrhizobium sp. LjRoot220. The sequence goes on from NZ_CAXUPS020000003.1 coordinate 552,944, forward strand.
CGTTCGAACGCGTCGATACCGCATCCGGCGAATCCAACGGAATGAAGCCCGCGCAACCGCCGAGCGCCAACGCGAGTGCCACAAAAAGAGCAGAAGAACAAATCAGCCCTTTTGACTTTGCTCTTCTTTCAATCACCACAGCACCCTCGCGATACGCTTCGTCCAATTTAATACTCTTCGTTCCGTCGTCCCATCTGACCGTAGCAATCATCCGGATCCGAAGTCACGCCCGAGCACCGTTCTTGCGAGGTAAAGCCTCGCCCATGTGACCTTCTTGCAACTTTCGCTGAGAGGGTTCTGAGCAAAACCCGGCTAAAGTTTGAGCACGACGTGATAGGACAGCAAACGTGCCATTTTCTCGTCACCGTCCTGCCTTCATACCTCGCGGGCAATTAAATGAGGGCAGGGAGAAACCCACGTTATTCTCTACCATTTAATATTTGGTCGACATTTAATATCAGCGCTGCGACGCGGATACGTTGCGTGGCTCGGTGGTGAGGGGGATCATGCTCACATGCAAGGTCAGGCGCCTCCTGGGACGCCGCGGTTCACCACGGCGATGACGAGGCGGCAAGTCGTTTGGCGTTGTTGCCATGGTCGGCCCGGCGGTACGGGCGCGGAGGACCGCCGTCCGGATCGGACACGGGCGAGCGCAAGCAGGATCTGAAGGGCTAGGTGGGTTCTTGCTTCGCGGCGATCGATGAGCGAATGCGGTCGCTTAGCCAGTGCCCAAAGAACAGAACCCGGGTGACGATGGAATGACCAGACCCGCCCGACGTTTTAAGCTGCAACGGGCGCCCACTCGCGGAATCTGAGGATTCCGCTGCGCGATCTAGCGATTTGGCCGGGTTCTCGATCGAGGCAGGATTTGGTCGCCGGATCGGCCGGAAGTACATTGCCACGGCGAAAAAGATATTAAAGACGAACCAGCCTGCCAACACGTACAGCAGCGTTTCCAAATGGAAGCCTCCTCAGGGGCATCCGCCACTTATACATGAGTTGCCATGGGGAACTCCCCGCAAATCGATGTTGCGGCGCAATAGGCCTCTCGGCGCAGCGATAGCCGGTTGTCCAATATTTGTTAGGGATTCCGGCCGTTAAGCACGAGTTTCTTTAATCGGCGTAACCACTTACTAATTCCGGCTCCCTAGCTATACTCCCTTCAAACGAGAAAAAGGGGAGGCAGGCGAAATGGATGCCCTACCGATGGCATTGTTGGCGTTCACCGCGGGGTTTTTGACCTGCGCGTTGCTCGTCGCCGTCCTGATACGGTGGTCGTTCTCCGACAGGCGAGACCGCGGAAGCGAGCCGGTCGCCAGCAACGAGCAGAAGCCGCGCGCCATCGACTTTCTGTGGTCGGGCAGGTGACTCGGCCCGTCGAACGGGCAGTCAGCCGATCGACAGGGCGTCCAGGCTTTTGCGGCCTTTAGAATTTGCCTTGAATTATTTGTCCTGGAAAAATTGATGCCGGCGCAGCATGGAGCCGGCTGCGATCAGAAATTGTTCGGCAAGTCCGATTGCAGTTCAGCTTGTTGTTCGGATCCGATTTGATCGCCTCGTCCCAGCTCGGCATAGACCTGGTTGAGGACACGATGCGTCTTCTCGATGTCGTATAATTGTCTAAAGCGCTCGAAGCCTCGCAGACCCACCGCGGGCAGATCGAGCTTCAAGGCACGCCGAAACCCTTCAGCGAGCTGGGCGGCGGAAACCGGCTCACAAAGCACGCCCGTCACGCCATCCTCGACGATTTCCGGCAAGGCTCCGATACGAAACGCAATGATCGGCTTGGCCGCCCGCATCGCTTCAATGGCGACGAGGCCGAAGGCCTCCCAGCGTGAGGGGATCACGACCAGATCGGCCTTTTCGAGCTGTGCCTCGATCTGGTGTCGATCCTGCCAGCCGAGCAACGAGACGTTGGCGGGAAGCGCACGCCCTTCATCTTCGTATTTGCCGATCACCGATGCGCCGACGATCCGGACGTCCACCAGGTCCTCGAGCGCGCGGGCGGCTTCGGTCAGCAGATCGTAGCCCTTCTGGCGATCGAGACGGCCGATGAACAGAACCTTGGTCTTTTCCGAAGGCCATATCGCCGAGACCGTATCGAGCAACGGGCGGTTCTTCGAAATGCCGTTGTGCACAAGAACCAGGCGATCGGCTTCAATTCCGGCCCGAACTCCCTCTTTGAATTCATCCCTCGAAATGCAGATGATCCGATCCGTGATCTTGGCCAGGATACCTTCCGTGAGTTTTGTCACCTGATAGCTCAGCCAGCCCGTCTCGCGAGAGAAAGCCCATCCGTGCGGACAATAGACGATCCGCGGCCGCTTGCGCTTCAGCAGCAGGACCGGACGGAGAACCAATCCGGCAAACGAGGAGTGCAGGTGAACGACATCCGGTTGCAGCCGGTGAACGGCGCGCAGGGTCGCGAGTAACATGCGGAACAGGCCGGAAACACTCCGGTCCGAACGGCCGAATTCCGTGATTTCCGTGTCGTCGATGCCGGTCAGGTCGGCCCGATGATCGGACGGGATAACGTAATGCACGTTACCGCCGCCGAGGGTCTTTCGCTGGTGGGGGTGCAACTCGTTGAGATACGTCGCGATGCCGCCTCGGATCGTTTCGGCAACATGCAGAACCCTTGTTGTTCTGTCCGGATCACTGGGCACGCCTAATCCTTCATTTTCACGCTGGTGCGACAAGCTGTTCCCGATACGCAGCAATATTTGGGCCGTGATGTGGTGTTCCTGCGGTTGTTCTGATTTAATTTATTTATTCGGGTTTAAATGGGGTGTTTTTCGAGAAACCGCAACATGGCGGCAGCGGATTTGGCCCACGAATAGGCCGCCAAACGCTCTTCTTGCTTCTGCCGCTCGTGGCCGGAGATGCTTCCTGCTGCAATCCTTTCGACCATGCGCTGCTGCAATTCCTCGACCCTCAGAGGGTCGAAATAGGCAGCGGCGTCGCCGCAGGTTTCGCGTACCGCCTCTGCGGTACTCGCTATCACCGGGCAGGCGAAGAACATTGCCTCCAGCGGAGGCACCCCGAAGCCTTCATAAAGGCTGGGGAAAATAAATGCATTTGCACGCGAAAAGAGCGCCGCGATCTCCTCGTCGCTCAGCCGGCCTGCCATCACGACACCGGCCTTTGAGGCCGTGGGGCCATCCGAAAAAACCTTGCTGTTGTCGCCGCCGACCACGACGAGTGGAATATCCGCCCGGCCCAGCCGCTCCGACGCCTGGATGGCCAGCGAGACGTTTTTGTTCTTTGTCATCGACCCGACGAAGAGAAAGTACCGATTGGGAACAAGGCCCAACCGGTCGATCACCCGAAAATCCGGAACCGTTGCTGCAAAATGCTCGGCGCTGTTGGAGAACACTGGAACGGCCGTCGGCGTTAGCCGCAAGGCGGCGGCGAGTTCGCGCCTAGAGAAGTCGGAAACCGTGGCAATCGTCGCGGTTCGCGCCAGCAGATGGCCCAGCGTCCGGTGCAGCATCAGATAGCTCCGGCTGAAGAAATCCGGCCGCCGAAACACCTGGGCGTCATGGAGGACGACGAGGTGGTTTCGGTGAAGAACCGGCCCGGAGTTGGCGAGGCTGATCAGCCGCCCACCCGCCGCCGCTCGCGCAAGGTCGATCTGATCCCAGGCATGCCCAGTCCGCCGGCCTACCTGTTTGGTCCGAACCACGGCAAGATCGAGTTCGACCTTCGCGTTGGGCGGGGTGAGCAGCTGCCATTCCGCCTCGAGCAGCGGCTGCGCCGCTTCGCCGGCCGCCAGCAGGCGATCCATGGCCTTAACCATTTCGGCGGCATAGCGCTGAACACCCGTAAGGGATTGCGACAGGAATCTACCGTTGATGAAAATTTTCAAAGACGATCTTCTTCAGATTTTATGGAACGCAGCGTTGGCTGCTGCCCCAATAGTAGGCACGGCGGAGTGAGGTCGAGTGTGCCAAGAACATGCCAAGTCTGGCATGGCGAAGTCTGGCATGGCGAAACATTGGTGGGAACCGGTCTGCACGCATGCGACCTTCGTTAAATCAGCACCTGCCGTATTGGCAAACGCAAAATCGGGAAGGCTCCGTCAAAACCAAACCAAATGAGCGTGTCGGCTTCATGAATCTTGCTGCGTGCTAATTATTTAGGAACGAATTTCGTTTGATGTGATCTGGCGCGCGCTGTCGGCTGGGATTTCAATTGAGTGGAAGATGGAACTTGCCGCGCAACAAAAAGCACACATTCTCGGTGCATGGGACGTGTGCGGGCATGTTCCCTTCCTGGATCAGCGCGAAGTGATGGAGCGAGATTTTCGCAATGGCTGGGTCTGGTCCAATCAAGGCAAGCGCCGTTCTGGTTAACGGCCTGAGGTCGTGCGTTCCGGCAGTCATGACGACGGTGGTCTTCAGCTTCTTCATCAACCTCCTCGCGTTCACCAGCCCGCTTTATATGCTGCAGATCTATGACCGGGTGATCGGCAGCCGCAACGAGACCACCCTGCTCGGCATCACGGTGCTGGTCGGTTACCTCCTGATCATCAATGCGCTGCTTGAGATGCTGCGCTCCCGCCTCATGGTTCAGGCGAGCCTCGCGGTCGACAGCAAGCTGGCCGGTTCCGTTTTTGATGCAACGCATTCGGCCGGGCTGCACTTCCCCCGTCTTGCCCAGGGGCAAACGCTGCGCGACCTCGATTCCATTCGCGAGTTCATCGCAGGTCCCGCCCTGATTGCGCTGTGCGACCTGCTGTGGATGCCGATCTTCGTCGTGACCTGCTTCATTCTTCACCCCTGGTTCGGCGCCATCGCGCTGGTCGGTTCGGTGCTTATCCTGCTCTTGACGCTTGCCAGCGAGCTCGCGACCACGGGTCCCATGAGTCTGGCGTCCAAGACGTCGATCGCGGCCAACCAGAAGGCGGTATCCGCCCTGCGCAACGCCGAAGTCATTCACGCCATGGGGATGCTCGATGTCCTGCGCGACATCTGGATTGCGCAACACGGTCACGTGCTCAATTTACAGGCCATCGCAGGCAAGCGGTCGGGGCTGATGGCGGCCGCGTCCAAGTTCGTCCGCATGTTCTTGCAAACGATGGTACTGGGTCTTGGCGCCTATCTTGCGATCCATAACCAGATTTCTGCGGGCATGATTATCGCCGCCTCGATCTTTGTCGGGCGCGCGCTTGCTCCCGTCGAGGGCGTCGTGGGGAACTGGAAGGGACTGACCAGCGCGCGGAACAGCTGGAGCAGGCTTGTCAAATTGTTCGCCGTCGCGGGCGAGGAGCCGCAGCGGGTGACGCTGCCGCGGCCGGTCGGCCATCTGACGCTCGAGGCGGTCACCGCAGGGCCCCCGGAACAATCCCGCAGCACCTTGCGGAACATCTCGTTCGAGGCACGGCCGGGCGAAATCGTGGGTATTGTCGGCCCGAGCGCCGCCGGAAAATCCAGCCTGGCTCGGGTGATTACCGGCGTTTGGAGACCATCGTCCGGCAATGTGCGCCTCGACGGGTTCGATTTTTCGCATTGGAACCCCCGCGAGCGTGGGCGCTACATCGGTTATCTGCCGCAGGACATCGAGCTGTTTTCCGGAACCGTCGCGCAGAACATCGCGCGCTTTCAGGAGGTCGACAGCGATGCGGTGATAGAGACCGCGCGCCTGTGCGGATGTCACGAGATGATCCAGCTCTTGCCGGACGGCTACAATACCGCGGTCGGCGAGGGGGGCGCCACGCTATCGGGCGGTCAGCGCCAACGCATCGGGCTGGCGCGTGCTTTTTTTGATCGTCCGTCCCTGGTCGTGCTCGATGAGCCCAATGCAAGTCTTGACCAGGGTGGCGAGGAAGCGCTGGTCCAGGCCATCCGTCGATTTCGCTCGTTTGGCTCCACGATCATTCTCATTACCCACAAGATCAGCGTACTGACCGCCGCCGACAGGATTCTCGTGCTGGAGGGCGGTATGGCGCAAGCCTTTGGTCCCCGCCACGACGTGCTTAAGCATTTGATCGCTCCTCCAGTGCCCGTTCGGGCGGCGGCAGGCTGAGGTCAGTCAATGTTCAAGCTCGGCTTTTCAATTCCTGCATGGCTTTCGATTCCTGCGCGCTTCAAAGCTCGTCTTCCCCGGCGCGTCCCCAGTTCACTGCCATTCGCTCATGCGCAGGGCAAAACCGCGATCGCCGGATACACGCTGATCATTTTCACCTTCGGAGTGATGGGGGGGTGGGCGGCTGTCGCACCGCTCGACCGCGGCGTCGTTGCGCAGGGCGTCGTCATGATCGAGGACAGCCGCAAGGTGGTGCAGCATCTCGAAGGCGGCATGGTGAGCGAGATTTCCGTCAGAGAGGGCCAGTCCGTCGTTGAGGGCCAGCTGCTGGTCAATCTGTCCCCACTGCAGGCGAGTTCGGGGCTCGAGACGGTTCGTAGTCAGCTCGACGGCGCCCTCGCGCTCGAAGCATCGCTGGTTGCCGAAATCGATCGCCGCGATAGCATCACCTTTCCGCTTGAACTGCTGGCGCGGCAGGCCGCTTCCCCGGTCCTGGCGAGGATCATCAAGGACCAGACGCTGCAATTTGAAGAGCGCAAGCGCTCGCGTGCGACCCAGATCACGCTGATCGAATCCAAGATTCAGCAGCTCCGATCCGAAATGGAAGGCATCGCCGTCGAGAAGTCATCGACCGAAAAGCAGATCGGCTTCCTCGACGAAGAGTTGACGGGTCTTCGTTCGCTGAAAGAGCGGGGACTGATCCCGATCACGCGCGTGCTTGCCATGGAACGGGAACGCACCCGCCTTGAGGGCATCATCGGCCGCGCCATCGCGGATACGGCGAAAGCGAACAACGGAATCAGCGAAGCGCGCCTGCAAGCGATGCAGCTGGAGCAGAAGTTCCAGGAGGAGGTATCGGCCCAGCTCTTGGAAACGCGCCAGAAGATAAATACCGCGAGGGAAAAGCTGGTGGTGGCGCGGGACCTGTTCACCCGCCTCGATATCCGTGCGCCCCGGGCAGGCACGGTGCAGAATCTGAAGGTGTTCACGGTCGGGCAGGTCGTTCGGGCCGGCGAGTCGCTGATGGAAATCGTTCCCAGCAACCAAAAGCTCGTCGTGCACGCCCAGCTTCCGGTCAATTCGATCGAACATCTCAGCGTGGGACAGACCGCCGAAATTCGTTTCCCGGGTCTGCGCGCGCGCGGGATTCAAATGATGACTGGACGGCTGGCATCTATTTCGCATGACAGGCTGGTGGACGACGTTACCAAGCAGCCCTATTTCCTCGGCCTCATCGACCTCTCCGACGCCAAGCTCGATGAACGTTACCGCGACAAGCTGATCGCGGGCATGCAGGCCGACGTGGTGGTCGCGACCGGCGAGCGCACGGCGCTGGAATATATCGTATCGCCGCTGACGGATGCCCTGCATACGTCTTTCAGGGACTGAGCGCGCAAACGGCGATCTAAATAGCCTGCACACGAATTTGGCGGATTGCGCTTAAAGCGTGGCTGGCTGACGCGCGACGGAATCCTGTCGCCGATCGTCGGAGTTCACTTCTGCCGGCGCTCTGCGCTTGCCTCCAACGCTGCAGTCTGGCATTGCGTTGCAAACCAATGGGGATGACCGTGTCGACACCAGGACCTGTGATTGTCACCGGAGCCGCCGGATTTATCGGCATGCAGGTGTGCGAACGGCTGCTCGCGCGCGGCGAGCAGGTGATCGGGATCGATGCGCTCACACCCTACTACGATCCGGCGCTCAAGCGCGCGCGGCTCAATTACCTGATGCAACACGCAGGCTTCACATTTCATGACACGGATCTTGCCGATCCCGCGGCGGCGAAGCTTGTTTTCGATGCGGTGAGACCCGATCGCGTCGTGCATCTTGCGGCGCAGCCCGGCGTTCGCGCATCGATCGACGATCCGATCGGCTGCATACGGGCGAACTGCGACGGCTTCGTCACCGTGCTCGAGAACAGCCGCCGTCACAACGTGAGGCACCTGGTTTATGCCTCGTCGAGCTCTGTTTACGGCGCCAACCGCACGCTTCCGTACTCGACGGAGCATTCGGTCGACCATCCGGTCAGCCTCTACGCCGCGAGCAAAAAGGCCAACGAGCTGATGGCGCATACCTATGCCCATGTGCACCGGCTTCCAGTCACCGGCCTGCGGTTCTTTACCGTGTATGGGCCGTGGGGAAGGCCCGATATGGCGGTCTATCTCTTCACGCGCGCGATTTTCGAAGGCAAGCCGATCAAGATTTTCAACCATGGCAACATGCGGCGAGACTTCACCTATGTCGACGATATTGCGGAGGGTGTGATCCGCACCCTGGATCGCCCGGCTGCGCCAAATCCGGCCTGGGATGCAGAGCGCCCTGAATCTGCCACAAGCGCCGCTCCATATCGCGTCTACAACATTGGCAACAACCAGCCCGTGAATCTGCTCGATTTCGTCTCGACGCTCGAGGACATCATTGGAAAACCGGCGGTTCGAAATCTGCTTCCAATGCAGGCGGGGGACGTGCTCGAGACCTGCGCCGACATCTCGGCGCTGCAACGCGATGTCGGCTTTTCGCCTTCAACGCCGCTGGCTGAGGGACTGCGCCGGTTCGTCGAATGGTATCGCGGTTACCACGGCGTGGCGGGCTAACCGGCTCGGCCGATCCGGCTCGGAAAAAAATGGTTGCGGCCGAGCTGAATTGGCCAGCGACCTGCCCAGCGATTTCTCACCTCCACGACTGCAATTTGGGCAAAGTTGTTCGGCATGACGCTGTCGCATGCCTGTCCGCCGTCTTGGTCGGCTAGGTCGCGACTTATGGCACTATTCTTGCGTTTCAATGTCATTCGTATTTCGTGATCGACGGATAGGTCGTGCGGTGAATGGTGGGAGAAAGCTCGTGCAAGAGACAGGCGTAAGTAACAGTGCCTTCGGCGCCGATAAATTCGGCTTAAAAAATCTCAAGTCAGTGCACTGGAATCTGGGGGCGCCGCAGCTCTACCAATATTCGCTAAGCGCCGGCGAAGCCGTGCTCTCGGCCGATGGCGCGCTGTGCGCCGACACCGGCGAGTTCACCGGCCGCAGCCCGAAGGACAAGTTCACGGTGCGCGACGCCTCCACCGAGAAGATGTGGTGGGCCGGCAATCAGTCGATCACCTCGGAGCAGTTCGACGCGCTCCATGCCGACTTCATCAAGCACGCCGAAGGCATGACGCTGTTCGCGCAGGATCTCTGTGGCGGCGCCGATCCGAGCTTCCAGATCAAGACCCGCGTGTTTACCGAGCTGGCCTGGCACTCGCTGTTCATCCGCACGCTGTTGATCCGCCCCGAAGCGTCGGAGTTGGAAAACTTCGTGCCGGAGCTGACCATCATCGACCTGCCGAGCTTCCGCGCCGATCCCAAACGCCACGGCGTGCGTTCGGAGAACGTCGTCGCGATCGATTTCGCCCGCAAGATCGTCCTGATCGGCGGGTCTTATTATGCCGGCGAGATGAAGAAGAGCGTGTTCACCACGCTGAACTATTATTTGCCGGCCAAGGGCGTGATGCCGATGCACTGCTCGGCCAATGTCGGTCCCGACGGCGACAGCGCGATCTTCTTCGGCCTGTCCGGCACCGGCAAGACCACGCTGTCGGCCGACCCCAAGCGCACGCTGATCGGCGACGACGAGCATGGCTGGGGCAAGGACGGCATCTTCAATTTCGAAGGCGGCTGCTACGCCAAATGCATCAAGCTGTCCCAGGAAGCCGAGCCGGAGATCTTCGCCGCCAGCAAGCGCTTCGGCGCGGTGCTTGAAAATGTCGTGCTCGACGAGCGCACAAGGGTGCCCGACTTCGACGACGGCTCAAAAACGGAAAACACCCGTTCGGCCTATCCGCTCGACTTCATCCCGAACGCCTCGCGCACCGGCCGTGCCGGCCAGCCGAAGAACGTCGTGATGCTGGCCGCCGACGCGTTCGGCGTGCTGCCGCCGATCGCAAAACTGACCCCGGCGCAGGCGATGTATCACTTCCTGTCCGGCTACACCGCCAAGGTCGCGGGCACCGAGCGCGGCTTAGGCAACGAGCCGCAGCCGGAATTTTCGACCTGCTTCGGCTCGCCGTTCCTGCCGCTTGATCCGTCCGTTTACGGCAACATGCTGCGCGAACTGATCGCGAAGCACAATGTCGATTGCTGGCTGGTCAACACCGGCTGGACCGGCGGCAAATACGGCACCGGAAGCCGGATGCCGATCAAGGTGACCCGCGCGCTGCTGACCGCGGCGCTGAACGGCTCGCTACGCAATGTCGAATTCCGCACCGACAAATATTTCGGTTTTGCGGTGCCGACGGCGCTGCCGGGCGTCCCCAGCGACATCCTCAATCCCGTCAACACCTGGAAGGACAAGGCCGAGTTCGACAAGACCGCGCGCGCGCTGGTCGGCATGTTCCAGAAGAACTTTGCCAAGTTCGAAGCCCAGGTCGACGCCGACGTCCGCGCCGCCGCACCGGATCTCAAGCTCGCGGCGGAGTAACCAAGGGCATGACCATCTCGCGATCCAAGGGCCTGTCGGATGATTTGATTCTGTTGCTCAAGGCAGAAGGCTTGAGCTTCCGCGATGTATCCAAACGCCTCGGCGTATCGCTGGGATCGGTGACCGGCCGGTATTACCGGCTAAAGGGGGTCCGGTATCCTTCCCAGCTCGCCAGAGATGCCGAAATAAAGCGAACGAGGAAACTGCGTCGCCATGCCCGTAACCGAGAGAAATCCTCCGCTGCCATTCAAGCTGCCATCGATCTGAAAAACGGCATCGAACCTTCATCTGCGATCGGGGCGGCGCGCACAGCGGGAGCCTCGCTGGAAATGATCGGCGCCTGTCTTGGGATATCCAAACAGGCACTGCATAAGAAGTATCGGCGCGAAGTATCGGGGCAAGGCTATTTGAAATAGCCGCAACCGAATCGAAAAGAGCTACTTGGCGCGCCCGATTTGGCTTTTCAGCAACATGATCATCAATTGTCCGGCGCCAATGCCGCTGATGCCGCCCGCCACCTTCACTGCCGCATCAAGCAGACGACCGTGGCGGTCCGGCGTCAGCAGCTGCAGGGTCTCCAGTGCCACTGCGCCTCCGGCAACGATCGCGATAACAAAGACTACGCGGTCAGGGTAAGCGAAGCCAAGCCAAGCGCAAGGCCCAGCAACGCGAAGGCCGCGAAATGTTCAAACTGAACGCCGGCAACCACCGGGCGGGAGTCGATTGGTGACAGCGTCGCGTAGGCAATGAATGCCAGCGCGAGCCAGCCCACAATCATGCATAATGTTTGAATGGTCGCGATAACCTGATCTCGTCACTGATTGTTGAGAAAACCCTTGTTGTTGAGAAAACTCTTGGCGTGGAGATCGTCCAGCCTGTCCAGGCGTCGGCTGTGCGCGCGTCCTGCAATAACCACAGCAGCAATAAAGACGGTGACCGCAAGGCAAAACCAGATCATGTGGTGGAACTTACCCAACGGCGCGGAAGCAAGTCAATTGTCCCGAACTTGAAGTCTGGAAATCCCTGTTGTTGATCCGAAACCGCGCATTTGCCAGAGTCACATTTCTTTCGGATCGGAGCGATGCCCATGCCCTTGTGGATTTGCGAACAATGCGGCGCGCAGTTCCCGGAAAGTGTTGCGCCGCCGGCTTCATGCCCGGTCTGCGAGGACGAGCGGCAGTATGTGAACTGGAAGGGCCAGCAATGGCTCACGCGCGAAGCCTTGGCGGAGCGCCACAAGATCGTCTGGCGCGATGATCTCGGCATTTCCGGGATCGCTCTCGATCCCGGCTTCGCGATCGGGCAACGCGCGTTGCTCGTCCCGGAGCCCGACGGATGCGTGATGTGGGATTGCATTCCCCTGGCCACGCGCGAGGCGGTGGACCATGTCAGGTCGCTCGGCGGCCTGAAGGCGATTGCCGTTTCGCATCCGCATTATTACGGCGCGGTTGCCGACTGGAGCGAGGCCTTTGGCGGCGTGCCGATCTTTCTGCATGGCGACGATCGGCAATGGGTCACGCGGCCGCATCCCGCGATCGTGCCGTGGACCGGCGACAGCCATCGGATATCCGACGACATTGTTCTCATCCGCACCGGCGGCCATTTCGCCGGCGCCACCATCCTGCATTGGCGCGCGGGCGCGGAAGGCCGGGGTGCTCTGCTGACCGGTGATGTTGCCATGGTGGCGATGGACCGCCGCTCGCTGAGCTTCATGTACAGCTTTCCGAACTACATCCCGCTGAATGCTGCGGCCGTTCGCACCATCGCGCGCGCGGTGGCTCCGCTGGCGTTCGACCGCATCTATGGCGCATGGTGGGGCAAGAACATCGAGGCGGGCGCAAAACCCGCGTTCGATGCTTCGGTCCGGCGATACCTGGCCGCAATTGCGGATTAAAGCGGCCGAAGGGGAGGAACCAGCCGGCCTTCGACGCTTGCCACCCCAAATAGCATCGCTATATCAGGGCTTTCCCACCCACGCTTTATCTCGTGAGCCCCTGATGACCACCACCACTGCCCCCGAATCCCAGCCGTTCCAGGCCGAGGTCGCCGAACTCCTGCATCTGATGGTGCACTCGGTCTATTCGGAAACCGATATTTTCCTGCGTGAACTGATTTCGAACGCCTCCGACGCCTGCGACAAGTTGCGCTATGAGGCGATCGCCGCGCCCGAGCTGATTACCGACGGCGCACCGCCCCAAATCCGCATCGTGCCGAACAAGGCGGCGAACACGCTTGCCGTGGTCGACAGCGGTATCGGCATGGACCGCCAGGAACTGATCGATAATCTCGGCACCATCGCGCGCTCCGGCACCAAGTCGTTTCTGTCGCGCCTGTCTGAGGCCAAAGACGGTGCCAATCTGATCGGCCAGTTCGGCGTCGGCTTCTATGCGGCCTTCATGGTCGCCGAGCGCATCGTCGTCACCAGCCGCCGCGCCGGTTCGGATCAGGTGTGGACCTGGTCGTCGTCGGGCGGCAGCGGATTTGAGATTGCGCCGGCGGGCGAGGAAGACGCCGGCCGCGTCACGCGCGGCACCGAGATCATGCTGCATCTGAAAGAGAATGCGCAGAAATATCTCGAGACCTACGAGATCGAGCGCATCGTCCGCGCCTATTCCGACAACATCCAGTTTCCGATTCTGCTGCTGCCGGAGGAGGGCGAGCCACGCCAGATCAATTCGGCCAGCGCGCTGTGGCAGCGCCCGAAATCGGAGCTCACGCCGGAAGACTACAAGGGCGCCTATCAATCGATCGCCGGTGCGTTCGACGAGCCCGCGATGACCTTGCATTACCGCGCCGAGGGCCGGCAGTCCTACGCGGTGCTGCTGTTCGCGCCGTCGACAAAGCCGTTCGACCTGTTCGACCAGGCGCGTAAGGGCAAGGTGAAGCTCTATGTCCGCCGCGTCTTCATTGCCGACGACGCTGATTTATTGCCGGCCTACCTGCGCTTCATCCGCGGCGTGATCGACAGCGAGGACCTGCCGCTCAATATTTCGCGCGAGATGCTGCAGAACAATCCGCAGCTCGCGCAGATCCGCAAGGCCGTCACCAGCCGCGTTGTCACCGAGCTGGAAAACCTCGGCGACAAGGAGCCGGAGGCATTCGCAAAGATCTGGGATTCGTTCGGGCCCGTGATCAAGGAAGGCATCTGGGAAGATTTCGAGCGGCGCGAGAAGCTGCTGGCGCTGTCGCGCTTCACCACCACGACGGGCGAGAAGCGTTCGCTGAAGCAATATGTCGAAGCCCTCAAGCCGAACCAGACCGAGATCTATTACCTCACCGGCGACAGCATCGAGCGCCTGAAGTCCAACCCAAAACTCGAATCCGCGTCGGCTCGCGGCATCGAGGTGCTGCTGCTGACCGATCCGGTCGATGCGTTCTGGACCGCGGCGCCGCTCGATTTCGGCGGCAAGCCGCTGAAGTCGCTGAGCCAGGGCGATATCGATTTCGGGCTGATCCCGCTGCTGGACGAGAAGGCCGACGGCAAAAAGGAAGAGAGCGCCACCGACGAGGCCGCGACCATCGCCGTCATCAAGGACACGCTCGGCGAACGCGTCTCCGACGTGCGGGCCTCGCAGCGGCTGACGTCGAGCGCGTCGTGCCTGGTGGCCGGCGGCGACGGCCGCGACCGCCAGCTCGAGCGGTTGCTGGCGATGCAGAACCAGGGCGCGGTCACCAAACCGGTCCTCGAGATCAATCTGCGCCATCCATTGGTGGCGGCAATCGCCGGGGCCAAGGACGCGGCTGCGGATTTGTCGTTCCTGCTGCTGGAGCAGGCGCAGATCCTCGATGGCGAGCTGCCGGAAGACCCGGCGGCGTTTGCCAGCAGGCTCAACCAGTTGGTGCTGCGGGGCGTCAAACTGTAGCAGCAGCGAACCCGAATGCGGGGCAGGCCGTAGCTGTTACATGGCTTCGGAAAACGGGGTAACTTGCATCGCAATGGCCACGCCCGAGGGCACCGACATCTTCTACGGCGGCATTCCGGTCTTTCGCGGCTTCACTAGCCTGATGGACCCGTCGCTGTATTCTCCGTTGCCGGACGATTGGTCCATCGGTGTCGCCGACATCGTGGAATCGACCAAGGCGATCGCCAACCAGCGCTACAAGGCGGTCAACATGGCCGGCGCCGCCGTGATCGCCGCCGTCACCAATGCGCTGGATGGACGTGAGTTTCCGTTTGTGTTCGGCGGCGATGGCGCGAGCTTCGCGGTGGCGCCCGCCGATCTCGCCCGCGCGCGCGCCGCGCTGGCGGCGACCGCGACCTGGGTGAGGGACGACCTTGATCTCGCAATGCGGGTGGCGCTGGTGCCGGTGAAAGCCGTACGGGCGCAGGGCCTCGACGTCCGCGTCGCGCGTTTCGGGCCGTCGCCCAATTTGTCCCTTGCGATGTTTTCCGGCGGCGGGCTCGGCTGGGCGGACGCGGCGATGAAGCGCGGCGAGTTTGCTGTAGCCGCGGCGGCGTCCGGCGAGCAGCCTGATTTGTCCGGCCTGTCGTGCCGCTTTGAGGAGATTCCGTCCACCCGCGGCCTTATTCTTTCCGTGCTGGTGGTGCCGGCAAAGGGCGCCGATCCCTTCGCCTTCCGTAAAGCCATCGAGGACATCATCGACCTCGTCGAGCGAAGTCCCGATGCCGGACGGCCGGTGCCTGCGGGCGGCCCCGAGATTCGTTTTCCGCCGGCGGGCATCGAATACGAGGCGCGTGCCGCGCGACGCGGGTCGTTGTTGCGGCGACGCGGCTCCGCGCTGGCCATCGCGCTGTGGGCCTATGTCGTGCTGCGCTTCGGCATCAAGGTCGGCAATTTCGTTCCCAAAACCTACATGCAGCAGGTGGTGGAGAATTCCGACTTCCGCAAATATGACGACGGCTTGCGCATGATCCTCGATTGCACGCCCGAACTCGAGCAGGCGCTGACGCAGCGGCTGGCGCTGTCGGCCTCAAGCGGCATCGTGCGCTACGGCCTGCACCGGCAGGACGCGGCGATGATGACCTGTTTCACGCCGTCAGTGATGCGCAGCGACCATGTGCACTTCATCGACGGCGCCCGCGGCGGCTATGCTTCGGCGGCCACCGCGTTGAAGGCCATGGCGGCGTAGGTGTTCTCATTCCTCATGGTGAGGAGGCACACTTGCGTCGTCTCCGGACGATGCTTCGCATCGCCGGGCGAACCATGAGAGCCCCGATGCGGCCATCCTTCGAGACGCGGCGAAGTCGCCGCACCTCAGGATGAGGGAAAAACCGCTCAGTGCCCGACCCTGGTCCAGGTCTCGCCGCCGCAGAACGCGCCCATGCAGCCCTCGACCCGCAGCGTGTCCGGTCCGGTGACCGAAACGTTGCTTGCGTAGGTGCTGCCGTCGTCGGCGTTGTAGATCTGGCCCGACCATTTGCCGGGGCCGGCGGCGTGCATGCCGCTGAACAGCGGCAGCCCGATCATCGGGCGTTTTGCCAGCGCCGGATTGGGGTTCTTGTCGTCGACCTGCGGCTTGCCGGTGGCGGGATCGACCGGCTGTTTCAATCCGACGATGACGCCGCAAATACCGCCGCCGCATTTGGTGACGCGGACGCGGGCGTCGCCTGCCTGCGTCAGCCAGATGCCACCGGGCTCGCCGGCGCCTTGCGCACGTGCGGAGGGCGCGGCCAGCAATGCCGCGAGAAGCGCAACGATGAACCCCGTCTTGCAGGCCATGAATCATTCCCCGGAAAAATCAGGCGCCTGCATAGCAATAAATCAGATTTGTGCAACGCCGGATCGCGCCGCGCGGAGGCTCATTTGCCCCAGCGCGTGAAGCGAATGAAGAGCATGGTGGAGAGGCCGAACACCACCATCGCGGCGCCGACCAGCGCGAACAAGGTCCAGGTTGGCGCGCCGGATGACGCCAGCCACCAGCCGCCAAGTCCCACCAGCAACAGCCGGATGGTCCCGGCCATGACAGGGCCGCCGACTTTCGCCGCGCCCTGCGAAGCGAAATAGAGGCACACGCCGGTGCCGAAGAAGCCGAACGCCGGACCGGCCCAGGCCAGGTAAGACGAGGCAGCAGCGGTCACGCCGGGATCATTGGTGAACAGCGAGATCCAGAGCACCGGCTTGACCGCGACGACCAGGCCGATCAGTCCGACGGTCAGGCCTGCCGCGGCGCCCGCGGTCCAGGCCACCTGGCGCGCCCGCGCCACGAGGCCGGCGCCGACAGCCATGCCGACCATCGGCACCGAGGCAACGCCGAACGCGAAGGCAAGCGGGACCAGCAGGAATTCCAGCCGCGAACCCATGCCGTAACCGGCCAGCGTCTCGGTGCCGAGGCCGGCCACGATTTTGGTGAAGATCAGGATGGTCAGCACGGTTTGCAGCGGCGACAGGCAGGAGACCGCGCCGACCTTGAGGATATCGACGAACATGCCGCGCTCGAATCGGAAGGCGGCGAAATTCAGCTTGAGCCGGCTGCGGCCGCTGGCGAGGTACCACGCCAGGAATATTGCCCCCAACGTGAACGCGGCGAGTTGGCCCGCGGCGACCCCGGGCATGCCGAGTTTCGGCAGGCCGAATAGTCCAAGACCAAGGCCGCCGCCGACCGCGACCTGTACGATCGCGACGGCGATCAGCACGGCTGAAGGGATGCGCATGTCGCCGGTGCCGCGCACCACCGAGGCCAGCGTGTTGACCAGCCAGATCGATATCGCGCCGGAGAACAGCACTTGCGAATACTGCATCGCCTGTTCGAGCACGCCGCCGCGGCCGCCGAGAAACGAATAGAACTGCCGGCCGAGCGTCAGCATCATCACGGTGAAGAATAACCCAGCGCAGGTGCCGATCATCGCCGCATGCAGCGTCAGTGTTGCGGCGCGCTCGCGATCGCCGGCGCCGAGCGCGCGGCTGATGGCGGACGAAACGCCGCCGCCCATCGCGCCCGCCGACATCATCTGCGTCAGCATCACGAACGGAAACACCAGCGCGATCCCGGCCAGCGGCTCGGTGCCGAGCCGGCCGATATAGGAGGTCTCGGCGACCGCCACCAAAGCGGTGCCGAACATCGCGATCGCGTTGGGGAGCGTGAGCTTGAGCAGCGTCGGCAGGATCGGCGAGGTCAAGAGGTTGTTGACCGGGGCGGTCAGCACGGCTGCGGGGCGCGCGTCAATCGGAGCGTCAATGGTCATTGCGTCACCGGTTCGTCGGCCACGAGATATATCGGGGCCGATATATTACGGTTGACATATTATTGCGCGGGCCCGGCGCAAGCCACCCATCGCCGCGCAGGGGTCACCATGGCAGGCCGCATAGGTCGATGATGCCGTCGCGCGGAGCGCGGGTGAAGTCGAACACGAACGGTGCCATCGCCTCGAAGCGGATGCGTCCTTCCGGCTGCTCGGCATGGATCTCGCCGGTGAAGGGATGCCAGCCGCGTGCCTGGTAGAAGGCATAATTGTGCGGCTCGCAGAACAGCAGCGCGAACTTGATCGCTTCATGGTCGCGCATGGTCTGGACCGCAGCGCCGAGCGCGACGCTGGCAAGCCCTTGTCCCCGGCAATCCTCGCGGGTCCCAACCCCGCCGATACCGCCGATATCGACCTTGCGTCCGTTCCATGTGACGGTGCGGAAGTAGATGCCGACATGGCAGGCAAGGCCAGGTTTTGACGATTCCTCTGGCGCCTCGATCAGCACACGCAAATCGGCCTGGGCCCATTTGACGTTACGCCATGACACTTTTTCCATGAGTTCGGGCGGCCAGACCGCATCCATCAGCGGTTTGACCCGCGGCCATGAAGCGTCCGCGTTCAGAACGTCGATCTCGATGCTCATTTTTTTACCCCGTGAAGCCGTATGTCCCCCGTCATACGCTGGACGCGCAGCATCGTTACCGAAGAACCCGCCCGCTTTATCAAATTGCGGTGTTTAAGCGCGATGGAACCTTCTATAAGGGTTCCCGTTAGACCACGTCTCCCATCATTTTCGGACATCACCCCATGACCTTCACGCTATCCGATCTTCCCTATGCCCATGACGCCCTTGCCCCCTATATGTCCAAGGAAACGCTGGAATTTCACCACGACAAGCATCACCAGGCTTACGTGACCAACGGCAACAACGCGATCAAGGGGACCGAATTCGAAGGCAAGTCCCTCGAGGAGATCGTCAAGGCTTCGTTCGGCAAGAACCCGGCCGTGTTCAACAATGCCGGCCAGCACTACAACCATCTGCATTTCTGGAACTGGATGAAGCCCAATGGCGGCGGCAGCAAGCTGCCCGGCCGTCTGGAAAAGAAGATCACCGAGGACCTCGGCGGGCTCGACAAGTTCAAGACCGATTTTGCCGCCGCCGGCGTCGGCCAGTTCGGCTCCGGCTGGTGCTGGTTGTCGGTCAAGAACGGCAAGCTCGAAATCTCCAAGACACCGAACGGCGAAAGCCCGCTGGTTCATGGCGCAACCCCGATCCTCGGCTGCGACGTCTGGGAGCATTCCTACTACATCGACTATCGCAACCGCCGCCCGGACTATCTGAAGGCGTTCGTCGATAGCCTCGTGAACTGGGAATATGTCGACCAGCTGTTCGGCAAGGCTTGATGCTCTGTTTGTCATTCCGGGGCGATGCAATGCATCGAACCCGGAATCTCGAGATTCCGGGTCTGGTCCTTCGGACCATCCCGGAATGACGTAAAACAAATTTCAAGGGCGGCAGTGCAAACTGCCGTCCTTATCTTTTGCACTTGCCTATGGCCATCCTTGCAGCCGTCGCAGGCTTGCGGCACAACGGCTTACCGGGTGATTTCGCGATGTGGAAAATGCGGCGATGAGCTATTTGCTGGTCTTCTTCGGCGGCGGCCTCGGCGCGTCGTTGCGCCACCTCGTCAATCTCACCTGCGCCCGCGCCATCGGCACCGGATTTCCCTGGGGCACCTTCATCATCAACATATCAGGATCGACCGTGATGGGGCTGATCGCGGGCTATCTCGCCTTCAAAGGCGGGGCCTCGCAGCCGTGGCGGCTGTTCGTGATGACGGGCATTCTCGGCGGCTACACCACCTTTTCCGCGTTCTCCCTCGATACCGCGCTGCTCTACGAACGCGGCGAGCTTGGCCTGGCGGCGGCTTACGTCCTTGGCTCGGTCGTGCTCTCGATTGCCGGCCTGTTTGCCGGCCTGGCGCTGGTGCGCCATCTGACCTGAGCAAAGCGTGATGGCCCGGCATGGCCATCCCCGGGAGGCGCATGGATAGCGCCGTTGTTCCGTTTGCGTGAGGCACCAGCCGGGACTAAGCAGGGTTGAGACGTAACACCTGCAGATCACTTGCCGATTCATTGCATTGTCAGAACCTCCATTGAAACAGCCGCCGCCGGCCGACGATAGCGCGGAGGCCGAAGCGGCGCCGCGGCGCAAGCGCAAGCCGGTCGGCTGGTCGATGATCTTCATCGCCGTGCTGGTCGCGGTCAGCGCCACGCTGGTCTATCGCCGTGACGGGCTCGACGGCGTGCTGAAAATTCTCACTCATGATCTCGCGCTGTTCGGCGAGATCCTGCCGCGCGTGCTGGCCGGCTGCCTGCTCGGCGCCTTTATCGCCGAAATTCTGCCGCATGAAAAAGTGTCGCGCTCGCTCGGGCCGAACTCGGGCCTGAAGGGATTGCTGATCGGCACGGCGTTCGGCGCCATCCTGCCGGGCGGGCCGTTCACCGCCTATCCGGTGGCGGCGGCGCTTCTCACGGTCGGCGCGGATTTCGGCGCCACCATCGCCATGGTCGTGAGCTGGACGCTGATCGGCTATGGCCGCGCGGTCGCTTGGGAATTGCCAATCCTCGGCACCGATTTCACGCTGTGGCGCATCGTGATTTCGCTGCCGATCCCGGTCCTGGCCGGCGCGCTCGGGCGCTTCGTCTATGTGCGGATGTACCCGAAGGGCGAGCCGACATGAAGGGCGAGCCGTCGTGACGCTGAGTGCGCTCATCATCGACATCAGCCTGTGGGGCTCCGTGCTGGTGCTCGGCTTCATCGCGTTCCGGCGCGGCCGCGTCGTAGTTGTTTCGGCGGCGCGCGAAGGCGCGATGGATTTCCTCAACATCGTGCCGCGCATCGCGCTCGGCGTGATCGGTTCCGGCTTTATCGCCGCGGTCATTCCCCCTGAAGTCATCACCGGCTGGCTGGGCCCGGATTCCGGCTGGCTCGGCGTCCTGACCGCCGTGATCGCGGGCGGGTTGACGCCGGGAGGGCCGGTGGTCGGCTTTTCGATCGCCGCGGTGGCGTTGAAGGTCGGCGGCGGTTCGCCGCAAGTGATCGCCTATGTCGTCGCCTGGGCGCTGTTCGCCTTCCAGCGCATGATCCTGTGGGAAATCCCGTTCATGCCGGCGCGTTTCGTCTGGTTCCGGGCCGCGGTGTCGGTGCCGTTTCCGTTCCTGGCGGCGGCGCTCGCCATGGCGATCGGGAAGCCTTGAAGCAGGGCGCTTCGGTGGACTCAGGAAATGTTATAATATAACATCTTTGGATGCCTCACGCCCATTCCCACGACCATGCACAACCCCATGCCCACAGCCATGGGCACGCCCACAGCCACGACCCCTCGATGCCGCATCCGGCGCAGCCGGCGCCGTGGTCGATCTTGCGCATGACGGTGGCGGCGCGGCTTGGCGCGGCGCTGGCGGTCAGCGCCTGTCTTTGGGTGGTCGTGCTGGTGGCGATGAGGTGAGCATGGCGGTTCAGGACAAAGCGCAGGTAAAATTCAGTAACGTCACGCTCGGCTACGACCGGCATCCGGCGGTGCATCACCTCAACCTCGAGGTCGCCAAGGGTGCGCTGGTCGCGGTGATCGGGCCGAACGGCGCCGGCAAGTCGACGCTGTTTCGCGGACTGGCCGGCATCCTCAAGCCGCTCTCCGGTTCGATCTCGCTGGGCGGGCTGGACAGCAAGGATATCGCCTATCTGCCGCAGACCGCCGACATCGACCGCAGCTTTCCAATTTCGGTGTTCGATTTCGTCGGCACCGGGCTGTGGCGGTCTACCGGTTTTTTCGGCGGCATGGGCAAGGCCGAGCGCGGCAGGATTTTGGCGGCGCTTGCCGCCGTCGGCCTCAACGGTTTTGAAAATCGCCCGATCGGCACGCTGTCCGGCGGACAGATGCAGCGCATGCTCTTTGCGCGGGTGCTGTTGCAGGATGCGCGCCTGATCGTGCTGGACGAGCCGTTCAACGCCATCGACGCCAAAACTTCCGCGGACCTGATCGCGCTGGTCAAGCGCTGGCATGGTGAAGGGCGCACCGTGCTGGCGGCGCTGCACGATTTGGAAATGGTGCGTAACCATTTCCCCGAAACGCTGCTGCTGGCACGTGGCCCGGTGGACTGGGGCGCGACCGCGCAGGTGCTGACCCCGGAAAACCTGCTGGTGGCGATGAAGATGTGCGAAGCCTTCGACGACCGGGCCACCGCCTGCGCCGCAGACGCGCCGTCGCGCGCGGCCTGACTGCAATGCTCCATGACGCGCTGATCGCGCCTTTCACCGAATTCGAGTTCATGCGCCGCGCACTGGCGGCCGTGATCGCGCTGTCGCTCGGGGCGGCGCCGATCGGCGTGTTCCTGATGCTGCGGCGGATGAGCCTGGTCGGCGACGCCATGGCGCATGCGATCTTGCCCGGGGCAGCGATCGGTTTCCTGGTCTCGGGCCTCAATCTGTTCGCGATGACGACCGGCGGCCTGATCGCAGGCTTTACCGTCGCAATCCTGGCCGGTGTAGTGGCGCGCACCACCGAGCTGAAGGAAGACGCCTCGTTGGCGACGTTCTATCTGGTGTCGCTCGCGCTCGGCGTCACCATCGTTTCCATTAAAGGTACCAATATCGACCTGCTGCACGTGCTGTTCGGCAACATCCTGGCGATGGACGACCAGACCCTGCTGGTGATCGCCTTCAACGCCACCATCTCGCTGCTGGTGCTGGCGGTGATCTATCGCCCGCTGGTGATCGAATGCGTCGATCCGGTGTTCCTGCGCACCGTGAGCCGCGCCGGCGCCCCGGCGCATCTGGCGTTCCTGGCGTTGGTCGTGATCAACCTCGTCAATGGTTTTCACGCGCTCGGAACCCTGTTGGGCGTCGGGCTGATGATCCTGCCCGCGGGCATCGCGCGGTTCTGGTCGCGCGACATCACCGGCATGATCTGTATCGCGGTGGCCAGCGCCATGGTCTCGGGCTATGCCGGGCTGGTATTGTCGTTCCAGACCAAAATTCCCTCCGGCCCTGCGATCATTCTGGTGGCAGCGGGGATTTATGTGGTGTCCGTGCTGTTCGGCAATGTCAGCGGCCTGGTCCGGCAGATGTTCCCCGGCCGGCATCTCGAGGCATAGCGATGCAGCGATTGTTCGGGCTCATCTGTCTGGTGCTGATCGCGACGGCCGTTCCAGCGAGCGCGCAGGAGCGCCTTAAAACTATCGCCAGCTTTTCCATCCTCGGCGATTTCGTCCGCAACGTCGGCGGCGACCGCGTCAGCGTCACGACGCTGGTCGGTGCGGACGGCGACGCGCATGTCTATTCGCCTACTCCGGCCGATGCGAAACGGATTGCCGATGCCAAATTGATTTTCATCAATGGCCTTGGTTTCGAGGGCTGGCTGCCGCGGCTGGTCAAGTCGGCCGGCGGCAAAGTGACCATCGTGACCGCGACGGCGGGCATCGCGCCGCTGAAGCTTGGCTCGCATGCCGACCCACACGCCTGGCAGTCGGTCTCCAACGCAAAAATCTATATCGGTAATATCCGCGACGCCCTTGTGGCCGCCGATCCCGCCTCAGCCCAAAGCTTTCGCGCCAATGCGGAGGCCTATCTGGCGAAACTCGACATCCTGGACCGCGAGGCGCGCGAAGCCATCGCAAAGCTCCCGCAAGGCCGCCGCAAGGTGATTTCGACCCACGACGCCTTCGGCTATTTCGCCGCCGCCTACGGCGTCGAATTCATTGCGCCGGTTGGCGTGTCCACCGAATCCGAGGCCAGCGCCCGCGATATTGCGGGTATTATCACCCAGATCAGGTCAGCCAAGATCCCCGCGGTTTTTCTGGAAAATATGAGCGATCCGCGCCTGATCCGCCGAATCTCGGCCGAGACCGGCGCCAGGATCGGCGGGACCCTTTATTCGGACAGTTTGACGGCTGAAAAGGGCGATGCCCCCACTTACATTGACATGGTCAGGCACAATATAAAGGCGCTGACCAGCGCGCTTGGCGATTAGGTCAGGGGCCACCCTGCCGTCCAGCGCGCCAGCATGATCCGGAAAAGTGGATACCGGTTTTCCGGAAGATCATGCTCCACTAAATAATTGCGCGTCCTGTCAGGACGCGCAATATTTCTGCCCGGAGTGATTATGTCTGATTTGACCGCCCAAAAAATTCCAGTGACCGTGCTGACGGGTTATCTCGGCGCCGGCAAGACCACGCTGCTCAACCGTATCCTGTCGGAAAACCACGGCAAGAAGTACGCCGTCATCGTCAACGAATTCGGCGAGATCGGAATCGACAACGACCTGATCATCGGTGCCGATGAAGAAGTGTTCGAGATGAACAATGGCTGCATCTGCTGCACCGTGCGCGGCGACCTCGTGCGCATCCTCGACGGCTTGATGAAGCGAAAAGGCAAGTTCGACGCCATCATCGTCGAGACCACGGGCCTCGCGGATCCGGCGCCGGTGGCGCAGACCTTCTTTGTCGACGAGGATGTGCAGAAGAACGCGCGGCTTGATGCCGTCGTGACCGTGGCCGACGCCAAATGGCTGAGCGACCGGCTGAAGGACGCCCCGGAAGCCAAGAACCAGATCGCATTCGCCGACGTCATCGTGCTCAACAAGACCGATCTGGTCTCCAGGGCCGAACTCGCCGAAGTCGAGGCCCGCATCCGCGGCATCAATCCTTACGCAAAACTGCACCGCACCGAGCGCTGCAAGGTGGCGCTGTCGGACGTGCTGGAGCGCGGCGCGTTCGATCTCGATCGCATCCTGGAGATCGAGCCGGAATTCCTCGATGCCGGCGACGGCCATGACCACCACCATGATCACGATCATCACCACGGCCATGACCATCACCATGATCACAGCCACAGCCACAGCCATGCCGGGCTGAAGCATTACCACGACGAGGAGATGCAGTCGCTGTCGCTGCGATCGGACAAGCCGCTCGATCCCAACAAATTCATGCCGTGGTTGCAGAACCTCGTCGCTTCCGAGGGGCAGAAGATCCTGCGCTCCAAGGGAATCCTCTCCTTCACCGACGACGACGACCGCTACGTGTTCCAGGGCGTCCACATGATGCTCGAGGGCGATCATCAGCGTAAGTGGAAGGATGACGAACGCCGCGAGAGCCGCCTTGTCTTCATCGGTCGCGAATTGCCGGAGCAGATGATCCGCGACGGTTTTGAGAGCTGTATCACCACGTGATGAAACAGTTTGATCCGGGCGAAGGCCCCTCTATCGCTTCGATCACCGACAAGGTGCGGCCGCTTGCGGTCGGCATGCCGGTATCGTCCGTGTATTTTCTCGGCGAGACCGCGGTCTTTGTCGGTGCCGAGGAGAGTGCGGCGATCGTGGACGCCGCGGGCGAGATTTCGCGGGTCGAGATCCATGGCGGTGCGGTGCTGTGCGCGGCGTCCGATGGCGCGCGAGTCGTCAGCGGGGGCGACGACGGCAAGCTGGTCGCGCTCAACGCCAAGGGCGAGGTCGATGTACTCGCGACCGACGCAAAGCGGCGCTGGATCGATAATGTCGCGTTGCATCCGGATGGCGCGGTGGCGTGGTCGGCCGGCAAGACCTCGTATGTCCGCAGCAAGGGCGAGGAGAAATCCTTCGACATGCCCTCGACCGTTGGCGGACTGGCGTTCGCGCCAAAGGGCCTGCGGCTGGCGGTCGCGCATTACAACGGCGTGACGCTGTGGTTTCCCAATATGGCGGCGAAGCCGGAGTTTCTGGAATGGGCCGGCTCGCATCTTTCCGTCACCTTCAGCCCGGACAACAGGTTTCTGGTGACCGGGATGCACGAGCCGGCGCTGCATGGCTGGCGGCTCGCCGATAACAGACACATGCGCATGAGCGGCTATCCCGGCCGCGTCCGCTCGATGTCGTGGAGCGCCGGCGGCAAGGCGCTGGCGACCTCGGGCGCCGACACCGTGATCATGTGGCCATTCGCCAGCAAGGACGGGCCGATGGGCAAGGAGCCGGCGATGCTGGCGCCGCTGCAGGCGCGCGTCTCCGCGGTCAGCTGTCATCCGAAGCACGATATCCTGGCCGCCGGCTACAGCGACGGTTGCGTGCTGATGGTGCGGATCGAGGATGGCGCGGAGATCCTGGTGCGCCGGCGGGGCAACGCCGCCGTTTCGGCGCTGGCCTGGAGCCCCAAGGGATCGCTGCTCGCCTTCGCGACCGAAGACGGCGACGCCGGCTTGGTGGAGTGGTAGGCGCTGTCCTCCCTCGCCCCGCTCTTCGCGGGGTCGAGACGAGCGAAGCTCGCTCTTAGAGGGTTGGGGTGAGGGGCTCTATCCGCTAATACCGGCATCAATTGATAGACCTGTACCCCTCACCCGGATTGCTTCGCAATCCGACCTCTCCCCGCAAGCGGGGCGAGGTTGGCTGAACGCCGGCACCGATTCATTTCAAGGTCGTCAAGCGCTAGGCCACCCTACTTCGCTTTCCTGCCCGCTTTGACGTAGGCCTCGATGTGGTCAAACGTCTTGCCGGCCGGTTCGAGATTTTCAAAGGCCGAAGCGGCCTTGCTCATGCTCTCAGCGGTTTTATCGCGATCCTTCGGATCGGGCTTGAAGACGGCGAGCATGGTGAGCGCCGTCATGTAATTTCCGAACGCCGCTTGCTCGGCCGCGAGCAGGTTTTTCAGGCGAGGATCATTCGCAAAAAAACCGGTGAACGTCTTCTTGATGCCGTCGTCGGTTGATGCCAGCGACTGCAATGCCCAGAATGCGCTCGACAATGTCAGCACGCGAAAGAATTTGGCGGGTTCGGTTTTGCACTGATATTTGTCGCAGGCCATCTTGGCCATTACGTTGTCCCGGCCTTCTGCGGTCATATTGGGTCCGAACTTGCTCTTCATGAATCCCATGCGCATGGCAATGCCCGCCATGTCGTCATCTGCGCTGACGAAGTTGGCAAGAATTCTTTCAATGAAGCTGGTGTCGCCCGACGCCATATACGCGCCGATCAGAAGATCATTGTCGGCGGCATTCGACGACGGCCGCACCACGGCAAGTTTTGCGGGTTGGTTCTTTTCGATTTTCTGCAGCGTGGCTGCGATCTGGTTTTCCTCGGCAAATTTCTGCGCGTCTTCCGTGAGGCCGGCGCCGTAGAGCGCCACCAGCTTCACCGATTTGACGTATGAGGAGGCTTCAAGCTGCAAGATGCGCTGCTTTTCCGCGGGCGACGTGCTGAAGATCTGCGCCAGGAATCCAATGACACTGGGATCGGCGTTTGGGCCGGCTCGCATTTGCGACAATACGTTGTCGACGCAAGCGGGCTGCTTGGTGCGGTAATAGCCGGTCATGCAGTTCTGGTCGGCGGCGGCGGGCGCGCATTGAATGCAAAGCAGCCCGATCGCGGCATAAAGCAATCTCTTCATCACACTTCCCGATAAATTACCTGAATATGTTCAGTCCATTACTGCATCCAGCGTCATTGCCCTCAGCGCCAGGGATCGTTGCTCGCTTCGGAGCCGGCGCCCGTTAGTCGCCGGAACGGGCCAACTCGTTCAGGCCGTGATAGATTCGTCACTTCTCTGCCCTAGAGAAGTGACATGCGCTTCCTGACCACCTTCCAGATCGCCGATTTCCTCGACACCCTGGTCAGCCTGACCGCGGCATTCATTCTGGGCACCCTGATCGGCGCCGAGCGGCAATACCGGCAGCGCACCGCGGGCCTGCGCACCAATGTGCTGGTTGCCGTCGGCGCGGCCGCCTTCGTCGATCTTGCGATGCATCTGAAGGCTGCCGAAGGCGCGGTCCATGTGATCGCCTATGTCGTCTCGGGGATCGGCTTCCTCGGCGCCGGCGTCATCATGAAGGAGGGCATGAACGTCCGCGGCCTGAACACCGCGGCGACGCTGTGGGGATCGGCCGCGGTCGGAGCCTGCGCCGGCGCCGACTTGGTTGCCTAGGCGGCGGCGCTGACCGTGTTCGTGGTCGCCGGCAACACCTTGCTGCGTCCGCTGGTGAACGCCATCAACCGTATTCCGATCGACGAGCGCTCGTCGGAGGCGACCTATTACTTCAAACTTGCGGTCACCGCGGAGGCATTGCCTGACATGCGCGACCATCTGGTCGAGCGGCTGGAGCATGCAAAGTATCCGGTCGCTGAAATCAACGTGGTCGAGCATGGCGACGACCTGCTGGAGATCGTCGCAACTCTGGTCTCCACCGCGATCGATCCCAACGAACTGAACGCGGTCGTGACCGATCTGCAGCGACAGCCCGGCGTTCGCCACGCCACCTGGGAAGTCTCGACCAAGGATTAGTACGGACCTTTCCCCCGGGGTTCGTCCGGTTCCACACCCGCGGTGCCCGGAACAATCCTTCGTGCCGGCCGTTGATATCGCGAACAATTTTTCGCGGTGAACGATATGTCGGCCGATCTTAGCAAGCGCAGTTACCGGATCGATTTTATCATCGCGGCCGCGCTGGTCACGACCGGGCTCGTCATTTCAGGCGTGTCTGTGATGGAACTGCGCTCGCGCAGTTCGCAGCAACTGGCGCAGGCGACCCAGCCGCTGCAGTCGACGCCGGGGGCGGAAACCAAACAGGAGGCGCCCGCCGCCAAACCGGCCGCGCCCGCCGAGCCGACGACCACCGGCACCCGGCCGCCCGATGTTCCGCCGCAGCCGGCGCGGCCTGACCCCGAAGCGCAGAAGTCCGGCGCCCAGCCCGTGCTGCCGCCGGCGCCAGCGGAAAAGACCGCGCCGCCGATCAAGGAAAGGTAGTTATTTGTATTCCGGGATGCGCCGCTTGGCGCAGACCCGGAATCCATACTCACGATCGTGATTGTGGATTCCGGACTCGCGCTTCTCGCGCCCCTGAAGGACGCACGAGTTTTCACTCCACTTGCCGGTTTTACAGTCTCGCCTGCGTCATCCCGCTGCTCCATACTCGCATGATCCGCGCGACAGCGCCGGCGACAGATGGGGCAGGCCATGAAGATCGACGACGTCAGGCGAACCGCATATTCCATGCCGCTGACCAACCCGTCGTTCCCGCCGGGGCCCTATCGTTTCTTCAACCGCGAATATTTCATCATCACCTACCGGACCGATCCCGAAGCCCTCGCCGCCGTGGTGCCGGAGCCGCTCGAAATCGCCGAGCCGTTGGTCAAGTACGAATTCATCCGCATGCCCGATTCGACCGGCTTCGGCGACTACACCGAAACCGGGCAGGTAATCCCGGTCCGCTTCAAGGGCGAGGAGGGCGCCTACGTCCACTCGATGTATCTGGACGACGAAGGGCCGATCGCGGGCGGACGCGAATTGTGGGGTTTTCCGAAGAAGCTGGCGTCGCCGAAGATCGCCGTCGAGAGCGACGTGCTGGTCGGCACGCTGCATTACGGCTCGGTGCTCTGCGCCTCCGCCACCATGGGCTACAAGCATCGCCAGGTCGATCATGACGCGGTGCTGAAGGCGATGCAGGCGCCGAACTTCATGCTCAAGATCATTCCGCATGTCGATGGCAGCCCGCGCATTTGCGAACTGGTGCGGTATTGTCTCGAGGACATCACGCTGAAAGAAGCCTGGAGCGGCCCCGCAGCCCTCGGGCTGTTCCCGCATGCCCTCGCCGACGTGGCGCGGCTGCCGGTGCGCGAGGTGGTCTCCGCGCTGCATTGCAAGGCGGATCTCACGCTCGGGCTTGGCACGGTGGCGTTCGATTATCTGGCGAAATGAAGCGCCGGGCGCTTGCCGCTCAGTAAGCGCCCTTGAGCGAGCACGACGTCGAGCAGGTCGTCATCACGCCGCGCTGGCAGGCGAGGCACACGGCGACGCACTGCTTCATGTCCTTGGGATTGTACGAGCTGTAGAGCTTGCGGGCGCAGTTATCGATCGAGCCGGTGATGTCGTTGTTGTTGTCGGGTTTGCACCCGGCCAAAACGACCGCCGATAGCATGATTGCGATAATGGCACGCATGTCCATCGCTCCACCGAGGACGCTGCTGCGAAGAGACGCAGGGCGGCTCAAGGCCCTCGCAAAAGAGGTACCTTTCAGGATGGCCCGATTTCATTAAACGAGCGTTACGTTGGCCGGAGCCCCCTGATGCTGCAACGCAGCAAGGGACGGGAACCAATATCGAAAACAACTCATGCAAAGAATGAACGCGCCCCGGCCCGCAGAACTCCCAACCGCTCGCGTGGGGGCCGCGGTCCAACCTGAACCTCAGCGCACCAGAACGTTCCGGAACTGCCAGGGATCGCTCGTGTCGATGTCTTCCGGGAACAGGCCCGGCCGGTCCGTGAGCGGGGTCCAGTCGGTGTAATAGCCCTTCACTGGCCCGAGATACGGCATCTGGATTTCCAGCAGACGATCGAAATCCATCTCGTCGGCTTCGACGATGCCTTCGTTCGGGTTTTCCAGCGCCCACACCATGCCGCCGAGCACGGCGGAGGTCACTTGCAGGCCGGTGGCGTTCTGATAGGGCGCGAGTTGGCGGGTCTCTTCGATGGAGAGCTGCGAGCCGTACCAGTAGGCATTGTTGTCATGGCCGAATAGCAGCACGCCGAGTTCGTCGATGCCATCGACGATTTCGTTCTCATCGAGGATGTGGTGCTTTTCCTGCATCTTCGCCGCGCGGCCGAACATTTCATGCAGCGATAGCACTGCATCGTCAGCCGGATGATAGCCATAGTGGCAGGTCGGCCGATAGATCGCCGTGCCCGATGCGTCGCGCACGGTGAAGTAATCGGCGATCGAGATCGACTCGTTGTGGGTAACGAGGAAGCCATACTGCGCGCCGCGGGTCGGGCACCAGGTGCGCACGCGCGTGTTGGCGCCGGGCTGCATCAGATAGATGGCGGCGCCGCAGCCGGCCTGGTGGGTACGTGCATTCTCGGGCATCCATTTTTCATGGGTGCCCCAGCCGAGTTCGGACGGCTGCACGCCTTCCGACAGGAAACCTTCCACCGACCAGGTGTTGACGAATACGTCCGGCTCTTTCGGCGACTTGGAGCGCTGGGTGTCGCGTTCGGCGATGTGGATGCCCTTGATGCCAGCCTGCCGCATCAAGTCCGCCCATTCGGCTTTGGTCTTCGGCTTGGGGGCATTGAGCTTCAGATCAGCGGCGACATCGAGCAGCGCCTGCTTGACGAAAAACGAGACCATGCCGGGATTGGCGCCACAGCAGGAGACGGCCGTCGTCGAGCCCGCCGGGCGCGCCTTCTTGGCGGCCAGCGTCGCTTCGCGAAGCGCGTAGTTGGAGCGCGCTTCCGGACCTTTCGAAGCATCGAAATAGAAGCCGAGCCAGGGCTCGTTGACGGTATCGATGTAAAGCGCGCCGAGTTCGTTGCAGAGCTCCATGATGTCGGTAGAGCCGGTATCGACCGAGAGATTGACGCAAAAACCCTGGCCGCCGCCTTCCGTGAGCAGCGGGGTCAGCAGTTCGCGGTAATTGTCCCTGGTCACGCCCTGCTGGATGAATCTGACATTGTGCTTTTCGCAATGTGCCTTGCGGCCTTCGTCCTTGGGATCGATCACGGTGACGCGCGACTTGTCGTAATCGAGATGCCGCTCGATCAGCGGCAGCGTGCCTTTGCCGATGGAGCCGAAGCCGACCATGACGATGGGACCGGTAATCTTCGCGTAGATCTGCGAGGCGGGGCTCATGGGATGGTTTCTCCGAAAAGTACTGGCGGGCAAATGGTGAGGGTGAATCAAGCGGTACGGCGCTTGGCGGTCACTTCGATCTCGATCTTCATCTCGGGCTTGTAGAGGCCGGCGACCACCAGAAGCGTCGCGGCCGGGCGGATGTCGCCGAGAACTTCGCCGCAGACTGCGAAATGGGCGTCCGCGTCCTTGACGTCGGTGATGTAGTAGGTCGCGCGGACGATGTCGGCCATCGCGAAACCGCCTTCTTTCAAGGCGGCCTCGATGGTCTTGAAGCAGTTCCGTGACTGGCTCGTGACATCGGCCGGCATCGTCATGGTGGTGTAGTCATAGCCGGTGGTGCCGGCGACAAAGGCGAAATCGCCGTCGATCACGGCGCGGCTATAGCCGGCGGTCTTCTCGAACGGCGAACCGGTGGAAATCAGACGGCGGGGCATCAGGACCTCGATTTTCAGCTTGATCCGGACAAGCGGGATTGGCGCGGTTTAAGGGCTTTTCGCCAGCCCACGCAACCCCTCTGGGCGACGGCTCAAGCCGCGTGCGGCACGGCCTGCGGCGCCTTGTTGGCGCGCGCTTTTGCCTTGTGCAGCGGCGCGCCGGTCGCCGCGATCATGCCCCGGGCGCCGCCCAGCGCGCCCTCCCGCAGCTCGAGGCCGAGCAGGCGGTCGCGCTCGAACGGGCCGGGCAGCGACAGCTCGCCGGTCTTCAGGTTCGAGAACCCGAACCTGATATAATAGGGCGCGTCGCCGAGCAGGATCACCGCGCCATGGCCGCGTTGTTTTGCGATCATCAGCGCCTGTTCCATCAGCGCCGCGCCGACGCCGAACTTGCGGCTGTCGGCGTCGACCGCGAGCGGCCCGAGCATCAGCGCGGGCACGCTCCCGGCGTTGACGTGCCACAACCGCACGGTGCCCACCAGTTTCCCTCGTGCCACGGCCGACAAGGCAAGGCCTTCGGCGGGCGCACGTCCGTCGCGCAGGCGCTGGCAGGTGCGGTTAAGGCGATTTGCGCCAAAGCAGGCATCCAGCAGCGCTTCACGCGCGACGACGTCCGAAGCCCGCTCCGCACGGATCGCGAACGGAGCAGCGTCGGGGGTGAGGGCAGCAGTGGTCTTCCGCAAAGCAGTCATGGCACGTCAGTCCTCACTCCAGCGGCAAATCACGCCGCGGAGCGTTGTCTAAAAAATTGGATGTATGGAAAAAGCCGGCGCACCGGCTTCCGCTCTATCGCTCCCTCTCCCGCGCTTACGGGGGAGGGCGGGGAGGGGGTGCTTCCGCAGGCACCGATGCCAGCGGAGAGAGCCCCCACCCGGCGCACGCGGCTACCTCAGATGTGGTAGGTCCGCAGCGGCGGGATGCCGTTGAACGCCACCGACGAGTAGGTCGACGTATAGGCGCCGGTGCCTTCGATCAGCAGCTTGTCGCCGATCTCGAGCGTCACCGGGAGCGGATACGGCAGCTTCTCGTACAAGACGTCGGCGCTGTCGCAGGTGGGCCCCGCGAGCACGCACGGCGTCATCTCCGCACCGTCATGCGGGGTGCGGATGGCGTAACGGATCGACTCGTCCATCGTCTCGGCGAGACCGCCGAACTTGCCGATGTCGAGGTACACCCAGCGCACCTCGTCCTCGTCGCTCTTCTTGGAGATCAGAACGACTTCGGTCTCGATGATGCCGGCATTTCCGACCATGCCGCGTCCCGGCTCGATGATGGTTTCCGGGATCTGGTTGCCGAAATGCTTGCGCAGCGCACGGAAGATCGACCGGCCGTATTGCAGGACCGGAGGAACGTCCTTGAGGTACTTGGTCGGGAATCCGCCGCCCATGTTGACCATGGAGAGGTTGATCCCGCGCTCGGCGCAGTCACGGAACACCGACGAGGCCATCGACAGGGCCCGGTCCCACGCCTTCACCTTGCGCTGCTGCGAGCCGACATGGAACGAGATGCCGCACGGCTCCAGGCCCAGACGCTTGGCGAGGTCGAGCACGTCGACCGCCATCTCCGGGTCGCAGCCGAACTTGCGCGACAGCGGCCATTCGGCGCCTGCGCAATCATAGAGGATGCGGCAGAACACCTTGGCGCCGGGCGCGGCACGGGCGACTTTCTCGACCTCGGCGGCGCAGTCGACCGCGAACAGGCGAATGCCGAGCGCGAAGGCCCGCGCGATGTCGCGCTCCTTCTTGATCGTGTTGCCATAGGAGACGCGGTCCGGCGTCGCACCGGCGGCCAGCGCCATTTCGATTTCGGCGACCGTTGCGGTGTCGAAGCACGAGCCCATCGAGGCCAGCAGCGACAGCACCTCCGGCGACGGGTTCGCCTTCACCGCGTAGAACACGCGGCTGTCCGGCAAGGCCTTCGCGAAGGTCTGGTAGTTGTCGCGCACGACTTCGAGGTCGACGACGAGGCACGGCTCGGTGTCGTGGCCCTCGCTGCGGCGGTTGCGCAGGAATTCCTGAATACGTTCGGTCATAGCACCCTCCAAACGGCCCAGCGACGGGACCCGTTCA
Source organism: Bradyrhizobium sp. LjRoot220 (assembly GCF_964252915.1). NCBI lineage: Bacteria > Pseudomonadati > Pseudomonadota > Alphaproteobacteria > Hyphomicrobiales > Nitrobacteraceae > Bradyrhizobium > Bradyrhizobium sp. LjRoot220. The sequence goes on from NZ_CAXUPS020000003.1 coordinate 586,721, forward strand.
AATGTAAATCTCGGCCATAAGTGCTTCGGCGCAGTCGCACGATGGAGACGCGACTGGGCCTTGGACTCAGACCGAATTGTGCTGCCGTGGATTGGTTGGGAAAATTTCCCGCCCGCACACCTGGCAATGAAGGACAAGCCTTTTCAGTAGCCCGCGCCGGCGTTGGAATGCCGGTAGAGACCAAAAAAGCCCGATCCGTCGTTGCTTTAAGTCGCGTCCCCCGTTGAGAGCGGGGTGCGCCGGTTCGCCTCCGGCTGCCAGTCACGGTTGCAAAGGATGCAGAGACCTTCAACGGCATCTCTTGAGAGAGATGCTGGCCTCTCAGGTTTTCACCTAAGCGACCCTCGGTTCTTCATCCCTTGGCGGCTGTCCGGCCTCTTGTCCGGATACCTACCGACTGACACACGACCACAGGCACGTGCGAAATTGGGCAAGGCTGGAAATAAGGCTTTTGATTCTGCTTCGCAACATTTTTTTTAGGCTGGGGACAAATTTCCGCGCGCGTCCTTACAAAAGCGTTTTCGGCACGCGCTGGCGACGTCAAGAGACGCGCCGGCGTCGCCAAACATGAACGGCTGTTAAGATTTTTCGGAGGAATTACGAAGCGGTGCTGCGTGAAGTGCGATCGCGAAAGCGCCTGTGCCGCAGCGGTTTCTTGAGCGCGCTGATCAGTGACGTTTCCAGAACGGCTCGATGCGCTGCGCCCCGCGGACGAAGCCGACCATGATCACGACGCCGATGCCGAACAGCACCGCCTGCAGGATGTGCGCGCCGGTGTCGGAGAGTCCGAGCAGGATCGCGAGCGCCCAGCCGCCGGCAAAGGCCGCGCCGAACACCTCGGCGCCGATCAGGATCGCCGCCGAGATGACGGTGATGACACTCTGCCAGACGATCTCGCGCTTGGCGGAGGAGGGCTGCATGCTCATGAAAAAAGGTCCTGTTGACGGACGCAATCTCTCCGAAAAGGTCCCCACTATCAAGCTTAAAAGGCCCAAAAAGGCCTTATGGCGTGATATAGATTGACGCATCTATTCAAGGCGAAAACGGGATTTGTGATGTCGGAAACCCAGCAAAATGCGACCCCTCCAGCAGGCGAGGCAAATCCGCTGCTCCGGGCGTGGCAAACGCCGTTCGAGACGCCGCCCTTTGCCGAAATTCTCCCGGAGCACTTCCTGCCGGCGTTCGAGCAGGCCTTTGCCGATCACGCCGCCGAGATCGCGGCGATCACCCATGATCCCTCGACGCCGGACTTTGCCAACACCATCACGGCGCTGGAGCGCTCCGGCAAGCTGCTCTCGAAAGTCTCCGCGGTGTTTTACGATCTGGTGTCGGCGCACTCCAACCCGGCGATCCTGGAGATCGACAAGGAAGTGTCGCCGCGGATGGCGCGGCACTGGAATCCGATCATGATGAACGCGGTGCTGTTCGGCCGCATCGCCCTGCTGCATCACAATCGCGCCACACTTGGCCTGACGGGCGAGGAGATGCGGCTCCTGGAGCGAACCTACACCAACTTCCACCGCGCCGGCGCCGGCCTCGACGAAGCCGCCAAGGCGCGCCGGGCCGAGATCAACGAGCGGCTGGCCGAGCTCGGCACGTCGTTCAGCCACCATCTGCTCGGCGACGAGCAGGACTGGTTCATGGAGCTCGGCGAGGACGACCGTGGCGGCCTGCCCGAGGCGTTCGTCGCCGCCGCCAAGGCCGCCGCCGAGGCGCGCGGGATGGCCGGCAAGGCGATCGTGACGCTGTCGCGGTCTTCCGTGGAGCCGTTCCTGAAGAGCTCCGATCGCCGCGACCTGCGCGAGAAGGTGTTCCGGGCCTTCACCGCGCGCGGCGACAACGGCAACGCCAATGACAACAACGCCACCCTCGTGGAGATCCTCAGCCTTCGCGAGGAGGCCGCGAGGATCATGGGCTACCCGACCTATGCGGCCTACCGCCTGGAGGATTCCATGGCCAAGACGCCCGAGGCGGTGCGCAGCCTGCTGGAGCGGGTCTGGAAACCGGCGCGGGCCCGGGCGCTCGCCGACCGCGACGCGCTGCAGTCGATGATCGCAGCAGAGGGCGGCAATTTCGCGCTGGCGCCGTGGGACTGGCGCTACTACGCCGAAAAGCTGCGCCAGGTCCGCGCCAATTTCGACGACGCGGCGATCAAGCCGTATCTGGTTCTCGACCACATGATCGACGCCGCGTTCGACTGCGCCACCCGGCTGTTCGGCGTCACCTTCACCGAACGCAAGGATGTGCCGGTCTGGCACCCGGACGTCCGGGTCTGGGAGGTCAAGGGCCGCGACGGCAAGCACAAGGCGCTGTTCTACGGCGACTACTTCGCCCGGCCGTCAAAGCGCTCTGGCGCCTGGATGACCTCGCTGCGCGACCAGCAGAAGCTCGACGGCGAGATCGCCCCGCTGGTGATCAATGTCTGCAATTTCGCCAAGGGCGCCGACGGTGAGCCGTCGCTGCTGTCGCCGGACGACGCGCGGACCCTGTTCCACGAGTTCGGCCACGGCCTGCACGGCATGCTGTCCAACGTGAACTACCCCTCGCTGTCGGGCACCTCCGTGTTCACCGATTTCGTCGAGCTGCCCTCGCAGCTCTACGAGCACTGGCAGGAGCAGCCGCAGGTGCTGCGGCAGTTCGCCCGGCACTACCAGACCGGGGAGCCGCTGCCCGACGAGTTGCTCCAGCGCTTCCTCGCCGCGCGGAAATTCAACCAGGGCTTTGCTACCGTGGAGTTCGTTTCCTCGGCGCTGATCGACCTGGAATTCCACACCCAGCCGGCCTCGGCCAGCCGCGACGTCGGCGCGTTCGAGAAGGCCGAGCTGGAGAAAATCGGAATGCCCGCCGAGATCGCGCTGCGCCACCGGCCCACGCAATTCGGCCACATCTTCTCCGGCGATCATTATGCCTCGGGTTATTACAGCTACATGTGGTCGGAGGTGATGGACGCCGATGCGTTCGGCGCCTTCGAGGAGGCCGGCGACATCTTCGATCCCGCCACCGCCAAACGCCTGCACGACGACATCTATTCGTCGGGCGGCTCGCGCGACCCTGAAGATGCCTATGTCGCCTTCCGCGGCAGGGAGCCGGAGCCCGACGCGCTGCTGCGCCGGCGCGGTCTGCTTGAAACGCCAGAGGCCGCCTGAGTTCCTCGTCGTCCCTGCCTGGTGCGCAATTGCGCACCGGCGCAGGGACCCATAACCACTGATGTTCGTTGTAAAGGAACGCCTTTGCCACACTGCCAAAACGAGACGACACGGCGTATGGGTCCCTGCGTTCGCAGGGACGACCTCATGCGTGTACTATTCGGCTTCCTCGGCTTGATCGTCGCGTCGCTGCTCGGCGCGGCCCCCGCAGTGGCCCATCCGCATGTCTGGATCACCGCCAAGAGCGAGGTGGTCTATGCCGCCGACGGCACGATCTCGGGCGTGCGCCACGCCTGGACCTTTGACGACATGTTCTCGACCTACGCGCTGCAGGGCGTCGCGACCAAGACCAAGGGCGTCTACAGCCGCGAGGAACTGGCGCCGCTGGCGCAGACCAACGTCGAGTCGCTCAAGGAGTTCGGCTTCTTCACCTTCGCCAAGGCCGACGGCAAGAAGGAGAAGTTCGTCGATCCGGTCGACTACTACCTCGAATTCAAGGACGACGCGCTGACGCTGCATTTCATGCTGCCCGCCAAGGCGCCGTTCAAGGCCAGGCAGACCGCGCTCGAAGTGTTCGATCCGGCGTTCTTCATCGACTTCAAGTTCGACGAGAAGGACCCGATCAAGCTGGTCGGCGCGCCTGCCCAATGCAAGCTGCAGTTCCAGCGACCCAATGACGGCACCGCCAACGCCCAGCGGCTCAACGAAAACAATTTCATGAACGGCGACAATTCCAACTACGGCGCGATGTACGCCAACAAGATCCTGGTGGATTGCCCGTGAGGCCGGGCACAAGCGTTGCCCACGCGCTCCTGATCGGGATTGTCGCGCTCGCCGCCATTGTCGCGGTCGACGGCGCCCTGCATGCGCTGTTGGCGCAAAACCCGTTCGGCGGGCCGCGGCCGGCCCAAGCGCCCGAGCCGCAAGTCGGCGGCATCGTCGGCTGGCTATTGGCAAAACAATCGGAATTCTACCGCGAGATGTCGGCGACCATCCGTGCCGCCAAGTCCGACGGCTCGGCGGTCTGGACGCTGCTCGCGATCTCCTTTGCCTACGGTGTCTTTCACGCCGCCGGCCCCGGCCACGGCAAGGCGGTGATTTCGTCCTATCTGGTCGCCAACCAGGAAACCGCGCGGCGCGGCATCGTGCTGTCGTTTGCATCCGCGATGCTGCAGGCGCTGGTCGCGGTGCTGATCGTCGGGATTTTCGCCTGGCTGCTCAACGCCACCGCCAAGACCATGTGCGGGACCGAGAAGGCGATCGAGATCGTAAGCTACGCCCTGATTGCAGCGTTCGGCGCCCGGCTGGTCTGGACCAAGGGCGGCGGTTTTATGCGCGCGCTGCAGGCCAAGCCCGCCCTCGCGCCCGCGATGGCGGTCGCGCATCACGATCACGGTCACCACCACCATGGCCATGATCGGCATGACCACGCCCATGGCCATGGTCACCACGATCATGGTCATCACGGCCACGATCACCACGACGGCCACGTCCATGACGAGCACTGCGGCCACTCCCATGGCCCGACGCCGGACCAGCTCGCCGGGCCCGGTGGCTGGCAGCGCGGCTTAGGGGCGATCTTCGCAGTCGGCCTGCGGCCCTGTTCGGGCGCGATCCTGGTGCTCGTGTTCGCGCTGGCGCAGGGGCTGTTCTGGGCCGGCATCGCCGCGACCTTCGTGATGGGGCTCGGCACCGCGATCACAGTCGCGACCATCGCCGTCGTCGCGGTGTCCGCGCGAGGCCTCGCGCAGCGCCTCAGCTCGGGCCGCGAGGGCGGCGGCGCGCTTGTTATGCGCGGCATCGAATTCGGCGCCGCGGGACTGGTGCTGCTGTTCGGCCTAGGCCTGCTGTTCGGCTATCTCGCGGCAGAGCGGGTGACGTGTTTGTGAGCTTATGACGGCGGCGGCTTCAATCGGTGTACGGGGTCCGGATCGCTTCGTGATCGCCGAAATCGAAAGACGTGGAACCAGCCGCCCGGATTTGCTACAATATTGCTATGGAACGCGATGAAGCCATTAGCCGGTTGCGGCAACACGAAGCCGATTTGAAGCGGCTTGGCGTCGAACATCTTTACATGTTCGGCTCGACGGCGCGTGGCGAGGCTAATCACGATTCCGACGTGGACCTCTTTTTCGACTATCAAAGGGGTAAGCTCGGCGTATACGAACTGATGGACGTGAAAGAATACGCCGCCAGTATTCTCGGCCGGAAGACGGATATCATGACGCGCGATAGCCTGCACAAGGCGCTGCGGGAAGCGATAGAAGCAACAGCCGTCCGCGTGTTTTAATGGTAGCACGTTCGCTCATCCCCCGTTTGACGGATATCATCGAGGCGATCGAACGCGTCAATGGCGTATTGGCGGATGTGTCGCTCGAAGCATTCGAAAACGATTGGCAGCGACAATGGCTTGTCGAGCGCGGTGTTGAGATAATTTCCGAAGCCAGTCGTCATCTTACGGATGACCTGAAGGCGCCCAATCCGGAAATCCCATGGCAGAAAGTTGCGGGAATCGGCAACGTGCTGCGCCACGACTACGAGAGTATCGCCGCACCCGTCCTGTGGAAGCTGGTGCAAGCTGATTTACCAGTATTGGAAAAAGCCTGCCGCTCTGAGCTCGCCGCGGAAGCGCGGCGTCTTTCCGGGAAATGAATCAATGTCACGCGAGCAGTTCTGGTTCTTCCACCCGTTTCGGGTGCGCTATTCCGAGATCGACGGTCAGGGCGTTGTCTTCAACTCGCACTACCTGACGTACTTCGATACGACCATCACCGAGTATTTCCGCGCGCTCGGCTATGACCAATACGCCGATTCCAGGCATACCGGCATCGACTTCCACATCGTCAAATCGCTGATCGAATACAAGGCGCCGGTGCTGTTCGACTGGGAGCTCGACGTCGGCGCGCGGGTGGCGCGGATCGGCAATTCAAGTCTTGCATTCGAACTTGCGATCTTTCGCAAGGGCGGCAATGAGGCGCTGGTGACCGGCGAGGCCGTCTGGGTCTATACCGATCAAAAATCCCATCGTCCGGTCCCGATCCCGAAATCGATGCGGGACCTGATCGCAACGCGCGAGCGGCATCTGGTTTAGAAGGAATTGAAGACGATGATCGCGATCGCCAGGATGAGCAGAACCCACCATATCTGGACCGCGATGGCGGCGGTGCCGAGGACGGCCGCGATGCCTGCCAGCAGTCTCTCTTCTTTCATGATGACCGCGACGACCGCAAGCGTGATGGCAAGCACGCCCAGCGAGGCGGCTGTCATTGAAAGCACCTCGTTCCAGGTTGCCTGGCCGACGAGGACGGCAAGATAAGTCCCCGGCAACAAATGCGTCAGCGCCGAGACCAGCAGCGCCACCAGCCCGACAAGGCTTCCGATGACGCCGAGGCGGCGGGATTGTTTGACAGTATCCATCGCATGAAAACTCTGTGCGCCCCCGGGAGTGGGTAACGCGCTATGCAGCCTTGGTGCGATCCGGCCACTTCAAGGTTCAATGTGAACGAAACGCCTTGGCCCCGATGGGACCGCATCCGGTCAATGCGGCCACAGCCTGTGGCTGCGACAAAATAGCCCGACGGGCAAATCATTTTGATTTTCGGAAATTGTGTCAAGCCCAAGAATAAAAAATATTTCGCTTTTACGGAAGGTAGACTCAGGGGCATATATTGGCCATCCCGTCCTAGTCAGAAGGGCGTCGGCCGTGGTCACGGACGTTGGACGGGGTTGCGGTGGACGTGACGGTGCCCTTGACCAAAGGCGCCGAAGCGTACGGCAAAGACGTGTGGTCCTGACGTCGCGGTGCTGGCGTCAATGCACCTGGAGGCAATAGCTTCCGGGGCGCTACGGAGGCAAAAGAGCCGTTCTCCGGGGAGAGCTCGTTATAAGCCGTAAAGCCATTGCGCAGGGAAGGCCGGGTGTTCTCCGCTGGACCTGTATGCTCGTGTGCATTTTTTCTATGCAAACCGCACACGGGACCGCGGGTGCAGCGCGCACCCGGTCTTCCCTGCGCCCTCTTGTTGAGAGGGCGGGAAGTTTCCAGCAAACCTCGGGCGCGATGCGTCGCGAGATCGCGAACACACATTCAACTGTCATCGCCCGGCTTGACCGGGCGACCCAGTATCCAGAGACGCCGATGATTGAACCGACAGGCCGCGGCGTACTGGATCCCCCGCTTTCGCGGAGGATGACAGCGGTGGATGGGTTTCCTGATGCGCAATTTGCGCATCTGAGTTCGCAAGGACGACGAGAGGCTTTGCCTACCCCGGCAAATATCCCTTCACCGCCGGCAGGAAGAAGATCGCAACGTTGATCGCAAAGCCGAGGTTCCACAGGATTGATCGCAGCGTCGGGCGATCACCAAGATATGTGAAAACGTAGGCAATTCGCACGATCAGGAACAGCATGGCCAGCTCATTGACCAGATTTTGCGGGGCGCCTCGAAATTCGGCCAACAGAATGGCGGCCGCGAAGAAGGGAAAGCTTTCGATGCCGTTGATGTGTGCGCCGAGCGCGCGTGCCCGAAGCGGGTCCTGGAAGAATGCGGGATCACGCGGCTTTGAATTGTCGAAGGTGCGACCCGCCGCGGCCTTAAAGGGTGCAATGGTCAGCAAGTAGAGCATCACCGCCCCAAATATACACCATTCGGCAATCGTCATGGCACCCTCCACGCACGCACTACCCGACAGTACCGAACCGGCCGTTATCTTGACAAGGATGCTGCAACGCGCGAAGCCACGGAAATCATGTCGAAAGTCGTTCCCATAGGAAGCACGAGGCCTGCTTCGGAGGCAAAGCCGGAGCGCGTCGGCGTGTTGCTGGTCAATCTCGGCACGCCCGATACGGCCGACACCCGCGGCGTGCGGGTCTACCTCAAGGAATTCCTCTCCGACCCGCGCGTGATCGAGGACCAGGGGCTGCGCTGGCAGCTGATCCTCAACGGCATCATCCTGCGCATCCGTCCCCGCCGCAAGGCGCGCGACTACCGCAAGATCTGGAACGTCGCAAACAACGAATCGCCGCTGAAGACGATCACACGCGCACAGGCCGAAAAGCTGGCCGAGGCGATCGCGGACCATGAGCATGTCGTGGTCGACTGGGCGATGCGTTACGGCAATCCATCAATTCGCTCGCGCATCGATGCACTGACCGCGCAGGGCTGCGACCGTCTGCTGGTGGTGCCGCTTTATCCGCAATATTCCGCGGCGACCTCGGCCACCGTGTGCGACGAGGTTTTCCGCGTGCTGGCCGGCATGCGCGCGCAGCCGATCTTGCGCGTGACGCCGCCTTACTATGACGACCCAGACTACATCGATGCGCTGGCGGTCTCGATCTCTGCGCATCTGGCGACCTTGCCGTTCCAGCCTGAATTGATCGTCGCCTCGTTTCACGGCATGCCGCAAAAGTATGTCGACAAGGGCGACCCCTACCAGGCGCAGTGCGTCGCAACAACGGACGCGTTGAGGAAGCGGATGGGGCTTGATGCGACCAAACTGCTCCTTACATTTCAATCGCGCTTCGGCTTCGACGAGTGGCTGCAGCCCTATACCGACAAGACTATCGCGCGGCTCGCGAAGGATGGTGTCAAGCGCATCGCCGTGGTGACCCCGGGCTTCTCCGCCGATTGCCTGGAGACGTTGGAAGAGATCGCGCAGGAAAACGCCGAGATTTTCAAGCACAATGGCGGCGAGCAATTCGCGGCGATCCCCTGCCTCAACGACTCCGAGCCCGGCATGGACGTGATCCGCCAGCTGGTGTTGCGCGAGCTTCAGGGCTGGATCTAAGAACCGCTGGATTTGCGAGCGACAGGATCTGGTATTCCCCCATTCGGTCGTCAACCATCTGGCGGCTGTCAAACGGCTCCCTACGTAATCAGTGCTTGAGAACAGCCGGGCTGAACCGGCGGTGCCGCCGGGCAGACATACGGAAGACCGCGTCCGGCAACGGCTCTTGCCGGTTTTGGAGGGAATTTATGACTGGTTTCGATATTTTCGCGATTGCCCTTTTGCTGCTCGTCATTGTCACCCTGTTCGCCGGCGTCAAGACCGTGCCGCAGGGTTTTGACTGGACCATCGAACGGTTCGGCAAATACACCCGCACGCTGGCGCCGGGGTTGAACATCATCGTTCCCTATTTCGACCGCGTCGGCCGCAAGGTGAACATGATGGAGCAGGTGATCAACATTCCCGAGCAGGAAGTCATCACCAAGGACAACGCCACCGTGACGGTCGACGGCGTCGCGTTCTATCAGGTGTTCGACGCCGCCAAGGCCAGCTACGAAGTCTCGGACCTCAACAACGCGATCATCGTGCTGACCATGACCAACATCCGCTCGGTGATGGGCGCGATGGATCTCGATCAGGTGTTGTCGCACCGCGACGAGATCAACGAGCGGCTGCTGCGCGTGGTCGATGCCGCGGTGTCGCCATGGGGCCTCAAGGTCAACCGCATCGAGATCAAGGACATCGTGCCGCCGGCCGACCTTGTGGAAGCGATGGGCCGGCAGATGAAGGCCGAGCGCGTCAAGCGCGCCGACATTCTGCAGGCGGAGGGCCAGCGGCAGTCGGAAATCCTGCGCGCGGAAGGCGCAAAACAAGGCCAGATCCTGCAGGCCGAAGGCCGCAAGGAAGCCGCGTTCCGCGACGCCGAGGCGCGCGAACGTTCCGCGGAAGCCGAAGCCAGGGCGACCCAGATGGTGTCGGACGCGATTTCCAAGGGCGACGTTGCCGCGCTGAATTACTTTATCGCGGATAAATACATCAAGGCGTTCGGCCAATTGGCTGAATCGCCGAACCAGAAGATCCTGATGTTACCGATCGAGGCCACCAGCATTTTGGGCTCGCTCGCCGGCATCGGCGAGATCGCCAAGGCCACGTTCGGTGACGCCGCGACCGCGGCAGCAGCCGCGCGGCGTGGCTCGGTGCCGAACACCGGTCCGACGCCGCCGCCACCGCCGCCGCCACCGTTCTCGCCGCAGCGGTAGAGTTCGTTTGATGACTGGGGCACTGGCGCATGTGAGTCACCCTCTCCCGCTTGCGGGGGAGGGTGCCGAGCAAAGCGAGGCGGGTGGGGGCTCTCTCCACGAGTCGTATCGCGGAGAGAGCCCCCACCCCGACCCTCCCCCGCAAGTGCGGGAGAGGGGGCCTACCGCCGTTGCGTTGTCGAGTTCGACTTAAAAGACAGAGGTCGTGTCATGGCCGATATATTTGCTTCCCTGGGCACCTGGAACTGGCTGATCTTCGGCTTCATCCTGATGGCGCTGGAGTTGCTGGCGCCGGGTGTCTTCCTGTTCTGGCTCGGGCTTTCCTCGCTGCTGGTCGGGCTGGTGTCGTTTGCGATCAATCCGTCCTGGCAGGCGCAGCTCCTGATGTTCGCGGTGTTCGCCGCCGCCGCGGTGCCGGCATGGCGGCATTTTGCCAGGAGCGCCGGCAGTAGCAGCCAGAGCAACCCGTTCCTCAACCGGCGGACCGAAGCCATGATCGGCCGCGAGTTCACGCTGGAAAAGCCGATCGTCGGCGGCACCGGCACGGTGCGGATCGACGACACCATCTGGCGCGTCGCTGGCCCCGATGCGCCGGCCGGCAGCCGCGTCAAGGTCGTGCAAGTCGACGGTGCCAGCCTGACGGTGGCGGCGGCTTGAATCGGTCGTTCGATTCAGTCTTGCATGTGCTTGCTCCACCGCTCGGCAAAGCGGTGCAGCGGAAGGAAGGTCTCGATCAGCTCCAGGCCGAGCCCGGTCAGGCTATAGCCGTCGCCCGGCAGCAGGTCGATCAGCCCGGCCGCGCGCAACTCGGTCAATCGGGTCTGCATCACAGTCGGCGAGGCCTCGTCGCAGGCGGTACGCAGGGCGCGAGAGGTCAGCGGTCCCTCGCGCAGCTCCCACAGGATGCGCAACGTCCAGCGCCGGCCCAACAGGTCGAGCAGCGCCATGATCGGCCGGCCGGTCCGGGAACCGCGGACCGCGCGTTTCTTCATGGCAGGGCGCTGTTTCGGCATCGGAAAGCCTCTTGCGGATTGCTACATAAAGCGTAGCGTTGCTACGATTATTGTAGCACAGGATGAACCGATGCCACAGCCCGCGCCCCGCATCGCGCCGTTGCAGCCGCCTTATCCACCCGAGATTCAAGGTCAATTCGACCGCATCATGCGCGGCGCGCCGCCGCTGGCGCTGTTCCGGGTGATGGCGGGCCACGCCCGCGCCTGGGAGAAATTCCGCGCCGGCAGCCTGCTGGACCGCGGTCCCCTGAGCTTGAGGGAACGCGAGATCGTGATCGACCGCACCTGCGCGCGGACCGGTTGCGAATACGAATGGGGCGTGCATATCGCGGCGTTCGCGGAGGCCGCCCAGCTGACCGACGAACAGGTCCGCGCCACCGTGCTCGGCGATGCCAGCGCCACCTGCTGGTCGGCGGCCGAGCAGGCGCTGATCGCAGCGGTCGACGCGCTGCACGAGCGCGCCACGCTTGGCGAGGCCGAGTTCAAGGCGCTGTCAGCGCATTATGAAGATGCGAAGATACTCGAAATCATCCAGCTCTGCGGATTCTATCGCACGGTGTCATACCTGGCGAATGCGCTGGCGCTGCCGCTGGAGCAGACGGCGGCACGATTCCCGAGGTGAGCACTCGGAATCGTAGGGTGGGCAAAGCGCAGCGTGCCCACCATTCACGGCGATGATCTGGATGGATGGTGGGCACGGCGCAAGCGCGCCTTTGCCCACCCTACGAACTGACGTCATTGCGAGGGAAGCGAAGCAATCCATCGTGCAGCATAAGGAAAGAATGGATTGTTTCGTCGCTTCGCTCCCTTGCACAAACGCTTCGCGTTTGTTGCAGGCAATGACGGGGAGGGAGTTGGGATTACGCCACGCCCGCGCGGAGCAAATCATGCAGATGCACGATGCCGACGGGCTTGTTGGCGTCGGTGACGATCAGCGCGGTGATCTTCGACGAATTGAGGATCTCCAGCGCCTCGCCCGCGAGCAGGTCGCGGCCGATGGTCTTGGGATTCTTGGTCATCACCTCGTCGACAACAGCCGTCATCAGATCGGGCCGCATGTGGCGGCGCAGATCGCCGTCGGTGACGATGCCGACGATATGTCCGCGGTGATCGGTGATGCCGACGCAGCCAAAACCCTTCGACGTCATCTCGACCAGCGCGTCCGACATCTGGGTGCCGAGCGGCTTCAGCGGCACGGCGTCGCCGGCATGCATGAGGTCGCGGGTGTATTTCAAGAGCGCGCCGAGCTTGCCGCCGGGATGCAGCACGCTGAAATCGACCGAGGTGAAGCCGCGGCCTTCCAGCAGCGCGATCGCCAGCGCGTCGCCGAGCGCCAGCATCATCAGCGAGGAGGTGGTCGGCGCCAGATTATGCGGGCAGGCCTCGCGCGCCTTCGGCAGTGTCAGCGCGATGTCGGCGGCCTTGCTCAGGGTGGATTCCCGGTCCGCGGTCATCGCGATCAGGGCAATGCCAAAGCGCGTGGCATAGGTGATGAGATTCCTCATCTCCGGCTGCTCGCCGGACCATGACAGCGCCAGGATGACGTCGTCGGCGGTGATCATGCCGAGATCGCCGTGGCTGGCTTCCGCGGCATGGACGAAGAATGCCGGTGTGCCGGTGGAAGCAAATGTTGCCGCGACCTTGCGGCCGATATGGCCCGACTTGCCGAGCCCGGTCACGATCAGCCGGCCCTTGGCGTTGCCGATGCGATCGACGGCCGTCATGAACGGCGCACGGAGATCGGATTGCAGCGCTGCGGTGATGGCGGCGATGCCGCCGGCCTCGGCATCGAGCGTGCGCAGGGCCGATTCGATGGCGGCATTGGCGTGGTCGGTGCCGGTTGAATTTGCCATCAGCGGTTTCGGATTGGCCATGTCTCAAGTCCAGGGAGTGAGGGGCACAGCCCCGGACCCCTCCTTAGCATGGCCCATCCGGCGATGCGACGCGGGCGGCCGGCTCTCAACGGGTCATTAACCATAATTGTTTTAACTCCATTAACGACGTTTTCCCCGCGCGCTCGGAATGCGTCGAATAAGTAGCTGACGTTGTTGGAGTATTTTCATCGTGATGGCAGGTCCAGTAAGGGGCCGAAGCAGGCGCGCGACAATGTTCCGCGCGGCTTTGCCATGCCTTGCGCTGATCGCCCTGACCGGGACCACCGCGCAGGCCCAGACCGTCACGCCTGACCTGTTCAGCCCGACCCGCAGCAGCCAGCTGATGCCGACGGATTCGCCGTTGCGCCGGACCAGTGCCGAGGCCAACGACAAGACCGGCGATGCCGCCAACGAGGCCCGGCTTCGCGACAAGGAAAAGCCTGCGCCCTCGCGCATCGGGGCGATCCCGCGCTATGGCCTGCCCGCCGCCAGCGGCGCCTCGAGCTCCGGTTATGACTCGCTGAACCGCAAGCTTCAGAAGCCGAAATATTATCCGGGCCAAGCCAGGCCGAAGCCGGCGCCGGGACCCGGCAGCCGGCCGCCGCCGATGTCGAACACGCCGCTGCGGCTTTCGATTCCACCGTCGCAGACCGCCAACAAGGCGCCGATCCCGCCTGCGATGGCCGGCACGGTGGTGGGTCAACCCGCGCGCAAGCGGCTCAAGATCGACGACGATCCGTTCGGCGCGGTCGGCGATTATGCCGGCAGCTTCCTGATCAAATCGGCGGTCGAACTGCGCGGTGGCTACGACACCAATCCCGGCCGAACGGTCGTGCCGCGAGGCTCACCATTTTATGTCATCGCGCCGGAATTCGTCGCCTTCTCCGACTGGGAGCGACACGCGCTGGTGGCCGATCTCAAGGGCTCCTTCACCGGCTACGCCAATACCTTCCCGCCGGTGGACGGCGTGGTGTCGTCGGCGCCGACCAATGTCGATCGTCCGAATTTCAACGGCCATGTCGATGGCCGTCTCGATGTCTCGCGCGACACGCGGCTGCTTGGACAGGCCCGGCTGCTCGTCGCCACCGACAATCCGGGCAGCCCCAATATTCAAGCCGGCCTCGCCAGATTTCCCGTCTACGCGACATTCGGCGGGACCTTTGGCCTGGATCAGAATTTCAATCGGCTGCAGCTTTCCGCCGGCGCATCGGTCGACCGCACGGTCTACCAGAACTCGCAGCTGACCGACGGCACGTCGACCACCAATGACGACCGCAACTACAATCAGTTCGGCGGTGTCGGGCGTGTCAGCTACGACCTGATACCGGGCCTGAAGCCATTCGGCGAGATCGAAGGCAGTGTCCGCTCGCATGACCTGCTGGTCGATCGCAGCGGCTATCAGCGCAATTCCAGCGGCGGATCGGTGCGGGCCGGCACCACCTTCGAATTCTCGCGGATCTTGACCGGCGAACTCGCGGTCGGCTGGGCGGCGCGCACCTACGAGGATCCGCGGTTGCTGCCGCTGCAGGGACTGCTGACGTCGGCTTCGCTGGTGTGGGTCGCCACGCCGCTGACCACGGCGAAGTTCTTTGCCACCACGACGATCAACGAGACCACCGTGCCCGGCGTCTCCGGCGTGCTGACGCGTACCTACATCGCGGAGGTCGATCACGATTTCCGTCGCTGGCTGACCGGCATCGGCAAATTCACCTGGGGCACGCAGGCCTACCAGGGCGATGACCGTTTCGACCGGTTCTATTCGCTTTCCGGCGAGCTGATCTACAAGATGAACCGCAATTTGTGGGTCACCGGCACACTGCGCCGCGACTGGCTGGATTCCAATCAGCCCGGCAACAGCACCGCCGCAACGATCGTCATGCTCGGCGTGCGCCTGCAGCATTGATCACGTATGCGCTGCGGTCTCCGCTTCCCGTCGGGATCCACCTTTACCGCCAAAGCGTGTGGCGCAGTCGAGACCCATCAAGCAGGAGCGCTCTTCGTCGTGTCGGATTCATGACGCCTCCCTGCGACATACTGTCAATCCGACATTTGATCAGGGTATGGCTTGACCCGGGAGGCAACGCGGCCCAATCGTGCTCGTCTCACTGAAGGGAGATTCAATGGCTTACAGCAAACCTGGGCACCGCTCCGTTTTATCGCGTACGTTGGCCGCGTTGATTTTGACCGGCATTTACTGCTTCAGCATCATCGGCGTGTCGACGCTGCTGGTCGGAGCATCGAGCACGTCGGCGTTCGCGCGCGGCGAGGGACGTGGCGGCGGAGGCCGAGGCCGAGGTTCCAGCCGCGGCGGCCGTGGCCGCGGTCACTACCACGGTCACCGCGGGCGCGGCTATGGTTACGGCCGTGGCCGTGGGTATGGCTATGGCGGCGGCTATGGCTATGGCAGCGGTTACTCCGCCTGCTATTATGTTGCCGGCGTTCGGGTCTGTCCGTAACACCGACATTCCGCAGGACTGAGAATTGCAAGAATGGTGCAGCGTGCGCGGGCGCGCTGCACCATTTTTGTTTTCGTGTCGTTCAATTGCAGCTGGCTCCGCCTAGCGCGGCAGCGTGGTCGTCCCCATCAGATACTGGTCGATGGCACGGGCGCAGAGGCGGCCTTCGCGGATCGCCCACACGACAAGCGATTGGCCGCGGCGCATGTCGCCGGCGGAGAACACGTTCGGCACTGACGTCTGGTAGTCGGTCAGGTTGGCGCGGACGTTGCCGCGCTGATCGAGATCGACGCCGAGTGTCTTCAGCATGCCGTCATGGACCGGATGCACGAAGCCCATCGCCAGCAGCACCAGCTGCGCGTCGAGTTCGAATTCGGTGCCGGCGATCGGCTGGAATTTGTCGTTGACCTGCACGCAATGCAGCCTCTGCACCTTGCCGTCGACGCCTGAGAATTTCTGCGTCAGCACCGCAAACTCGCGCTTGGCGCCCTCGGCCTGGCTCGACGAGGTCCGCATCTTCAACGGCCAGTTCGGCCAGCTCAGGCCCTTGTCTTCGTGCTCGGGCGGCGCCTGCATGATTTCGAGTTGGGTCACGGACTTCGCACCCTGCCGGAATGAGGTGCCGATGCAGTCCGAACCGGTATCGCCGCCGCCGATCACGACCACATGCTTGCCGCCGGCGAGGATGTCCTTGACGTCTCCGAGCGGCTCGGACGAGACGCGGCGGTTTTGTTGCGGCAGGAAATCCATCGCGAAGTGGATGCCGTCGAGGTCGCGACCCGGAATCGGCAGATCGCGGCCGGCCTCGGCGCCGCCGGTCAGCGCCACCGCGTCATATTGCCGGTGCAACTCGCGCGGATCAATCGCGCCCGGTGCAGAGCCGCCGACATGGACGCCGTAATGAAAGGTCACGCCCTCGGCTTCCATCTGCGCCACGCGGCGATCGATGATGTGCTTTTCCATCTTGAAATCGGGAATGCCATAGCGCAGCAGGCCGCCGGCCTTGGCGAACTTCTCGTAGACATGGACGTCATGGCCGACGCGCGCGAGCTGCTGCGCGGCGGCAAGGCCCGCAGGTCCCGAACCGATGATCGCGACCTTCTTGCCGGTCCTGGCGGCGGCGATTTCCGGCTTCACCCAGCCATTGTCCCAGGCGCGGTCGACGATCGCGCATTCGATGGTCTTGATGGTGACCGGATTGTCGTCGATGTTGAGCGTGCAGGAGGCCTCGCACGGCGCCGGACAGATGCGGCCGGTGAACTCCGGAAAATTGTTGGTCGAATGCAGGTTGCGCGAGGCTTCCTGCCAGTTGTCCTGATAGACGAGGTCGTTGAAGTCGGGGATCTGGTTGTTGACCGGGCAGCCCGGCGTGCCCGGCTGAACCGAACCGGTGCCGTGGCAATAGGGAATGCCGCAATTCATGCACCGCGCGGCCTGGTCGCGGGTGTCTTTCTCACTCAGGGGAATGACGAATTCGCGATAGTGCTTCACGCGCTCGGCGACCGGCGTGTACTTGCGTTCGTTCCGGTCGATCTCGAGAAAACCTGTGATCTTGCCCATTAAACCCAACGTTCCTGCAACCTGCTATCCACTCGTTCCGCCGTCATCCCTGCATAACGGCTTCACCGTTATTGCTGGAGGTGCGCGCCCTTGCGCGCCTCGAAGGATGAGCAGCAAGCACCTGTTCCTGTCATCCTTCGAGGCTCGCCTAAGAGGGCTCGCACCTCAGGATGACGTCTGCCTCAGTAAGCCCCGATCGCGATTTTCGGCTCGGCGTCCGCGTGAGCCTTCAATTCCTTCAGCGCGCGGCGGTATTCCACCGGCATCACCTTGCGGAATTTCAAAATATAGCTCTTCCAGTTCGCCAGAATCTCGTCAGCCTTCTTCGAACCGGTCAGCTTGGCGTGGCGCGTGATCAGGACGTGCAGCCGCTCGACGTCGGAGTTGAGCAGGTTCTCGAACACATCGACCCTGCCATGGGCCTCGAGATCGCCGGCGTGGTGATAGGTGTTCTGGTTGATCATCTCTTCCGAGAGAACGGGCTCCAGTTCGACCATCGCCATGTTGCACAGCTTGGCGAAGTCGCCGGCCTCGTCCAGCACATAGGCGATGCCGCCCGACATGCCGGCCGCGAAGTTGCGCCCGGTCTTGCCGAGCACCACGACGATGCCGCCGGTCATGTATTCGCAGCAATGGTCGCCGGCGCCCTCGACGACCGCGATCGCGCCGGAGTTGCGTACCGCGAAGCGTTCACCGGCGATGCCGCGGAAATAGCATTCGCCTTCGATCGCGCCGTACATCACGGTGTTGCCGACGATGATGGATTCTTCCGGCACGATGCCGGAATTGCGCGGCGGCTTGACGATGATGCGTCCGCCGGACAGGCCCTTGCCGACATAGTCGTTGCCTTCGCCTTCGAGTTCGAAGGTGACGCCGCGTGCCAGCCACGCGCCGAACGCCTGGCCCGCGGTGCCCTTGAGGCTGACATGGATAGTATCGAGCGGCAGGCCGTTATGGCCGTAGATCTTGGCCAGCGTACCCGACAGCATCGCACCGGCGCTGCGGTCGGTGTTGTTGATCTCTTCCTCGATCTTGACCGGCGCGCCGCGGTCGATCGCGGCTTGCGCCTTCTCGATCAGGCGGCGGTCGAGCACGGCTTCGAGATGATGGTTCTGCTTTTCGGAATGATAGATCTTCTGGCCCGGCAGTTCCTTCTGGCGCACGAACAGCTTCGAGAAATCGAGGCCCTTGGCCTTCCAGTGCGCGACCAGCGTCGACTGGTCGAGCATCTGGGTCTGGCCGACCATCTCGTTGAAGGTGCGGTAGCCGAGTTGGGCCATGATCTCGCGGACTTCCTCGGCGACGAAGAAGAAATAGTTGATGACGTGCTCGGGCTGGCCGGTGAAGCGCTTGCGCAATACCGGATCCTGCGTCGCGACGCCGACCGGGCAGGTGTTGAGATGACACTTGCGCATCATGATGCAGCCGGCGGCAATCAGGGGGGCGGTGGCAAAGCCGAACTCGTCGGCGCCCAAAAGCGCGCCGATCACGACGTCGCGTCCGGTGCGGAAGCCGCCGTCGACCTGGACCACGATGCGGCTGCGCAGCCGCTCGCGCACCAGCGTCTGGTGGGTTTCGGCAAGGCCGATTTCCCATGGGCTGCCGGCATGCTTGATCGAGGTCAGCGGCGAGGCGCCGGTGCCGCCCTCGAAACCTGCGATGGTGACATGGTCGGCGCGCGCCTTGGCGACACCCGCGGCCACCGTGCCGACGCCGATTTCGGAAACCAGCTTGACCGAGACCTGGCCGTCCGGATTGACGTTCTTGAGGTCGTAGATCAGCTGCGCCAGATCCTCGATCGAATAGATGTCGTGATGCGGCGGCGGCGAGATCAGGCCGACGCCGGGGGTCGAATGCCGGACCCGCGCGATCACGGCGTCGACCTTGTGGCCGGGCAATTGTCCGCCTTCGCCGGGCTTGGCGCCCTGCGCCATCTTGATCTGCATCATATCGGAGTTGACGAGATATTCCGTCGTCACGCCGAAGCGGCCCGAGGCGACCTGCTTGATCGCCGAGCGCATCGAATCGCCGTTCGGCAGCGGCTTGAAGCGATCGGCCTCTTCGCCGCCTTCGCCGGTGTTGGACTTGCCGCCGATCCGGTTCATCGCGATCGCCAGCGTGGTATGCGCCTCGCGCGAGATCGAGCCAAAACTCATCGCGCCGGTGGCGAAACGCTTGACGATGTCCTTGGCGGGCTCGACCTGGTCGAGCTTGATCGGCTTGCGCTTCTCGTCCTCGGCGGTCTTGATCCGGAACAGTCCGCGCAGCGTCAGCAGCCGCTCGGATTGCTCGTTGAGGATTTTGGCGAACCCCTTGTAGCGCTCCAGCGAGTTGCCGCGCGCGGCGTGCTGCAGCATCGAGACCGATTCCGCGGTCCAGGCGTGGTCCTCGCCGCGGGTGCGGTAAGCATATTCGCCGCCGACATCGAGCGCGGTCTTGTAGACCTGCGCGTCGCCGAACGCCTCGCCGTGACGGCGGCAGGTTTCCTCGGCGATTTCGGCCAGGCCGACGCCTTCGACGCGGGTATGCGTGCCGGCGAAATACTTGGCGACAAACTCCGCCTTCAGTCCGACCGCGTCGAAAATCTGCGCGCCGCAATAGGACTGGTAGGTCGAGATGCCCATCTTGGACATCACCTTCAACAGGCCCTTGCCGATCGACTTGATGTAGCGCTTGACGATCTCGTAATCGTCGAGCGAACCCGGCAGGCGGTCCTTCATCGCGATGATGGTTTCGAACGCCAAATACGGGTTGATCGCTTCGGCGCCGTAGCCGGCCAGGCACGCAAAGTGATGCACTTCGCGCGGTTCGCCGGATTCCACCACGAGGCCGACCGAGGTGCGCAGGCCGGTGCGGATCAGATGGTGATGCACGGCGGCGCAGGCCAGCAGCGAGGGAATCGGAATCCGGTCCGAGCCGGCCATACGGTCGGACAGGATGATGATGTTGACGCCCTCGCGCACCGCGCCTTCGGCGCGCGCGCAGAGTTCGTCGAGCACCTGTTCGAGGCCCGCCGCGCCGAAGCCGGCATGGAAGGTGGTGTCGAGCGTGCGCGACTTGAAATGGCTGTCGGCGACATCGGAGATCGAGCGGATCTTTTCCAGATCCGCGTCGGTCAGAATCGGCTGGCGCACTTCCAGCCGCTTGGTCGAGGCGAGGCCCTGCAGGTCGAACAGGTTCGGCCGCGGCCCGATGATCGAGACCAGGCTCATTACCAGTTCTTCGCGGATCGGATCGATCGGCGGGTTGGTGACCTGGGCGAAGTTCTGCTTGAAGTAGGTGAACAGCGGCTTCGGCCGGTCCGACAGCGCCGAGATCGGCGTGTCGTTGCCCATCGATCCCGCGGCCTCTTCGCCGGTCGAGGCCATCGGCGTCATCAGGATGGTGACGTCTTCCTGGCTGTAGCCGAACGCCTGCTGGCGGTCGAGCAGCGGCAGGTTGGAGCGCATGCCCTTGCTGGCAGCCTCGGGCAAATCCTCGAGCTGGATCTGGGTGCGATGCAGCCAGTCGCTGTAGGGATGACTCTTGGCCAGATCAGCCTTGATCTCGTCGTCGGGAATGAGCCGGCCCTGTTCGAGGTCGACCAGCAGCATCTTGCCAGGCTGCAGCCGCCACTTGGTGATGATCTCTTCCTCGGGAATCTTGAGCACGCCCATTTCGGACGCCATCACGATGCGGTCGTCCTTGGTGACGAGATAGCGCGCCGGCCGCAGGCCGTTGCGGTCGAGCGTGGCGCCGATCTGGCGGCCGTCGGTGAAAGCGATCGCAGCGGGGCCGTCCCACGGCTCCATCATCGCGGCGTGATATTCGTAGAAGGCGCGGCGCGTCTCATCCATCAGGGGATTGCCGGCCCAGGCTTCCGGAATCATCATCATCACGGCGTGCGGCAGCGAGTAGCCACCCTGCACCAGGAATTCGAGCGCGTTGTCGAAACAGGCGGTGTCGCTCTGGCCCTCATAGGAAATCGGCCACAGCCGCGAGATGTCCTTGCCGTACAATTCGGAATGCAGCGACGCCTGGCGCGCCGCCATCCAGTTGACGTTGCCGCGCAGCGTGTTGATTTCGCCGTTGTGGGCCACCATCCGGTAAGGATGCGCCAGCGACCAGGCCGGGAAGGTGTTGGTGGAGAAGCGCTGATGCACCAGCGCCAGCGCGCTCTCGAAATCCGCCTCATGCAGATCGGGATAATACTTGCCGAGCTGGTCGGCGAGGAACATGCCCTTGTAGATCACGGTCCGGCACGACATCGAGACCGGGTAATAGCCGGCAAGCCCGCGGTCGCGGCGCTGATAGATCGCCTGCGAGATCGACTTGCGCAGGATATACAGCCGGCGCTCGAAATCATCCTCGGTCTTGGTCGCGCCGTTGCGGCCGATGAACACCTGCATGCAGGCGGGCTCGGTCGGCTTGACGGTTTCGCCGAGCGAGGAATTGTCGGTCGGCACGTCGCGCCAGCCGAGCAGCAGCAGGCCTTCTTCCTTGATCTGTTCGGCGATGATGCTCTGGATCACTTTGCGCCACGCCGTCTCCTTCGGTAGGAACAGCGCGCCGATGGCGTATTCGCCCGGCTTCGGCAGCTTGAAGCCGATCTCGGCGGCCTTGCGCGCGAAGAAGGCGTGCGGGATCTGCACCAGGATGCCGGCACCGTCGCCGGCGCGCGGGTCGGCACCGACAGCGCCACGATGTTCGAGGTTGCAAAGAATGTTGATCGCGTCATCGACGATCTGGTGCGATTTCCTCCCCTTGATGTTGGCGATGAAGCCGACGCCGCAGGAATCCTTTTCGAGGCTGGGATCGTAAAGTCCCTCGGCCGGCGGACGCCAGCTGAACTCGCGCTGCGGTTCTTCATGCGAAGGCTCTGAATGCAAATGCTCTGAATGCAAATGCGCGGCGTCTTCCGGTTTCGAGATAGCGGTCGCCGACAGCATTTCTGTCACGATGTTTTGGCGCTCGAATTCCGACCCGCTCATCTTAGTCCTCTCAATCAGGTCAAGGGCCTTAACCGTCACCGGCGCACCTTGGGCGCTTGCGGCACCCACCGGGCCACCGCTCGTCCGCCGCGAGCCGAAATTTTCTAAAGTCAGGCCAGGGCGTTCAACGTCCCCTGAGGAACGGCCTTGCCTGTTACTTGCCTGGAGCCCAAAGCCGCCAGACTTTCGTTGCAATCCCTGTGCCGGGAATGCCCCACAATTGAGACAGTGATGCTGTCCTAACTCCCGACCATGCCAAATTTTTCTGTATCACACAAGCGCGTGAAAGTCCCGGCCCGCATGGCTGATCCGTGCCTGTCGGCGTCGAAATTGGGCCGCCCGGCTTGCCGAAACAGACTGCCCCGGATTTAGGGCAAACACGCCGCGATCCGGCCCAAGGACCGCCGGATTTCACAATGAAGTTCGGTTCCGGGCGGCCGGCAAGAGAGCGAACACGCTCCGGGGCAGGGGCTAACAGGAGCGACGGATGATGAAGTTCTTCACAGGATGGGTTTTCGCGGCCGGGCTTACGCTGGCCACGACGGCCGTGCAGGCGCAGGTACCGGCGCCCTACGAGGCCGGACGCTCGCCATACTATTCGGTGTCCGATATCGGCGACCCCTATTACCCGCCGCCGCGTTATGCGCCGCCTGCGCAATACCCCGGGTTTGCGCCGCCGGCACACGACCCCGGGTTTGCGCCACGGGCGCAGTATCCCGGGCCGCGCTACGGCTACGGGCAGGCGCCGATGCTGCTGCCGCCGACCGAGGTCTACACGGTGCTGCGCGAGAGCGGGTTTTCGCCGCTCGGCATCCCGCAGCAACGCGGTCTGGTTTACACGATTTCGGTGATCGACCGCGGCGGCGACGACGGCCGCCTGATCATCGACGCGCGCACCGGCCGGATCATCCGCTTCATACCGGCGCACCGGATCGGCGATAATTTCAACGACGATCTGACCATGAATTACGGCCCTCCCGGACCGCTGCCGCCGACCCACGTCCGGGGCGCGCCGCGGCCGTCGAAGCCGGCCCCGCAGGTCGCGAGCCGCACCGTGCCGGTGCCGAAGCCGAGCCCGCTCGCCACCGCCAGGCCGGCCACTCCTGAGCCTGCGGCCAAGGCTGTGGCCGCCAGGCCGGCTGCCGTCGCGCCCGCGGCCAAGCCTGCAGCCCCGACGGAACCGGTTCAGCAGCCAACGGTTCAGCCAGCACCGGTCCAGCAAGCACCGGTTCAGCAATCAGCGGCGGCTCAGCCGAAATCGGCTGAAGCGCAAACGCCGCCGCCCGCGGCCCCGACGACAGGTGCGGTCCAGGCCCACCCCGCGCCGCCGATCGCCCCGACCCAGGACATGCCGACGATGCAGGGGCTGGAGTAGGGACAGCCGTCATTCCGGGGCGAGGCGCAGCCTCGAGCCCGGAATCCATTTCAAAGCTTGCGCCGCGGCTCAACGGATTCCCCGATGCGCAATTGCGCATCTGAGGTCTGCGCCAAGGGGCGCATCCCGGAATGACGAAGGGGGAGCGACAAAACAGCCCCGCAATTACTCCTACTCCTTGCGGCCCGCAGCCGCCAGGATCAGGTCGGCGATCTCTTTTGGATGCGACACCAGCGACAGATGGCCGGCGTTGAGTTCGACCGTGGTCGCATTCATGCGCCTGGCGAGAAACCGCTCGAGGTCGGGATTGATGGTCTGGTCCTGTCTGGAGACCGCATACCATGATGGCTTGGAGCGCCACGCGGCCACCGTGGTTCGCCCGGCAAAGAGGGAAACCGCGGTCGGCTCCTGCACCGCGTAGAGCACCTCGGCCTTTTTCGGCTCCACGCCGTTGGCGAAATATTTCAGGAACGAATCTTCCGACAATTTGGTGAAGCCGTCATGCTCGCGAATGCCGGCGCGCACCGGCCCGGCCGGGAATTTACCGGAGAGGGCGACGAAATCCTCGCCCGCATCCGGACCGCGCGCGGCGACATAGACCAGCGCCGATACTTTCGGATCGGTGCCGGTCTCGCTGATCACGGTGCCGCCCCAGGAATGCGCGACCAGCACGGTCGGCCCGTCCTGCATCGCCAGCGCGCGGCGGGTCGCGGCAACGGAATCGGCCAGCGACGTCAGCGGATTCTGCACCGCGGTGACCTTCAGGCCGGCCGCCTGCAGATAGGGAATGACTTCCGACCAGCTCGAGCCATCCGCCCACGCCCCGTGCACCAGCACCACATTGCGCGCCACCGGCGTGGCCGTCTTGGCCTGCGCCGGGAGTGTGCCAAGCGATCCCGCAAATGCCGCGACCGCAAGTGCCGTTACCAACTGAACCATCCTCATCGAACCAACTCCGTGATCTCCTTGCGAGCGTGATGCGCTGCCCTTGAGGGGAGTTTCGGCTCGGGGGCGTGCCACGTTACAGCGCTCACGGCACTGTGACGCTGCGAGCGCGCGAAAAAAACGCCCCGGTTTCCCGGGGCGTTTTGCATTCAGCCAATATCTGCTGAAAGCCTGATCGCGTCAGGCTGCGACAGCCGCGCTGTCGACGACCTTCGGGGTCGGCGAGCCGTTGCTGATCGGAATGCTGCGCGGCTTCTTGGCCTCGGGAATCTCGCGCACGAGATCGACGTGGAGCAGACCGTTCTCGAGCGAGGCGTTCTTGACCTGCACGAAATCGGCAAGCTGGAAGGCACGCTCGAAGGCACGCGCGGCGATGCCGCGGTACAGCACCTCGGATTTGTCCTGGGCGTTCTCGTTGGCTGATTTCTCGCCCTTGATCGTCAGCGTGTTTTCCTTGGCGACGATCGAAAGCTCGCCTTGCGAGAAGCCGGAGACCGCGACGCTGATGCGGTAGGCGTTCTCACCGGTGCGCTCGATGTTGTAGGGCGGATATCCCGGGCTGCCGTCCGACGCGGCCTGATCGAGCAGGCTGAAGAAGCGGTCGAAGCCGACGGTGGAACGATAAAACGGCGTGAGATCGTAGGTACGCATAGGGTAGTCCTCCATTGAGCGACTGTTTCAATTAACCCGCCCGCCATCGGGCCGGGCTTTCATCGATGTGCAGCCTTGTGTCTTGAACCCAGAACGCAGTGCGTTTCGATTCCGAAACACTGGTAGCGGCCTGCACAGAAGTGATATGGGAGGGGCTGAACATCGTTCAAGAGGGGCCAAAACAGGTCCCTTTTTTGCTACCCCCGCCTTGATTTTCAGTCCCCTTCACCTAGCCGGTTCCCCCCATGACGCTGGTCTCGATCCCCGCCAATCCGGTCCCGGAGGATGTCGTCAGCGGCACCATCAAGACGCCTGACGGCGCCGAATTGCGCTTTGCGCGCTGGGCGCCGCCGGCGGGCCGCAAGGGCACGGTCTGCGTCTTCACCGGCCGTAGCGAGCAGATCGAAAAATATTTCGAGACGGTGCGCGATCTGCGCGATCGCGGCTTTGCGGTGGCGATGATCGACTGGCGCGGCCAGGGTCATTCCTCGCGGCGCCTGCGCGATCCACGCAAGGGCTATGTCCGTGATTTCTCCGATTTCGAAATCGATGTCGAAACCTTCGTGCAGCAGGTGGTGCTGCCGGATTGCCCGCCGCCCTATTTCGCGCTGGCGCATTCGATGGGCGGCGCCGTCCTGCTGCGGGTCGCGCATGCCGGCAAGCGCTGGTTCGACCGCATGGTGCTGTCGGCGCCGATGATCGATCTGCCGGGACACCGGACCTCCTTTGCGGCACGCGCAATGTTGCGGGTGCTGCGGCTCGCGGGGCAGGGCGGCCGTTACGTGCCGGGCGGCAGCGACGCGCTGACCGGCACCGAGTCCTTCATCAACAATCCCTTCACCAGCGATCCGGTGCGCTTTGCCCGCAACGCCGCGATCCTGGAGGAAGATCCGACGCTTGGCATCGGCTCGCCGACGGTCGCCTGGGCCGACACGGCGTTTCGCGCGATGCACGGCTTTCGGGCCTCGAACTACCCGTCCGAAATCCGCCAGCCGATCCTGATGCTGGCCGCCAGCAACGACAGCATCGTCTCGACCGCGGCGATCGAGGAATTCGCCTATCATCTGCGCGCCGGTTCGCACCTGGTGATTGCCGGATCCAAGCACGAGATCCTGCAGGAGCAGGACCGCTACCGCAGCCAATTCTGGGCCGCATTCGACGCCTTCGTGCCGGGCACGCCGCTGTTCAAGTAACAGCGTTTTCGAGCGAAAGCCTGCCTCCGCGCTCGATTACCAATCGTGGTATGAAAGGCTCAAATCTCGGTCATGACCGTCTAGCTCGCTCGGAGGAATCATGCTGGCGATCGGGGAGGCAGTTTCATGCGCCTGTTGATCCTAGGCGGGAGCCAGTTCCTTGGGCGCGCGATTGCTGCGCATGCTTGCGCTGCCGGTCATGACGTGACGTGCGCTGCACGGGGGCTCGCGGGTCCGATTGCGTCCGGCGCCAGCTTTGTTGCCATCGACCGCGACGTTTCAAATGGTCTTGAGCCACTTGCGCGCCTGGCGTTCGATGCTGTCGTGGATGTATCGCGTCATCCGGGCCAGGTGCGCCGCGCGGTCGCCGCGCTCAAGCGGCAGGCCGGGCATTGGACCTTCGTCTCGACAGTGAGCGTTTATGCGGACAATCGCACTCCCGGGCAGCGGGCGGACACGGCCCCATTGCGGGCGCCCACCGCCCCGGAGGTCGAACATAGCAGTGACGAAACCTATGGTGCTGCCAAAGTCGCGTGCGAGCAGGCCGTGGGTGAAGACGCTTTCATTTGCAGGGCGGGTCTTATTGTCGGTCCGGAGGATCCGACGGGTCGCTTCACTTATTGGCCAGCGCGGCTTGCCCGGGGAGGCGAAGTGCTGGCGCCCGGAAGTCCGGAGGATGCCGTTCAGTTCATTGACGTGCGCGACCTCGCCCAATGGATCGTTCATGCCGCGCAAGCCCGCCTGACTGGTATCTATGACGGAATTGGGCCAACGCGCAGCCGCGGCGAGTTGCTGGCCGAGTGCGCGGCGGCGCTGGATTCATCCTGTACGTTTACATGGGTCAATCGTGCCTTCCTGGAGGAGCACGACGTCAAGCGTTGGGCAGGCCCTCGATCGTTGCCGTTGTGGCTGCCTTTGCCGGACTTTGCTGGCTTTGCCACCCGCGACACGACGCCGGCGCGCAATGCCGGCCTCAACTTGCGGGCTCTTTCAGAGACCGCGCGTGACACGCTTGGCTGGTTGCGTACGACCAACGGTCCCGTCGTCGGTTTAACCGTCGATGAAGAAAAGGAAGTGCTTGCCGCATGGCATGCGAGGGGCCGGCATCCTGCCGGCCAATGACGACATGATCAATCTGTGTGACTGCACGGCCTAAATCGCGATGAAGTTAAGTAGAATCGGTGGGGCCGCAGATTCGCTGTACCTCTCCCGCTTGCGGGGGAGGTCGCCACGCTCGAAGAGCGCGGCGGGTGGGGGCTCTCTACACACGATGACTCGCGGGGACACCCCCACCCCAGCCCTCCCCCGCAAGCGGGAGAGGGAGCGCACCTGCTTCGCGGCTCGCAATCAGACCTAAACTTATCACGCTTTAGCTACGTGGCGCGGGCAGCCGGTCGGTGATGCGGCTGGGAAACTTGCAGTCGACAAACAAAGTGCGGACTTCGGCGACGCTGAGATAGCGCGCCTCGCCCTCGCCCTTGCCGAGAATGTCGAGCAGGACCGGCCATTCGCCCTTCATCATGATCGGATAGGTCCAGCGCGCCGCGTCGCCGGCGCGCTTCAAATTATCCGCCATGTAGGCCTCGATCTGCCTGGCGTTCAGTCCAGGCTCGGTGCCGCCATCGGGATTGGGGTATTCCTGGCCGAAACTCGCAAAACGGTCGATCTGCTCTTGATGTACATGACCTTCGGCGTCGAGGATGCGTGAGCCGGCGCCGTGCTTGTCGAGCGGGCCGTTGCGCAATTCGTCGAGCACCGCGCCGGACGTCGCGCTCCTCAAGGGGTGGCCGTTCGCGATCATCGCAATGCCGTAGGTGAGCACCTTCGCCCGGATCAAACCCATTCCGGTTTTGCCGGTCGCCAGCCCGATGTCTTCGGTCAGCGTGCCGAGCGGCACGATGTGGCCATCGACATAACCGTTCGCGACCAGTGCGCGCAGGAACGGGCAGGGATTATTCGGCGAGACGGCGATCTGCGCAGGCGGTGCTTGGTCTGGCATGGATCCAAATCCTAAATGGCAGCGAGTATGAAAAAGGCAATCGCCCTTTGTCTGAAGGGGAGCGGATTCGAAAAGTGAATCCGTCGGTGGCACACTACTTCAGGATGCGTCGAGTTTTCGCCGGATTCGAAGCCGTGTCAACCAAAGGCCGAAGACGCGCCTGCCGGGATGACAATTCGACGCAAACGACGCCTGTTCAGGAATCCGCGGCAAGCTTCGGCGAAGACTCGACGAGCGTCAATTTGGCGGAGGGAACGCCGGCCTTCACCAGCCCGTCACGGTAATGGGCGATGTCATCTGATTTTTTCCAATGGAAATTGCTCAAATGCCGTTCAACGGTGAGGTTCGGATAGTTGTGCAGCAGGACTTCGGTGGCGTTGGCTGCTTCCTCGGCGCGCCCGAGCTGGGCGAGCGCCGCCGCGCGGATCGCGAGCGCCTGAAGATGATTGGGATTGAGATATAGTTGCTCGCGCGCCCAGGACAGCGACGCGTCGTATTGCCCGACGAGATAATGGCTGAACGCGTTGACGCCGGCCCATTGATAGCGCGGGTCGGAGTTGCCGCGCTGTGCCGCCATTGAAATCAGCTCGATCGCCTTGCGGTGTTCGCCGGTGTAGAAATAGCAAAAGCCGAGCACGCCGCGGGCGCCCATGTCGTAGGGGTTGAGCCCGACCGCCCGGTTCGCGGCATCCATCGCAACCTCGTAATGTCCTTCCAGGGCGTGCAGATAGGCGACGATCTGGAAGGCAAAGGACGAGCGCGGATCGAGCCGGACGCTGCTCTCGGCGAGATCCATCGCCGTGGTCCACAATTCGCGCGTGCTCTTGATCCATCCGAACTGGATGCTCTGCATCATGATGGTGGCGAGATAGGCCCGCGCAATCGACAGCGTCGGGTCGAGCACGATCGCTTCCTTGAACAGGCCGATCGAGGTTTCGAAATCGGCTTTGGTCTGCAGGTAGTAATGGGAAAGCCCCTTCAGGAAGCGGTCCCACGCCGTAATGTCGTTCGACGACGGCCGCGGCGGGGCGGATGCCTCGGCCCGGTAGATCTCGGCCGCCACCGCCGCCGACAGGCTGGTAGTGATCTCGTCCTGCATCGCGAACAGGTCGCCCATGTCGCGGTCGTAGCGGCCGGTCCATAATTGCTCGCCGGTCTCCGGCGCGATCAATTCGGCGGTGACGCGGATCTTGCTGCCGGCGCGGCGCACCGAACCCTGGACCAGGTAGCTCGCGTCGATCTCGCGCGCGATCAGCCGCGTGCTCACATTCTTGCCCTTGAAGGAGAATGTGGAGTTGCGGCTCAGCACCCGGTAGAACGATTGCAGCGACAGCGCGTGAATCAGGTCCTCGGTGAGGCCGTCGGAAAAATATTCGTCGGCGCTCTCGCTCAAATTGGTAAACGGCAGCACGCCGACGATCGCGGTCCGGTACTGGGCCGGAAGATTCGCAGTGTCCTTGGCCTCACGGCCGCGGGTGTCGGCGCCTGCGGGCTCCCAGGTCCAGACGCTGACCGGTTCTTCGATGTTCTTGAAGCGGTGCGGACCGGCATCGACCAGCGGGATGCTGAGGCGCTTGCCGGCCTCGCCATAGGCCTTGCCCGACACCGCCACGCCGCCGGGGGCGGCCACCGATTCCAGCCGGACGGCGATGTTGACGTCGTCGCCGAACACCTCGTCCTCGTCGGCCATGACGTCACCCATATGGATGCCCATACGGAATTGCATCACGCGCTCGGCGGGCAAATGGTGGTTTCGTTCGGCCATCATCATCTGCATCGCGACCGCGGCCTCGATGGCGCCGACGATGCTGGGAAACTCCAGCAGGAAGCCATCGCCGGTGTTCTTCACCAGGCGGCCGCCGTGATTGAGGATGATCGGGTAGATTGCGGTCCGGTGCG
The DNA here is from genome assembly GCF_964252915.1 of Bradyrhizobium sp. LjRoot220. Classification (NCBI taxonomy): domain Bacteria; kingdom Pseudomonadati; phylum Pseudomonadota; class Alphaproteobacteria; order Hyphomicrobiales; family Nitrobacteraceae; genus Bradyrhizobium; species Bradyrhizobium sp. LjRoot220. The sequence goes on from NZ_CAXUPS020000003.1 coordinate 616,784, forward strand.
CCTTGAAGGTGGCATGCGTGCCCGCCTCGTCGGCCCCCATCATGCGGGAATAGCCGGCGACATCAGCGCAAACGATGGCGGCTAGCCGTCTTTCCATGTCTTCCTAAAACTCCCGCGTTTGCATACCACTATGTGGTCGGCCAAGCGATTCCAATGATAATAAAATACGGTGTATCCGGCAGAAGGCCGATCCAGAAGTGATAGTAACGCAATCCAATTAGGATCGGCATGCGCTGGGTCAACGGATACTCGCAAGGGAACTGGTCAAAATCATGGGCGAAATGCTCGGCATAAACGAACTCTGGTTGTTCATCCTCTCCGGGTTGCTGCTCAACGTCACGCCGGGGCCGGACACCGCCTATATCATCGGCCGCAGCATCCAGTTGGGCTGGCGCGGCGGGGTGGTTGCCACGGTCGGGATCACCTGCGGCTGCCTGGTTCACGTATTTGGTGCTGCGATCGGGCTGTCGGCGCTGTTGATGACGTCATCGGCTGCATTCGCGGTCGTTAAGCTGGTTGGAGCAGTCTATCTGCTCATCACGGGCGTTCAGATGCTGCTGGCGCGTCCGCAGCCGGTCGTGGACGTCACCGTGCCGGGCGGTGCCATCCCCCTTCGCCGCGTGTTCTGGCAGGGGGCCCTGACCAACGTCCTCAATCCGAAGGTGGCGCTGTTTTTCCTGGCGTTCCTGCCGCAATTCGTCGCGGCTGATTCGTCGCACAAGACGCTGGCTTTCGTGGTTCTTGGCCTGATCTTCATCTCAGGCGGCGTGCTTTGGTGCCTTGGCGTCGCGGCTTTTGCGGCGAAAGCCGCCTCGCGTATCCGGCACTCCCAGGGCGTGATGGTCTGGATCAACCGGGTGCTCGGCGGGATGTTCGTCTATCTCGGCATTCGCGTGGCGATGCTGCAGACCCGCTGAGCTACCTCGTTTGGGTGATAGCGTTTTCGAGCGAAGTGGTACCGGTTCGCGCCAGGAAAACGCGTCAAAACAAAAAGCTAGAACCCGGTTCAGATGCAATCAGAACCAGGTTCTAGCCGTGAATTTTCAAAAACCCGCCAAGGGCAAGATAGAGCCCGAGCAAAATCATCGCGATCAGGAACCAGCGGCGGAACACTTCCGGCTGCATCCGCGTCCGCACCGCCTGGCCGATGAACATGCCGGCAAAGGACGCCGCCATCGCCACCGCGCCCGGCAGCGCCGTCGCGGCCGTCAGCAGGCCCGCCGCGGTGATGTTGAAGGCGAGCGCCACGGTGGCGACCGTGAAGAACACGCCGAGCGCCTGCACCAGTTCGTCCTTCTGCATGCCGATCGCCTGCATGAACGGCATCGACGGGATGACCTGAACGCCGGTCGCGGCCGAGATCACGCCGGTGACAAGGCCGACGATGCCGCCGATCCACGGCTCGTCGCGGCGCGCGACCTTGAAGCTGAATTTGCACAGGCCCACGATGGCGTAGATCACCAGCAGCACGCCGAGGATGACGGTGCCATAGGCCGCGTAGGGCCCGGTCAGTAATCCGCCATTGAGCCAGATGCCGATCACGGTGCCGACCATCAGCGGCCACAGCCGCCGCATGATGTCGCGCAAATAGGGGCCGCCAAAGGTCTGCCAGATATTGGTGACGATCGCCGGAACGATCACGATCGCGATCGCCTGACCGGGCGCCATCGTCAGCGCGAGCAGGCCCATCGACACCGTCGGCAGCCCGAGCCCGATGACCCCCTTGATGAAACCGGCGAGCAGGAACGCGGCCGCGATGAGAATGAGCATGGAATCGATCATGCGGCGACATTGACCGATCGCGCCATCAGGCACAATCTGGAGATTACGGAGACAGCATTCGGTTTGAACGAAGGCAGGCTTCACAAACAACCTCATCCTGAGGAGCCGCCAAGCGGCGTCTCGAAGGATGGGCCACGGGCCACATGGTTCGAGACGGCGCTGAAGAAGCGCCTCCTCACCATGAGGGTCGAGGAAACAATGATGCGCTTCGATCTGGTCGATCTACAGCTCTTCATCGCGGTGGCCGAGACGCGCAGCATCACCAATGGCGCGAATCGGGTTCACCTGGCGCTGGCCTCGGCGAGCGCGCGGATCAAGCATCTGGAAGCCGCACTCGGCGTTTCGCTGCTTGAGCGCGGCCGGCGCGGCGTCGAGCTGACGCCGGCCGGCGAAAGCCTGCTCGATCATGCCCGCATCGTCATGCACAATGTGGAGGCGATGCGCGGCGATCTCGCCGCGTTCTCGCGCGGCGTCAAGGCCACCGTCCGCTTTCTCGCCAATACTTCGGGCCTGTCGGAATATCTGCCGAAGGCGCTGGCCGCGTTCCTTAGCCAGCATCCGCATATCTCGATCGACGTCGAGGAGCGCGAAAGCGCCGACATCGCGCGCGCCATCGCCAGCGGCGCCGCCGATCTCGGACTCGCCGCCGAACACGCGCTGCCCGACGGCATCGAGCGGATTCCCTACAGCGAAGACCGCCTGGTGCTGGTCACCGCGCGCCAGGATGAGCTTTCGAACCGGCGACAGGTCGATTTCCGCGAGGTGGTGGAGCGGGATTTCGTTGGCCTGATCACCTCGAGCGCGCTGCACGCCCATGTCACCGGCCACGCCGCGCGGCTTGGCGCGCGCTTGCGGTTTCGCGCCCGGCTGAACAATTTCGATGCGATCGGACAAATGGTCTCTGCCGGCATCGGCGTTGCCGTGATGCCTGAAGTGGCGGCCAAGCGCTGCGCGCGGTCGATGAAAATCAATGTGGTCAAGATCAGGGATCCCTGGGCCAACCGCAGGCTTGCGATTTGCGCCCGCAGCTTCAAGGCGCTGCCGAAACCGGCGCAGCAGCTGGTCGAGCATTTGCGCAAGATGGCGCCGAAGGGTAGGCCTTTTGATTGACGCGTTTTCTTTACGCGAACCGGTACCCGATTCGCTCGAAAACGCTATGGTGGAGAAGACAGCAATGCTCAAGGTCTGGGGACGCCGCAGTTCGTTCAACGTCCAGAAAGTCATGTGGCTGATCGGCGAGCTCGACCTTGGCCATGAGCATATCGACGCCGGCGGTTCGGCCGGCGGGCTCGATGCGCCGGCATTTCTCGCGATGAATCCGCATGGCCGCGTTCCCGTGATCAGGGACGGCGAGGCCGTGGTGTGGGAATCGCACGCCATTCTCAGATATCTGGCCGCGCGCCACGGCGCTTCGCGCTTCTGGTCCGACGATCCCGCCGCGCGTGCCAATGTCGACGGCTGGATGGACTGGTCGCAAACCGCGCTGCAGCCGGATTTCCTGGGTGGCGTGTTCTGGGGATTTTACCGGACGCCGGAAGGCAAGCGGAACTGGCCGGCGATCAAAGCCGCGCTGGCGCGTTGTGCCAAACATTTCGGCAAACTGGATCGCTTGCTGGAGGGGCGCAGCTTCCTGCTCGGCGAGACCTTGTCGCTCGCCGACATCACCGCCGGGACGTCGCTGTATCGTTACTTCGAACTGGAAATCGACCGCCCGCCCTTGCCGCAGGTCGAGCGCTGGTACTGCACGCTGCAAGGGTGCGACGCGTATCGGACCCACGTCATGATCCCGTTCGGCGAATTGTTCGGACGGCTCGATTACTGAGGGTCTGTGCTCATAAGCTAAATCGAGCTTGGCCATCGCGGTCTGCTGGCAGCGAAGGCGGAATGGTGAGCTGGATTTCCGGACATGCGCGTCGTTTAACTCGATGCGACCGAGCATCCCGGGACCGTGCAAGAGCACAAGATCATGTCCGCGCCCGGAATCGTCATCGACGGTGAACTGGCTTATACTGGGAGCGTCGGCGAGACTGTCCACCAAACTGAAGGAGAGTCCGATGAAATCGCTTTTGCTGCTTACAGCGAGCGGTCCGCTGCTCATTCTCACGTCGCACGAGTCCTTGCACGATCCGAAGCTCCTCGAGGAGCTTAGGCACAAAGGGATTGGCAAGTTCGTCGCCTTTGAGGTTCCAGTGTCGCTCGCCAGGCAGCGCTACGGCGGGCATTTTCAAGCTGTCGAAAGCGGTCTGCACGAGACCGATGATTTGAGAGTGCTCGACTTCAACGGCCAGCGGGTCTTTCAGCTCTTTCGTTTCGATGAACTCGGTGCGCCGATCCTTCAAGAACAGCTGTGATCTGGTTTTGTCTTGAAGCATGATCCGAAGGCAGCCTGGGACTTTCCAGTCCGAGCAATCGCAAGAACGCGTGTTGCGAGCCCGGGCTTTAGTCGAGGTCGGCACGAAAACCGTTCGAATTTCGGCTGGTGATCTATGAATAGCTGTGGAGCTTAATGCTTCAGAGAGGGACGGCTCGCGCTCGCCAAGCCGCGCTTTCGTTGGTTACGATCGACGTAATCCAGCACGCCGCTGCAGTTCTGAGCGTCACCTCAACGAGCGCTGAAGGTGAGGCCGGCGCGCTCCGTCAGACGCTTGCGCAACGCCGGACCCATCAGCGCGCCCGGCGTCCAGGTGCCGCCCTCGCCCTGCACGTCGCGCACGAGGCAGAGAGCGCTCTCGGCGATCATCTTGCTGGTCGAGCCGTAGCCCGGATCGCGATCGCCCGTGACTACCGCCTCGACCCGTCCGCCATCCGGCAGCTCGCCCAGGAAGAGGATGTCGTAGAAGCCCTTTTCGCGCTCTTCCTGAGTCGGGCCTGCGCCGGGTTTGAGACCGCCGGTCGCGACCAAGGAAACCATCGTGGCGAACGTCTCCGTCGTCACGCGAGCGAGTTCCCCTAATCCCGGCGCGACCATCATCTCGTCGTAAACGAAGTCCGTGCCGTAGGGATGACCCAACAGCAAATTCGTGCGGTGCACGTTCTTGGTGTTGATCGGCGCCATGGGGAACGGCACGAGCCACACGTTCATGCGCGGGTCGTATTCGGGGATGAGGCCCGACGGCTGAGGCGGCCCGGTGAACCCCGGCGTCAACGCGAAGGGATCGGTCAGCAGCCGCATCAGGGCCGGGTCGCGCGCGGCGGCGGCCAACGTCGCCCTGGCGCTCGCCGCGGTGCCGCCAGACATGCCACCTTTCACGTTGCGCAGGCGGGCTTTGACCCGCCGCGCCGGGCGTCCGAATTTCTCGCGCGCCTTTTCCTGCAACGTGAGCACGCCGAGATCGAACGGGATGGAATCGAAGCCGCAGGAGAAGACGATGCGCGCGCCGGTCCGTTTCGCCTCTTCGTGATGGGCGTCGATCATGCGCCGCATCCAGGCCGGTTCGCCGCACAGATCAACATAGGCCGTGCCTGTGGCCGCGCAGGCCGCCACAAGCTCGGGACCATGGAGCTGATAAGGCCCGACCGTCGTGATGATCACGGCCGCACGCTCGCACATCGAACGCAGGCTGGCCGGCTCGGCGGCATCCGCCTTAACCAAAGGCAAATCGTCTGGTGCGCCGATGTCGGCGCGCACCTTCTGGAGCTTGTCGATCGAGCGTCCCGCGATCGCCCAGGACGGAGCATCGTCGCCGCGATAGGACTTCGCCAGATATTCGGCGATGAGACGGCCAGTGTAACCCGTCGCGCCGTAGACGATGAGGTCGAGGTTCCGCTTCATGACGTTGGTCCTCCTCGAGACCCGGAAGAGCTATCTTCAGATCACTTCGCCGTCTCCAACCGGGCGTCCTTGATCACCTTCGCCCACTTCCTGGTTTCAGAGTCGATGAAGCCGCGGAAATGTTCCGGCGTGTTGCCGGCGACCGTGAGGCCCTGATCGGCGAGCTGTGCCTTGATGGCGGGATCGGCCATCGCCTCGTTGGCGCTGCGGTTCAACTCGGCGATGATTTTCTCCGGCGTTCCCGCCGGCGCGATCATGCCGTACCAGTTTTCGATCAACAGATCCGGCATGCCGACTTCGGCTGTGGTCGGCACCTCGGGCGCGGTCGGCGCGCGCGTGGGCGCGCCCAGCGCAATCGGGCGCAAGGCGCCCGCTTTGATGTGCGGCAGGATCACCGGCAGATCGAGGAACGTCATCTGCACCTGCTGGCCGAGCAGATCGTTGATGGCCGGCGCCGCGCCGCGATAGGGCACATGAACGATGTCGAGCTTTGCGGTCAGCTTGAACAGTTCACCGGCCAGATGCGGCAGGCCGCCGACGCCGGCGGAGGCAAAATTGAGCTTGCCGGGCTGCGCCCTGGCGAGCGCGATGAGTTCGGCCATGTTGCTCGCGGGAACGTTGCTCGCAACCACCAGCATTTCCGGCACGGTCACAACAAGCGTCACCGGAGCAAGGTCCTTGCGCACGTCGTAGGGAGTTTTTTCCATGGAAGGGTTGATGACGAGCGAACTGGCGCTGGTGATGCCGATGGTGTGGCCGTCCGGCGCGGCCTTCGCGACCGCGTCGGTGCCGAGCACCCCGGCCTGTCCGCTGCGGTTTTCGATCACGATCGGCTGCTTGACCAGTTCCGACATGCGCTGGCCGACCACGCGGGCGATGATGTCGTTCGGCCCGCCCGGCGGGAACGGCACGATCAGTTTGATCGGCTTGGTCGGAAAATCCTGCGCCGTACCGGCGGCGGGCAACAGCAGAAGCGACAATGCGGCCGCCAGCGCGCCCCAAATCCTCATGCAAGCCTCCCTGCGCAGATGTCTGAGCGTCTGTCGCGTTGAGCCGGTATAGCAGATTTTTTCGTCCGACGTTACGTCATGGCGTCGGTCAAGGCAGCAGTTCGTCGGTGGCCGCGAGCTGGACGGGTTTTCGGGAGATGAGATTGCACCAGACCCAATGATGGTGGCGCTTGACGCTGACCGCGTCGAGATGAGGGCGGTCGCTCAAGGTGTGGGCATCGGTCACCACGACAACGTTGTGGTGGTTGGAGACGGCGGATCGGACGGTCGCGTCGACGCACAGATCGGTGGCCCAGCCGGTTACCAGCACGCGATCCGGCGCGATCCTGCCGAGCCGCGCCTGCAGCTCGGCGCCGGCGAAGGGATCGTTCATGTGCTTCTGAACGACGACATCGGCGGGATCACGCACCAGTTCGGGAAGCAGCTCCCAGCCCGGCGTTTGCGGCTCGAAATCGTCGCCGGTGTCGCCGCAATGTTGAATGAAAATGACGATGCCGGACTGCGCGCGCACGCTGGCGGCGAGGCGGTTGATGCGGTCGATGACGGCGGGCAGATCGTGCTTGGGGTCGCCCTTGAGCAGCCCGACCTGCATGTCCACGATCAGCAGTGCGTCCATGCGGTGCCTTCGGTGGCCTGGAGCAGGATCCCCGGGCAAACCCTTGGTGCTTAGACCCTTGGCGCCCGACGATCCCGTCGAAACAAGAATGCGCTAGCTGTTGAGTAGTTTCATCGCCGCCTCGTGCACGCGGGCGTCGCCGGCGGCGATGATGCGGCCGCCGCTCTGGGCGGGCTTGCCGTCCCAGGTGGTGACGATGCCGCCGGCGCCGGTGATGATCGGAATCAGGGCCGCGATGTCATAGGGCTTCAGCTCGGTCTCGACCACGAGGTCGAGATGACCGGCCGCCAGCATGCAGTAGGAATAGCAATCGCCGCCATAGCGCGTCAGCTTCACCGCCTCCTCGACCCGGCCGAAGGCGGCGCGGTCGGCGGCGTTCATCAGCAGCGGGCTGGTGGTGTAGGAGGTCGCTTCCTTCAGCGAGGCGCAGCGCCGCACCGACAGCTTGCGCTCGCCGGAGGGGCCGGAATAGTGCGCCGAGCCGCTGTCGCCGGAAAAGCGCTCGCCGATATAAGGCTGGTGCATCATCCCGAACACCGGCGTGCCCCGGTGCATCAGCGCGATCAGCGTGCCCCAGATCGGAAACCCCGCGATGAAGGATTTGGTGCCGTCGATGGGATCGAGCACCCAGACATATTCGGCGTCCTCGCGCTCGCTGCCGAATTCCTCGCCGACGATGCCGTGCTGGGGAAAGTTGCCCTTGATCAACCGGCGCATCACCGCTTCGGCGGCGCGATCGGCTTCGGTGACGGGATCGAAATCCTTGGCGCTCTTGTTGTCGATGGAAAGCGAGGTGCGAAAGAACGGCAGGATGGTTTCGCCGGAGGCGGTGGCAAGGCGGCCGATAAAGGCTGTGAAATCGATGACCGTCACGGCTGGTCCTTGAACGAGGGGAAGGGTGTTGAAAACCTGGCCCTCTTGCCTAGCTCAATCCTGCGATGGGCGCACGATTAACGGAGCGTTATTCCCATCAGATCGAATCAGCGGGCCGTTTGCTGCTTTCGTATCGGGTTCGTTTAGGCATGCATTTTTGGTGACACCGCTATTCACAAGGTCGAGATTTGTGAATTGTGGCCGCTTCGTAACACCGGGTTCCCACGGATTTTTTCCCGTAAGCTACTGAATATACATAATAAAAAATAATTTAACTGACCTGTTGCATAACCGCCAGTCTGGCCGGGATTACGCCGGGAAAATTTCGAAAGCCCTTGCGTTTTGTGCAGCGCGGCCGCATATTGTTGCGGTGCGGTAGGGCCTCGCCCTATCGCTGCCCTCCTTGGGCGTTTCCTCCCTAGACTTGGGCCGCTTGTTCATTCAAGCGGCCCTTTTTTCTTGCCGTCGTCATTCTCCGATGCGCAATCGCGCATCGGAGAATGACGACTTACTCCGCCGCGGCCTGGAACGGGCCGAGGTCGCCGAGCGGCACCGCGGCGAGTGCGTCGGCCAGTGCGGCGAAATCGGCTGCCACCTGGGCAAAGCGCGGTGAACGCTCGCGGCGGCGTTCATCCATGTAGATCGCGCGGTTGAGTTCGAGCTGCACGGTGTGCAATCCGCTCGCCGGGTTGCCGTAATGCTCGGTGATGAATCCGCCGGCATAGGGCTTGTTGCGGCCGATCGAGTAACCGAGCCCGCCCATGACTTCCTCGACGATTTCGGGCAACAGCGCGGCGCAACTGGTGCCGTAGCGGTCGCCGATCACGATGTCGGGCCGCCGCGGCTCGTCGCGCGATACGCCGATCGAGGGCATCGAGTGGCAGTCGACCAGGATCACGGTGCCGAAGGCCTGATGCGCCTTGTTGATCAGCCGCCGCAGTGCGCGGTGGTAGGGCTTGTAGAGCGCCTCGACCCGGCCCAGCGCCTCATCGACATTGAGTCGCTCGCGGTAAATCTCCTGCCCGTCGCCGACCACGCGCGGGATGGTGCCGAGACCGCCGGCGACCCGCATCGAGCGGGTATTGGCAAAGCTCGGCAGCCGGCCGGTGAACATGCGCGGATCGAGCTCATAGGGCTCGCGGTTGACGTCGACATAGGAGCGGGGGAAGTTGACCCGCACCGTCGGAAAGCCGCGATCGCTCAAATCGGCGATCAGTTCGTCCATGAACGAATCCTCGGAGCGGCGCAATGCTGCCAGATCGATCCGGGACGCGTTGAGGAATTCCGGCGGATAGACCGAGCCGGAATGCGGGGAATTGAAGATGATCGGCGCCCGCCAGGTGGCCGGCTCCACGATCTCGAACGGGGGCGACAGTTCGCCATCAAACTGGGTCATCGTCGGGCGCCGTCCCTTGGATCCGTGCTTCCCAGGCAGTCGATCAAGACAATCGATGGAGCAACCGATTCTGCCGGAAAACCAGAGATTTTATCAGGAGGCATTGTCGGTAATCGCAATCATTCTGCCAAGTGAAAAAAGCCGCAAAGCTGCCGGAACACATCTTAAATGCGGAAAACGCCTGCCTTGATTGATCTATGGCGCGTTCCGGTACAGAACTAGCGCCGCGCTCCGCGACCCCCACACTGCAGCCTTTCACCCGATCTTTACCGTCTGTCGGGCTTAGTGTGCGGACTGACCCTCCAAGCCGGATTCGACGACAGAACGCCATGCACAAAATCCTCCTCGCCGAAGACGACAACGACATGCGCCGTTTCCTGGTCAAGGCGCTGGAAAACGCCGGATTTCAGGTCTCGCCCCATGACAACGGCCTGTCGGCCTATCAGCGGCTGCGCGAGGAGCCGTTCGAGATGCTGCTCACCGATATCGTGATGCCCGAAATGGACGGTATCGAGCTGGCGCGCCGCGCCTCGGAACTCGATCCTGACATCAAGATCATGTTCATCACCGGCTTTGCGGCCGTTGCCCTCAATTCCGATTCGGAGGCCCCGAAAAACGCCAAGGTGCTGTCCAAACCGGTCCATCTTCGCGAATTGGTCAGCGAAGTGAACAAGATGCTGGCGGCCTGATTCGCCTCTATTATTCCCTCCAAGCATCCTTGCCGGGGCGCTTTGGAGCCGATATACGGACCCCACCCAAACGATCAAAGCTGGAGCGGGATACGGTCATCCCATTCCAGGGCGCGTAGCTCAGCGGGAGAGCACTACCTTGACATGGTAGGGGTCACAGGTTCGATCCCTGTCGCGCCCACCAGCCTTCGCTCGCTTCGCGAGCTACGGCTAGGCAAGCCGGAACGTACCCTATCGTAGCGAAGCGAGCGAAGGCTGCCACGCCGAAGCCGCTTGGCGTAGGCGGGCCTGTCGCCGCGAGCTAGGCCAAATTCTTCACTACCGCTGCCACTGCCGCGCCGACCAGCATGGCGCTGAGCGCGCTGCGGGTGACGGCGGCCACGATGGCGGCGGCCGCGACAGCAAGCCAGACCCGCGGCGCCGCGGCCAGCGTCGCCGGAACGACGATCGAAATCAGCACCGATACCGCCATGTATTTGAGGAAGGCCTCGATGCGCGGCGTGATTTTGACGTAGGACATGATCCAGACGCCGCCGACCCGCGTTGCCATCGTGATCAATGCGAGAACGAGGACGGCGGCAATCGCCGCAACGGTATCAACCATGGCGCCAGGTTCCGACGATCCCGCCGGCCAGGGCGCCCGCGATGATGTGCCAGCCCGGCGGCAGAACATAGGTCCCGATCACGGCGACCGCGGCGGCCGCGAGGCACGGAAACAGGTCTTTGGCCCCCTTCCATTGGCCGACAACGACGGCCGCGAAATACGTCACCATGACCGCATCGAAGCCGAAGCGCGTGAGATCGCCGAGAAATGAGCCCGCAAGGGCGCCGACCGCGGTGCTGGCGGTCCAGATCAGCCACATCGCCGCGCCGCTGCCGAACAGAACGCCGGCGTCGATTTCTCCCCGCTCGCGCGCCGACATGGCATAGGCGAAGCTGGCGTCGCTGAGCCACAGCAGCGCCGCCAGCCGTCGCATGATCGGAATCTGCAACAGCCACGGCGCGAGCGCCGCGCCTAACAGAATGTGCCGCGCGTTGACGGCCAGTACCGTGAGCGCGAGCGTCGCCAGCGGCAACGGCGCATACCAGAGGTCCAAGAGCGCAAACTGCGAAGCGCCCGCACAGATCGCGATGCTCATCAGGACGCTGACTTCGGGCGGGATGCCTTTGGCGGAAGCGGCGACGCCAAACGCGATCCCGAACGGGATGACGAACATGGCGATGGGCGCGATTTCGACGCAGCCACGCCAAACGCCTTTCGCGGTGAAGCACGGACGTTGTGCCTTGTCGTTTACCGTTGCTTGTTCCGCCATGCGGCCATTTGAAAGCGAAGCGCCGGTTTGGTCAATTGGGTGGGCGCATCCGTTACACTTGAGCCAGACTCTTGCGTAGTTGACGCAGGTCGTTGGATAGAGTTTCGACAAGCTGCTCCAAACTGGCTCGAACAACTCCCAAGTTTTCTCTGGACGGCTTGTTACCGGTAACAAGATTCCCGACGGCGATCTCCCGTGGCCTCAAGCTGCTCGTTTGAATCTTCATGAGAGCTTGTCGAACTCCATCAGGGTTAGTCAGCTCTCGAATTTGGCCGCCTAGTTCCGGGCGCAGAGTCGCATCGAACGAGATCACCGCGGACGACGCATCTCTAACGATCGTCAGGAGACCTGCAGCTTCAGATTGCACCGATCTCCAGTTGGCATCGCTAGGATCTCGCTGGTAAGCGTCCATCGCTGGAAACAATCCCAAGCTCTTCTTGCTCAAGACCAGTGCAAGCTTTCCGCTAACGCGATCAATTGTCTCCAGCGACAATGCCTTGGCTTCATCGCGCGTAAGATTGCACTTTGTGGTTATCGCCGGAGGGCTCTCAACATAAACGGGCGCGCAACTGGCGGTGATCTTGGATGCGTGGATTTTGTAAGCGGATTTGAAGGCGAGATAAGATGTATCGCTACGATTGCTCGGCTTTGCAATCGAAATGTGGTCAGCGATTACCGGGTCCAAACGCTCAGTGCAAAGATTCGTCGCGCTCGAGATGTTGACAACCATTTTGACGAAAGTTGGTTGTGTCTCGTAAGCGCAAAACGATGGAATTCTCAAACCGGCGGCGAGCCAGTTGCTTTGCAGAGTGGCCAAGTAGCTAGTCGAAGCCGCATCCATCGGTTTCATGTCGAACAGCGACGGATTGGTTGAAAACAACCCCGCAAGCCCAACCAGATCGGACCCGGTCGTTGGGGTCGACAAAAACGTGATGAATTTCGTCTTTGCCGCAACCGCACGGTACTTCAGCAAGTAGGCTCTGACGACAAGGCCGCCCATGCTGTGTGTGACGAACATAATCTCCGCGTGAGACGGAATATCATCGGAATCAAAAACAAGCCGTGCATTATCCGTGATCTGGTCGATGGAAAAATTTCCACCCCGGAACTGCGACGGATAGTCATAAACATAAATATCAGAAGCATCGAACGTTGCGTCGCCTTTAAGCAGCTCCGGCCAATACGCCCCATTGCTGTTCTTCCAGGTCGATGCTGCATTTCCCAGTATGCCGTGTACAAAAACGATAACTGATTTGGCTCCAGGAGTGCGCCGGATGTATTGGGACTCCGCGGAGGCGAAATCTGCGGCTAGCAAGACGAAGGCAAGGGCAAGTAACGCCGCAATTCTATTGAACATATAGACCCCCCGACGAATGCGATCACTATCGTTGTGCTCAAAATTCTAAAGTAGCTTGCAATTAAAGCAGGCCGTCCTCCCGCCGTCCATTAGATTGTTCGATTCTATGCAAGCATCTTCCGCGTGTGATTGGCGTTGACGCTGGGGGCGCCGGGTAGCGCGCGCGATGTACCCGTCACGCCATAACCAAACGTCAATGCCGGGCCGAGCGTGATGCCGGCGCCGGGAGAATTGCCGCCCATGATGCTCGCCATGTCATTGTCGATAGCGTAGAGACCCGCGATCGGCTGGCTGTCGGCATCGAGCCCGTGCACGTTCGCATCGGTCCTAATGCCGGGCAGAGGTTCCGAGATCGCCGATCACTCTGATCGCATAGAACGTCCTTGAGCGGCGCGATGTCGGGATTGCGAGCCGTTCACGGGCTCTGCAAATCCAGCAGCGCGCCGAGAACGGCCGGCGAATGGAGGACGGCAAATTTCTCGCGCGGGCTGAGGAATCCGGCCGCCTCATCGAAGCTTTCGGCATCCTCGATTTTGGCGCGCGCAATCGCAAGATGCGGATCGACCTCGCCCCGATTCCGCAGCCCCGGACCGGACAGATTATTGAAATGCGCCTCGCGCAGGCCGGCGTTGCCGCGAAGTTCGAGCAGCGGGCAGGAAATCTGCCGGTGCGAGGCGTTGGCGAGTTCGTTGGCCCGCAGCAAGACCTGCGGCGGCGAGGTCTCCTCTGGCGTCCTGAACAGGCTGGAAGCCGTCCCTGCGCTTGCCGAGGAAGACAGCGTGGCAAGCGGAATGGCGAGCAACAGGCCGAGAATGACCGGCATCATCCACAGCAGCAGCGGCAAAGACACCACATAGGCGCTGACCGCCATGGCGACGCCAAACAGCGTCGGAACCGAATATTTGCGAAGCGTGTCTTCGCGCGACACCGCGCCGTCGTCGCGGCGCTGAACCTGCCACCCCGCGTCGCGCCCCAGCAGAATCCCTCCGACCGCAGACGACTGGAAGATCATCATGACAGGCGCGGTCAGGCCCGACAGCAATGTCTCGGCCAAGATACCGGCAAGGACGCGAAAGCCGCCGCCGAACTTTCTTCGCTCGTCGCCATGGGTGAGCATGACGATCCAGGCGAGCAGTTTGGGCAGGATCAGCATGCCCATCGTCGCAACGAAGACCCAGGCCGCCAGGATCGGGTCTTGCGCGGGCCAGGTCGGGAACAGCGAAAACCCCTTCGGAAAATACTCGGGCCTGACAAACTGTGCCTGCAAGGAGACCAGGATTCCCAGGACCAGAAAAATGAACCAGAGCGGTGCGGTCAGGTAGGATCCGATCCCGGTCAAGAGATGCAGCCGCGAGACCCAGTGCAGGCCGCGCGCCGGAAGCAGTGCCAGGTGTTGCAGGTTGCCCTGACACCATCGCCGGTCGCGGGCGGCGAAATCCAGCAGCGACGGCGGGCATTCCTCGTAGCTGCCGCGCAGCGTGGGCGCCATATGAATCGCCCAGCCGCCACGCCGCATGAACGCAGCTTCGATGAAATCATGGCTGAGGATATGCCCGCCGAACGGCTTGCGGCCCTTCAATTCGGGAAGTGCGGCGTACCGGGCAAACGCGCGGACCCGGATGATGGCGTTGTGTCCCCAGTAGTTGCCTTCCGAGCCGTGCCACCAGGCAATGCCGGCGGCGATCAGCGGACCGTACAGCCGCCCGGCAAATTGCTGCCAGCGCGCAAACAAGGTGCGGGCGTTGACCACGATCGGCAGTGTCTGGATCAGCGCTACGTGTTGATGCTGTTCCATCGCGGCGACCAGCCGCACGATGCTGTCTCCGGTCATCAGGCTGTCGGCATCGAGGATGAGCATGCATTCATAGTTGGAGCCAAACCGCTTGACCCAGTCTTCGATGTTGCCGGATTTGCGTGCGGTGTTTTGCGGACGGTGACGATAGAAAATTCTGACGTCTTGCCCCAGTTCGCGCCGAAGTCGAAGGAAACACGCTTCTTCGGCGATCCAGACGGCGGGATCGGTCGTGTCACTCAGAACAAACCAGTCGAACCTTGCAGCGCATCCGGTTTCCTCGACCGATTCGCAGATGGCGCGCAGCCGGGCCAGGACGCGATAGGGGTCCTCGTTATAGGTGGGCAGCAACAATGCAGTCCGGCTTTCGATCGCCGGCAGGGCCGCCGCGGAATCGATGCCGAGTTTGTCCTTGCTTCGAAACAGCAGCACGAAGAAGCCGGCAATGGCCGACGTGAAGGAAAAGGCGATCCATGCGAACAACAGCACGAACAGCACGAGGATGATCCACTCCAGGATCGTCACGCCTCCGACCTGGAGCACCTGGTACATTTCGTAGCAGCCCGCCAGGGTCAGCAAGACGGTGCCGGCAAGGATGCATGCGCGCCTGGGCCAGGCGGTTGCGAATTCCGAAGCCTGAATTTGCGGTTGGCGCGCCCGCAGCGGCTGGACCGCCATTTCCATTGGCGATTCCAGGGGAAGGAATTGATTCTGGTGAGGATCGCCGCGCCAGGACGATCCGTGGACTTTCCCTACGGTGTCCATCGATATACCCAGATTTCCGATACCGCCTCGTTCTCCTGCATCAGCGACGCGCGTAGTTCGACGGGATTCTTCTCCTTCAGGAGTTCGAAACTCAAACGCCAGCCGCCGGTCATTGGATTCGGCTGGGTGACGATGTTCTGGATCTTGGCCTTCTCTGCGCTCACAACGCCGCGCAGGATCTTTGGATCGATGGACTTCAACCGGTCGCCGATCACATCCAGCACGAACAGCGTGGCGTTATCGCCTCTCGCGCCGATGCCGGATCGGGAAAATCGCGCCAGCGCGGTCGGCTTCGGGACGTCAGGTCCCCAGTTCAGCCGATAGGTGTAGGTGTGCTCGCCCTTGGCTTGCAGGGCCGCCTTGGGCTGCCAGAAGCTGGCAATATTGTCGTGAATTTCTTCCTTGGTCGGAATTTCAATCAGCTTGACCGCACCTTCGCCCCAGTTGCCAATCGGCTCCGCCCATAGACTTGGCCGGCGCTCGAAACTGGATTCGAGGTCCTGGAAGGCGCGAAAGTCCCTTTGACGCTGCATCAACCCGAAGCCATGCGGGTTGAGGTCGGCGAAGGCGCTGATCTGAAGATCCTTCGGGTTATGAAGCGGCCGCCACAGCTCCTCGCCGCGGCCGTTGGACACGAACAGCCCATCGGAATCATGGACCGACGGACGGAAGTCGTCGACGTCCCTGCGGTCGTTCGGTCCGAAAAAGAACATGCTCGTCATCGGCATCAGGCCGGCGCGCTCCAGATCTACGCGGGGATAGATCGCCATTTCCACGTCGAACACGGTGGTATCGCCGGGCCGGATGGTGAAGCGGTAGGCTGCCGCCGCGCTCTCGCTGTCGAGCAGGGCGTGCACCACGATGGATTTGGCGTTGGCTGCCGGCTTCTCGATCCAGAACGCCTTGAATGCGGGAAACTCCTCGCCCTTGGCTTCGCCGGTGTTGATCGCAAGCCCCCGGGCCGACAGCCCATACAGTTGGCCCTTGGCGACGGCCCGGAAGTAGCTCGCGCCGAGAAAGACGCACACCTCGTCGTAATAGTCTGGTTTGTTGATCGGGGCATGAAGCCGAAAGCCGGCAAAGCCGAGATCGACGCCGGCGCCGGGCGGCGGCAGGTCGCCGAATGAAAAGAGATCGGGTTGATAGGGGAATTTCGTCGCCTGGCCGTTCTTCACTTCAAAGATGTCGACCCGGTTGGTATAAAAAAATCCGCGATGAAAGAACTGCGCCTCGAACGGCAGCTTTTCGCCGCGCCACAGCGCGCGGTCCGGCGAAAACCGTATCGCCCGGTAACGGTCGTAGTTCAGGTCCTTCAGATTATCCGGCAGTTTATTGTCGGGCGCCTTGAACGCCTTGCCGGCCAGATCACGCGCCATTTGCCGCACGACGGCGCGGTCGAACGGCGCCGGCTGCGCGCGAGCGGAGGCCACCAGTCGTGGCGCTGCGATGGATACGAGCGGCAGTGCGGATGCTGCAAGAAAATGTCTGCGATTCAACGGAATGGTCCCCGCGGTTATTGACCGTGACCATCGCCAACGCAATGCAGCAACATGGGTTCCTACTGCAGGAACTTGATTGCTATTTATTCCTGCATCGCCTGGAATTTAAGCACCTGCCGCAGCTCGCTCGCGAATGCTAGTTGGCCAATGTGTGGCTTATTCGAGTGACCACGTGGTCCCATTGCCGCTTTTCCGCGGCGGGATAATTGATCATGACGCAATTCATAGTGCGGGCCGACCGGTTGCAGCGGTTGTACCAAATTCGTTCGTTGCGGATGCTGGACACCACGAAGAAGTTCGGCGTCACCCTTTTGTAGATGATGCCGGGCGGCGGATTCTTCTTCGCCAGAAAAATTGCGGGCGAGTCGTTCTCGGGATTTGCAACCGATTGGACGGTCAAATCAGCGCGGCGATCGTCAGTAAAGAAGCGCCGCCCGGTTCCGCCATCCGGCAGTTCGGCATCCCCAGTGAAAATCGTCACGGGAATTTCGACATTGGTCCCGGTGCTCGGGATTACATATCTCTGCCACTCGGCGCTGGCCGCAACGACCGTCGCCGGCGCCAGGCTGATAACGAGGACAGCGAGCAGCCGAAACATACCCACGCGGAATCTCCCGTTGGATCGACACAATCGCATTCGATCCGCATTCGTTCCATGACAGATGGCGTTTTTACCTGAAGGGCCTCGCCTCGGCGCACGGCGCCAGTCCCGGCTGGCTCAAGCTTGCCCCGCGATGTGCCTCCCCGCGATATACCCAAACGTCAGCGCCGGTCCCAGCGTAATCCCGGCGCCGGGATAATTGCCGCCCATGATGCTGGCCATGTCGTTGCCGACGGCATAAAGGCCCACGATCGGCTGGCCGTCGGCACCGAGCGCCTGCGCGTTGGCGTCGGTCCTGATGCCCGCATAGGTGCCGAGATCGCCGATCACCATCTTGATCGCATAGAACGGCCCGTCCTTGATCGGCGCGATGCAGGGATTGGGGCCGTGCAGCGCGTCGCCCTGGTAGCGGTTGTAGGCGCGCGAGCCTTTTCCGAATGCCGGGTCCTGCCCGTCGGCGGCGAATTTGTTGAATTCGGCGACTGTCGCTTCGAGTCCCTTGGGGTCGATGCCCGCTTGCGCCGCGAGTTCCGTCAGCGTCGCGCCGCGCTTGAGATAGCCGGTGCGCAGATGATGGCCGAGCGGCATCGGAAACGGCGGCACGCATCCGAGGCCATATTTGCGCAACGCGCGGTGATCGCACAGCAGGAACGCCGTGATCTCCTCGCCGGGCTTTGCCACTCTCATCATGTCCTGCACGAAGTCGTGGTAGGAATTGCCTTCATTGGCAAAGCGCACGCCGTCGCGCGTTACCGCGATCACGCCGGGCTTGGCGCGGTCGATGAAATGCGGCATCACGCCCTTGCTGCCGTCCTTGCGCGTGGTGATCGAGACCGGCACCCAGGCCGCGGCATTCGGCAGCGAGTCCTCGGCGCGGCCGCCGGCGGCTTCCGCCAGCCGCAAGCCGTCGCCGGTGTTGCCGGTCGGGCCAGGCGAATAATGCTCATGGCCGGTCGGCGCATGCGGGAACATCGCCTTGCGCCTTGCCACATCATGCGGATAGCCACCGCAGGCGAGGATCACACCGCGCTTTGCATTGATGCTGACCTTGCGTCCGTCACGCTCGACGATGGCGCCGCGCACCGTGCCGTTTTCGGTGATCAGTTCGCGCACCGGCGACGCCAGCCATAACGGGATCTTCAGGTCGAACGCCGATTTGGCGAGACGCCCGGCCAGCGCATTGCCGTTGGTGAGGTTCATGCCGCGGCCATGGCGGATCACGTCGACCAGATGCTTCGACAGCCGTTTGGCGACAAACAGCGCCGAGGTCAGCGATTTCGTCGCGCGCATGAAATGGACGATCTCCTTGCCGGAGCCCAGCATCATACCGAACACGGTGAGTTCGGGCAGGGGACTACCGATATCCTTGAGATGCTCGCCGAGTTCACGGCCGTCGAACGGCCGCGTCACCATCGAGCGGCCGCCCTGCGTGCCGCCGGGCGCCTCGGCGTGATAATCCGGAAAGGTCAGCGGCATGTCGAAACGCACCGCGGTTTTGCTGATGAAGAAATCCACCGCCTCGGGACCGGCGGCGAGGAACGCGTCGACGCGGGCAGCATCGTAAGAATTGCCGGCTTCATGCCGCAGATAGGTCCGCGCCTGCTCGGGGCTTTCGACGATGCCCCAGTTGCGCGCCAGCGAGGTGCCGGGGATCCACAGCCAGCCGCCGGAGCGCGCGGTGGTGCCGCCAAAGCGCGGCTCCTTCTCGACGACCAGCACCTTGAGCCCTTGATGCCCCGCGGTGACCGCCGCCGACAGGCCGGCACAGCCCGAGCCCACCACCAGCACGTCGCATTCGTGGTTTTCTTGTTCGTTGCCGCCCGCCACGCGATCTCCCCGTTTTCTTGTTCTGGGGCGGACATTGGATGGGGATCGATTTGTCTGTCAATCGCGCTGGCCGCGCACGCGGCGTCGATGCGCTTCCCGGACAGGGCAGCCATCCAGCCAGCGACCACCCAATTCAAAACCCAAGCTTGCTGGTGACATCAGCTGAATTATAGTATATCTATTATAAATGGATCGCCACGGTTGTCGTTCTGGCTGGTAGCGGATGGTACTAACGGACACGCCGCTGGAATTTGTCGGGTCGTCGAGAGACGACCTGTCCAATTTCCCGGACGATGTTAAGCGATGTATTGGCCTCGCGCTAAGAACGGCCCAGAAGGGCGGCAAACACCCTGATGCGAAGCCCCTGAAAGGGTTTAAGGGGGCCGGTGTTCTCGAGATCATATCTGATTTCGACGGCAACACTTTCAGGGCGGTCTACACTGTCAGATTGCGCGGCATCATTTATGTGCTCCACGCCTTTCAAAAGAAATCTCGCAAGGGAATCAAGACACCCCTGAACGAGATCGCAAAGATCAATTCAAGACTCAAGGACGCTGTAGCGCTGCACCAAACCGCCATGGAGGGCAAAGATGAAAAAACCAGTCAGCACAAAAAGCAGCGGTAACGTCTTTGCGGACATTGGTCTTCCGGACGCCGACGTCAGCCTCCTAAAGGCCGACCTGGTTATCAGCATTGCCGGCCTCATCAAGGAAAAGGGGCTGACGCAAGCTCAGGCCGCCAAATTGATGGGACTGGCGCAACCCGACGTTTCGAAACTCATGCGGGGACACTTTGCAGGCTTCTCCTATGAACGTATTTTCGGGTTTCTCACCGCCTTGGGCGAAAATGTCACGATCCGGGTGAGGGAAGCCAAGACCAAGAAGCAGGCGCGCGTGGAACTGGAATTGGGCTAGTTGGAGGTCGATCTCGGCCGGCAGCCAGCCGCGTGATCGGCACCGTGCTCTATTTTGCGAACGGGTTCTGCCAGCCTCCGCGACCCGCCGGCGCGCGCGGGGGATAGGCCGCCTCGAGATAGCCCAGCACCACGGCGCGATCCTTGTCATCCAGCGGCGGCATGTTGTGACGGCGGATCATGAGGTTGATCGACTCGTCCCACTGCGCGCGCGTCATGCCTTGCTGGGCCACGAGCTTGAAACCATGGCAGGCGGTGCAGGCATAGAAGGTCTCGTCGCGGCCGGGCCCGGGGCTAAATTCCTCCGGGCTTTCGTCACGCGGCGTGAAGGCGGTTTGGGCGATCGCCGGCGCCGTCCACAGCAGGGCGGCGATCGCTATTGCCATCGATCGCAGCATCAGCCCACCAGCACCGCGATCCGGTGCATGGCGTTGCCGCCATAGCCTTGCGGATTCCAGAAGCCGGCCTGGTGCGGCTGCATCGCTCCTTTTGAATCGGTCGCGCGGGTCCAGATTTCAAAATAGCCATCGGACGCCAGCTTCACGTTCGCGGTCCAGCGCTGCCAGTCATATTTGTTTTTCGGCTTCTCCAGCTTGGCCCGCTGCCAGCTCGCCCCGAAGTCGGTCGAGATATCGATCTGCTTGACCGTAAGATCGCCGGCCCACGACGCGCCGCGCAGTTTCAGCTCCTTCGTTCCCGCCGCAAACTTTGCGCCGTTCGCCGGGCTGGTGATGATCGAGCGAACCGGCATCGATTCCAGGATCCGGAAATTCGACGGATCGCCCTTGTCGCCCGGGATCATCGGCTTGATCGCGAGGCGATAGGAAAACTCGGTCATTCCCGGCCCGTCATGCTCCCTGTCGCGGATGGTGATGCGCGTCAGCCATTTTTGCGATGCCGAGCCGGCCCAGCCCGGCACGATCAGGCGCACCGGCCCGCCATGAATATTCGGCAGCGGCTGGCCGTTCATGCCCCACACGATCAGCGTGTTCGGATCCATCGCCTTTTCGATGCGCACGCCGCGCGAGATGGTCGGCTTGCTGGCGTCGCCGGACAGATGCAGGTCGGCGGCATAATGCGCGGTGTATTTCGCGCCTGGCTTCAGCCCCGCGCTCTTCAGCACGTCAGCCAGCGGCACGCCGGTCCATTCGGCGCAGCCGACGCCGCCATTGGTCCACTGATTGCCACGCGCCGGCGGCGAGAACGCCGCGCGGCCGTTGCCGCCGCACTCCAGCACCATGCGCCGCGTCACCGCCTTGTATTTCGATTTCAACTCGCCGAGCGTGATCTCGATCTTGTTGTTGACCTCGCCGTCAACAGTGATCTTCCAGGCGGCCGGATTTTTCGTCTCTTCGGGGATCTGCCCGTTGTTGCGGATGTAGAACTTCTCGATCGGGGTGGTGTCGTCGTCGAGCAGGCTTTCCGGCGTCTCCGCAACCAACGGCCGGTCGCCGAGCACAACGAGCCCGGCATTTTTGCCAGGAAATTTCAGATATTGCGGTCCCTTCGCGGGTGCGGCCGCGGGCGCGCCTTGGGCATAGGCGGCGGCAATGCCGGCGCCGCTGCCGGAAATGCCGAGGGTGACCCCGAAGGCAGCAAGACCCGTCGTACCCAGGAACCTGCGTCGGTCGATCTGCATGCTGTTCTCGCTACTGGCGGCCTTCCGCTCCGTATGCGCCATAACGTTTCTCCCCGGTCGCTGTTTCCTGCGGGTTCAGCCGGATCTTTCCCGGCCCCGCTTGACGCCGAGTATTTGCGCTTTGCCGCCATGCCGCAAGACCGCGGAAATCCGCGCATCGCAGCGCGTCAAAATCTGCTCCTATCCGGTCGCGGAGGAACGCGGCAAAGAACTGGCCAAAGGTCTTGAAGACCTCGAGAAGGGCCCCTATGTGGCCGAGACCTTTCCGGTCCATGTCGAGGACAGCTACGTCGTCATCATCATCGAGACCTGAACCGTCCCAACATTTTTTCCCGACCCCACCCGAAGGAAACATCCCATGACGCACGCCATCCGTTTTCACGCAACCGGCGGTCCCGAAGTCCTACGCTGGGAGGAAGTCCAGGTCGGCAAGCCCGGTCCGGGCGAGGCGCGTATCCGCCACACCGCGGTCGGTTTGAACTTCGTCGACATCTACAACCGTTCGGGGGTCTATCCCGTGCAATTGCCGAGCGGGCTCGGCAGCGAGGGCGCCGGCGTGGTCGAGGAAGTCGGCAGCGGGGTCACCGATCTGAAGCCGGGGGATCGCGTCGCCTACGGCGCCTCGCCGCTCGGCGCCTATTCCGAGGCGCGGCTGATTCCGGCCGATCGGCTGCTGAAGCTGCCCGATGGCATCGATGACAAGACCGCGGCCGCGATGATGCTGAAAGGCCTGACGACGCAATATTTGATCCGCCAGACCTATCGCGTCAAATCCGGCGACACCATTTTGTTGCATGCCGCCGCCGGCGGCGTCGGCCTGATCCTCGGCCAGTGGGCCAGGCATCTCGGCGCCACCGTGATCGGCACCGTCGGCAGCGAGGAAAAGGCAAAACTCGCGCAAGCCCATGGTTGCGCCCACACGATTATTTATACCAAGGAAGATTTCGTCAAACGCGTCGACGAAATCACCGGTGGCGCCAAGGTGCCGGTGGTCTACGATTCCGTCGGCAAGGACACGTTCCTGAAATCGCTCGATTGCCTGGCGCCGCTTGGGGTCGCCGCGCTGTTCGGCGCGTCCTCCGGCGCGGTCGAACCGCTCAACCTCGGCCTGCTGGCGGCGAAGGGATCGCTCTACGTCACCCGTCCGACGCTGTTCACCTACGCCGCCAAGCGCGAGAATCTCGTCGCGATGGCCAACGAATTGTTCGAGGTGGTGAAATCAGGCGCGGTCAAGATCGAAGTGCACCAGACCTATCCGCTCAAGGACGCAGCGAAAGCCCACGCCGATCTCGCCGCGCGCAAGACCACGGGATCGACGGTGTTGACGGTGTGAGGAGCGCGTAGGGTGGGCAAAGGCGCACTTGCGCCGTGCCCACCATCTATCCGCATTGCTGTCCGGAGTGGTGGGCACGCTATCGCTTTGCCCACCCTACGATTCGATACAATTTTACTAAAATCCGACTTCACGTCCGCACCGCCCCTCAATGCCTCCTGTGTATCTCTGGTCGCGAGAGCTCAGGGGGCTGAGATGACGGATTTCTGGATCGTTGGTGGCTTGATGTCGGGGGCGTTCGTCTCGCCGCTGTATTTTCTCGTCATGCGGTGGTTGACCAAATCGCAGCGGATCATTTTCTTTGTCCTGATCGGCGCGCTTCTGCTGGCGATTTCAGCGCAGATCTACAACCGTTCGATCGCGGGACATTATTTGTCGCTGGCTGAAATCCTGGCGATGTTCCGGCCGCTCTCGTTCCTTGCGCTCACGCTGGGCTGGTTCGTGTGCGGTTTCTTCCATGCGCTGGCTTGGCTTGGCCGGGCGTGGCCGCCGCCACTGGCGCTGCCGGCATCGTTGCGAGACTAGCTCAGCCCCTTCACCATCGCCCGCACAATAACCGCGATCTCCGCGCGCAACGCCTCGACCGGCACCGCGATCAGCTTCTGTTCGAGGCCGAGCAGCACCATGCCGTGCACGGCGGAAAAAAGACTGCGCGCGGTGACGCCGAGTTCTGCGGCCGATCGTGACGGCAGCAATGCCGCGAGCGGTTGGAAGATGTGTCGGAACAGATCCATCTGCTCGCTGACCGCCCATTCCGGTATCGGTTTGCCCGGCGTCATGCGGTGTTCGAACAGCGCGCGCCAGAGTTCGAGATTTTCGGCGGCGAAATCGCAATAGGCCACGGCAATGCGCACCAGTTTTTCGGTCGGCGAGGGGGGACCAGCGCTCTCTGCCTCGTCAAGCGCCGCATCGAGCCTTCGTAGCGTGCGCGATCCCACCAGCAGCACCAGTTCGTCCATATCCTCGACCAGATTATAGACCGCGCCGTTGGCGCAGCCGATTTCCCGGGCCAATTCCCGCGTCTTCAGGGCCGCCAATCCGCCCGCGGAAATGCTCCGTTCCGCCGCCAGGATCAAATCTTCTCGTAATTTGGCTCGTCTTTCCAATGTCTTAGACATTCTTCACCTTTTTTTATGAGCGATGCTCAAATATTTCTTGAACGTTGCTCACGCTGGTGCTACTAACGTTCATGAGCAACGCTCATAACACAGGGAGTTACCAATGTTCAAAACTGTTTTGACGCTCTTCCGGGGTAGCGTGGCTGCAGCCGGAGAAGAACTTGAAGACCGCAGCGCGCTTCTGATCCTCGACCAGCAGATGCGCGACGCGGCAACCGCCGTCGAGCGCTCCAAGCGCACGCTGGCGCTGGCGATCGCGCAGGACCAGCAGGAAGGCCGCCGGCTCGACGCCACCAACGCCCGCATCGCCGATCTCGAAGTCCGCGCCACCGCGGCGCTCGAGGGCGGCCGTGAGGATCTCGCCCGCGAAGCGGCGCAGCAGATCGCCAATCTCGAAGCCGACCGCGACGCCGCGATGACCGCGCGCACGCTGTTTGCCTCGGAGATCACGCGCCTGAAGCGCCAGGTCTCGGGCGCCGAAGCGCGCATCACCGATCTCGATCGCGGCCGTCGTCTGGCCCGCGCCTCAGAAGCGGTGCGCGCCCTGCGCCGCGGCGGTGTCGAAGCGGCGCGCCCCTACGAAGCCACGCTGCCCGAAGCGGAACGGACGCTGAAGCGTTTGCGCGAACGGCAGATCGAAGCCCAGGCCGCCGACGAAGCCCTGATCGAACTCGATACCGCGTCAGGACCGCTGGCGACCGCCGAAAAGCTCGCCGAACAGGGTTTTGGACCACGCCTGAAATCAACCGCGGACGACGTGCTCGCGCGGCTGAACGCCAAACGCACGCAAAC
This sequence comes from Bradyrhizobium sp. LjRoot220, assembly GCF_964252915.1. Lineage (NCBI taxonomy): Bacteria > Pseudomonadati > Pseudomonadota > Alphaproteobacteria > Hyphomicrobiales > Nitrobacteraceae > Bradyrhizobium > Bradyrhizobium sp. LjRoot220. Next base: position 641,871 of record NZ_CAXUPS020000003.1, read on the forward strand.
GACCTGAACTGACTTTTTGAACCAAGCCCAATCAAACTTAGTTCTGTAACACCCAAACTTCAAACATCCACACAGGAGACTATCATGAACCAGAATGTCCAACCCCACAGTTCCGCCTGGGTCACCTTTACCTACGTTTCGTTCGCTGCCTCCACCTTCATGGTCGCCGTCGGCCTGTTCTATCTGCCGATCGATCTCTGGATGAAGGGCTATCTCACGATGGGCATCATCATGATGGTGCAGTGCTGCGTCACCCTGACCAAGACGGTCCGCGACATGCACGAGAGCGGCAAGCTGGTGAACCGCATCGAGGACGCCAAGGCCGAGCGGCTGCTGATGGAGGTTTCAAAGGCCGCGTAAACCTGTGGCGCGTGCTGGCGAAGGCGGGCGGCGGATGTTTCGGCATCCGCCGCCCGCTTCTCCCGAGGCGCGCTCCAGCCAATCAATGGCCGCGTTGGAGCGCACCCCGCGCGAACTCCACGCTACAAGGCAAGAGAAAGGTAAGGACGATGCGTATGTCTTCCGAGAATCCTCTCGAAAATGATGACGTTCGCGGCGTGCCGGCACGGGCCGATCCACCCTCGCTGCGACGGGCACTCGTGTTCCTGTTGCTGGGTCCGATCCTCGGAGTTCTCGTCGCCTTGTCACCCGACGTTGCGAGCGGGGGACTTAACGCCTGGCTCGTGCTCATCGGCAAGCAGGTGTTTGTCATCGGGCTGCTGGTATCGGCAATCACCGGGCTCGTCGACGGCATCCTGTCCCGCACCTTGTCGATCTTCTTGCGGGCGCCCCTGATCGCGCTCGTCGGCGCGGTGGCCGCCGTTGGTCTGCCGGCCGCCCTGCTTGGACCGCTGCCGCAGGAGATGTCGATGTGGCTTGCGATCGGCGGCGCACAATGCATGGGTGTGTGCTCACTGATGTCGCACGAATATGGCCGTAGCCGTCTGCAATGAAGGGCTGACTTCGATGAAACGCGCGCTTGTATTCCTGCTGCTCGGTCCGGCATTGACGGTTCTCGCTACCTGGGTCGCGGTTGGAATGCCTCTTGAAAGTTTCGCCGCAAGCATCGCGGTGCTGTTGTTTCTCTTCACCTCTCCGGTAATGGGCATCGTCGGGCTGCTTGATGGGTACCTGGCTCGATCGCTCCCGATTCTGCTGAGGGTGCCCCTGACGGCACTGGTCGGCGCGACGGCGGCCGCTATCCTGCCGGCCGCTATCCTTGGACCGATGCCGCAAGACCTGTCGATGTATTTCGGGCTCGGCGGTGCGCTCTGCGCCGGCGTATGCTCGCTGCTCGCACACGACTATCGCGCCCAGGAGGCCCGGCCCGGCGACATCAGCGGTTCCCCGTCATGAATCATTTGACGTGGCCGCAATGCATCATTTACCCTGCCGCAACCTGAGGCTGCCTCGCTCACGGCTCCTTAACTGGCGCGGGCGCAGAAATCCCCGGCGGACAGTCCGCAACGGATTCGCGATCATGTAACCGGGTCAGAGACCGGTCTTTCATTTTAGCCGTTATCAGCAGGATGGCGCCATGAACCAGAATGTCCAACACAGCAGTGCCTGGGTCACCTTCACCTACGTCTCGTTCGGCGCCTCGGCCTTCATGGTCGCCGTCGGCGTCTACTTCCTCCCCGTCGATCTCTGGATCAAGGGCTATCTGACGATGGGCATCCTGATGCTGGTGCAGTGCTGCGTCACCCTGACCAAGACCGTGCGCGACATGCACGAGAGCACCCGGATGGTCAACCGCATCGAGGACGCCAAGGCCGAGCGCCTGCTGATGGAAGTTTCCAAGACCCCGTAAATAACAAGACCTCCTAACAGGTCTGCGTAACCTGTGGCGCGGGCTGGCGAAGGCAGACGGCGGGTGCTTCGGCATCCGCCGTTTGCTTGCCTTGCCGGATGTCTGCCTTGCTGGATGTTTGACGCCGCCAACACATCGTTTACCCTGCCGCAACCGCGACGTGCCGCGCTCATGGCTCCTTAACGGGCCCGGCGCACAAATCCGGATCGGGTGCGGGCAGGTGGCATGACGTCTTTGTGGAGCGGCAATTCGGCGATCCGTCATGGTTTTGGACAGGTCCGCGCTGCAGCCGGGCGCCTGCGCAGCTATGGCGCGTTTTGGCTGAAGGCGTTTTCGCAGGAAGCCATCGACCTCACCCTGCGCACCCATGCCGGATTGCAGACGCGGATCGTCGAAAGCCCGGGCCTGTCGCTGCCGCAGCAGGACCTCGACCAACTCGTTGCGGATCTGCGCACCGTTGCCGGCAAAACCCTGCCGGCCGGCAGTCTCACCTACGGCATCTTTTCCGGCGAGCGCGAACGGCTGTCGCGCGCCATCGTCACGCTGATCCGCGAGGAAGCCACCGGCCGCCCGATCGCCTTCAACGCGCTGTCGGTGATGTCGGTCGAGCTCGACGGCGAGCAGCAGCAAGTCACCCACCTCGGCCTCGTCATGGTCGACCCCGAGGTGCAGGGGCAGGGGCTGTCCTGGGTGCTCTATGGCCTGACCACGCTGGTGCTGTTCGCCCGCGACGGTTTTCGTCCCAAATGGATCTCGAACGTGACGCAGGTGCCGGCGGTGTTCGGCATGGTCTGCGACACCTTTTCGGATGTGTATCCATCCCCCGATGCTAGAGCGTTTTCCAGCGAAGTGGACACCGGTTCGCGTCAAGAAAACGCGTCAAATCAAAAATCTAGCGCGCGGCAGAGCTTTGCCCATCTGCAGCTGGCGCGCGGCATCATGCGGCAGCATCGGGCGGTGTTCGGCGTCGGCGACGAAGCCGGCTTCGACGAGGGCCGCTTCGTCATCACCGACGCCTATACCGGCGGATCCGACGCGCTGAAGAAAACATACGACGCTGCGCCAAAACATCGCGACGAACGCTACAACGCGTTCTGCCTGCGCGAACTCGACTACAGCAGGGGCGACGATGTGCTGCAGCTCGGCCGCATCGATCTCGCCGGCGCGCGGCGCTATCTGCAGCGCGAGGTGCCGGCCGGCTCGATGCCGGCGCTGCTGGCGGCCTCCGCGGTGCTGGCGCTGCAACGGCTGGTGCTCCCCGTGATGCACTGGCTGGACGATACGCGCGCGTTCGGCACCTTGCGGCCGCGGTCAGGGAACGGGCGATGACTGAAATGTCCCCTGGCGTGATCGCCGATTCCATCGTCAATCTCTGCGGCGCGCTCGGGCTTGGCGTCGCGATGTTCGCGCTCTATCGGCGTGATCCCCGGAGCCCGCTGACCCAGCGGCTGCTCTTGCTGCTCGGCGTGGTCGCGCTGTTGTTTTTGGCGCGCGGCGTCGCGTGGTGGAGCGGCAGCGCCGTGCTCGATCGGCTCTCGCTGATTCCGGCGGCGCTGCTGCCGCTCGGTGCGCTGATTGTCACCGAAGGCATTTTGCGGCGTCATGCGCCGCGCGCGGCCAAGATCGCGGCGCTGGCGGGCGCGGTCGTGATCGGCGTTGGCGGCTTGTTCGGGCTGGAGAGCTACACGACGCCTTACGCGATCATGCTGGCGCTGTTTCAGCTCGCGGGATTTGCCGTTTGCGCGTGGCTGCTGGCGACGCGGGACCGCGACTCGCTGCTGGCCTCGGAGAATCGCAGCATCGGCCGGCTCGCGGCCGGGACGCTGATCGTGATCCCCTTCGTCGTCACCGATTACCAGGCGCTGACGCCTTTTATGCCGGTCCGGCTTGGTGCGCTCGGCGCGCTGCTGGTGGTCACCGCCGTGCTGATCGCCGGGGGCGGCAGCGAGACGCGGCGGCAGGGCATCTTGATGACGGCGCTGCGGCTGGTGAGTTCCGCGTTGTTAGGGGCGGCTGCCGCATGCGTTTCGCCCGATGTCGATGCCGCGCAAATCATGCGCTTTTGCGCGATCGCAATTGCCGGCGTGCTGACCATCGGCCTGATGACCGACACCCTGCGCGCGTTGTTCGAATCCGAGGCCCCCGGGGTTTTGAATTCCGTCGCCGCGTCCGCGGCCCGTACCCGCGATGAACTGATCGCGGAACTGGCGCGCCATCCGATGTTCGAAAGCGCGCGGCGCCTTCGCGAAAGCGATCTGGCCGCCTACGATCCGCCATTGTTGCGGAACCTGCTGTCGACGCGCCGGGTGCTCCGCCGTTCCGAGGCGCCATGGGGGCTTGCCGCGTCGGATCCCGCGGTCGAGCGGCTGGTGTCGCTGATGAAGGCCGGCAACGCCACGCATGTGATCATTTTGTCGCATGAACCGGTCGACCTGCTGGTGCTGGCCGTTCCCGTCATATCAGCCGATCCGGCCACGGAAACCGCGCTGGCGCTGGTGCGGCGCATCCTCGCATTGACGCCGGAAGCGGCGTGACTGGCGACATCGAAATGTGTTAGGTGCCTTGCGACAGAGCGCGGCGGACGCTTTTCATGACAAGGTGCGGCTGATGGATAAGCAAGCGATGCGCGAGGAGGCCGAGCGCCTGATCCGCGAGACCATGGAAAAGAGAAATCTGACGATCAAGCAGGGCAACACGCGGATCGAGACAACTTGCGGCAAATGCGGCGCGCCCAATCGCCTGCAGGCCGAAAAGGGTGCGACCCGCGTCAAATTCGCCTGCAAGCAATGCGGCCACAAGCAAGAGACGCTGTAGGCCGTCATTCTTTCCTGACAGCGCGAAGGCTCCGCTGGGCAAGCCGGCCGTTCCGACCAATTCACAGTGCATTCGCTCGTATTGCTCAGAACAGGCCCGGCAGCAGCATGGCGACCCGTTCGCGATACTTGCGATATTCCTCGCCGAAGAAAGCGACCAGGTCGCGCTCTTCCAGCCAGATGCCGACGAAGATGTAGGCCGTCGTCACTGATGCGAACAGCAAGTGCCCCACCGTCATGACCGGCGTTGACCAGAACGCGATGATAAAGCCGAGATAGATGGGATGCCGGACCAGGCGATACAGCCCCGGCGTCCTGAACTTGACGGGCGCAGCCATGCGTCCGGCGAAATGCGTCACCACCTGCGTCAATCCGAACAGCTCGAAATGGCTGATCAGGAATGTGCTGTAGAGCACGATAAGCCAGCCCATAAAGCCGATCGCGATTACGACGCCGGCGAAAACCGGCCCTTCGATGTTCCAGACCACCGTCGGCATCGGCTGCCATTGCCAGAATAGCAAGATCAGGCTGAGGCTCGCCAGCAGGACGTAGGTAGAGCGCTCGATCGCCGGTGAGGCGAAGCGCGCGAACAGCCTTTTGAAACCCTGCCGCCCATTCCGCTGTGTTGAACGGCGAAGATCGACATCAGCACCAGGTTGATCAACAATGCTGTCGACAGCGAAGATGTCGAACCGGTGTTGATGGTCTTGGGTACGACCAATCGCGAGACGAAGCCGAACGCGTACAGGAAAGTGCCGAGAAAAATAAGATAAGCGAGGCCGCCGTAACAGAGGGCGAGCAGTCGCATTGCAAAGGAAGGGATGGCGGCAGGCGCAGCTGTTTGCATCGTAGTCGACATCTTCAGTCTCCTTGAAATATACGGTTGCTTGGAAATTACTTCGTTCAGGCCTGTTCAGGCGGCGCGCTTAAACCTTGCTGCCGCCAGGACCTGGTCGATCGGGCCGCAATAGATGCGCGTGCTGTTCAGTCGGCGTTGATCAAACTCCCGCTGCGCGAATGACGCGGCCTGCTGCTCATGGCGGGCGATCGAGGCCGCAACCCGGCCGTTGAGGAATCGCCGCAGGCGCGCTGCCAGGACGAAGATCTTCCTCAGCAGAGTTGGCGCCGTCGACCGCTGGAACGACGCAGGCAGCCGCATCGCATGATGTTGGCCGCGGTGCCGTGCGGCAACGGACCGTCTGGCGGAAGGTCCGGATGGGTGGAAATCAGATGAGCCGATCATGGTGGCATCTCCGGTTGAATGATCATTGACCCCTCTGTAAGTTGAGATGCTTCCTCACGCTTGGCGGACTCCTTCAGGAGAGGTTGGTTTTTCCTCCGCCAGAGGTTGATTTCGATCTGCATCGATAATGATTGTGGCGTGGCCTCAATCGAGGTGGTAATGAAATACCGTTTTTCCAATTTCGAGATCGACCTTGGCCAGCACGAGTTGCGCCGCGAGGGTGTGTCCGTCCATATCGAGCCTCAGGTCTTCGACGTCATTGTTCATCTCGTGCGCAACCATGACCGGGTCGTCAGCAAGGATGAGTTGATCGACACAGTCTGGAATGGCCGGGCGATTTCCGAAGCCGCGTTCTCCAGTCGCATCAATGGCGCAAGGCGCGTGCTTGGCGACAACGGAACAGATCAGCTCTTTATCAAAACCTTGCACCGGCGTGGCTTCCGGTTCGTCGGCGATGTTCAGGCGGTCGCAGCGTCGGATGCCGATGCGGTCCGGCTTGTACCTGACGACACCGCGGCGGCGAGCGTCGCTCCCGCGCGGGTCTCGATTGCCACCGACATATCTCACCTCGACGATGTCGTCTCGGAAGCCGTGAAGGCGGAAGCTATCACGCGATCGTCGATTGCCGTGCTGCCGTTCGGGAACATGTCGAATGACCCGGAGAACGACTATTTCAGCTACGGCTTGACGGAAGACATCATCCGCCTGCTGGCCCGCAATCGTTGGCTTTCCGTGATCTCGCGCCACTCGACGATCGGATTCGGGGGACGCGTGGTCGACGCCCGTGAAGTCGGTGCCCAGCTCGGCGTGAGTTATGTGATGTCCGGCAGCGTTCGCAAGAGTCGCGACATGGTCAGGATCACGGCGGAACTGGCCCGGGCGGCGGACGGAAAACAACTTTGGTCCGACAAGTACGATTTCCAGCTCGAAAATATCTTCGACATCCAGGAGGAGATGGCAAGGCAGATCGCCGCCACGATCGAACCCGAACTGTCGAAGTTGGAGCAGCAGCTGGCCGCCCGCAAGGCGCCGGAAAACCTCGACGCCTGGGATTGCTACCAGCGAGGCTTGTGGAATCTATGGCGATTTACCACGCCGGGGTTTGACCAGGCCGAGGCCTATTTTCAGCGCGCGCTTGAAGCAGATCCGGATTTCGCCCGCGGCCACGGCGCGCTCGCCTATGTCAATGTGCAGCGCTCGCTGTATGACGATCCAAAGGTTCGCCCGGCGCGGCTGGAAACGGCGTTGCGCCAGGCGCGGGCCGCCGTGGCGCTCGACGACCTCGATTGTTTTTGTCAATGCGCGCTCGGGCGCGCGCTATGCCTGACCCGTCAGAATGACGAAGCGCTCGCGGCCATCGACCTGTCGCTGGAACTCAATCCAAGCTTTGCCCAGGGATATTTTGCGCAAGGATTCAATCTGCTGTGGTACGGGCGCGAGCTCGAAGCGGAAACCCTGCTCGATCGAGCGACCATACTCAGTCCGCGCGACAGCCACCTATGGAGTTTCCACCACGTGCGCTCCTGGGCGCATTTTTCGCTCGGTGAGTACGACATCGCCGCCGAGTTTGCCCGCAGGGCAACCCGGCAGCCGAATGTCACGTATCGGGCGTTTGCTACACTGGCGGCCTCGCTCGGCCGTCTCGGCGAGAAGGCGCAGGCCGAAGCGGTGGCCGCCGAATTGCTGCAACGCAAGCCGGGCTACAAAACCGATACCGCGCGGCAGGAGCTCTTCTTCTGCAATGATCAGGGCTTCGTCGACCGGTTCACCGCAGGCCTGCGTGTCGCCGGCATATCCGGCGGCTAAGGCAGGGGCTCTCGACTATTTCACCCGCAGCCTGAGCGGAATGACCTGCCGGTCCGAGCAAGTCATGGTGCCGTTATAGCTATCGGACAATGGCCCGCTCGCCGTGCATTCGGTGCCCGGCAGTGACAATGTCGCGTTCAATTGCGACGAGGCCGAGATCTGCAGGCGCATCTCGCCCTTCTTCTCCACCGGGCCGTCCTGCGTGCACAGGCCGACATGTTTCAACACGAGCGGGCCGCGGTAGTCCTTGATGCGGCCGGATGCGGTTTCGGTGACGGTGGCGGTCACCTCCCATTCTCCGAGAAAGCCGGAGTTGCCGGTCACCTCGAGCGCGCGCGCCGGTGACAGCGCCGCCGTGACGCCCAGCATGACCGCCAGACCAAATGATTTCACAGCCTGCTCCCGTGCGAGTTGGCCCCTCATCTTTATCATTGATGGCTTGGTCAGGTAAGCGCTCAAAAAATCGCAGAGTTCGATGGGTTGAGCCCTTCGCGAAACCCATCCTTTCGTAACCCGCAAGCGATGGGTATCGCTTCGCTCCACCCATCGCATTGCCGCAATGATAGTCGGGTGCGACCAATTGACCCGACGGGCAAATCACTTCCGTTTGTCAGAAATCGTGTCAAGCCCCAAAATAAAAAATATTTCGCTTTTCCAGAATGGTAAATCAGAGTATATCCCTAGCCATCCCGTCCTACTCAGAAGGGCGTCGGCCGTCGTCACGGACGTTGGACGGGTTGCGGTGGACGCTGATGTTGCGATTGACGATCGTGACAAAAGCGTACGGTGAAGACGTGTGGTCCTGACGTCGCGGTGCTGGCGTCAATGCACCTGGAGGCAATAGCTCCCAGGGCGCTACGGAGGCAAAAGAGCCGTTCTCCGGGGAGAGCACGTTATAAGCCGTAAAGCCATTGCGCAGGGAAGGCCGGGTGTTCACCGCTGCCCTGTATGCTCGTGTGCATTTTGTTTTGTGCATATCGCACACGAGACCGCGGGTGCAGCGCGCACCCGGTCTTCCCTGCGCCCTCTTATGAGAGGGCGGGAAGTTTCCAGCAAGCCTCGGGCGCGATGCACCGCGAGAATGCGAAACTGCGTTTTGAATGATGGTGCAACAACAAACACCGCCGTCGTCCCTGCGAACGAACGCAGGGACCCATACGCCGCGGCCTATCGGTGAGAACGTTGGCGTTAGAGACCTTGTTCAACAATGACTGCCGCGGAGTATGGGTCCCCCAATGCGCAATTGCGCATCTGAGCTCAAGGCCGGGACGACGCCCAGTTATATCACTCCCCCTTCACAAACCGCGCAAACGCCGCCGCATGATCCGGATGCCAGCGCGACAATGCCGGGCGGTTTTCGACGATGTCGCCGGCGGCCCACAGCATGCGCCGCTCGTCGAGTTGCCGCGGCACGTCGTTGTCAGGGCAGAGGATGTAGAAATCGCCGGCATCGATGCGTCCGATCATGAAATCGACGGTCTGCTCCGGCGTCCAGGCTCCAGCAGGCTTCTCAGCTCGGCCGCGTGCAGTGAGGCCGGTGAAGACGTGACCGGGAATCAACAGATGCGCGCTGATCTGGCAGCCGTCGGTGTTGCGCAGCTCGTGTTGCAGCGCCTCGGTGAGCGCTTTCACGCCGGCCTTGGAGACATTGTAGGCGGGATTGCCGGGCGGCGTTGTAATACCTTGCTTGGAGCCGGTGTTGATGATGAGCCCGGGCCGTCCGCGTTCGATCATGTACGGCGCAAACACCTGCGTGCCGTGGATGATGCCCCAGAGATTGACGTTGAGAATCCGTTGCCAGTTCTCCAGCGGGCCAAAGCTGTTGCTGTCGGGGCCGATGCCGGCATTGTTCATCAGGATGTCGGTGCCGCCGAACCGCTTCTGCACGGCGGCTTCGAGTTTGGCGACGTCCTCGAACCTGGCGACATCGACCTCGGCGGTCATCAGATCGGCGTCGCTTTTGGCGACCGACGACAGTTTCATGGCGGCCTCAGCCAGCCTGCTGGCGCCGATATCGGCAATGCAGACCTTCATGCCGAGGCCGGCGAACCGCATCGCGGCCGCAAGCCCGATGCCGGACGCGCCTCCGGTGATCACGGCGACATGATTGCCGGACATGGCGGGATGGGGCATGCAGACTTCCTCCGGACACAAATCGGGCTACACTATCGGGGCAAATCTTCATCAGGACAATATGCGGTATCGATCACGCACGAACCGGCATGGCAGGTCTTCATTTCCGCGGCGCACCGGGCGGCTCGTTCCGCTTTACGGTCCGGTTCGACGTTGTAGTTATCTAGATATAACGGTATCACGCATCACAACAATGCCTATCGATCCAAGGGAGTAAACACATGGCTGTATCACAACCAGTTCCGATCACGCGCCATCCTTATGCGGATGGCACCTACAAGAAGATGCTGATCGACGGCAAATGGGTCGATGCGGCTTCCGGCAAGAAGTTCGAGACCCATAACCCCGCGACCGGCGAGTTGCTGGCAACGGTCGCCGAAGGCGACGCCGAGGACATCAACCGCGCGGTCGCGGCCGCCCGCCGTGCCTTCGAGGGGCCATGGAGCAAGGTCAAGCCGTTCGAACGACAGAACCTGCTTTTGAAGCTCGCCGATCTCGTCGAGCAGAACTTTGAGGAATTGTCGCAGCTCGATACGCTCGACATGGGCGCGCCGATCAGCCGCACCCGCGGCAACCGGCTGCGCGTGCTCGGCATGCTCAGGTATTATGCCGGCCAGGCCACCGCGCTGCACGGCGAGACCATCGAGAACTCGCTGCCCGGCGACATCTTCTCCTACACGCTGAAGGAGCCGGTCGGTGTCGTCGGCGCGATCATTCCCTGGAACGGTCCGCTCAGCGCCAGCGTCTGGAAGATTGGTCCGGCGATTGCGACCGGCTGCACCGTGATTCTGAAGCCGGCCGAGGAATCGCCGCTGACCTCGCTGCGGCTCGCCGAACTCTGCATGGAGGCCGGCATTCCGCCCGGCGTCGTCAACGTGGTGCCGGGCTATGGCGAGACCGCGGGTGCGGCGCTGTCCTCGCATTCCGGCGTCGACAAGATCGCCTTCACCGGCTCGCACGTCACCGGGCAAGCCATCGTCAAGGCCTCGGCCGGCAACCTCAAGCGCGTATCGCTCGAACTCGGCGGCAAATCGCCCGACATCGTGTTCGCCGACGCCGATCTTGACGCGGCGGTGCCGGGAGCAGCGATGGCGGTATTCGCCAATTCCGGCCAGATCTGCAGCGCGGGCACGCGGCTGTTCGTCGAGCACAAGATCTATGACGAGTTCGTCGGCCGCGTCGCCGAATTCGGCAAGAAGCTGCAGGTCGGCAACGGCCTCGATCCGAACACCCAGATCGGACCCCTGGTGTCGGCGGAGCAGATGAAGCGCGTCTCCAGCTATCTCTCGATCGGCCAGAAGGAGGGCGCCAAGGCGTTGACCGGCGGTGCGCCGCTGACCGAGGGGGCGCTGTCGAAGGGTTATTTCGTGGCGCCGACCGTGTTCGCCAACGTGCAGGACAATATGCGGATCGCGCAGGAGGAAATCTTCGGCCCGGTGATCTCGGCGATCTCCTTCAAGGACACCGACGAGCTGATCGCGCGCGCCAACGCCACGACGTTTGGATTGGGCAGCGGTGTCTGGACCAGCAATGTCAGCAAGGCGCATCAAGTTGCGAAATCGCTGCGCGCGGGTTCGGTCTGGGTCAATTGCTACCAGGCGATGGACCCCGCGGTGCCGTTCGGCGGCTACAAGATGAGCGGCTACGGCCGTGAGTCAGGCAAGCAGCACCTGGAAGAGTATCTCAACGTCAAGGCGGTCTGGATCAAGACGGGTTAGGGGTTACGTCGTCCCGGCCTTGAGCCGGGACCCATACGCCGCGGCCCATCGGTGAGATCGCCGACGTTAGATGCCTTGCACAACAACGAAGGTCACGGAGTATGGGTCCCGGCTCAAGGCCGGGACGACGGCCGCGGCGAACTGCTCTCACCCCGCCCGCTTCTTCTTCCGCCCGATCTCGGTCCGCAGCGCCTGCAGCTCCTTGCGCGCTGCACTCGCGGCGTTGCGCTCGATCTTGCGGTAGCGCCTGACCAGCGAGACGCCGAACGCTGTCAGCACCGCGCCGCCGCCATGCTTGCCGCCGGTCCGCCGTTCGACGGCGGCCTGCCGGCAGATGCGGTTGATCTCGTCGACCAGATCCCACGCCCGCTTGTACGACATCTCCATCGCGCGGCCCGCGGCCGAAATCGAGCCGCAGGTGTGGATGTTCTCCAGCAGCTGGATCTTGCCCGGTCCGATCCGGGCTTCCGCACCAAGATCAATGCGAACGCTGAGGGAGGGAAGCGAGGTAACGCTCGGTTTCGGCATGAATGCTTGCTCACTATACGGTTTCGAGCGGGCTATCGCATCGCTTCAAACAAAAGCCGCTCCAGTCTTTTACGGGCAAGCGGAACCGGTTACATACTCGTATGAATACGGAGAACTTGGAGTTCCAGACCGGCATGAATTATCCATCGTTGTTTTCGCCGCTGCAGATCGGTCCCTACCAACTCAAACATCGTCTCGCCCTGGCGCCGCTGACCCGGATGCGGGCGGAAAAGCCCGGCCTCGCGCCGCGGCCGCTGAATGCGGAATATTACGCCCAGCGCGCGACGCCGGGCGGCTTGCTGATCGCCGAGGCCTCGCCGGTGACGGCGACGGGTTTTGGCAGCCCAGGTGTTCCCGGTATCTATACCGAGCAGCAGATCGCCGGCTGGCGGAAAGTCGTCGATGCCGTTCATGCCAGGGGCGGCGTGATCTTCCTGCAGCTCTGGCATGTCGGCCGCGTCTCGCATTCCTCGTTCCAGCCCGGCGGCGTGCTGCCGGTCGCGCCATCGGCGGTCGCGATCCCGCCCGATCTGAAGACCGGGACGGCCGACGGCAAGGCCGTGGCCTACGAGACGCCGCGCGCGCTCGAGACATCGGAGATTCCCGGCGTGGTCGATGCCTACCGGCAGGCGGCGAAGAATGCGCTTGCCGCCGGCTTCGACGGCGTCGAGATCCACGGCGCCAACGGCTATCTGATCGAGCAGTTTTTGCAGTCACACACCAATCTGCGCACCGATCAGTATGGCGGCTCCATTGAGAACCGCACGCGCTTCCTGATGGAAGTGACCGAGGCCGTGGTCGAGGTCTGGGGCGCCAGCCGCGTCGGCCTGCGGCTGTCACCCTATGGCGTCGCCAATGGCAGCGGCGAGCCCGATCCGATGCCGCTCTATACCCATGTCGTGCAATCGCTCAATCCGCTCGGGCTGGCTTATCTGCATTTCATAGAACCGCGCTCCAGCGGCGCCGGCCGCGCCGAGGTCAACCATCAGAACGTGCCCTCGGCCATGGTGCTGTTTCGCCCGATCTGGAAAGGCGTGCTGATATCAGCCGGCGGCTTCACCGGTGAGACCGCGAACGCCGCGATCGCCGACGGCCATGCCGACGCGATCGCGTTCGGTCGGATCTTCATTTCCAATCCGGACCTGCCGCGCCGCCTGCAACGCGGCTTCCCGCTGACGCCCTATAACCGCGCGACCTTCTATGGCGGCGACGTCGCCGGCTACACCGACTACCCCGCGCACGACGAGTTGGCGCAGGCATAACACCCCGCCGTCATTGCGAGCGAAGCGAAGCAATCCATCGCGCCGCGTAAAGAAAGAATGGATTGCTTCGTCGCGAACGCTCCTCGCAATGACGAAATGAGGACCGAACATGTTTCCGGAAGAGGAAGAAACGGAAAAGAAGAAGACGAAGCCGGTGGCGGTGGGCAAACCCGCCGCCGGCCAATGCCTGTGCGGCAAAGTCTGTTTCGATATCGACGTGCCCGCGCGCTGGGCCTGGCACGATCACACCTCGGCGAGCCGGCGCGCGCATGGCGCGGCCTACGCGACCTATGTCGGAAGCTGGCGCAAGCGCTTCCGCATCACCAAGGGCAAGACCTCGATCACGCGCTACGAGGACGAGGCGACGAAAACCGTGCGCAGCTTCTGTACCAGCTGCGGCACGCCGATCGCCTACGAACGCCCGCGTTCGCCGCACATGGTCAACATTCCCCGCGCGCTGTTCACAGGCCGCACCGGCCGCCAGCCGCTCTATCACATCGCGATCGAGGAACTGCAGGAATGGGCCTACACCGGCGAACCGCTGGTGCCATTGAAAGGCTATCCCGGCGTGGTCTGGCAGCGCTCGAAAAAGAAGAAACGGACTGATCGCGAGGGGATGTTTTGATTTTGCACGCTCTCCTCCCACGCAGGGCAGCCATGACCGCGCTCCATTTGATCTCATCATTGCCGATCGTCATGATGGCTTGATCCCGCCGGCCAATGAGCCGCGGGCAGGAGGAAAAATGAAAAATCGCATCACCGGGCGCTCGGCCTTTCTCGCGCTGCTGAAAGACGAGGGCATCACGCATCTGTTCGGCAATCCCGGCACCACCGAACTGCCGATCATGCATGCGCTGAAGGATCATCCTGATCTCACCTATGTGATGGCGATGCAGGAGAGCCTGGTGGTCGCGATCGCCGATGGTTACAGCCGCGCCTCCGGCAAGCTCGTCGCCTGCAACGTCCACGTCGCGCCCGGCCTTGGCAATGCGATGGGTTCGCTGTTCAACGCGAGTTTCACCGGCACGCCGATGATCCTGACCGCGGGCCAGCAGGAGCAGGGCCACGGTCTGATGGAGCCGGTGCTGTATGGGCCGCTGGTGCAGATGGCGGAGCCGCTGGTGAAATGGGCCGTCGAGGTGACGCGGCTGGAGGATCTGCCGCGCATCGTGCGCCGTGCCGCCAAAATTGCGATGACGCCGCCGACCGGGCCGGTGTTCATTTCGCTGCCGGGCGACATCCTCAACGCCGAAGCCGGCGTCGAACTCGGCCGCTCGACCCGCGTCGATACCCGCGTCAAACCGTCCGACGAAGCGCTCGGGGCGCTGGTCGCGCGCATCCTGAAGGCCGAGCGGCCGGTCATCATCACCGGCGACGAAATCGTCAAGAGCGACGCGTTGAAGGAAGCCGCGCAGTTCGCGGAGACGATCGGCGCACCCGCCTATCAGTGCTCGACGCCATACGGCGCGCATTTCCTGTCGGAAAGCCCGTGCTTCATGGGCGCGCTGTCGCGCCTGCAGAAGCAGGTCCGCGAGGTGCTGTCGCCCTACGACCTGATGATTGTGCTCGGCGCCGATCCGCTGCGGATGTCGGTCTACAGCGAGGTCGATCCGCTGCCCGACGGGCTTGGCATCGTGCAGATCGGCCTGGTCGACTGGGATCTTGCCAAGAATTACGGCGCCGAGATCGCGCTGAAGGCCGACGTCAAGGAAACCCTGCGCGCGCTGCTGCCGGCGCTGAAGGCGGCCGGCGGCGGCGCACTCGAGACGCGTGCCAAGCAGGGCGTGGCCGCGCTGGCGGCAACGAACTGGAACGCGAAACGGAAGCCACTGATCGAACAGATTTCGAAGGCCAGCACCAAATCGCCGATCGATCCGGATTGGCTGGCGCTGCAAGTGGTCGAGGCGATGCCTGACAATGCGATCCTGGTCGACGAAGGATTGACGTCGTCGCGGCAGATCCTGGCGCTGCGGCCGCATCGCGATCGCTACGGCTATCACGCGCTGGCCTCCGGCGGCATCGGCTGGGGACTGCCGGCCTCCGTCGGCGTCAGCCTCGCCAATCCGGAGCGGCCGGTGGTGTGTTATTCCGGCGACGGCAGCTCGATGTATTCGATCCAGTCGCTGTGGACCGCGGCCAACCACAAGCTGCCGCTGACCTTCGTCATCGTCAACAATGGCGGCTACCGCATCATCAAGCAGCGCCTGCTCGCCTTCCACGGCGACGATCATTATGTCGGCATGGATTTCGTCGATCCGCCGGTCGATTTCACCGGCATCGCCAAATCGCTCGGGCTGGAAGCCGCGCGCGTCACCGATCCCGGCCAGTTGAAGTCGGTGCTGTCGTCGGCGTTCAGCCGCCCGGGCGCCAAGCTGATCGAGGTGGTGGTGAACAATTCGGTGAATTGACGCTTGTCATTCCGGGGCGCGCGAAGCGCGAACCCGGAATCTCGAGATTCCGGGTCTGGTGCAAGCGCACCATCCCGGAATGACGGAGACTATTTACTCCGCCGCCCGCGCACCCGGCCGATACCGGCTCGCCGGATGCCCCGCCGTCAGCCTTGCGCGCCCCGCGCCGAACAGCTTCTCGCGCAGCGTACCCTCGGCATACGCGCTCTTGTATCGCCCGCGCCGCGTCAATTCCGGCACCAGCATGTCGGCGATATCCTCGAAGTCGCCGGGCGAGGTTGCGAAGGCGACGTTAAGGCCGTCGACATCGGTCTGCTCGAACCAGGCCTCGATATCGTCGGCGACTTTCTCGGGCGTGCCGACCACGACGGGGCCGGCGCCGCCGATGCCGACGTGCTCGACGACTTCGCGTACGGTCCAGACCCGGTCCGGATCGGCGCGGGTGACGTTGTCCAGGGCAGTACGGCCGGCGTCGTTCTGGACGTGGCGGACCTGCTGGTCGAGGTCGTAGCTGGAAAAATCGACGCCGGTCCAACCCGACATCAGCGCCAGCGCGCCTTCGGGATTGATGTGCTTGCGGTAGTCGGCGTATTTCGCCCTTGCCTCCGCCTCGGTGCGCCCGAGGATGATCGTCATCATGCTGAACATCAAGATCTCAGCCGGGTTGCGGCCGATCTCGCGTGCCAGCGCGCGGATCGCGGCGACGCGCGGCCCGATGATCTTGGCCGACGGGCCCGACATGAACACGCATTCGGCGTGCTTCGCCGCGAACTGCCGCCCGCGCGGCGAGGTGCCGGCCTGGTACAGCACCGGCGTGCGCTGCGGCGATGGCTCGCTCAGATGAATGGCATTGAGCCGGTAATGATTACCCTCATGCGCGATCGGATGCACCTTCGAAGGGTCGGCGAAAATGCCGCGCGCCCGGTCGCGCAGCACCGCGGCGTCTTCCCAACTGCCTTCCCAGAGCTTGTAGACCAGCTCCATATATTCATCGGCGACATCGTAGCGGTCGTCATGCGCGGTCTGCTTGTCCCTGCCGGCGCCGCGCGCGGCACTGTCGAGATAACCGGTCACCACGTTCCAGCCGATCCGTCCCTCGGTGAGATGGTCGAGCGTCGACATCCGCCGCGCGAAGGGGTAGGGCGGCTCGAACGACAAATTGCTCGTCACGCCGAAGCCGAGATGCCTGGTCACCGCCGCCATCGCCGGGATCAGCATCAGAGGTTCGTTCGCCGGAGTCTGCGTCGCATTGCGCAGGGCCGCATCCGGGCTACCACCGAACACGTCATAGACGCCGAGCACGTCGGCGAGGAACAGGCCGTCGAACCGGCCGCGCTCCAGCGTCCTGGCCAGGTCGAGCCAATAGGGCAGGCGATTATAATCAAGGGTACGGTCGCGCGGATGGGTCCACAGCCCCGGCGATTGATGCGCCACGCAGTTCATGGCAAAGGCGTTGAGCCGGATCTGCTTGTTCATGATGGTGGAACCTTGGTATTCCCGGATACGCCGCCCGGTCGGGTGCCGGGCTGTTGGCGGAAATTGTTGCATACCATGAGGCATAGCAAGTCCCCATTCGGCCCGACCCATGCTACTTCCAGTAGATAGATTGTTTCGATACGCTGACCAGTGATACGTTCGCGAACGCAAAAGGGAAAGAGCATGACGACAAGAGCCGACGCGATCGAAAATGTCCGTCAGCAATTTCATTCCGGCGAATTTCTCGCCGAGCTCAACCGCCGGGTCGGTTTTCAGACGCAAAGCCAGGAACCGTTGCCCGGCGATCCCTTGCGCGCCTATCTCGTGGAGGGGCTGCAGCCTGCATTCGAAGAGCTCGGGTTTTCCACGCGTGTGATCGAGTCGCCGATCGGCAAGGGCCCATATCTGCTGGCGGACTATCGAGAGGATCCGTCGTTGTTGACGCTTCTCTCCTACGGCCACGGCGACGTCGTGGGCGGCATGGTCGGTGAATGGCGCGACAATCTCAATCCCTGGCAAACCACGACCAAGGGCGATCGCGTCTACGGCCGAGGCACCGCCGACAACAAGGGGCAGCACAGCATCAACATGGCGGCGCTGCGCGCCGTCCGTGAAGCCCGCGGCGGCAAGCTCGGTTTCAATGCCAAGTTCATCATCGAGACCAGCGAGGAGATCGGCTCGCCGGATTTGGCTGAGGTCTGCGAGTCGCTGCACGATGAACTCAAGGCAGACTTGTTGCTCGCGTCCGACGGCCCGCGGCTTTCTGCGGATCGACCGACCATCTTCCTTGGCTGCCGTGGCGGCGTGCGAATCCATCTCGACGTCAATTTGCGCGAAGGCGGCAATCATTCCGGCAATTGGGGCGGCCTGCTCGCCAACCCCGCCACCATCCTGGCCAACGCCATCGCAGCATTGGTCGATCACAGGGGGCGGATGAAGCTGGATGTGATGAAGCCGCCGCGCATCTCGAACCAGATCCGCGTAGCGCTCGCCGATGTCGAGGTCGAGCCCACGGCGGACGAGCCGCAGGTTTCCGAGAACTGGGGCGAGGATGGCCTGTCGGCCGCCGAACGGGTCTATGCCTGGAACACGCTCGAAGTGCTGGCGATGTCATCGGGCAATATCGAGCAGCCGGCAAACGCGATACCGGGGGTGGCCCGCGCCGTGCTGCAGCTTCGCTTCGTGGTCGGCACGGAATATGAAAAGGTGGTCGACGCTGTCAGGACCTATCTGCACGCCAATGGCTTCTCCATGGTCGACGTCAGCGGGCAGCAGAGGTTCGGCGCTTCACGTACCGACTTCGACAGCCCGTGGGTCAGCTGGGCGGCGAACTCGATCCGGCAGACCACCGGCAAGGCGCCGGCGATTCTGCCGAACATCGGCGGCTCGCTGCCCAACGGCGTCTTTGCCGAAGGGCTTGGCCTGCCGACGATCTGGATTCCGCACTCCTATCCCGGCTGCTCGCAGCACGCACCGGATGAACACATTCTCTTGCCGGTCACTGAGGAGGCGCTGGCGATCATGGCAGGCCTGTTCTGGGATCTCGGCGAGATGCCGCGTAAATCGTGATGCCGGCAATGGTTCGTGTGACGGAATAAGAACAATGCTGCGGCGCGAAATCGTCGTTTCACGCTACAAAATTCAGCTCAACGTATCGCCATGCGAAATAATTCCCTGTCGTCCGCGCGCCGCGTTCTCTAGGATCAGGCAAGCGCGATGCAAGGGAAGGGCGGCATGAACGCGACCTCGCCAAAGAAGAAGCCAGCGCTGTCCGTCGTCGGGCAGCCGGCCAATTTCAACGCCATCCAGAAGGTCTGCGCGATCCTGCGCGTGCTGGCGCAGAACGCGCCGCTGCGGCTCACCGAGATCGCGGACGCCACCTCGCTGAACAAGGCGACGGCGCTGCGCATCCTCGGCTCGCTGATCGAGGAAGGCTTTGTCAGTCGCGTGACCGGGGCAAAAACCTACGAACTCGGCCAGGAGGCGCGGGTGATGGCGGTCAGCGCGCGCCGCACCGTCGACATCGCCGAACTGGCGCAGCCGAGCCTGCTGCGGTTGTCCGAGCGATCCGCCGATACCGCGTTATTGTCGGTGCGCAGCGGCGTCGAGGCGCTGTACCTGGCGCGTTCCGTCGGCAGCCATCCATTGCAGCCCAACTATTTGCAGATCGGCAGCCGGCGGCCGCTCGGCGTCGGCGCCGGCAGCCTCGCGCTGATGGTGTGGCTGCCGGATGCCGAGATCGACGCCATCATCGAAATCATCATGCCGCGGCTGGCGAAATCGCCGCGCATCACGCCAAAATACCTGCGCGAGCGAATCGTCGCGGCGCGCAAGCACGGCCATACCGTGCAGATCGACGTCGCGCTTCCCGGCATGGGCGGGGTCGGCGTGCCGATCCGCGATGACGCCGGTCAGGTGATCGCAGCGCTGAGCGTCGGCGCCTCCAGCGACCGGATCAGGCGGCGCGAAACCGAGCTTGCGGAGATGCTGAAGAAGGAAGCGCTGATTTTGACGCGGGCGATGGCGCAGCCGGCGAAACCGGGTGCGCTGAAGATGATCAAGGCGAGCTAGCTGCGCGCTTAAGGGATCAAACCCCTTCATCCAGCGCGACCAGCTCGCGCTTCTTGCGCAGCGACGGCAGCAGCGGTCCGATCAGCAGCAGCACGGCCAGCGCCAGGCAGGCGGCCGAGATTGGCCGGGTTACGAAGGTCATCAGGTCGCCCTGCGAAAGGATCAACGACTTGCGCAGGTTGTTTTCCAGCATGGGCCCGAGCACGAAGGCCAGCACCAGCGGCGCCGGCTCGTAGCCGAGCTTGCGCATGAAATAGCCGATCACGCCGAACGCGATCATGACGTAGACGTCGAACACGTTGTTGCTGGAGCAATAGACGCCGATGATCGTGAACAGGATGATCAGCGGGAACAGGATGTTGTAGGGCAGCTTCAGCAGCTGAACCCACATGCCGATCAGCGGCAGATTGAGCACCAGCAGCATTACGTTGCCGATATACATGCTGGCGACGATGCCCCAGAACAGGCCGGGATTCTGGGTGATCAGCAGCGGGCCCGGCTGCACTCCGTGGATGACGAACGCCCCCAGCAACAACGCCATCACCACGTTTGGCGGGATGCCCAGCGTCATCAGTGGAATGAAGGCGCCGCCGGCTGCGGCGTTGTTGGCGGCTTCGGGTCCCGCCACGCCTTCGATCGCGCCATGACCAAAACGCTCCGGCGTTTTCGACAGCCGCTTCTCCAGCGCGTAGGATGCAAACGACGAGATCACGGCGCCGCCGCCCGGCAGGATGCCGAGGAAGAATCCGAGAACGGTTCCGCGTGCGACCGGCCCGGTGCTGGCCTTCCAGTCTTCCTTGCTCGGAAGCAGCTGCGTGATCTTGGCGTTGATGATGTCGCGCTTGATGATCTGCTCGGTATTGAGCAGCACCTCGGCGACGCCAAACAGGCCCATCACCACGGGGACGAGGCCGATGCCATCGATCAATTCAAGGCGGCCGAAGGTCAGGCGCGGCTGGGCGGTGATGCTGTCGAGCCCGATCAGGCCAAGCACGATGCCGATGCAGGCCATCAGCAGCGCCTTCGCCATCGATCCCTGGGTGAGGAAGGTCAGCACCACGAGGCCCAGCGCCATCAGGCTGAAATAGTCGGCCGGCCCGAACGCGATTGCGACGCTCGCGAGTGACGGCGCCACCAGCATCAAGGCGATCAGCGCGAAGGTGCCGGCGATGAAGGAGCCGAACGCGGAGATGCCAAGCGCGGGCCCGGCGCGGCCTTGCTTCGCCATCTGGTGGCCGTCGATGCAGGTGACGACGGAAGCCGCCTCGCCGGGGATGTTGACCAGGATCGACGTCGTCGAGCCGCCATACATCGAGCCGTAATAGATGCCGGCCATCATGATGATGCCGGATTCCGGCGTTCCCGACAGCGTGACCGGCAATAACAGCGACATCGCCGAGATAGGGCCGATGCCGGGCAGCACGCCGACCAGCGTGCCGATGAAGACGCCGATGAAGCAATAGACGAGGTTGATCGGCAACAGGGCGATGCCGAAACCGTGCGCGACGTTGATGAGCGTATCCATATCGCGTTCAACCGATTTCAAAGATGCCCGAAGGCAGCTGGATCAAAAGCAAACGTTTCAGAATCCACCACATGCCGAGTGGCGCGAGCACCGCTATCGGGATCGCCAGCGACCAGCGTACCGGATCGATCAGGCGGAGCAGCAGCACCATCAAGGGGATCGACGACAGCAGGAAGCCGAACGTATCGAGCGAGAAGGCGAATGCGGTGAGGCTGGCGATGACGATCAACGGCTTGGTCCAGCGCGCATTCTGCCAGCGCGAGCCGAAAGTGGGGCCGCCTTCGGTGAGCGATGCAATGATGATCGACGCCGCGAACAGGCACATCAGGATGCCGGTGTAGAACAGCACGTAGCCGGAGCCGGGATCGTTGATGGTGCCCAGTTTCAGCTTGAGCCCGGAACGGATGACGAAAAGCCCGAGCCCGAGCCCGATCAGCCCGCCCCATAGTTCGGAATTGTTGAGGCGGAGTTTGACGTTGCTGTCATTGCTCATGGATTTCTCTCGATCGTTTCCCGGACGCGGCGCAGCACCATAAGCGCGTTTACGCGTGCCTTCGACACGCCATGCTGATGCGCAGCAGAGCCCGGGTCCAGTTGCGGCAATATGAGTCCCGGCTCTGCGGAGCGGTACTTCGCACCGCTCCGCGTCCGGGACACGAGATGGTCAGTTCTACTTCTTCGCCAGTCCCAGCGTTTCGATCACCTTGCGTTCGGACTCGGTGACCTCGACGACGAACTTCCTGTAGTCCTCGGTGTTCTTGTAGTTCGGAACCATGTCGTATTTGGCAAGCGTCGCGATCACGGCGGGATCATCGAGCGCCTTCTTGAAGGCATCGTGCAGCTTGGCGACGATCTTCGGGTCCATGCCCTTCGGTCCGGCGATGCCGAACGGCGAGTCATAGACCATGGGATAGCCAAGCTCCTTCAGTGTCGGCACGTTGGGGAAATTCGGCGAGCGCGTGGAGGTCCACACCATCAGCAGCCGCAGCTTGCCGGCGTCGACCAGTGGACGCCACCCGGTCGAATCCGCCTGCAGCATGGTGTGCTGGCCGAGTACCGCAGCGTTGGTTTCCGCGCCGCCCTTGAACGGCACCTGCGTCAGCTTGATGCCGGCGAGTGTTGCGATCTGTTCCATCCCGATATGCAGCGACGTGCCGGCGCCGGGGGTCGCGTAGGTTATCTTGCCGGGATTCTGCTTGGCGAAGTCGACAACGTCCTTCCAGGTCTTGAACGGCGATTCGGCGCTGGTGGTGACGCCAAAGGTGTAGCCGGTGAGGTGAATGATGTAGCTGAAATCCTTGGCCGGATCCCACGACACCTCCTGCATCAGCGGCAGGCGGAAAACGGTGATCGGCAACTGCCCGATGGTGTAGCCATCCGGCTTGGCGGCCGCGGCCATGGTGGCGGGGCCGACCGTTCCGCTGCCGCCTGCCTTGTTGTCGATCGCGATCGGCTGGCCGAGAACCTTCGATGCGCTTTCGGCGATCGCTCTCATCGTGAGGTCGGTCGATCCGCCGGCCGGCCACGGCACGATCAGGGTGATCGGCTTGGTGGGATATTCCTGCGCGCCCGCGGCGGCGGATATCAGCATGCCAACGGCGGCGACAGCGAACATCAAACGGCTACGTCTGGACATCTCGAACTCTCCCTTGCGGCCCCATTGAAAGCGAGACCTCCATATTTTTCTTCGATACCGGCAATCTTCCCTGAAAACGCAGCAGAAGAAAAGCGCGTTGACCGCGCTAACGCACGCAATGGGCTCAGCATTCGGCTGGAATGGACGTCTGCGACAATTGGCCTGCCGCGGCATCCCGAGAGGCGGAATTTGCCGGAACGTCGTATGCCCGAAGCGTGGTCGTCCGGCATCAAAGCCCGTGCCGCCAACCTTGCGACCAGAGGATGTCAGGGCCATCATGTGACCCGCCCGGCGGCTTCATGCCGCGCGGTGCAGGGCGAAGGCGCCGCCCTCAACTGCCGGCGGTCTGCGATCGATCATCTCCGCCGTCAGCCGCGCGCTGCCGCAGGCAAGCGTCCAGCCGAGCATGCCGTGGCCTGAGTTGATGAACAGTCCATCCAGCGGCGACCAGCCGATGATCGGCCGGCTGTCGGGCGTCATCGGGCGAAGTCCGCACCAGGGCTGGACGTCATCGCTCGCGTCGATGCCGAGCAATTCGGCTGAAGCACGGCGCAGTGTGTCGATGCGCCCGACGTCGATCCGTGCATCGTCACTCTCGAGATCGGCGATGCCCGCGACCCTTATCGTCGTCCGTTCGCCGGAGGCGAGCGGCGCGAACACCAGCTTGCGTTCCATATCGGTGACGCTGTGGCGCAGCGCAGACGCCTCGTCGGGCGGTGTCAGCGTGATGCTGTAGCCCTTGAGCGGATAGATCGGCAGATAAAATCCGCACGCGCGCGCAAACGCACGCGACGCCGCGCCCATGCACAGCACGAAGCGGTCCGCCTGCACACGTCCCTTCGTGGTCTCGACCGCGCAGAGGCGGCCGCCGGATCTGACCGGCCCAACCACCGGCGCGCCCAGCAGCCATTCGACGTTGCTTCGCTGTTTCATGCGGGCGGTAAGCGCGGCGCAAAACGCCGCACAGTCGCCGACCTGCTCGGAGGCCGTGTAAATCCCGCCCGCGAGTTCGCGCACGCCAAGTCTGAGCGCCGGCTCCAATGTCAGGCACTCGGCCGGCGTCAGGACCTGTTGCTCATCATCACGGGCGCCGGTCCGGGCTATCGCGCTTCGCGCCGCGTCGAATTCCCTCCTGGTCCGGAACACGACGAGCTTGCCGGCGGTCCTCAATCCGAACGCGAGCCCAAGGGCCCCTGAGAGCTGCGCCAATTCGCTCCGGCTCAGGGCGGCGAGCGCAAGCTGGGCGGCAATGGTCTCTTGCACGGCGGCCGAGCGGCAGGCGAGCAGGAAACGCGCGCCCCACGCGACCAAGGCCGGATCGAGGCCGGGGCGAATCCGAACCGGAGAACCCTTCGACATCAACAGCGACGGCAGCTTCAGCAGCATCGCCGGCGAGGCCAGCGGCGCCACGAAGGCGTAACTGAGCTGGCCGCCATTCGCGGCGCTGGCGTCCGCGCCGGTAGAAACGTTGCGGTCGACGACCGTAACATCGTGTCCGGCTTCGGCGAGGCGCCATGCGGTCGTGAGGCCGATGACGCCGGCGCCGAGCACACAGATTTTCATTTCGATGTCTCTTTTTGAAACGGCCGCCCGACCAAAACGTAACTTGACCGGAACGGATGGGAGGACATGAACGGCGCCAGACTAGGCCGCCCGCTCGCCGCCACTGATGCGAAGGTCGCATAATGCAAAACTTGCATCATCGGCCGCCGCGTAGCACGCTGGCGATGGTTTGGTGGTTTGGGCGGGTTGCGGGCCGGGTTATGACAGGGCGCCGATTGATCGGGATGGGCCATCCGGCGACGGCCGGGCGCCGTGATGCAAAGCTTGCATTGGTCAAGGCGCATGCCGATTGGCTAGGTTCCGCGCATGGGGGACCACATTCTTGACCAGCAACGCGCGCCTGACGCTGTTCGCTGCCTCGTGCTGCCGGCAAAGGCGCAGCCGGGCGGCGCGACTGCGCCACGCGCGGGGGCAAGGTACGTGATGGAGTTGCGCTGGCTGCAGGATTTTCTGATGGTGGCCGAGACCGGCAACTTTACGCGGGCTGCCGAGCGGCGAAATACCTCGCAGGCCGCGTTCAGCCGCCGGATCAAATCGCTGGAAGCCTGGCTCGGCTTCGACCTGATCGACCGCAGCGTCTATCCGACGCAACTGACGCCCCAGGGCGAACGTTTTCGCGAACATGCCGGTGAGTTGCTGCGGCAGATGCTGGACGCACGCGTGGAGCTTGGCGGCAAGCCGGTTCGGCGTCAGGAACACATCCGGATCGCGTTGCCGTTTGCGATGGCGACTTCCCGTCTGCCGCATTGGTGGCAGTTGTGGTCGCAGGAACGGCGCCTGAGCTGTTCGGTCGTGGTGGGCAATATCCACGACCTCGTCACCTCGCTGGTCTCGAACAATGTCGACCTGATGATCTGCTACCACCAGGCCCAGCAGCCGATCCATCTCGATCCGGACCGCTATGAGCGTGCGATCCTCGGCACCGAATTCCTGCGGCCCTATGCCAGCCAGGCGCTGGTGACCAAAGGAGGCGCGTCGCTGCCCGGCCGGCCGACACATCCGGTGCCGCTTCTGATGTACTCGCCGGGCGTCTATTTCGCGCGCCTGGTCGATCTCATCCTGGAGAATGCCCCGGTTTCCGGCGCCCGGGTGATCGAAAGCGACATGTCCGACGTGCTGTGCGAAATGGCGCTCGCCGGCCGCGGCGTCGCCTGGCTTCCCGAGAGCACCGTGGCGGCGTCCGGCCGCAAGGGGCTGACGGCGGTCGGCGGTGACAAATGGGCGCTGCCTTTGTCAATGGTTGCCTTTAGAGATAGGACGAATAGCCAGCGGTCGCTAAATCTGTTTTGGTCCGAGTTGTGCAGGTATGGTACTGGGCAGGCTGGGGGCGGCCACGAAAGGTCTATCCCGAGATCGACGGCCAAATCACCTTCCAGGTCGTCGAGGTCGGGTCGATGAGGAATCTCAAACCCATAAGAGGGAGAAGTCACGTGAAACACCGTCATATTATCGGCTGTCTGCTGGCCAGCGCGTTGTGCGCCACGCCGGCGATGGCCCAGGAACTCACCGGAACGTTGAAGAACATCAAGGCGACCGGCGCCATCACGCTCGGCTTCCGGGATTCGTCGATTCCGTTCTCGTACCTCGATGACAGCCAGAAGCCGATCGGCTACGCCATGGACATCTGCCACAAGATCGTCGATGCCGTGAAGAAGGAGCTCAAGCTCGACAAGCTCGAGGTCAAGCTCAATCCGGTGACGTCATCGACCCGCATTCCGCTGCTGGCCAACGGCACCATCGATCTGGAATGCGGCTCGACCACCAACAACGTCGAGCGCCAGAAGCAGATTGCCTACACCAACACCCACTTCCTGACCGCCAGCCGCTACGTCTCGAAGAAGTCGAGCAAGATCAACTCGATCGACGATCTCAAGGGCAAGGCGGTGGTTTCGACATCGGGCACCACCAACATCAAGCAGCTGACCGAAGCCAATGCGGAGAAAAAGCTCGGCGCCAACATCATTCCGGCCAAGGACCACGCCGAAGCCTTCCTGATGGTGGAAACCGACCGTGCCGTGGCGTTCGTGATGGACGACATCCTGCTGGCGAGTCTGGTCGCTGGCTCGAAAGCGCCGGGCGATTATGTGATCTCGAAGGACGCGTTCTCCAAGCCGGAGCCCTACGGGATCATGCTGCGCAAGGACGACCCGGCCTTCAAGAAGGTGGTCGATGCCGCGACCGCGGCGCTCTACACCAGCGGCGAGGGCCAAAAGATCTACGACAAATGGTTTACCCAGAAGATTCCGCCGAAGGGTCTGAACCTGAACTCGCCGATCAGCGCGGAGCTGAAAAACCAGTTCGCCAAGCCGTCGGACTCGCCGGACCCGGATTCCTATAAATAGTCAAACGGGTGCTCCTGCCCATGCAATGGCCCAACCATTGCATGGGTACGTTTCGGCGACGCAGCGGACGGTAGGGCTTCGTGAATTACAATTGGAACTGGAGCATCTTCTTCGACCCGGCCCCGGGCGGGACCGGCACCTATTTCCATATGCTGCTGTCGGGACTGTGGCTTACCATCCAGACCGGGATATTCGCCTGGATCATCGCGTTGATATTCGGCTCGGTTGTCGGCGTATTGCGATCGCTGCCGTCGAAGACCGCCTACTGGATCGGCTTCGCCTGGGTCGAATTCTTCCGCAACATGCCGCTTCTGGTGCAGCTGTTCCTCTGGTTCTTCGTGTTGCCCGAACTGCTGCCGCGGAGCTGGGGACTGTGGCTGAAGCAGATGCCCAATGCGCCGTTCTACACGGCGGCGATCGGGATCGGACTGTTCATGTCGGCGCGCGTCGCCGTGCAACTGGCCGCCGGCATCGCCTCGCTGCCGCGCGGGCAAAAGCAGGCCGCGACCGCGCTCGGGCTGACGACGTTGCAGGGCTATCGCTACGTGCTGCTGCCGATTGCGTTCCGGATCATCATGCCGCCGCTGACCTCGGAGTTTCTCAATACCATCAAGAACACCGCGGTCGCGATCACCATCGGCCTGATCGAACTGACCGGCCAGGCACGCTCGATGCAGGAATTCTCGTTCCAGGTGTTCGAGGCTTTCACCGCCGCGACCGTGATGTATCTGTTGATCAACATCGTCGTCGTCACCGGCATGCGCTTCCTCGAACGCAGCCTGGCGATCCCCGGCTACATCACGGGGAAATAGCAGCATGTTCGCCACTTTCGATTTTGACGTCATCCGCCGTTCGCTCGGCTACCTGTTTCTCGACGGCATGGCGTTTACGCTGACCTTGACCGGGCTCGCTGCCCTCGGCGGGATCATCTTCGGCACGCTGATCGCGCTGATGCGGCTGTCCGGCTTCAAAGTGCTGGGCCGGATCGCCGGGCTTTACGTCGACTTCATGCGGTCCTTGCCGCTGGTGCTGGTGATCTTCTGGTTCTATTTCCTGGTGCCCTATGTCGGGCAATGGCTGACCGGCGCGTCGCGCCCGATCAGCGTCGGCGCCTTCACCTCCGCGCTCGTCACCTTCATCATGTTCGAAGCGGCGTATTTTTCCGAGATCATGCGCGCCGGCATCCAGTCGATCTCCAAGGGCCAGCCTGCCGCGGCCAATGCGCTCGGCCTGACCTATTCCCAGACCATGCGCTACGTGGTGCTGCCGCAGGCCTTCCGCAACATGTTGCCGGTGCTGCTGACCCAGACCATCGTGCTGTTCCAGGACACTTCGCTGGTTTACGTGCTGTCGATGCCGGACTTCCTCGGCGCGGCGAGCAAGGTCGCGCAGCGCGACGGCCGGCTGGTCGAGATGTATCTGTTCGCGGCAGTGGTCTATTTCACGATCTCCTGCGCCGCCTCGTTCGGTGTCCGGCGCCTGCAGGCGCGTATCAGTATTGTCCGCTAGGGAACGCGCATGATCGAAATCAATCACGTCAGTAAATGGTACGGGCCGACCTTCCAGGCGCTGAAGGATTGCACGACCAAGGTCGCCAAGGGCGAAGTGGTTGTCGTGTGCGGCCCGTCAGGCTCGGGCAAATCGACGCTGATCAAATGCGTGAACGCGCTGGAGCCGATTCAGGAAGGCGAGATCATCCTCGACGGCATCAAGGTCAACGATCCCAAAACCGACCTGCCGAAGCTGCGCGCCCGCGTCGGCATGGTGTTCCAGCACTTTGAATTATTCCCGCATCTGAAGATCATCGAGAATCTGTGCCTGGCGCAGGAGAAAGTGCTGGGCCGGTCGCATGACGAGGCGATGGCCAAGGGCACCAAGCTGCTCGACCGCGTCGGACTAAAGGACCATGCAAGGAAATACCCGGCCGAACTGTCCGGCGGACAGCAGCAGCGCGTGGCGATCGCGCGCGCGCTGGCGATGGACCCGATTGCGATGCTGTTCGACGAGCCGACCTCGGCGCTCGATCCCGAAATGATCAGCGAAGTGCTTGACGTGATGGTCGATCTCGCGCGCGAGGGCATGACCATGATGGTGGTGAGCCACGAGATGGGCTTTGCCCGCAAGGTGGCGCATCGCGTGATCTTCATGGACCAGGGCGAGATCGTCGAGGATGCGCTGAAGGAAGATTTCTTCGGCAAGCCGCGCAGCGACCGCGCGCAGAAATTCCTGTCGAAGATTCTGTCGCATTAAGTCTCTGCCGTCATTCCCCGATGCGCAATTGCGCATCTGAGGGCTCGCGCCAAACGGCGCGCCCCGGAATGACGGCACGGGTTTCCCGGCTTTAACAATTTGCCTATAAGAGTCCCAAACACTGCTTCGCCCCTCAGGAGACTTCGCTTGGAACAGATCGCTTACGTCAACGGTTCATTCGTGCCCATGGCTGACGCCAAGGTGTCGATTCTCGACCGCGGATTTCTGTTTGCCGACGGCATCTACGAAGTCGCCGCGGTGCTGGACGGCAAACTGATCGACAATGCCTCGCATCTGGCGCGGCTGGAGCGTTCGGTCGGCGAGATCGAACTGGCGCTGCCGGAGACCGTTGCCCGGATCGAGGAAATCCAGAAGGAACTGGTGACGCGCAACAATCTCGTCAACGGCATGGTCTATCTGGAAGTGACGCGCGGCGCCGATACCGGCCGCGATTTTGCGTTTCCCAAAAACGTCAAGCCGACGCTGATCATGTTCACCTCCGTCAAGGACATCATCAACGCGCCGTCGGCCAAGACCGGCATCGCCGTTATCACGGTGCCCGATCTGCGCTGGAGCCGCCGCGACATCAAGAGCGTGGCGCTGCTGGCGCAAGTGCTGGCAAAACAGGCGGCAGCCGTTGCCGGCGCCGGCGAGGCCTGGATGATCGAGGACGGCAAGGTCACCGAGGGCGGCTCGTCCTCGGCGTTCATCCTGACGCAGGACGATGTGCTGGTGACGCGGCAGAACGGCAGCGAAATTCTGCCGGGCTGCACCCGCAAGGCGGTGGTCAAACTCGCCGAAGAGCGCCAGCTTCGGGTCGAGGAGCGGGCGTTTACGGTGGAAGAGGCGCTGGCCGCCAAGGAAGCCTTCATCACCAGCGCCACCGTGTTCGTGCAGGCGGTGGTATCGATCGACGGCAAGCAAGTCGCGAATGGCAAGCCCGGGCCGATGACCAATCGCCTGCGCGAAATCTATGTCGAGTTCGCCAGGGCGACCGCGGTTTAACTCGTTCCTCGCCAAGGGTTGCGCGACCGCAGGCTTTGCAGCGCCGGAACCGTCGTCGCGTAGGGGAACCCGGCCCGCTTTACGTATGCTTATCCGCCACAAACCGGTTGCGCAGGGTACCGATACCGGTGATGTCGATCTCGACCACATCGCCGGCCTTCAGATCCGGCGAGGCGCCGTCGGTGCCCATCCAGATCACGTCGCCCGGCCACAGCGTGAAGTATTTCGTCAGTTCGACGATGAACGGCACGATGCCGAAGATCATCTCGTTGGTGCGGAAGCGGCCGGTCTCCTTGCCGTTGACCCTGATCGCGGTTTCCATCTTGTCGAGATCGACTTCGGTTTCGATCCAGGGGCCCATCGGCTTGAAGGTGTCGGCGTTCTTGGATCGCCACAGCGAGCGATCGGCCTTCTGCCAGCTTCGTTCGCTGACGTCGTTGCCGATGGTGTAGCCGAACACGCAGGACATCGCATTGGCTTCGGTCAGATGTTTTGCCTTTTTGCCGATGACGACGACGAGTTCGCCCTCGTAATGGATTTTCTCGGTCGCAGTCGCCGGGATGACCACGTCCTCGTCATGGGCAATCAGCGCGTTCTGGGCGCGGTAGCCGATTTCGGGACGGTCCGGCACGTTGGGGACGGTGCCGGCCTTGTCGGCGGCTTCCGTGAGGTGCTTGAGATAATTCAGGCCGACGCAATAGAACGTGCGCGGGATCAGCGGCAGTTCGACCTTCACCTCCCTGAGCGAATGGGATTGTGCGCTGCGCTGCCACTCGCCGAACGGATCGCCGCTGACGGCGACGACCCTGTCGCCCTCGACGAGGCCCCAACAGGTGTTTCCGGCGGCGGTGAATTTGAGCCAACGCATGGTCGCTTCCTCGTTCTTGTTCGTTCGTGTTCTTTTATTCGGCCGCGGCTTGCGGCGGAGTTTTCCACGCGCCGGCAGCGGGACGCCGCAGGCCCAGATTTTCCCGCAGCGTCTTGCCGGCATAGTCCTTATGAAACAGCCCGCGGCGCTGCAGCTCAGGTACCACATGCCCGACGAAGTCGGCGTAGGAGCCGGGCACGATGGTGGCGGCGATGACAAAGCCGTCGCAGCCGCGCTCGACGAACATCTCCTCTAGCTTGTCCGCGATTTCCTTCGGGCCGCCGACGATCGCGTCCTGCACCTGGCCGCGGCCGGAGAAGGTGACGAAGTCGCGCGCGCTGGGATTGGTCTTGCCTGAATTCCTGAGCACGCCGTCGCGAATGCCCAGGATGCCCTGCATGCTCTTGAGCTCCTCCGTTGTCAGCGGCTCGTCGAGCGGCTTGGAGGCGAAGTCGTAGTTCAGCGCTTCGGCGAGCAGCGACAGCGCATCGATCTGCAGCGGCAGCTTGTTGATGAGCGCCATCTTGTCCTCGGCCTCGCTCTTGGTCGCGCCGCAGACCGGTGTGGTGAGGTTGCAGAGCAACATCTGATCGGGATCGCGGCCGGCCTTCGCCGCCTCGTTGCGGACCGCCGCATAGCCCTCCTTGGCGGCGGCCACGTTGCGCGCGGCGGTGAAAATCACCTCGCCCCATCTTCCCGCAAAGCGCTGGCCGCGGCCGGACGCGCCGGCCTGGATGATGACGGGATGGCCCTGCGCCGAGCGCGGCACGGTGAACGGCCCGCGCGATTTGAAGAACGCGCCCTTGTGGTCGAGCCGCTTGACCTTGGCCGGATCGGCGAAGCGGCCGCTGTTCTTGTCCAGGATCAGCGAGCCATCTTCCCAGGTGTCCCAATGGCCGAGCACGACTGCCATGAATTCGTCGGCGCGGTCGTAGCGGTAATCATGTTCGAGATGCGCATCCTTGCCCATGTTGTGCGCCTCGCCGTCATTGAGCGAGGTGACAACGTTCCACCCGGCGCGCCCGCCCGTCATCAAATCGAGGGTGGCGAAGCGGCGCGCGACGTCGAACGGCTCGAAATAGGTGGTCGAGCAGGTCGACGCCAATCCAAGTTTTTCGGTGACCATGCCCATCGTGGTCAGCACGATCAGCGGATCCATCTTCACGCAGCGGATGCCGTATTCGACGGTGTGGGCGTGGTCGTTACCGTAGCGGTCGGGCATCGCCAGCCGATCGTCGAAGAACGCCATGTGGAATTTTCCGGCTTCCAGGATCCGGGCGATCTCCTGGTAATAGTCAGCCGACATCGAATCGTCGCGCGATTCCGGGTGTCGCCAGGAACTCGGCAAATTGGTGCAGTTCTGTGCCTGCAGGAAGCCGACCATCGCCATTTGCCGTGTCATATCGTTCTCCCTGTATCGGCCAAGCCCGGCTTCATGTCAGATCGAGTTCGACCGCAAGCTTGTACTCGCCGGCCAGTGCGCGCAATTTGTCCCAGGTCGCGTCCTCAATTTCGATGCCGGAAATCCTGCGCTGCTGCTCGCGGATATATTCGACCTCGCCGGGATAGAACACGCCGGTGGAGCCCTCGGACGTTGGCGTCTGTTTCAGATAGCGCGCGAACTCGGCGACTTCCTTTTTGAAATCCTTCAGCGGCCGGAACGCCGCGACGTTGAACACCGCCATGAAGCATCCGTCATTGTGACGCCCGGTCGGCTCGACGCCGAAGCCGAGCCCGGTGAGCAGCCCGCACAGCACCTCGACCATCGCGGCAAGGCCGCTGCCCTTGTAGCCCTCGCTGCCACCGAGCGGCAGCAGCGCGCCGCCCTTCTTGTATTCCCTGGGGTCGGTGGTGTGCCGTCCCTCACTGTCGACGATCCACCCCTTCGGGATTTCCTCGTTGCGCGACACGGCCAGCGCGATCTTGCCGGCGGCCACCGCCGAGGTCGCCATATCCAGATAAAACGGTGCGTCGAGGTCGGACGGCACCGCAATCGAGATCGGGTTGGTGCCGAGCCGCGCCTCGCGGCCGCCGAACGGCGCCACGATCTTCGGCGAGCGGCCGGAGTCGGCGGTCGCAATGCCGATCATGCCCTCCTGCATCGCCATCAGGGGATAGGTGGCAAGCCGCCCGACATGGCTCTGGCGAAACACCGTGCAGGCGGCGACATTGGCGATCTTGGCCTTCTCGATCGTCAGCGCCATAGCCTTGGCGTTGACGTGAAATCCAAAGCCCCAATGGCCGTCGATCACGGTCGTGGTCGGCGATTCCTGCACGATGGTCCAGTTCGCGCCAGGTACGATATGGCCGGCCTTGATGCGGTCGATGTAGGTCGGGATCGCGATGATGCCGTGCGAATCGTGGCCGGCGAGGTTGGCGTTGACGCAGCCGACGGCCACGGCTGTGGCCTCTTCGTCCGATGCGCCGGCAGCCCTGAGCAATGCCGTGCCGATGCGTGTGAGACGGTCGGCTTGGATGATCGGCATGGGGTTTCCTCATCGAATGCCCGCGAGCAGCGGATCTTGCTTGTTGTTGCCGATGACATGGTCTCAAAGCGGTGGGGGGAGAGCAAGGGGCAGAATATCCGTACCGGGCATGCCCGGAAGACGGCCTCGCGCCAGATTTCATCTGACGAAAATAGGTTGTTGCCCGCGCAGGGAATCCTTGCCGGGCGTATCCCCGCCTTCATGGCTGACAAATCGTAAAACCAACCGTGTTTCTTCGGAGGTCCAGCTTCCGATGTTGGTCGGGCATTTACTCTAAATCGGAACTTCCAGCCGCCAATAACGACCATTTAGGCGTCTGGGGCGCATAAATCCCGCGGGAGCAGGTCCGTGGCCTGCTGGGAGCTCGAGAGCCGTGAAGACCAGTATCGCGCGTACATTTGCGGCGTTGAATGCGACCAACGAAGCGATTCTGTACGCGAAATCGCCGGAAGAACTGTACGCGAAGGTCTGCGAAGCCGCGTTCTCAGTCGGCGACTTCCTGGCCGTGGCGGTTTTCCTGCTGGAACCGGAAACCAATCTTCTGCGTTTCGCGGCCGGCTGCGGCGATGACGTACCCCGCCTGCGCAGCATCGACATTTCGGTCGTAGCCGGTACGCCCGAGGGATCCGGAGTTGCCGGACAAGCCTTCCGCGACGGGCGAATATGCGTCAGCAATGATTTCCTGAACGAGCCGCGCTCGCTGGCCTGGCGCGAGGGTGCCAAGGCCAATCAGGTGGGCGCCGCGGCGGCGCTACCGCTGACCTGCAATGGCGAGAGCGTCGGCGTGTTGCTCGTTTCGCGGCGCGAGGCGCACTCAATCGACGGGCAACTCGTCTCGATGCTGGAGCGCGTGTCGGCAAACATCTCATTTGCACTCGACAACTTCGACCATGAGGCCGCGCGCAAGAACGGCGAGCGCACCATGCGGCGGTTGAACCGGATGTTCGGCGCCATCAGCGCGACCAACGAAGCGATCCTGCGCGCCAAGACCGAACAGGAGCTCTACCAGCGGGTTTGCGATGCCGCGGTCTACAGCGGAAAGTCGATCGCAACGGTGGTCCTGCTGTCGGAGCCGGGTTCGATCTGGCTGAAGCCTGCGGCCGGCGCCGGCGAGAGCCTCGACCCGCTTACCCGGACGCGGTTCTCGATCGATGCCGACAATCAGTACGGCAAAGGGGTTGCCGGTCAGGCGTTCCGGACGCAGCGGCCTTGCATCGACCACGACATCGTGCAGGGCGGTCCGTGGCAGCAGCCGGGACGCGAGGCCGGCGTCGTCGCCAGCGTCGCCGTTCCGCTGATCAAGGCCGGACAGAGCGCCGGCGTCGTGATCTTCTTTGTCGGCAAGGCATGGGCGGCGGACGAGGAGATCATCGCGCTGCTGGCCCGGATCGCGGAGAACGTCTCCTTCGCGCTCGACAATTTCGAGCGCGCGGCTGCAAAGGCGAAAGCCGACGAACAGAAAGACCGGTTGACGCGGATGTTCGCCGCCCTTAGCGCGACCAATGAAGCGATCATGCGGGCGAGGTCGCGCACCGAAATGTTCGACCTGGTATGCGCGGCCGCCGCACAGGGTGGCAGGTTCAATTCGACGAGCATCCTCCTCGTCGGGCCCGACAGCGACTTCTTCAATCTCGTTGCCGCGGCCGGCCCGACAGCGGACAACGCCCGCCGTCTGAAGGTCTCAATCAGCGAGGCCGTTCCGGAGGGGCGCGGGGTCTGCGGGACGGCGTTCCGTTCGCGGCAGGCCTGCATCAATAACGACTTCCTGGCGGGCCCGCGCAACGATGCGTTCGATCATGTCATTAAGCATGATGGCGCAAGGTCGGGCGCCGCGTTTCCGCTTGTGGTCGACGATCGGATCGTCGGCGTGATGCTCTTCATTTCCTCCCAGCCAGAGACGTTTACCGCGGAGTTTGCCGAACTGCTGCAACGGCTGGCCGACAATGTGTCTTTTGCGCTCGAAAGCTTCGACCGCGCCGACGCAAAGGCGAACACCGAGCAACAGAAAGAGCGCTTGACGCGAATGTTCGCGGCGCTTGGCGCCACCAACGAAGCGATCATGCGGGCCAAGTCCAGAACCGAGCTGTTCGAACTGGTCTGCGAGGCCGCGACCGTTGGCGGCAATTTCACCTCAACGGCAATCGTGCTGGAGCGGCCCGGAGCCGAATTTCTGGAGAATGTCGCATCGGCCGGACCCGATCGAACGCGGGCCGGCAGGGTGAAATTGTCGACCGATGCCGGGAGGCCCGAAGGCCAGGGCATCACTGGCACCGCGTTCCGTTCCGGGCAGCCCTGCATCAGCAACGACTATCTGGGTGAATTCGGCGCCACCGCGCATTTCTACAAGGTGGTTCGAGACAGCGGGACCCGATCGGGCGCGGCATTGCCGCTGCTGAAGAATGGCAAAGCCATCGGCGTTATTGTGTTCCTCTCCAGCGAACTTGGCGCGTTCAGCCCTGAACTGATCGCTCTGTTGCGGCGCCTTGCAGAGAATATCTCGTTCGCCCTCGATAATTTCGATCGTGCCGACGAGAAGGCGAAGAGCGAGCACCAGAAGGACAGCCTGACACGCATGCTCGCGGCGCTCAGCGCGACCAATGAGGCGATTGTTCGGGCAGGATCACGCGACGAACTGTATCAACTGGTTTGCGAGGCGGCGGCGACCGGCGGCGGGTTCACCTCCACCACCATCGCGCTGGCCAAGACCGGCAGCGATTTTATGGAAATCGTAGCCGGCGCCGGTCCGACCGGCCAGAGCGCGCGTCAGGTCACCCTGTCGGTCAGTGAAGCGGAGCCGACGGGGCGCGGCGTATGCGGCATCACGTTCCGCACGGGCCAGGCCTGCATCTTCAACGACTATCTTGCCGATCCGCGGGCTGTGGCCTTCCACGAGAAGGCCCGCAGGGACGGCTCCAGGTCAGGTGCGGGGTTTCCGCTGTTCGTGCGCGGGCGGGTGGTCGGCGTTATGCTCTACGTTTCGCTCGAAAAAGACGCGTTCACGCCCGAATTTGCCGAACTGCTGCAGCGGCTCGCCGACAATGTGTCATTCGCGCTGGAGACCTTCGAGCGCGCCGATGAGAAGGCAAGGATGGAGGCCCAGAAGGAGAGCCTGACGCGCATGCTGGCGGCGCTCAGCGCGACCAACGAAGCGATCGTGCGGGCGACGACCCGCGGCGAGTTGTTCGAACTGGTGTGCCAGGCGACAGCCGACGGCGGCAAGTTCACGGCGACCACCATCGCGCTGACACGGCCCGACAGCGATTATCTCGAGATCGTCGCCACCGCCGGGCCGACCGCCGACAGCGCGCGCGAAGTGAGAATGTCGGTCAATGAGGCGCATCCGGAAGGGCAAGGGTGCACCGGGGTTGCGATCCGCTCCGGGCGGGCATGTTTCATCAATGATTATCTCGCCGATCCCCGCAGCCGGGCGTTTCACGTCCGGGCTCGAAGGGACAGCGCCAAAGCCGGCGCGTCCTTCCCGTTGATCGTGCGCGGCCGGGTGGTCGGCGTCCTCATTTTAATCGCCATCGAGAGGAATACGTTCACGCCCGAGTTCTCCGAATTGCTGCAGCGGCTCACCGACAATGTGTCGTTCGCGCTGGAGAATTTCGATCGCGCTGACGAGAAGACGCGGGCAGACGAGCGGATCGAGTACCTGGCTTCGCACGACAGTCTGACCAAGCTGCCGAACCGCGAGATGTTCAACGGGCTGCTGCGCCGGGCCATCGATGCCGCGGAGCGCTATCGGCGATCATTTGCGGTGCTGTTCATCGATCTCGACAGGTTCAAGGTCATCAACGACTCGCTGGGCCATGACGCCGGCGACATGCTGCTGGTGGAAATCGGCGGCAGGCTGCGCAACGCGTTGCGTTCGAGCGATGTGGTGGCGCGGCTCGGCGGCGACGAATTCGTCGTCATCCTGGAAGAAGCCGCCGAACGCCATGAGGTCGAGCGCATCGCCGGCGAGCTGTTGTCCGTGCTGGGCCAGCCCTTGCAGCTCAGCGGGCATGAGTGCCACACCACGGCCTCGATCGGCATCGCGATGTATCCGTCCGACGGCGCCGACATGCAGACGCTGACCAAGAATGCCGACATGGCGATGTATCTTGCCAAGGAGGACGGCAAGAACGGCTTCCGCTTCTTCACGCGGGAGATCAAGGTGCAGTCGATCGAGCGCCTGACGCTGGAGAGCGCCTTGCGCCGGGCACTGGAACGCGACCAGTTCTCGCTGCACTACCAGCCGAAGGTCGACATGGCGAGCGGCCAGATCACCGGCGTCGAGGCGCTGTTGCGCTGGAACCATCCCGAACTCGGCCTGGTGTCGCCGGGGCAATTCATTCCGCTGGCGGAAGAGACCGGGCTGATCGTGCCGATCGGCCGCTGGGTGCTCACCGAAGCCTGCGCGCAAAACATGGCCTGGCAACGCCGCGGCCTGCGGCCGGTGACGATGGCAGTCAATTTGTCGCCGCGCCAGTTCGCCGATGACAATCTGTTGCATGATGTCGACGAGGCGTTGCTGGCAAGCGGCATGTCGCCGGTGCTGCTGCAGCTCGAAGTCACCGAAAGCATGGTGATGCGCAACGTGACGCGGGCGATCAAGGTGCTCGACGCGGTCCAGAGCCGCGGTATCCGCCTTGCGATCGACGATTTCGGCACCGGCTATTCATCGATGTCGCTGATGAAGCAATTCCCGATCGACACCATCAAGATAGATCGTTCCTTCGTCCGCGATTTGCCAAACGATTCCGAGGACCAGGCCATCGCGCAGGCGATCATCAGCATGGGCAAGGCGCTGGGCATGACCGTCATCGCCGAAGGCGTCGAGACCATCGAGCAGCAGACATTCCTGCGCAATCACGCCTGCGACGAAATGCAGGGCTTCCTGTTCTCAAAGCCGCTGCCGCCGCGGCAAATGGCCGACATGCTTCGGAGCGAGCCGCAGCTTGCCTCGCCGCCGCTGCAACCTGAAGCCGGCGATGCCGGCGAATCGGCCTCGCCCTCAAGGCTGAAAAGCACTGTCGTCTGACGGCTGCGCATGCAAATCGCGCACGTCGGAATCGGTAGACTTCACCTTGCGCGAAAAGTCATACGGCCAGGGCTGGATGACCTGGCCTGCCATTGAATGGAACAGGACGCCCGCGCCATCGGCGTAAGTCGCGCCCTCGGGCAGGCCCAATCGGGCGCTCCAGCGCACCGGTAGTTCCAGGGCGATACCCCGCACCTCGACCGCCGGACCCCACCACCACGCCGGAGCGGGCGGCCGATCGTCCTCGGCGAGTGCCTGCCATCGCCCAAATTCGACGACCACGCGCTCGAATTGCAGTTTTGCCGCCGGATGCATCGGGGGGTCCTGTTCCCGGCCGATGATAACTTCATCCGCCGCCAGCGCAATGCCGATCAGAGCGTCACTGCCTGCCGTGCTGCCAGTGCGATGTCACGTCCGCGCCTGACTTATTGAGGTGAACGTGCTGGTCGACATGATCGACCCAATCAACCGGAATGAAGTGATGGTGCTGGCCGTCCGGCGAACTCTGCTTGGTCAGCTTGATCTTGTCGGCTCCCTCGAGGTGATCGACCTTTCCGACGGTTTTCTTGTCGGACGAGATGACATCCATGTGTTCCTTGATCTGTGAAGCGACGGCCATGTTGCGTCTCCCTTGAGTGGTCCTCATTGGAACGCGTCGGCGCTGGAAAGGTTTCTGATGCTTGTGGCTGTTGAACGAAATGTGCCCGGCAAGCGTCAACCATTCAGTAACCATAGGCCCCCAAATCCGTGATTCCCGGGGAGTTGGGCATCACTTCCACGAAATTAATCGTTGGAAATGTCGCTGCCGTTTCACGCGTTGTCGCAGCGGTCGATCGCGGGCTTGATCTGTTTATCTTAACGGCGAAGCGTTGTTTGAAGCGTTCGAGCGATCATCTATTATGTCGATCTCATCGGCATCGATCTCGATCGCCGAGTCGCACAGGACATCATGACGGGAAGTGGCGTGACCAAGAGCGTAGCATTGATGACCCCGACCTATCGTGGCGACCTCGAGCGCTTCGAATTGCTTTGCGAGAGCGTCGATCGGTTCGTCAGCGGATACGAACGGCATTACGTCATCGTCAATGACGATGACGTGCCGTTCTTTGCCCGGTTCGAGAATAGCCGTCGCATCGTGCTGCCAAGCTCGCGTTTCCTGCCGTCCTGGCTAAGGGCGTTGCCGCCTTTTATCTCGCGCAAGGGGCGCAGGACGTGGTGGTCGTTCCGGTCGGGCCCGCTCCATGGCTGGCATATCCAGCAGCTGCTCAAGATCGCGGGCGCGCTGCAGTTGCCCCATCAGCGCTATTGCATCGTCGATTCCGATAACGTGTTCTTTCGTCCGTTCGATGTGGCGGCCTACGCCGGCGCGGACCTGACCCCGCTCTACGTCGATCGTCTGGCGATCCCCGTCGATAAGCCGTTGCATCCGGTCTGGGTCCGGAACAGCGATCGCCTTTTGGGCGGAGGTCCCACCGCGTTCCCGGCCGACGACTATATCGGCAACGTCCTCGTCTGGGACAAAGCGACGTTGCGCGACATGACTGCGACGATCGAAGCCGTCACTGGAATGCCGTGGGCGGTGGCGCTCGGCAAGACGCGCTCGTTCTCCGAATACATTCTCTATGGCTACTTTGTGAACCAGTCGCCAACCCACCGGGCGACGCATCGGCTGACCACGCAAAGCCTGGCAACGCCCTACTGGTTTCCTGATCAGTTGGACGAAAAGGCGCTGCTCGCCATGGTCGACGAGTCACCGCCCGAGGTCGTCGCACTCTGCATCGAGTCGTTCTCTGCTACCCCGGTATCGCTCATTCGAAAGGCTGCCGGTTTGTCGGATAGCGACGCGCCGCTGCAGCCGCAAGGTTCCGCTTCGACGCAGGGCGCGAATGCGGTCGTGTCCAGGGAAGCCGTCTGAGGCCGGTCCGCACGTCTGTACAAACTCACCCGTTTTTGCGTGGGTGAGTTTTCTGATGCCAGGCCCAGGCGGTGCGGATGATGGTGGCAAGGTCGGAATAAACGGGGCGGAAATTCAGCGTTGCGTGCGCGGCCGAAGCGTCCGCCACCAAAAAGGTCGGGTCGCCGGCGCGGCGCGGCTTGACGACATGCGGGACTTCGCGCCCGGCCTCGGCCGCGATCGCCGCGAGGATCTCCCGCACCGAAAATCCCTGGCCGGTGCCGAGATTGAACACGCCGCCGGAATGCCCCGTCAGCAACAGTTTCAGCGCCAGCACATGGGCGGCGGCAAGGTCGGTGACGTGGATGTAGTCGCGGATCGCGGTGCCGTCCGGCGTCGGATAGTCGTCGCCGAATACCGCGAAGTCCGGCACGTGTCCCTGCAGCGCCATCATCGCGCGGGGAATGAGATGGGTTTCCACCTCGCGCTGCTCGCCGATGCCGCCGGCGGGATCGGCGCCGCTGGCGTTGAAATAGCGCAGTGCGAACGATCCAAGTCCATACGCGCCGCGATAATCGGCCAGTACCCGCTCGATCATCCATTTCGAAGCGCCATAGGGATTGATCGGCACGCAGGGGTAGTTTTCGGGTAGCGCCTTGCTGTCGGCATTGCCGTAGACGGCACCGGTCGACGAGAACACCAGACGGTTGCAGCCGGCCTCGCGCATCGCATCCAGCAGCGCCAGCGTGCCGGCGAGGTTGTTGACGTAGTATTTCCTGGGATCGACCACGGATTCGCCGACCAGGCTGGACGCGGCGAAGTGCATCACCGCGACGATGTTATGCTCGGCGAAGGCGCGCGCCAGCGTGGTCTTGTCGGCGATATCGCCGGTAACCAGCGCGCCCGCGACGAAGCTGTGGTGGCCGGTCGAGAAATTGTCGTAGCAGACCGGGAGATAGCCGGCCGCGTCCAGCGCCCGGCAGCAATGCGAGCCGATATATCCGGCGCCGCCGGTGACCAGTATGGCCGGACGATCGCCGGCAGGACTGGCGCCCATCAGTCCCGGGTCCGGTCGGTGACCGAGGGCCGGCTCTTGTTGAACAGCAGATAGAGCGCGCGCGGATTGGTGGTAAGATAGCGCCAGAACAGCCGGCGCGGTTCAAGCCAGATGCGCCAGGCCCATTCGAGCCCGGCCACCTGCATCCAATGCGGTGCGCGTGTCCGGCTGCCCGACAGAAAGTTGAACAATCCGCCGGAAGTCTTGATCACGCCGACGTTGCACAGGCGCGAGGTGTATTCCTCAACGAAGGCCTGCTCATAGGGAACGCCGAGCGCAAGCCAGAGGTAATCGGGCGCCAGCGCGTTGATTTCGTCGACCTTGGCCCGCAGCGCGTCGCCGCGGAAGAAGCCGTGCGAATGCCCGACGAGCTTCAGGTCCGGATAGAGCTTGCGAACGTTGGCCACGGCGGCGGCGTTCTCCCTCTCGTCGGCGCCGAACATGTAGAAGCTCAATCCGGCCGCCTGCGCCTTGCGGGCAACGACATGGAACAGGTCGGTGGTCGCGACGCGCTCGGGGAGCGGCGTCGACGATTTCAACCGCGACACCGTCACCAGCGGCTGGCCGTCGGCATTGATCAGGTCAGCGGCGCGAAACAGCCGGTCCGTCATCGGCTCGGTGGAGCAGCGCGCCAGCACCTCGCCATTGGCCGAGGTCAGATAGAGCGGGCGCGTGAGCCGGCGTTGCGGGAACACCATTTCGATCATGAAGTCCGCGGTCTGCTCGAGATCGAGCACGGCCAGCCGCAGCCCGCCCAGTGTGATTCGGGGCACGCCGGCAGTAGCGGCTCTCCCGAGGGGATTTAAGCGACGCTCACGCATACTGTTTGTCTCGCTGCCGGTTGACGGCCGTGGGGTTGAGTTCGTTGATGACGACACCGACCAGCTTGCGTTCGGTCTCGCCGAGCGCGGTGATGATGTCTTCCATGCTGTCGTTGATGTCGAGCTTGACGGGCAGGATCGCGATCAACCCATCGGTGGCGTCGAACAGCGCGTGGTCGGCCGGGCTCCACGGCATGGCGGGCCCGTCGAGCACCACCAGATCGTAGTCGCCCGAGCTGCGTGCCTGCGCGATTGTCTTGCGGATGGCCTCGCTTGCCTTGGTGTCCGAGGCCTTGACGGCCGGCAGGATCGAAATCCCGTTCGCAGTCTTGATGGTGCGCGCGGCCTTGACGGCAATATTGAGCCAGCCGAGGCGGCCGGTCTCTTGCTTGCCCAGGTGAGCCACCTTGTTCGACAGCGCATAGGTCTTTTGATCGGCGTCGATCAGCAGCACCCTGGCGCCGTCGCGGGCGGCCGAGAGCGCGACGTTGAGCGCGGCGATGCTGCGGTCCTCGGCACCGCCGGCGCCGATCACCGCCATGACCGGCGCGGTGTCTTTGGCCGCGCGCGCTGCCAGCGCGGTTCGAATGTCGCGCATGGTGTTGAGGAACGCCATCAGCGGGAAGCCGGCGCGCAGCGTCGGCCAGCCGAGCCGGCTGACATCGGGCGTGCCGCCGGTCGTCAGGATTCCGCCGAGCGTGCGCACCACGTCCGATTCCTGCAGCCGCGTGATCGACGGCTTCGCAATCAGGCTGACGGCGGGCTGTGGCCGGGCCTGCGGGCCCGGCGACTGTCTTGCAGCCGTGGCTCGCCGTTCCGTGACGGATTCAGCCGATGGATTGACCGGTGTGTTGGGGCGAACCGGGTTGGCGCCCGGCGCCAGCTGATCCACGGCGATGATCCAGGCGGCCGCGGCGGCCGCGCCGAGTACAAAGCCGATCATCGCGATCAGGCTCATGCCGGGCGGGAAGGTGCGGCGCTGCGGCACGGTGGCGTCGCCGATGATGCGGGCGCTCGACGTGTTCAAGGTTTCCTGCTCTTCGGTCTCGCGCGAGCGCTTGAGGAACGATTGATAGACGTCGCGGCTGGCTTCCACGTCGCGTTCGAGTTCGCGCAAGCGCACCGCGGCCTGGCTCATCTGAACGCTCTCGCGCTTTTGGGTGTCGAGCGCCTTGTTCAGCGAGGCCTCGTAATCCCGGGCGCGGGTCAGGTCGTTCTTTGCCGCCTGCAGAAAGCGGTCGGTTTCCTCGCCGATGGTCCGGCGCAGATCCTCGACCTGCTTTTCCATCTGGCGCAAGGCGGGATGGCGCGGTCCGAGCTCGCTCTGCAACTCGGCCTGACGCTTCCTGGCTTCGGCATACTGCGAACGCAGATTGGCGATAGTCGGCGATTGCAGCGCCTCGGGAATGGCG
Organism: Bradyrhizobium sp. LjRoot220; assembly: GCF_964252915.1. Taxonomy (NCBI): domain Bacteria; kingdom Pseudomonadati; phylum Pseudomonadota; class Alphaproteobacteria; order Hyphomicrobiales; family Nitrobacteraceae; genus Bradyrhizobium; species Bradyrhizobium sp. LjRoot220. The sequence goes on from NZ_CAXUPS020000003.1 coordinate 685,524, forward strand.
CCGGCGTCCGCCGTCGTCTTGCGGCTGGCTGCGATCTGATCGTATTTGGCCTGCGCATCGAGGGTCAGCGCCCGCGCCGCGGCGAGGCGCTGGTTGCTGGCGGAGAGCTGCTGGTCGCTGATCAGCGTGTCCTGCGTGCCGACGAAATTGTTCTGCGCCTTGTAGACCGCAAGCGTGTTCTCGGCGTTGCGCAGCCGTTCCTGCAATTCCGACAGCCGGCTGGACAGATCGCTGGTGGCGCGGCGGACCCGCGCGGCCTGCGATTGCGTGGTTTCGGTCAGATAGGCCTTGGCGATCGCATTCGAGAGCATCGCCGCTTTCACCGGGTCGATCGACCAGACGTCGATGTCGACGATGAAGGTCTTGTCGATCTTCTTCACGTTGATGTGGCGGATCAGGGCTTCCAGCGTCGCCATCTGAATGAGCTTGCGTTGCTCGGCGGTCGGACGCAGATCGATTCCGAACAGGCCCAGCAGCGTTCCGAACAGGCTCTTGCCGTCGTCGCCGCCGAACTCCGGATCTTTTTCCAGATTGGTCTCGCGGATCACCTGCAGCAGCACGTTGTTCGAGGTGATCACGCGCGCCTGGCTTTCGACCACCATCGCCAGGCCGGACAGGTCCGGGGCCCGCGGCGTCAGTTCGCGATCGACCAGCTGCAATTCGCGGGGATCGACGTAGAGCTGGGCTGTTGCGGTGTATTTCGGTGTCAGGCTCTTGCCGATCGCCACCGCGATGCAGGCGCAGAGCAGCGCCGCTGAGGCGATCGCGATCTTTCGCCGCCACAGCAACTGGACCAGATCAAGCAGGCTGAAGCCAGCCGATGCCGACATTGCGGCGGGTCTGGGATCAGGTTTGGCCTGATTTATCGGCTCGTCATAGATAAGCATCGACCCCAGCTTCCATTCGAACTGCCGCACACATCGGCTGAGGGGTTACTCTTCGCTTTACGCCACGCGCGCGGGACTTCGACGCGGAAACAACGCAACAGGGAAAATTAACCATACTCATTGAGGGACTATTCACCGAAATGGCAAACAAAGCGTTTAAGCGCGGGCGCATTGCAACGCCTCCGCCATGGTCAAAGCCGGGATCTTCCGGCGGGCCGCCGCCGCGAGGGCATGGTTGAGCAGGGCTGGCGAGCAGCCCCAGCGGCTCGGCTGTTCGGCAACGTCGTGGCCATAGAAAATTAACCATCCGTTATTGGTTTCGGCCTCGTCGAACAGGCGCTCGATCCCGGCGCGATCCATCTGGCCGTCGATCAGCGGCACGGCGCGAAGGAACTGCAGGTCGACAGCGCCGCTGTTGACGCCCGGCAGGATGCTGCGGCAGGTCTGGAACTGGTCCTTGAGCTGGTGTTTCCGCCCGAACGATCCGTAGCCGTAGGGATATGCGAAGGTGTCGGTCTCGATCGAGGCGTCCAGCGCGCGGAAGTACCCGCGATTGCGCATGATCTCATTGGCAAGCGAGGCCACATCGAGATCGCTGGCACGCAGGTGCGAGAACGTATGACAGCCGATCTCGTGGCCGCGGCGATGCAGCGAGAGGACGTCGTCAGCATCGCCGGTCGGCCATTCCGGCGTTTCGGCGCCGACCAGGCCACCCGACACGTAGAAGGTGCCGCGCGCGCCGTGCGCCTCGAGCAGATCCGCGCCGGTCGTCGCGGCGCTTTTCGGCAGGTCGTCAAAGGTAAAGCTGACCATCGGCGTGGCATTGCGCATCTGGAAAGGATCGGCGTGCAGATGCATCGCCAGCCCGTGGCTGACCTTCGCGCGTGCCTCGGACAGCATCGTGTACATCTTCAGTGCTTTCGCAAAATCACGTGATAGTCGCCATGCCGTACGTCGGTTTTGCCCGGCATGAAGAAGTTCATGACCCTGGCGGCGGCATCGATCAGGGCCGCGAACACCGGCTTGCGCCGGCGCATCTCCGGATAGCGCGGGCTCTCATACTGCTTGCGATAGATCATCTGCAGGCCGTGCCTGTCGGCGAAGGCTTCCAGGTTCGCCAGCGTGACCAGCGGATGAAAATGGGTCGGGAACGGCGCGCAGCCCGGCTGGCCGGCGTTCTTGTCGCCGCGCACATGGCGGTAGAACCAGACGTGGAACCAGTGCGGCGAATATTTGGTGACGACGCCGGACAGCGACCGCGGATTCGGCGCGCCGATCAGGATCAATCCGTTGTCCTTTAATGAATGGCAGAAGCCAAGCAGCGCCGCTTCCACGTCGGGCACGTGCTCGATCACGTTGTAGCAGATCACGAGATCGACGCTGCCGGGCGCGAAGCGATAGGTCTGGATGTCGCCGAGGATCGTCTGCTGCGCGTAATCGTTGTTGCGGATCTGGTCTTCGTCGATATCGACCACGGTGACGTGGGCGCGCTTCAGCACGCTGAGCGGCAGGAAGCTGGTCGAGCCTCCGCCGGCCTCATAGATCTTGAGGTCGGTGGCGGGCAGTTTCGCCTCGAGAATGCTGTGAACGGTCAGCAGGCTCTGCCGGGCCTCGCCGGGCGGCAGTTCGAGCAGCGACTGCGGATGCAGCGCGGCCGGCCTGTCGGCGGCGTCAGTGAAAGCCGAATGAATGGGATCGAGGGCAAATGTCTTGGTCATTCGTTCTTATCCGTTGATGTCTGCGAATTTGGCCCGGAACAGCGCGAAGCCGGTTTTCAGGCGGCTGCGAATACGGGAGATGTTGAACAACCAGCACAGGGTCGCATAGGTGATCAGCCCGGCGCTGGCCAGCACGGCGCAGGCGGTGAGATCGGCGACATGCAGGTTTCTGTCGAGTGTCGCGACTGTCAGCGCCATGACCAGACCGGCGATCATGACCAGTGCCAGCCGGCCGAGCGGCAGCGGGACCTTGAATGCAAAGCGGCTGAGGATCAGCGCACCGGCGAATCCGACGACGTCGGCGCCGAGCCGCGCCCAGGCCGCGCCGACCGTGCCGTAATGGCTGACCAGGACGTAGGACAGGATCACGTTGGCCGCGATGATCGAAGCGGTGTTGATCAGATAGAAGGAGTTGCGCCCGGAGAGCAGGAAGCTTGCGTGCAGGTATTGCTGGGTCAGGATCTGGAAGACCACGGCCACGGCGATGATCGGCATGGTCTGCGCCGCCAGCTCGCGGAAATCCGGCCCGAGAATGATGCTGGCGACATGGGTGGAAATCACCGCAAAGCCGAGGCAGGCCGGCAGCGTGATGCTGAGCAGCAGCTCGGCGCAATCGGAAAGGTGCGAGCGCACCGCCGCGTCGCCCTTGCTGGCATGAATCTGGATCGCCATCGGAAAGAACGCCGCGGCGGCGGCCATGGCCGGCATCATCAGCGTCTGCCGGACCAGGTCGAGCGCGGCGACATATTTGCCGGCGTCCGCCGCGCCGACCAGATTGGCGATCATGAAGCGATCGGTGACGCTGGAGATCGCAAGCAAGGTAAGCGAGAGGGTGAGGGGCAGGCCGGTCTTCGCCAGCGCCGCAAGGCCGCTGCCGTCGAATTTGATTTTGGTGCCGCGCCAGGCGGTTCGCGACTGCACCAGCACCGCAAGCAGGTAGGCGAGCGCCGACGACAACAGCAGCAGGAAGCCGGACGGGCTGACCAGCGCCACGATCATGCCGAGGCCGAGCACGGCGACGGCGCGGACCAGCGTGGCCTTCATGACCGAGAGCGCCATCAGCCGGGCGCGAACCAGGTCCTGGGTCAGTTCGAACAGGCCGATCGCGACCGAAAGCACGACCGCCGCCAGCGCCGCATGCGTATCCAGTCCAACCAGCCGCCCAAGGACGTAGGCGATCGGCGCGGTGAGACAGCAGATCAGGTAGCCCGAGATGACGCGGCCGCGCACATCGGTGCCGTCGTCCCGGGCGTGCCCGCTCAGAATGAGATTGCGAAACCAGCCGACGAGGAAAACGCTGATCACGGACGCAAAGCCGATGCCCAGCAGATAGACGCCATAATCATGCGGCGAGAACAGCCGTGTGAAAATGAACACGCTCAATAGCCCCAGCAATGCCGAGAGGATATTGGCGGTCAGATTGATGCTGGCTTGTCCGATCAGCATGGCGCTGCGAGCCCCGCGGGTTCGTCGCCAGCGGCAACGCGCCCGAGCATGGCGCCGTGCGCCATCGGGTTCATCGCGCAAGTCTCGCTGACGATATCGTTCAAGGCCGTGCTCCTTCGGGACGCAGAATCCCTTTGGCGGTCAATGAGCAAGATCGATGCCGGAGAGGTCGATGTATCGAACCGGCGGTCTGCAGTGGTTAATTTTGCGTGGGCGTTTACCATCGCGCGCCGGTTAACCGCGCGAAGTAACCATGCTGAAAGCGCGAAACGGGCGCGGCGCGGGCTGATACGAAGTTTGCCCGGATATTGCACAGCACGATTCCGCATCGCCGATGCTCTTCGGCATGAGTGTTTGCCTATGACAGATCGCTCGCGAATCCCGTCTGATTTCCCAGCGCCCGGCGAGGACGCCGCGGCGTTAACCCGTTTCGGCACACCTGAGCTGTCAGGGGTGTCCGCTTTTGAAACGGTGAAGGCCGGTCGCGGTTGCGGCCGCATCGCGAGGCCTCGGCAATGAAGTACCGTGCGGATATTGACGGCCTGCGGGCTCTCGCCGTTGTTCCGGTGGTTCTTTACCATGTCGGCGTACCCGGCTTCGCGGGCGGCTTCGTCGGCGTGGACATCTTCTTTGTCATCTCGGGTTATCTGATCTGCGTCATGATCGATGCGGATATCCGCGACGGGTCGTTCTCGCTCGGAAATTTCTACAAGCGCCGGATCCTGCGCATCCTGCCGGCGCTGTTCGTGATGTTCCTGGTCACGAGCATCTTTGCCTATGTCTATTTTCTTCCGGCCGAACTGATCGGCTATTCGAAGAGCCTTGCCAGCGCTATCGGCTCGGTTTCCAATGCCTATTTTGCGCAGACCGCCGGATACTTCGATGCCCCGGCCGAAACCAAACCTCTGCTGCATACCTGGTCGCTCAGCGTCGAGGAGCAGTTCTACGTCATCGCGCCGTTGTTGATGCTTCTTGTCTATCGCCGGCTGCCGAAGCTCGCCAAACCGTTGTTCGCGGTGGTCGCTGCGCTCTCGCTTGCGGCAGCAATCGCCATGAGCACGAGGAATCTTACCTTTACGTTCTATCTGACGCCTTTCCGTGCCTGGGAACTGGCACTCGGTGCGATGCTGGCGGTCAAGTTCATCCCGGCACCGCGAACCCTGTTCTGGAAGAACATGTGCGGCGGAGCCGGATTGTTGCTGCTGTTCGGTGTGATCCTGCTCGGATCGTCCACGGCGCCGCTTCTGCTGATGACGTCGCTCGCCTGCCTCGGCGCGGCGCTGGTGATCGCTTCCAGCGAGAATGGGGGATCGATGGCCGGACGGCTGCTGTCGCTGCCACCTTTGGTCGCCATCGGGCTGATATCCTATTCGCTCTATTTGTGGCACTGGCCGCTGATCGTGTTCCAGCGCACCGATCTGCTGTTCGGCGCGGAATCGGCAGCGTCGACCAAACTGACGTTGATCGCGCTGTCGGTGGGGCTCGCCTATCTGTCGTGGAAGCTGGTCGAGCTGCCGTTCCGTTCGATGGCGCGGGGGACATCGAAGGGCGCCGTCTTCGGTGCCGCATCGGCCGCCATCGGCTCGACCTTTGCGCTATGCGCAGGGGTGCTCGTCGTGAGCGGCGCGCCATATCGCTTTCCACAACGCGTCGTGGAGATCGGTTCTTATCTCGCCTACGATTCGTCGGCGGCGTTCCGGACCGGACGCTGCTTCATATCGGCCAACCGCCAGCGCTTCGACGCCGAGACCTGCCTGAAACCGGATCCGGCGCGGCCGAACTATCTGCTCATTGGCGACAGCCATGCCGCGCACCTCTGGTCCGGGCTGTCCATCGCGATGCCGCAGGTAAACATCATGCAGGCAACCGCCAGCGAATGCCGCCCGGCTGTTCCGGCGGTGGCGCGGGGAGAAACGAAAGCCTGTCGCGATCTGATGGAACTGGCCTTCAACGACTTCCTCGCCAACAACCGGGTCGACAAGGTCATCCTCTCCGCATCATGGAAGGATGATGACCTGCCGCACCTGTCTGCGACACTGGATATCCTGAAGTCCAGGAGGATTGACGTCACCGTGCTTGGGCCGATCGTCGAATATGATTCCCCGCTGCCACGGCTCCTGATCGACGGGATTCTGCGCGACCGTCCTTCCTTTGCCAGCACAAGGCGCACGCGCGGCATTCGGGAGCGCGATCTCGCCATGAGCGATTTGGTAAGGGCGCGCGGCGCGACCTATTCATCGGTCTACGAGGCGGTCTGCCGGGACGATCGTTGCGATGAGTTCGTGGAAGCCGATATTCCGATCCAATTCGACGCAGGACATCTCACCGACAAAGGTGCAGCCGAGGTCGGCCGAAGGCTATCGCCTGCCTTCGGCAACAAATTGACGAGGACGACCGATGTTTCGAACTGAACGTACCGTGCCGCGCCGCCGGGTTGGCCTCAGGCGGCTGTTTTTGTTTCTGCTGGCTTTTGTGTTGAGCCTGCTGTTGCTCGCGCGCGTCGACAGCAACGCCGCCCCGCGTGTCAACTCCAGTCCTGTCGGTTCAAGTCCTGCGAAATTTGCCGGCGCGTTCGTCGATTGGGGTCCCGTTGGGCGCGAGCGCACCCTGCAGGCCTGGGAAAAGTGGTTGAAGCAGCCGCCATCGTCGGTGGTGGGCGTTGATTTCTACGGCCAGGCGAACTGGGAAGACTTCCACAAGCTTACCTGGGTTCCCGGCATTTGGAAAAAGCTGAACCCGTCGCGGAACGTCGTCTGGTCGGTGCCGCTGACGGTGCCGGGGACGCCGCTCGCCGACGTCGCCAACGGCCTTCACGACGCCGACTTCGAGGCGGCGGCCCGTGCCATCGCCGATGCGCAGCCAAGGGCGATCATCCGTCTCGGCTGGGAGATGAACCTGGCCCAGATGGCCTGGTTCGCCAAGGACCATGAGGCCGATTACATCGCGGCGTTCCGGCGCGTGGTCGGGATCTTCCGGCGCCATTCCAGCGCGTTCAAATATGATTGGTGTCCGGGATGGGGAACCCAGGACACGCCGGCGGACCGGGCCTATCCGGGCGATGATGTCGTCGACTACATCGGACTGGACGTCTACGATTTCAAACTCGAGGGTACGCCGGAGGAGCGCTGGAACACCTTTTATCTGAAGGCGCCGTTCGGCCTGGAATGGCACCGCGACTTTGCCGCCAGGCATGGCAAGCCGATGAGCTATCCCGAATGGGGCGTCGGCAATTTCGGCGACAACCCGTACTTCATTCAGAAGATGCACGACTGGCTGGTGAAGAACCGGGACAATGTCGTCTACGCCGCCTATTTCGACGTCGACGGATTGTGGCCGACGCAGATCTCCAACGGCCAGTTTCCCAAATCCCAGGAGCTGTTCAGGAAGCGCTTCAGCCGCTGAGTCCGGTTGTGACCCGGATTTAATTCAAATTTAACCCCGTCGATTAACCGTCGGGAACAATTCGGCGCTGCCGAGCATGCTGTCGGACCGCAAATTGCAGCAATGCTTTGTATTGTCTGGATCCTAGCGAGCACCATGCGCCAGAGCTTGACCGGATTGCCCACGATGGAAACCGCTGACACCATGCCGAACGCTGCCCGCGCCCTGGCGGCGATCTCGCCGGACCTCGATCCTTTTTCGATCGGGATCGTGGTCTGCATTCCCTGCTTTCGCCGGCCGCGGCATCTGCGGCAGACGCTGGAATCGCTGGCCAGCCAGCGTACCAGCCATCGCTTTGCGGTGGTCATGGTCGAGAACGATGCGTTGCGGAGCGAGAGCGTTCCGGTTGCGACGGAATTCCTGGCATCGAACAAGTTCCCCGGTCTCTGCGTGGTCGAGCCGCGCCAAGGCAATTGCCATGCGATCAACGCGGCGTTCGAGACGGCGCTGGCAACCTTCCCCGCGGCGACAAGCTTCCTGATGATCGACGATGACGAAATTGCCTCGCCGGACTGGCTGGAACGCATGATATCGACGGCCGAAGCCACCGGGGCCGACATCGTCGGCGGGCCGGTCATGCCCGACTTCGACGACGCGCAAAAGCGCGGGCTGCGTCGTCACCCGGCCTTTGCGCCGGCCTATGACACCTCGGGGCCGGTTCCGGTGATCTATGGCTGCGGCAATTGCCTGATCAGGCGCTCGGTGTTCGAGCGTGTCGACGCCCCGGCATTCGACCTGCGTTTCAATTTCCTCGGCGGCGGCGACACTGATTTCTTCTACCGCTGCCTGCGGCTGGGCATGCGGTTTCACTGGGTAGCGGAAGCCACCATCAGCGAGACGGTGCCGCCGAGCCGGACCAGGCTGAGCTGGCTGATCAGCCGCGGCTTGCGGATCGGCGCGATCAATTATCACGTCCAGCGCAAGGCGACGCCGACGCTCTGGTTGCGCGCCAGGCTGACGCTCAAATTGCTGGCGGCGTTTCCCTTGTCGTTTCTCCACGCCGCACGGGCGGCCTTGACGGAGCGCGACCGGATCATTGCGATGCATCCGATGACGGTGGCAATCGGCAGCGTGCTGGCCGCCATCGGCATCGAACCGCAACCCTACAAGGCCTCGAAGATCACGTGAGCCAACTCGCCATCACGTCTCAGTTTCGCATCGTCGCAGCAGGGGTCTGGCGGCAACAAGTGCCGGACGTGGTCCGCTGCGCCGCGTTCATCGGAGCGTTGGTGCTGGCATGGATTTCGTTGCGGCCGTTCGCCGACCTCGGCGAAGTGCAGATCGGTGAAGTCAGCACCGGCAATGAGGCGCCGACCTATCTGGTGTTCGGCGGCCTCGCGGTGCTGATGATTGCGCTCGCGGCGCGTAACAGTATGCAGGGGTTGGCAACATTGCTGACGCCGTCATTCCTGCTGTTCGGCGCATGGATCTGTGTCACGGTGCTCTTGTCGGTCGACCCCGGCACGTCGATGCGGCGGTTTGTTCTGACGGCGTGCGTCATCGCTGTGACGTCGAGCATGCTGCTGCTGCCGAAATCGAAAACTGAATTGATGCGGTTGCTCAGCATCGCGGCGCTGATCCTGCTCGCTGTCTGCTACCTCGGCATCCTGCTGGCGCCGCACCTCTCGATCCATCAGGTAACCGATCCGCAGGAGCCGCTGCTGGCCGGCGACTGGCGCGGTGCGTTCGGTCACAAGAACGTCGCCGCGGGCGTGATGGCGATGCTGCTGTTCCTCGGCATCTACATCGCGCGGTCCGGCGCACTCTTCTCCGGCGCGGCCATTATCGGCCTCAGTTCGCTGTTTCTGTTTCATGCCGCCGGCAAGAGTTCGCTCACCCTGTGCTTCGCCGTGCTGCTGCTGACCTCGCTGACCTCAGTGGTTCGCTCGTTCCGGGTGCGGGCGGTGCTGCTGCTGACGCCGCTGCTGTTGCTGAACATGCTCAGCGTCGGCACCGTCATGAGCGACGGCCTGGCTGCGATCGCCAAGCTGCTGCCGCTGGACGCGACCTTCACCGGCCGTACCGACATCTGGAATTTTGCGCTGGACGCGCTGCGGCAGCGGTTGGCCACCGGCTATGGCTTCGTGGCCTTTTGGGGCAGCAAGGCGTTTGAGGAATTGCCCGCCGGCAAGGAGTGGGCCGCGTTCGCGGCGCACAGCCACAACGGCTATCTCGATACCGCGCTTGGCATGGGCCTGCCGGGGCTGATTCTGCTCATCGTGGTGCTGGTGATCGCGCCGCTGCGGAATTTTCACCAAGCCGATCTCGGCGGCAATAACGGTCCGCTGGCGATGGCGCTGCTGCGCATCTGGCTGTTCGGACTTTATCTGTCGGCGATGGAGAGCTTCTTCCTCGACCGCGCCGATCCCTTGTGGTTCACCTTCCTGGTCGCGGTGTTCGGCCTGCACTATCTGGCGCGGTTTCGCGTCCGGGCGTGAGGGGGCTCAAAGCTGCGCGCGAACCGCGTTCGCGGCGTCCTGCCACCACCCATCGAAGTCGAACGCTGTTTGCACGGGCGGCCGTTTCAGCGCGAAAACGATCCGATCGGCGTAGGCGTCCGCGTCCGATCCCCGCGGCACCAGCACGATGGCGCCGCGATCGATCAATTGCTTGAAGCGCACATGATGGTCGAACTCGTCAGGCAGCGCGGGGCCGGTCACGATCAGCGGCCGGCCGGCCTGCACGCAGGCCAGAACGCTGGAGCGGCGCGCGGTGAGGCCTTCATCGAGCGGATAGCAAAACGCGTCGACCGCGCCGAACAGCCCGAACACCTCGTGATCGGAGGCGACGAAGCCGGATACAATCACGTCATCGGCGATCCCGAGTTCGGTGGCGCGGGCATGAAATTCCTGCTCGACATTGTCGGTGCCGCGGATGAACGAGCCGACATAGACGATCAGCGGCCGCAGCCCGCGCTGCTTCAGGATCGCACCGATCTCCAGCAGCGCATTGGGTTGCTTGGCTGGATAGATCGAACCGAAATGGCCGATTACCAGCCGCCCATCCTGCCTTGCTGCTGCGAGGCGCTGACGCAACTCCGAATCCGCAATCCCCGCCGGCGCCTCTATGTTCGGCGGCAGCGGCGCCAGCACGGATTTTTTCGCGGTCCAGCCGACCAGGGGATCCTCGGTCAGTTCGCGCCGCACCAGCGGCGAGAACATCACAATGGTATTGGCGAGCAGCAGCGCCGGGATATAGGTGATCCGGCGCAGCCAGTGCAGCCCGGCCCATTCGTGCTGAATCAGGACAATTTTGCGCCGCCGCAGCCGCGTCATGGCCATCGCCAGCAGCGGCGCAAACATCACGCGCTTCCAGGCAACGATCGGAAAGTTGCACACAACGCTTTGGGCCGAGCCGACGGCACGCCAGATTTCGGTGAATGATCCTTCGGATCGCGTCAGGGTTAACGTCGTGCAACTCCCGGGCTCGGCCTTCTCGACTGTCTCGCCCAGCAATCGCGTGAATTGCCCGACGCCGCACTGCATTTGCGCTCCCGCGCCGAGAAACAGCGCGCGATATGGAGGTTTTGAAGCCATCGTGGGGTCGCCGCTGCCTTCTCGGTTATGCCAGCGTTAGCCATACATCTCAGACATTATCGTCCGGTAAGCGGGTGCGACACCGCTGCGGCATCCTTCTTGCCAATTGGAGCGTGAAGGTCATCCGGCCGTCTCATAACGGGACATCGGACGACCGGCGGCGTGGCAGCCATCTGAGATTTCGGGACAGCGTGTGCAAGACGCAGCCCGGAATGGGACGTCATCCCGGCAGAAAAAAATTGTAAGTTAAATGGAGTTTGGACGATGGCAGCAGATCGCATTTTCAGCAGTTGGGACGATAGCCATTCGGTGCTGTGGGGGCACGCACCCATCCGGCTTGCGCACAACATGCACAAGTCGCCGCTGTTCTCGATGGAGCGCCTTGCTGAATTGATCGAGCACTATCCGCGCGAGCACTACAGCCTGATGCAGACCGGCGTGAAAGACGGCAAGCGGATCTGGCGGCAGGGCGACATCGGCAATTTCCGCGGCCATCAGGTCATCGACGCGATTTCCAGGGGCGACCTTTGGCTCAATCTGCGCATGGTTTCGGACATCGACTCCCGATACAGCGACATACTGGCCGAGATGTTCGCCGAAATCGGCGAGAAGGTCCCGCACTTCGCGTTGCCGCACCAGTATAACGCCGGCATTCTGATCTCGGCGCCGAACGCACAGGTTCACTACCACGCCGATCTTCCCGGCCAGAGCCTGATTCAAATCGTCGGCCGCAAGCGCGTCCATATCTATCCGTCGAACCCTCCCTTCGTGACGCCGAAGAACCTCGAGGATATCCAGCTGTTCGAGCTCGAACTCGATATGCCCTATCACGAATGGTACGATCGCTATGCGACCGTGCTCGATCTCGAGCCCGGGCAAATGCTGAACTGGCCGCTGAACGCGCCGCATCGCGTCGACAATCTCGGCACCGTCAACATCTCCATGACGGTGGGTTACGAGAACGAAGAGATCAGGCGGACCCGGATCGTCAATCTGGCCAACGGCCTGCTGCGCAATCGCTTCGGATATACGCCCAAGAGCCGCGCGCTCAAGGGTCCGTCGTTCTGGGGCAAGGCGGTGATGCAGAAGGCGCTGCGCAACACGTCCTGGGTCAAGCGAGAGCGCAAGGCGCGCAACGAGATCGAATTCCGGCTCGACCACGACCATCCCGAGCAGGTGGTCGATCTTTCCAAGGATCTTTCCAAGGCGGCATGAAGGCGGCTTGATCGTGACGACACTGACGAACGACGCAGCACGGCACGTGGCCCGAAACCGCACGTCGCAGGTTGCGGCGTTCTCCGTGGAGTTCGACAATTGGGATAGCGTCGCAGGCGGCTGGGCCGCTGCGTATCGTCTCGGACAGGCGACCATTTTCCAGCACGAAAAATGGCTCGCGGCCTGGTATGGCGCGTTCGCCGGACAGCCCGGTATCGAGCCGCTGGTCGCAACGGTCAGGGATCGCGTGACGGGGGAGATCGCACTGCTGCTGCCGCTGATCAGGCGCAAGCTGAAGCGCGTCTGCGTGGTGGAATTCGCCGACCTCGAGCTGACCGACTACAACGCGCCGCTGCTCGGTCCGGCCGCGCCGCGTGAACCGAAGGCGGCGGCCGTCTTGTGGCGCGACTTGCGGCGGGCATTGCGCCGGCTGCCTGGCGGCGCGGATCTCATTCGCTTCAAGAAAATGCCGCTCGATCTGCCGGGCGGCTCCAATCCGCTGGCGATGCTTGATGGTGCCGGACCGTGCGCGCTGAACGGAAATCTCGTCACCACAGGCGAGGATTTCGACCAATACAAGCGCTCGCTCAAGCGCGACGTTCGCCGGGTTCTCGAACGGAGCTGGCGCGCGTTTACGGCGTATCCCGGTGCCGCCTTCAGGATTGCAGGCGAACAGGACGAAGCCCTGCGCGTTCTTGCTGCCCTCGATGCGCAACAGAGCGCCCGCATGCAACATCTCGGGGTAAACTTCGTTCTCGACGACGGGGCCCATGCCGATTTTTACCAAAGCCTCGTGCGTAATGGCGTCGGCGACGGCTATGCCGTGGTGTCGACGCTGACTGTCGGCGAGGAAATCGTCGCGACCTTGCTCGGCGTTCGCAGCGGCCCGCGCTATGTCATGGTGCGGGTCAGCAACGCCGGCGACAAATGGTCGGGTTGTTCGCCGGGCCGGCTGGTCATCGAACGTACCATGGCAGCCTTGCACAAGGACGGCGTGCGCGAGTTCGACTTCAGCGTCGGCGAATACGACTATAAGCGCCGCTTTGGCGTGATGCATCTGCCGCTGGTCGACATCGGCTCCGCGCTGAGCCTGCGCGGATTGCCCTACGCATGGCGCGACCGCGCCGTGCGCGAACTGCGCAACTATCCGAAGCTCACCGCCTATTTGAAGCGGGGGCTCGCCAAACCCTGGTCCCGCGAAGAGAACTGACGATCTGTGGCCGAGACGACACGGTCGTGCAAAACTGTCACACACGGCAGGATTGTGTGGGTGTTCTTCCTGTGTTCGCAAGAGTTCATGATCGCCTTTGCGGCAGCGGCGTATGCTGGTGATCGGGTCAGGGGCTACAGCTGAATACCTCCGTGGGGAGTGCCGACATGCCAGCCTATATCCACCATCACGACGAGATCGAGCCGGCTTTCGTCATTTGTCCAAGCTGCGTCGGGCTGCCGATGTTTGTCAGGGACGTCGAGCCGCATTGGAGCATGGCGAAGATCGACTTCACCTACGAATGCGCCGACTGCGGCGCCGAAGTTCGGCAAACGGTCGTGAAGCCGCAGCTTCAGCACTAAAGTTTGGTTCGTAGGGTGGGCAAAGACGCACTTGCGCCGTGCACACCACTATGTGCGACGCCGGAAGTTGGTGGGCACGCTTGCGCTTTGCCCACCCTACGGATCGGGCCAGCGGCCAGCCTTCCCTCATCACGCCGACCTCGCGATTTGCTGCATTCCAGGCAGCGCCTTTTGCCCATCCTTGCGGAGCTTCCTGCGGGCGACAGTCTCGAATACGATCAAGCGTCGCAATGCCGGAAGTTCATCATGGAAGACCGATCGGAAAATCTGCATTCGTTCTATGCCAGCCTCGTCTGCGCCGCGGCCAAGGTCAGCGATTCACGGATTGAACAGGCGTTTCGCGCGGTCAAGCGCGAACCGTTCGTGGGGCCGGGGCCCTGGCTGATCACGCTCGGCGCACATGATTATGTGAAGACCCCGAATGATGATCCGGCGTTCATCTATCAGAATGCGCTGGTCGCGCTGGACAGCGCGCAGCACCTCAATATCGGAATGCCCAGTGCTCATGCCTACTGGCTCGGGGCCTGCGACTTGAAGGAAGGCGAGACCGTCGTGCAGGTCGGCGTGGGCACGGGATATTATACGGCTATCCTCGCACAACTCGTCGGGCCGCGCGGACAGGTGCACGCCTACGAGATCGACGAAAGCCTGGCGGATCGCGCGCGCGAAAATCTGAAAAGCCTGCCGCAGGCCAATGTTCAGGCCAGGTCGGGCATTTCGCCGGACTTGCCAAAAGCGGATCTGATCTACGTTTGTGCCGGTGCGGCCCAACCAGCCAAGGTGTGGCTCGATGCGTTGCGTCCCGGAGGCCGGCTGTTGTTTCCGCTTGCGCCCGCGGGCGTGCATGGCGGGATGCTGTTAGTCAAACAATCCGATCGGCAGGCGATTTGGCCGGCGAAGTTCTTTGGCCGGGCGCAGTTCATCGGCTGCGTCGGTCTTCAGGACGAGGATGCCGGCCACCGTCTGACGGAAGCGTTTCTCCGCGGCTGGGACCGCGTGCGGTCTCTTCGGCGCGATAACGCCGTCGATGATAGCTGCTGGTTTGCGGGCGATGGCTGGTGGCTTTCGACGGCAGAGGCCGGCACCGCGGGCGAGGATTGATCGTACCTAAACCTGCCGCACCACGCCCGGCTTGCCCGGATCGCATTCCAGCGCATCGCGATCCCAGTTCGCTGAAATCGCCGCGGCTTCGTACGTGCTCTGCAGGAAATCGAGCAGCGCCTGGTCGGGATCGTCGGCCGTGCGCACGGCATCATAGGGCAGGATGAATTCGCCGAGCGCCTCACTGAAGAAGGCTGAGGTCGGCCGCACCTTGGCGGCGCGGAAGCCCGCAGGCTCGGGGTAGGCGTAGGAATAAAACGCGGGATAGTCCACCGCGCCGGAGCCCGGCCAGAAGCCGGCGCTGCTCTCCTCATGCGAATAGGCTTCATGGGCGACCGCGTCGGGCAAATTGGGTACGCCGCCGGGATGGCGCGGCGCGCGCCGGCCGGAGAAACGCGTCACCGCCAAATCAAAACTGCCCCAGAAGAAATGCACCGGGCTGGCCTTGCCGAGGAAGCCGGTGCGGAATTGCTTGAAGACGCGATCGCAGTTCACGAGGATTTGCAGGAAGCGCGTGATCGCGCCGCGATCGTAGCTGGCGTGCACAGTGTCCTGCGAAAACCGGATCGGTTCCGGCAATTCGTTCGGCATCTCATCGATGGGTGCGGCAATACCGAGTTCCGCCAGCGCGGCCATTGTGGCGGCGTAGAACCCGGCGACAGATTGTCCCGCGAGCGCGAACTGCCGCTGCGCGCCATCGCTGGTCGACACGCGCAAGGCATGATCGATGAAATCGAAATCGATCTGGAATGTTCGTGCACCATCCGGTATCGGCGACGTAGTCAAGCCGCGTGGGGTGACATAAAGCGCCACGTGCCAGGAGTGATTCAGCCATGGCGCCTTGGTCAGCCGGATTTTGCCGACGATCTGGGTCCAGAGGTGCAGCGTCGCATAGCTGTCACGCCACGCCGCGGTCGGCAATTCCGGCCACGGGCCTTGCGAAAAGTTGTTCATGCCTGAACCCTGTTTCGATGAAAGCAGCTGACGGATTTCGTATCACGAAATCCGTAACCGGATTTCACGATTTGGTGCATTCCGGGCAGCGCCGCTGACCGCGTGAGGCGCGGTAGAGGCTGCGGCACCACCAGCGCCGTGCAATCGCCTGCAGCGGACGGCGCACCAGCTGAGCCATAAAGAGAAATTCGACCATAGCTAATCCATCGTCCCCGATGGATAGATGGGACGGTACTCCCCAAAGAGAATGCCGCCCCCAATCACATCAGCCATGCAGTTTTTTCGCGGTCTCCGCGATCGCGCGTCCTTGATAGCGCGCGCCGGCGAGCTCGTTGTCGCTCGGCTGGCGGCTGCCGTCGCCGCCGGTGATCGTGCTGGCGCCATAGGGTGAGCCGCCGGTGACTTCATCGAGCTTCATCTGGCCGGCAAAGCCGTAGTTGAGGCCGACGATCGTCATGCCAAAATGCAGGAGGTTGGTGATAACAGAAAACAGCGTGGTCTCCTGGCCGCCATGCTGCGTGGCGGTCGAGGTGAAGGCGCCGCCGACCTTGCCGTGCAACGCGCCCTTGGCCCAAAGGCCGCCGGCCTGGTCGAGGAAATTCGCCATCTGCGACGCCATCCGGCCGAAGCGGGTGCCGGTGCCGATGATGATGGCGTCGTAATCGGCGAGCTCCTCGATCCTGGTGACAGGCGCGGCCTGATCGACCTTGTAATGTGACGCCCTGGCGACCTCGGCGGGTACCAGTTCGGGCACGCGCTTGATGTCGACGGTGGCGCCGGCTTCGCGCGCGCCCGCGGCGACGGCATTCGCCATCGCCTCGATGTGACCGTAGGCGGAATAATAGAGCACGAGTATTTTGGGCATTGTGGGTCTCCTTTGAAGTTGAAAATACAGGATCGTCATGGCCGGGCTTGTCCCGGCCATCCACGTCCTTGGTTTTGAAGGGAAGTCGTGGATGCCCGGCACAAGGCCGGGCATGACGAGTTGTGACTAAGCCGCGTCGACCAGCACCAGTTCGCTATCCTCCAGCGCCGTAATCGTCAGCCTGGTCTCATCCCGGATCGCCACGCCATCGCGGGCGTTGACGCGCACGCCGTTGACTTCGACGCTGCCGGCCGCCGGCACCAGGTAGAGATGCCGCGCCTTGCTTGCCTCGTATTCCGCGCTCTCGCCCGCCTTCAGCGTGGTGGCGAGTACGCGGGCGTCGGCGCGGATCGGCAAGGCGTCCTTGTCGCCGGCAATGCCGCTGGCGATGGTGACGAGCTTGCCGGAGCGATCCGACTTCGGAAACGGTTTGGCGCCCCAGGTCGGATGGCCGCCTTTGGTGGTCGGCTCGATCCAGATCTGGAAAATCCGCGTGTTGGTCGGCTCCAGATTGTACTCGGCGTGACGAATGCCGGATCCGGCGCTCATCACCTGCACGTCGCCGGCTTCGGTGCGACCCTCGTTGCCGAGTGAATCCTGATGGGTGATCGCGCCTTCGCGGACATAGGTGATGATTTCCATGTTGGCGTGGGGATGGGCGGGAAAGCCGGTGTTCGGGGCGATCTCGTCATCGTTCCACACCCGCAAGCTACCATGACCCATATTGTCGGGATCATAATGGCTGCCGAACGAGAAGTGATGTTTTGCCTTCAGCCAGCCGTGGTCGGCGCCGCCGAGTTTTGCAAAGGGTCTGAGTTCGATCATTGCAATATTCCTTTTCAATTTTGTGTGGGCGGCCGGGCGCGACTCGCCCGGCCTCGTCGGGGTGGATGAGTGATCAGGCGCCGAAGCCGCCATCGACATTGAGCACGGTGCCGGTCACGAACGACGCTTCCGGGCTGGTGAGAAACACGACACCGGCCGCGATCTCTTCGGCGGTGCCGTAGCGTTGCAGGGCGTGCTGGGTGCGCTGGGCTTCGGCGGCCTCGCCGCCATCCTTCGGGTTCATGTCGGTGTCGATCGAACCGGGCTGCAGCACGTTGACGGTGATGCCGCGCGGTCCGAGATCGCGCGACGCGCCCTTGCTGTAGCCGACGATCGCCGCCTTGGTGGCGGCGTAGTCGGCAAGGCCCGGGAACGAGGCGCGGGTCGCAATGCCCGAGCCGATCGTGACGATGCGGCCGCCTTCGCCCATCAGCTTCGAGGCGGTGCGGATCGCGGTGACGACGCCATGGACATTGATCGCGTCCTGGCGGGCCAGTGCCGCGGTATCGGCGTTGGCATCATCGACCGTCGCGCTGACGGCGACGCCGGCGTTGTTGACGAGGATGTCGAGCCGGCCGAAATGTTTCGCGACGTCGTTCACGAGCTGCTCGACTTCATCAGATGAAGCCTGGTCGGCCTTGAAGGCGCGGGCTTCGACGCCCCTGGCCTTCAACTCCTTCACGACGGCTTCGGCCTTGTCAGGGGAGGCGACATAGCTGATGGCGACATTGGCGCCCTGATCCGCGAGCGCCCGGGCGCTGGCCGCGCCGATGCCGCGCGAACCGCCGGTGACGAGGGCAACCTTGCCTGAAAGTTTCTTGGTCATTGGATTTCTCCATTGCTTGAATTCCGATGACCATTGGATATGCGTCCCGCCTTGGTATAGAAATAGAAACTATGGAAACTCATTGTTTCTATATATGATATAATGCGAGTTGCCGGAATCCGGATGTCCGGATCGCGCAAACCCGGAAATCGGCCAATTTGACCGAACCACAGGGCAGGCTGGCCAGACTGATGCCAAGTCCCTCGGGCGCGAGGCACCGGGGCGAGGTCAGGGCCCCATCGTTCGGCGCCGTATCGAGGAGTTTGGTGAATGAACGCCGTTCGTCGCGGAGTACTGGGATTCATGGGAGCGCTGCTGATGGCCGGGCCGTCCGATGCTGGCGGCCAGAAAGCGGCCTCGTCCGGTCAGGATGCCGCCGCTAAAGCGCGGCGAGCATCCGTGAAGCCCCGTCACGTCCTTTGCTTCCTTGGCGGTGCGAACGGCCTGGCTCGTTTATCGGACGCCGCCTCATCGGCGATCCGCGATTTCGCTACCGGTTTTGCCGTCGATCACACCTATTCGCAGGACAAGTCGGATCCGCGCATGAGCCGCTCGTTCGGGGTCTCCTGGGATCGCGTGCATCCCAATGCCCGTCTGGGCGCCGATGAGGACGCCGTGGAAAATCACCAATCGGTGCTCTACGTGCTGGGCCCGCCCATGACGTCGGAAACCGCCATTGTCGTTTCCACCGGTGCCCTGATGCTGGTTCACCAGGTCGTCAAGGCGGGGGCGACCGCCGTCAAGGGCGAGAGCGCCGGTGTCGCGCACGGCCTCACCAGGTGGAACGAACTCATCCTTCAGGCCAGTGCGGCGCTGAAATCCGATGACGATTTCGCGTTGCGCCGCGCGTGCCGCCTGGCATTCGCCAAACGGCCGCTGGCCTCGGACGATTATCTGGAAAGCGTCGGTTTTCACCTCACGGGGTTGCCGGAAGTGTTCGTGCCGAAGTTCCACGGCAGCGAACGCGAAGCCGTCGCGGCCATGGATGCGGTCGCCGACGAGATCGCGCGGCACGGACTGGAGGCGACGCTCAAGTCGCGCCGCGCAACGCTCTCCTTCGAGTCGGATTACGCCGAAGCTGACTTCAAATTCAATCCCTATGGTATCGTGAAGCTCGCATCCTGACGTCGGGCGAGGCCCGATTTAATCTGATCCTACAGGCGGGCCGAATGGCGAAACTTCCGGATTTCGAAGCGCTTGCGATCTTTGCAAAGGTCGTGGAGTTGCGCTCGTTCGCGGCGACCGCAACCGAGCTCGCGCTGTCCAAGGCCACGGTATCGAAGGCGGTGAGCCGGCTCGAACAACGGCTCGGCGCGCGGCTGTTCAACCGCACCTCGCGGCGGCTCGCGCTGACCGATGCCGGACAAAAGCTGGCCGAGCGCGCGACGCAGCTATTGGCCGACGGCGAGGCGGCCGAGAACGAGGCGTTGTCGCAATCGATGGCGCCGCGCGGGCTGGTGCGGTTCGCGGTGCCGATGACGTTCGGCATCAAGGCGGTGGCGCCGCTGTTGCCGGAATTCCTCGCGCGATATCCGGAAGTCTCGATCGATCTGCATCTCAGCGACGCCACGGTGGACCTAATCGGCGAGGGATTTGACGCCGGCCTGCGCATCGCGCGGCTGCCGGATTCCTCGCTGATCGCGCGGCGGCTCTGCGCCATGCCGCGCTACACGGTGGCCGCTCCCTCCTATCTCAAACGCCACGGCCGGCCGACGCACCCAATGCATCTCGCCCAGCACAAATGCTTCGGCTACACTTATCTGTCGACGCAAGGCGTCTGGCACTACACCAACGCATCAGGCGAACAGGCCAGCGTGCGCCCGGCGGGCCAGCTGCGCGTCAACAATGGCGAGGCGGTTCTGCCGTCGGTCATTGCCGGCCTCGGCATTGCCGATCTGCCCGATTTCATCGTCGGCGACGCCATCGCCTCCGGCAAGCTCGAAGTGGTCTTGAAGGGCTGGAAGCAGCCGGAAAGCGCGGTGCATCTGGTAACCCCGCCCGGCGGCCCGCGCCCCGCCCGCGTCGAGGTGCTGGCGGAGTTTTTGCTGCAGCATTTTGCCAAGGGGAAGAAGAAGGCTTCGTAGGGTGGGCAAAGCGACTTGTCCGCCGCAGCTCGAAGAGCGAAGGCGGAAGCGTGCCCACCATCTCACACATGATATGGTTCGCCATGTCTCAATACCGTCGAGCCAAAGGCAGCGTCTTTTTCTTCACGGTCGTTCTCGCCGACCGGTCGAGCAATCTGCTTGTGGAGCAAGTCTCGTCTTCGGAAGGTCTATCGGACTGCGATGGAACGCCGGCCGTTTGACACAGTCGCGATTTGCATCTTGCCGGATCACATTCACGCCGTTTGGGCGCTGCCGGAAGGCGATACTGATTTCGCGACCCGCTGGAGTCTGATCAAGAGCGGCTTTTCGCGAGGTCTCGAAGCGCAACCACGATCGGAAAGCAAGATTCTCAAACGCGAAAAAGGCATCTGGCAACGGCGCTATTGGGAACACGCGATCCGCGATGACGCGGATCTCGAGAGGCATATCGATTACATCCATTACAATCCGGCGAAGCATGGGCATGTCACACGCGTCGCTGATTGGCCGCACAGCAGTTTTCATCGATATGTTGAGCGCGGCGAACTGGCGGCGGATTGGGGTGGAGACGTGAAGGAAATCCGAGGAGCGTTCGGAGAATAGATGGTGGGCACGCTTCCGCCTTCGCTCTTCGAGCTATGGCGGACAAGTCGCTTTGCCCACCCTACGATTTCGGGCTAGGCTACCCCCAATAACCAAAACAAACTCCGGGGGAAATGCCAATGAACCGACGCGAACTCCTGAAAGCCGCTGCCGTGCTGCCGCTGGCGCAAACCGCGCTCTCGCATGCGGCGTTTGCGCAAGGCGCCTATCCCTCGCGCAACATCACCATGATCGTGCCGTTTCCGCCGGGCGGCCAGGCTGATCTGGCGGCGCGGCCGGTGGCGCAGGCGCTTGAAAAAATCCTCGGCAAGCCCGTGCTGGTCGACAACCGCGCCGGCGGCGGCGGCGGGTCGGTCGGCAATGCGGCGGCGGCGCGCGCCGAGCCTGACGGCTATACGTTGCTGATGACGCTGTCGTCGCTGGCGGTGCTGCCGGAGGCCGACCGGCTGTTCGACCGGCCGGTGGCCTATGAAGTATCGCAGTTTGCGCCGGTCGCGCGCGTGCTCGCAGATCCCACGCTGCTCGCGGTCCCGGCCTCGGCGCCGTGGAAGACGCTGCAGGATTTCGTCGATGACGCCAAAAAACGCCCCGGCCAGATTCCCTACGGCTCGTCGGGCCCCTATGGCACGCTGCATGTGGCGATGGAAATGTTTGCCGCGAGCGCCGGCATCAAATTGCTGCACGTGCCGTTCCGCGGCGCCGCACCGGCGTTGACCGCATTGCTCAGCGGCACCGTACAGGCGGTGGCCTCGGCGCCGGGCACGCTGAAGCAGCAGGTCGATGACGGCAAGATGCGCGTGCTGGCGAACTGGGGCGCGGCGCGGATCGCCAGCTTCCCCGATCTGCCGACTTTCCAGGAGCTCGGCTACAAGGACGTCGAGTTCTACATCTGGGCGGGATTGTTCGCGCCGAGCGCGCTGCCGGCGCCGATCATGACGCAGTTGCGCAACGCGATGGCGCAGGCGGTGAAGGCGCCCGAAGTGATCAAGACCTTCGAGACCGCGGGCAGCCCGGTCGCCTACATGGACGCACCGGAGTTCGCAAAATTCGTTGCCGACGACAGCGCGCGGCTGGTTGCCGCCGTGAAGAAGATCGGCAAGGTGGAGTAGGGGTTTGGCTCAGAAGGCGCTGCGGATGGCGCCCCGCAGCGTGTGCCGGTCGAATCCGGCTGCGAACGCGCCCTCGTAGGAGGCCTTGAACGACGTCGTGGCCGTAAGGTCCCACCTTGCCTCGATGCCGGTGAGCGCTGTGGTGCGGGCGCGTCCGACGCCGGTGATCGCAAATTGAATTCCCGGCGCGCCTTCGAAGGCCGCTGTCATGGCTGGCGCATTGCCGGAAAACTCATGGCGCGCGCCGAGCGTGACGCCGAATTGCGCTGCAAGGCCATTGGCCATCACGGTCTGGTGCATCAAGCGCAGACCCGCGGTGCCGAACAACGCATCGAAGCCGCCGGCTTGTACGATCTGGTTCACACCGGGTGCGCCGGTTTCGCTAAAGCCGTTCTGCCGCGTCGCGTACCAGTCGAGGTTGGCAAAGGGTTCGGCCTTGAGGTCGCCGAACTGGAACGGGCGCGCAATCCCGACCGTGGCGGCAAACGTGTTGGCATGGGACCGGCCGGTGGCGGTCTCTCCCAGGAATGCGACCGTGCGCGAAGATTCGAGCGCCGCGAAGGAATAGCTGATGGCCGATGCGAGGTTGAATCCGTAGCTTTCGCCGCGCGCGTAAAAACCGCCGTGGCCGGCATTGGCCTCGATGCTGTCGGCGCGGCCCGCCATCCGCAGCTTGCCGCTCGAGGCGCCGACCGCAAGGCCCGCGGCGAAGTCTGCGGTGTGCCACAGATCGACGCCGAGCGCCGCGCCGCCGACGCTTGCACTCGTGCCGAAGGCGATGTCTGTCGCGGCCGCCTTGACCCAGTTGCCGTAGCCGCCAACCCACACGGTCTGTGCTGGCGCGATGCGTCGCAGCCCGAGCGCCTTGCCAATCGGGTCCGTTGGCTGCGGCGCGTAGGAGGAAGCCGATGCACGAAAGGTCTCGCCGCGCGACTGGGTACCGGCGTTCCACATGAAATTCTGGAAGGCTCCGGCTTGATCGATGGTGAACCGGCGGCCATCGGCGTGAATTTGCCCGGCGAGATCGTCGAAACCGGCCTTGATGCCCGGCGCGTTGAGCGCGGCGAGCGTGTTGATGGCGGTGGAGAGTGGCTCGGACACGCCACCTGGCTGGGCCGTGTCGAGCGCGCCGGCCACGGCGGCCTGGTTCGGGGTCAAACCAGACACCGACAGCGTGCCGAAGCCTGCGATCTGCTGCAGCATGAAATACGCATTGTTGGCGTCGTAGCTGAGCTGCCCTGAAACCAGCGGCGCGGTCAGCGGCGCCAGTGATGCGAAGGTGCCGGTGACGCCGCCGGCCGCGGAGACGATCGTGTATTGCGTGTTGGCAAGAAAGCCCGTGCCGAGTGGCACGATCTGCACGGTGCCGCCATGGAGGGTCGCCGTGCCGGTCGCCGCGATCTTGTCGGATTGTCCGGCGGCGTTGATTTCGACGTGGTAGGTCGAGCCGGCATTGAAGGTGACATTGCCGTTGACGTTGGTGGTGCCGATTGAATTGCCGGGCGCGACCGTAGCGCCATTGTTGACGACGAGACCGCCGACCGTACCGGTGCCGCCGAGATAGCCGCCATTGACGGTGACGATGGACGGCAAGGTGCCGTTCACGATCAGGCCGCCGGCATCCACCGTCGTCGCGCCGTTGAAAGTGGTATTGCCGGTCAGTGTCCAGACCGAGGTGCCGGTTTTCCGCAGCAATTCGAACTCGTCATATTGCAGGCCGGCGCCGAGATTGCCGAGATTGAACGTGGCGCTTCCGGTCCCGCCAAATCCCAGGGTGTCAGTGCCGGTGCCGCCAAATACAAGTCCGGTGATGGCCGATCCTGGCGCCAGCGTGAGCGAGTCCGCGCCACCCGACAAATTTATCGCGGTGCCGCCGCCGCCCGTGATCGTGCCCGAATTGAAGACGGTGTCGACGCCGGTCGATCCCGTGATTCCCGCAGCGACGGTCCCGGAAATCGTACCGGAATTGTTGATCGTATTGCCGCCGGCGTTGAAAAAAATGCCATCAAAGCCGATGACGGATCCGCCAGCGAGCACATTGATTGAATTTGAAGTCGATGTCCCGACAACAACCACACCTTGCGCGCTGACGGCGTTAGCGAACGCAGTGCCGCCGATGTTGACGGTGTTGTTGTTGGAATCGACAACGCCAACGGCAACCGAGCCGACGCTGGTGACCGTGACAAGCCCTCCGGCTGCAATCGTTATCGTGTTGTTGGCGGAGCCACTGGTGATTAGCACTCCATCGCTGTTGGCGTGCTGAATCGTTCCCTGATCATTGACATTCACCTGCGATGAGGAAGTATTTGCCAACCTGACCGCCGTAAAGGCGGCTGGCATAAGCGAAGCCGGGGTGCCTCCCGTGCCGATATCGACCGTGACATTGGTCTTGCCCGTAGCGTTGATGTTGTCGGTGTTGCCCAGGCCCGTGCAGGTCGCCACATCGTTGGAGTCGAGTGCGCCGATGGTGCCGGTGCCGGCCACCGTGCAGGCGGCGCGCGCCGGGCCGGGCGGCAGCGCGAGCAGTCCCCCGAGTACGAGCGGCGCCAGCGCGGTGGTGACGAGCAGCCTGTTGCGCAAGATATTCGGCATGGCGGCGTTTTGGGCGCGGGCCTGTATTCCAGTCGGCATCGGCAGTTCCTTCGTTGCAGTATCTGAACTGCTAGCGGGAACGTCGCGACGCTTCTTGGAGCTGTGCGAAACGCGTTATGGCCAAGGGCGCAGGACGCCAGTTCGTGCCGGCCTGTTGCAGCGCTGCCACGGACGGCCGGGCTGGCGGCGCGACGCGTTGCCGCACCGAATGGACTGCGGCGCAAGATTAAATGGCCTGACGCGCAATTGCGTTTGAGGACGTTGCGCCGGGCCGCCAAGCCGATATTGGTGTTCCTTTACACGAGCCTGGGAGACGCGCGCTTATGGCGGCCGACAACCAATCGAACCGCGGCGGGCCGCGTCTGGGTTATACCGGCGACCCGGATGGGCCGGCCTATGACATGTGGCGTGAGGAGTTTTGCCGCCGTGTGATGTGCGGCGATGTCGCGCCACTCGCGACAGGACCCGTGCGATGCGACGTGACCGCGCTGCCGCTGCCCGGACTTATGATGTCGGGCGCCGCAGGTTCGCCGATGCAGTTTGTTGCGACCGGTGCCGATCGCGACAATGCGCTCGCCTTCGTGCTGGCCACGGCCGCGCCGATGCGCATCACGGTGGGCGGCCGGTCGGTCGACCTTGAACCGATGGGTGTCGGCCTTGCCGATGCGGCCCATCAGGGGGCCGACGTCTCCCAACTGACCGAAGGCCGATTTCAGTCGCTTTTCATCGATCGTCGGACGCTGCTCGCCTATTGTCCCGATGCCGAAGATCGCATCGCGCGCCCGCTCGGGCACAACCCCGCGCTCGCGGCGATGCTGCGCCAGTATTATGACCTCGCGGTTCAGCATGCGCCGGGTCTCGACGCGCTGGCGCGGAGTGCCGTTTCGCAGCATCTCCTCGACCTGGTGGTCCTGATGCTGGGAACTCGCGGCGATAAGACTGAACTCGCGAAAGACCGCGGCCTTGCGGCGGCTCGCCTGGAAGCGATCAAGGCCGACATTCTGGCGCGCCTCGGCGACGGCAGCCTCACGCTTGCCGAGCTCGCGCAGCGCCACCGCATGAGCCCGCGCACCATTCAGTTGCTGTTCGAGCGAAGCGGCGCCACCTTTTCGGAATTCGTTCTGGAGCAGCGGCTGCTGCGTGCAGCGCGGCTGCTGCGTGATCCGCGGCACGGTAGGGGCAAGATAAGCGACATCGCCTATCTCGCCGGCTTCAACGATGTCTCGTATTTCCACCGATCGTTTCGCCGGCGTTTTGGCATCACGCCTCTGGACGCGAAAATGCGTCGCTCAGAAAAAGAGTAGCGGGGCTGTTGTTGCGTCCTGCCCTGCATATGGCGATGCTCGTCATTCAGACGAGGCGCCATGACGAGCGCTCCGCGAGGCGCCAGCGGTGAAGAAGATCGGCAAGGTGGAGTAGGGAACTCCATTCACATTTTTTTGTCCGTTTGAACGTCGCTTGGCCGCATTCATTGGAGAGTTTTGGAGTGGTGCGAGTCCGGGATTGTCAGGCCTGGAACCCGCACGCCAACTCCACTCGAATGAAAGGACCGGACATGAAACGAGCGGATCTGGCCGCGCCACGCATTGTGCTCAGACCTGTGGTGCTCAGTCTTGCCCTCGCGATCGGAAGCGTTGGCGCCCTGCAATCAACAGCGTCCGCCCAGGAGTATCGGGGAACCTGGGAGCAGCAGATGGCCTGCACGCCTGACGTATGGCGGTTGTGCAGCGATCAGGTTCCGGATGTCAGCCGGATCGTGGCGTGCTTGCGGACCAACACGCCGCAGCTCTCCAACAATTGCCGCGCGGTGTTCGAATCGCAGGCGAATGCGCAACAGCCATCGGCCGGCCGGGTGCAGCAACAGCAGGTCGCGCCGCGCGGCCGTGCGGCGGCACAACCGGTACAGCCGCAGCCACTGCAGCCGCGACCCTATCAGCGACCCTATCAAGAGGATGACGAATAGGCCGTAGCTTCCTGTGGCGGCTTGACTTCGCAGACATCGACCCATTCGGCGGAGGTCAGTTCCGCCATCCGCGCCGGTGTGATGCGCACCGCGCTGTGGGTTGAGCCCGCGGCGGGAACGACGATATCGAACGCCTTCAGCGACACATCGCAATACACCGGCAGCGGCGTCTTCAACCCGAACGGACAGACGCCGCCGACTTCATGGCCGGTAATCTCGGCGACCTCGTCGAGCCCGAGCATTTTGGGCTTGCCGCCGAACTGCGCCTTCACCTTCCTGTTGTCCATCCGCGAGGTGCCGGCCGCCACGATCAAGACCACGCGCTCGCCGATCCGCAACGACAGCGTCTTGGCGATCCGCGCCGGCTCGACGCCGTAAGCCTCGGCCGCGAGCGCGACCGTTGCCGAACTCATGGTGGATTCAATCACCGGGATTTCAGGCGCCTTCTCGGCGAAGAAGGCGCGAACGGATTCAAGACTCATGGGGTCAGGACTTTCGGGCAGCGACAAGGTCGGGCAATTCGGCGAGCGCGTGGATGCGGTAGTCGGGCTCGAGCCCGAGTTCATCCATCTGGGTGCGGATCGCCTTGAACATCGTGAGCGGCGGGACGAGATCGGTCTTCGCGCAGGCCTGCGCCATCGCCTCCGGCGTCACCCGTTCGATCCAGGCGACATTGAGCCCGAACGCCTTGGCGCCGCAGGCGTCCCACGGGTTCGCGGAGATGAACAGGACCTCGTGCGGCGGGATGTGAAGCGTGCTTTCGATCAAGGCGTAGGCATCCGGGCTCGGTTTGAATATTTTGTTGGCGTCGACGCTGATGGTGGCATCGAGCACGCGGTCGAGGCCAGAGTTCTTCACCAGCGCGCCCAGCATGTCAGGGCTGCCGTTGGAGAGAATGGCGAGCTTCTTGTCCCGCATTGCCGCCAGCGAGGCAAGCGCATCGGGATAGAGATCGAGATGCAGATACTTGTCCATGATCTCAGCGAAATCAGCCTCGTCGTAGTTCAGGCCGAGGCAGCGCAGCGTGTAGACCAGCGACTGCCGCGTCACATCGGAAAAATCCTCGTAGCGCCGCATCAGCGAGCGCAGCCAGGTATATTCCAGCTGCTTGATCCGCCACACCTGCGTGATGATGTCGCCGTAGCCGGGAAACGCTTGTTCGGTGACTGATGCCACCGACTGGATATCGTAGAGCGTGCCATAGGCATCGAACACGACGGCTTTGATGGTCACGGCATCACCTGTTGGCAGGAAACTGACTTCCGGATTGTATAGATGGCAGTGTCGAAATTATCCACCCTGCGGGCAACTCGCATTTTACCGGAGCCATGCGCTCATGGCAGGTCGAAGGCCATAATGGTGCGCGTCTTGCCGAGGTACCCGACTTCCTCAATCGGCCGCCAGGCACGCGAAGCGTAATAGCTTGGCAGCGTACCCGATGTGTAAAGATAGATGCGCCGAAAGCCGAGCTTTGCGGCATGGTCGATGACAGCGTGGATGAGTGCACTTCCAGCCCCGCTTCCGCGCTCTGAGTCGACAACAAACAACGGTGCTAGCCAGGGCGAAAGCTCGGGGCGGATCGTCATTTCGCTGGTCAGCAGATTGACCGATCCGACGAGCGCGTCGCCGTGCCGGGCTACCAGAACTGTTGGAAGCTCGGCCGTGTGGACGGTCTTGCGAAGAAATTGCTCATAGTCGGGAAGAGAGTCGAAGCCGGTCAACGGGCCCCATAACTCGAACTGGAGTTTGGCGATCGACGCTGCAAAATTCGATTCGTCGGTGAGGCGTTCGATGTTGAGCGTGGTTATTTTCATTGTGCATGACGGTCTCAGGAATGAGCCGAGTCGTCAAACCGGAAATGCATCGCATTCTCTTGGTTACGGTCCGGAAACATTGTGTGAGATGACGGAAAAGATGTTCTCGTGTCATCGATGATCGGGGGCGGAGGATCCTCTTGAGCGATGCGATGACAAGCGTGCCACCGGGCGCCTGCGCGTGGTAAAGGAGAAAAAGCTGTCTGCGGTTTGAACAGGACCGCTCGGATGACTTACTCTCTCCTGCCAATCGTTGCGTCGAGGAATTCGCGGAGCGCGACGACCGATTGGTCTGTTGCCGACTGGTTGAATTCGAGATGGTGCCCCGAAAGCTTGGGCGGTGTCGCGGGATTGGGTGCGTCGAAGCCGTGATGGGCGTCGGGATAGACGATGAGTTTGATCGGCGCGCCCAGATCCTTCTGTCTTGATATCCCCCAGGCGTCGCGGCCGTCCACCATGTTGCGACACTCTTCGGCCGGTGTCACGGTATCGCGCTCGCCGATCAGGATCAGGGTCGGCACCGTCATGCGGCCCTTGAAACTGCGACACGGCGGATAGAACGCGATGGCGGCATGAAACTTGTTGGGCGATGCCTGTTCCAGGAAGCCGTGTTCGACGGAGGCAAGCGCCACCCGGCCGCCGCTCGCAAAACCCAGCACCGCAATGCGCGCAGGATCGACTGATGGGTGGCGCGCCAAAAACGCCAGGGCCCGATAGGCATCCAGGATCAGATTCTGCGGGGGATTTTCGCCGCAACTCTTCAGACCGCGCGGGCCCAGGCTGTCCACCGTGAGCGTCACATGGCCCCAGGAGGCGATCCGCTTGCCCCAGCGCTGGTCCAGCCGTGCCCAATCTCCGCGGCAAGAATGCAGCAGGACGACGGCGGGCGAGGGGCCTGCGCCAACGGGCTGCCGCAGGTAACCCTGCAGCGGGTGCGAACTGGCGAGCGGGCTCTCGATTTCGACCGCGATCGGCGGCGCTTCAGCCGCAAGGCATGGATCGATGCCTGGAGCGATGCTTGCCGTCGAGATCGCGGCGAACAGGACAACGATTTTGGCGAGTTGGGTCACTGGCCACCATCTCATCAACCATCCGCCAACGACCGGACGCCTCCTTTATATACCCAAAATCTTCCGCGCGTTGGCCTTCAAAACCTTGGGCCGGATCTCGTCACGGATTTCGAGTTTTGCAAAGTCCGCCAGCCAGCGATCCGGCGTGATGACAGGCCAGTCCGAGCCGAACAGCATCTTGTCCTGCAGGATCGAGTTGATGTAGCGCACCAGGATCGGCGGGAAATATTTCGGCGACCAGCCGGACAGGTCGATATAGACGTTCGGCTTGTGGGTCGCGACCGACAGCGCCTCTTCCTGCCAGGGGAACGACGGATGGGCGAGGATGATCTTCAGGTCGGGAAAATCCGCCGCGACGTCGTCCATGTACATCGGGTTGGAATATTTTAAGCGCATGCCCATGCCGCCGGGCATGCCGCTGCCGACACCGGTCTGGCCGGTGTGGAACAGCGCGATCGCGCCGCCCTCGTTGATCGCCTCGTAAAGCGGATAGGCCATGCGGTCGTTGGCGTAGAAGCCCTGCATGGTCGGGTGGAATTTGAAGCCGCGGACGCCGTATTCCTCGATCAGCTTCTTCGCCTCACGCACACCGAGCTTGCCCTTGTGGGGATCGATGCTGACGAAGGGGATCAGGACGTCGAGATGGTCGGAGGCGACTTCCAGCATCTCGTAATTGTTGTAGCGGCGAAAGCCGGTCTCGCGTTCGGCGTCGACCGGGAAGATCACGGCCGCGATCTTCTTCGACCGGTAATACGCCGCGGTTTCCGGCACGGTCGGCGGATGCTTGTGCGGCGACTTGAAATAGTCGGCCATCTGCGCCTGGAAATCGTCATAGCCGTCGTCGCCATGCATGCCGCAGGGCTCTTCGGCATGGGTGTGGATGTCGATCGCCACGACGTCGTCGATATTGGGCAGCGTGAGCTTGGCCATTTTGGGGTTCCCGGTGGCTTGATTTTTCGGTCCGGAAAATTGATTATACTATATAACAAATTCCGCAAGGCGGCAGATCAAAGATCGCGGAAAAACAGGGAGGATGGCATGGCGCCGGGGCAAGCCTTCGAGACCGATTTCTGGAAAGACGCCAATCTGCGCAAAGCCTGGGACGACATCGTACCGGGCGAGCCGCGCGCGACCATCCCCTACACGCTGACCAAAGAGGCGATCGAGCTGTACTGCAGATCGGTCGGCGAGGATCACCCGATCTATTTCGACGAGGCCTATGCCAAGACCACCCGCTATGGCGGGCTGATCGCGCCGCCCTCGATCCATATCCTGTTGATGTTCTCCTGCACGCCGGCGGATGACTGGATGCGCTCGCCCGGCACCGTCAACGCCGGGCAATCCTGGAGCTACAACATTCCGGCGCGGCCGAACGACGTCATCCGCCTCGAGGCCCGCGCACTCGACAAATTCATCAAGCGCGAGCGGCTGTTCGTGGTGCACGACAACGTCTTCTTCAACCAGCGTGGCGACGTGATCTGTTCCGGCCGCGGCTGGACCATCCGGCCCGAATGAGCGGAGAGGGATCATGACCAGCTTTGAAAACCTGAATGCCGGCGACAGCATCGACGGGCCGAAATTCGCGGTGTCGCGCGAATCGATCCGGCTGTTTTGCGACGCCTCGCTCGACTACAACCCGCTGCATCTCGACGACGACTACATGAAGGGCAATTTCGGCAAGACCAATTTCGGCGGCATCATCATGCACGGCATGAACAATTTCGGGCTGATTTCCCGAATGATCACCGACTGGGCCTTGCCGGCCGGCGCCATCCATCGCCGGCTGGAAACGCGCTGGGTCAAGCCGGTGAAACCCGGCGACACCATCCAGCCGGCCGGAATCATCAAGTCGAAGCAGGTGACGAAAAACTCGCGCTGGGTGCTGATCGACGTCATGGTGCGCAACCAGAACGACGAGAAAGTCGCGACCGGGGAGGCGATGGTCGAGTTTCCGAACTAGGTGAGATTAGGCATGAGCCCATAAATCTGCCGAACGGGCGGCGCCCGCAATGCGTTGGAAGCGGACAATCGCGCTGGCGTTCAGCATGTCTGCCTTATGTGCCATTAGCAGACGTGTCCGATGCGGCCGGGCGACGTGGGATGCAGATGCTTGTGTCCGGGAGACGCTAAGCAGACTATCAACATTATGTGGACTGTGCGCGATTCTGGTTGGAAGCAGCATCGGAAGCTTCGTGGGGCAGGGACGAAGATGAATCCGCTCAACCGTTTCCCGCAAGTCGATAGGTGGCTACACAAGAAAATCGTGCGTCAGATGGCGCTCGGTGCCTTTTGCGTGATCAACGGCGTTTTGCTCCGCGCGTGAAAGGCAAACCAGGTCTGCTTCCTGGATCGGGGCCAGTCCGTCACGTCCGACAGTGTGCAGGCCATGTTCTGTCGAATCCGGTCCGTGGCCCACATGTAGCTCAAAGACATCTGAAGCTTTGGAGGCTCCCATCTCCTTCTTGAAATGGAACGAATCTCCAAACGCCGGCGCAGCTGCCGTTTCTAGCTGACCGGCGTCATCGGCAGGTTGGTCCTTGCCTCCAGCGTTCAGGCTCGATCCAGAATGCAGGTTGTTAGCAGCGTTTTCGGGCACCGCGTGCAAGTCCCGCTGCGATTGGCCGCGATTGGCCTCGTTCTCCGGTGTCGCGTCATGCTTGGCATGCTGCTGGGCAGCTGCGGAGCCGTCTTCATCAGCGTGCAAATCGCGCTGCGATTGCCCATGATTGGAATCGTGTCCCGGTGGATCGTTCTTGGCATCCTGCCTGGCAGCTGCGGAGCCGTCTCCATCAGCGTGCAAATCACGTTGCGATTGCCCATGATTGGAATCGTGTCCCGGTGGATCGTTCCTGGCATCCTGCTGGGCAGCTGCGGAGCCGTCTCCCTCAGCGTGCAAATCGCGTTGCGATTGCCCACGATTGGAATCGTCTCCCGGTGGATCGTTCCTGGCATCCTGCTGGGCAGCTGCGGAGCCGTCTTCAGACGCGTGTAAATCGCGCTGCGATTGCCCATGATTGGAATCGTGTCCCGGTGGATCGTTCTTGGCATCCTGCTGGGCAGCTGCGGAGCCGTCTCCATCAGCGTGTAAATCGCGCTGCGATTGCCCATGATTGGAATCGTGTCCCGGTGGATCGTTCTTGGCATCCTGCTGGGCAGCTGCGGAGCCGTCTC
Source organism: Bradyrhizobium sp. LjRoot220 (assembly GCF_964252915.1). NCBI lineage: Bacteria > Pseudomonadati > Pseudomonadota > Alphaproteobacteria > Hyphomicrobiales > Nitrobacteraceae > Bradyrhizobium > Bradyrhizobium sp. LjRoot220. Next base: position 718,316 of record NZ_CAXUPS020000003.1, read on the forward strand.
CATCAGCGTGAAAATCACGTTGCGATTGCCCACGATTGGAATCGTCTCCCGCGCTCGCCTGTATTGTGCCATGCTCGGCATCCGGCGACGCGTCGGTTGCGGTGGTCTCTCCCAAACCGCCATGATCGATTAGAGCGTTGATGGACCCTGATCCTCCGTGAGGATAGTTATCGCTTCCTCCGTGAGGATAGTTGCCGTTGCCGTTGCCGTTGCCGTTGGCGCTATCCTGCCCCGCGTCTGCATCAAAAATCTGAAGTTCATAGTCCCCTCGGGCGACGGTATCACCTCGGGTAGTCCCGAGGGCAAATGGCCGATCGTCTATTCCGGGATCTAGCAAGGCCGAGTAGTCGGAACCATCGAAGTTCGCATCGGCGCTGCCAGGGATATTGACGGTTACCAATTCCTTGGTGGCGCTTGCGGTAGCTGATGGGAAGACGTCGGGTAAGCTATCACGAAGATCCAATGCTCGGGCGGCGCTGTAGATAGTATCGATCACGTAAATCCAGACTGCGGCCGCCACCATCATGAAAGTGCCATAGCTGGCCGAGCTCGGCCTTGCAAAGTTGAATGCCGCCCACCCGAACGTACTGCCGGTAATGTCGCCACCGAAATCGACGAGTTTACCAGTCGATATCGACGTGCCCGTTGCGCCATTGGCGGCGCCGCGGGCTTTGATCACGGCTCTAGGCGTGGTGCCAGAAGCACCGGCCGATTCTTTGGGGCCGTTGATGATGATAGTTACCACCTCGGCGGTGCCGTCTGCGGCCATTACCGTGAAAGTGTCGGTCACCGTATGGCCGGCGTTGACTGCGCTCGCGCTCGCGGCCTGGTCGTCGTCTATCGCTGCGAAAATCAGAGCTGCAAGCGCACCGATCCCGCCGTACCGCTGCGACAGGGCGAGCGCTGCGAGTGCCGTCCGGTTGTTGATGCCAAGTTTCTGGAAAATGTGATTGAGGTGCACCTTGATGGTACCTGGGGAGACGTTCAGTTGGCGCGCAACCGCTTTGTTCGACAAGCCTTGGGCGACCAGAAGGGTGATCTTGCGCTCCTGGTCTGTCAGCACCGCCAGCACATTTTCACTAACCGACGCATTTTCGTCCGTGCCGGCCGGCGGCCGATGCGGCGGTGGTGCCACTAGCCTCAGGGATTGCATCAAGGTTTCGGGCCTCTCGCGCATCGAAATCGCACTGCAAGCACCGGCCGCGATTGCGGCGGCGAGATCGCCACGTGCGACGGAAGCGGTAAAGAAGACCAGCCGGGTGGGAAGATTTTCGGCATTGACGATGGCGAGCATTTCAGATGCCGTCACGTCCGAAAATCCGTCTTCTACAAGCACGACATCGGGTGTTAGATTGCGAACGGCTTTGAGGCAGCTGGCACCGTCGAGGCAGGACGCAACCACCTCGAAGTCGGTCTGCGCCGCAAACAGGGACGCAAAACCCTGCAGAACAATCGGACGTCGATCGGCTACCACCAGTCGGATGCGACGCATGAGCGCCCCCCTCGCCGGCATCTAGCTTTATCCCCGCCCAAGCAACCCGTCAAAGGTATCCATGCACGGGCGTGCACTTTTAGAGGCAGCGCAGTAACGCACAATACCGCTCATTGTTCCGGGGGCGTAACTGCGCGGCCAACCGCTCGCCATTGACAGGCCACTGAAGGAATGGCGTCCGCAGCGGCTAAATCCCACATGGGATGAAAGGCAATATCGCTCAACGCGGAATCCACGTCCGCCAAGGGGCATGTTCGGAAGCCAGCGCTCGCTTTGACGAAGTCCGCTCCGCCTCTGTGAACGGAAATCATCAGCTCGGTGGCCTTGGTCCGAAAGGTGCAGTGGGATCAGGCCGTGAACCCGCAAATGAGGTCGCCACCTCGATCCACAGTCCACCTATTGCTATTTGCCAAGTCGCGAAAACGGGAGATGCAGAATGGCACATCATCAAAGGGCCGTTGCCGCAGCGGTGGCGATCAACACTGCCATCTTTGTGGTGGAGGGTGTTGCTGGCTATCAGGCATCGAGCCTGAGCCTCCTGATGGACGGCGTGCACAACCTGTCGGACGAGTTGGCTCTGGTCTGCCTTTATGCAGCGTTCCTCGTCACCAGAGGTCCTTCGCAACGGCTGTTGAGAGCCGGCAATCTCTTTAACTCGGTCGGGCTGATAGCGGTCAGCGGACTGCTGTTGTGGCAGGCCGGGGAGCGCCTGTTCAATCCAGTGCCGGTTCAGGGCGTCGTTCCGATTGTCGTGGGCCTCGCGGCTGCTGCCGCCAATTGGAGCGTGGCCCGGTTACTGCTGGAGCCCAGCCAGAACAACGCTGCCATCCGGCTCGCCTATATCCACAATCTTGGCGACGTATGGGTATCCCTTGCCCCGGTGGCCGCAGGCTTGCTGCTGCTGATGACCGGTTATCCCGTCTTCGATCCGATCATCGCGGGAGCCGTTGCATCGTGGATCATTTTCACGACGAGTCGGGAGGTTCTCGAATCGCACGATGAACTGATGTGGCCGGAGAAAATCGTCTGCTGCCATACCGACCATGATCAACCGGTCGTGACGCCACATTCAAACTGAGAAACGACGAGGATCTCGACCGCTTTCCGCACGAATGATCTCCGGGCGAGCGAATGGAAGTTCTTCAGGGCGGTTGCTGCACCCAAGCGCCGCGAGCGCATCGGAAAGGTCTGTCCGGGTGATCTGCTCGAGCGGCTTGTCGATCGTGACGGCCTCGGCCGGCCGTCTCGGATGCATGATGAGCACGATGGTTCGGGCGCCGCCGCAAATCGAATCGCCGCAATCGGCTTCGCTGATGGTGACCAGCGTTTCATCATCGGCGTCGATGGCCGCCCTAGCATGGGCTTTCAACTCACGCACTGCGTTCCATAGGTGAATCGGCTTCTTCGGGAAGAAAACAACGTTCATGTCCTGCGCCGGGCTCCGAGGGGATAGTGTTATGTTATAACATTGCGCCTTGGAGTCAACCCGCCGACGGTACGCGCTGCGCGTGGTTGGCTTTCCGAAACTATTCCACACTTGGCTGCGTTGGGGTGGCATCGCTGGGCAGCCCCGCGCTTCGCAAGGAATATTGCCAATGGCCACATGTCACGAAAAGCACCACGCCAATCACACCCATAAGCACGGCCCGGGTTGCGGGCACACGGCGGTTCGTCATGACGGCCATCTGGATTATCTTCACGACGGCCATCTCCACCATATGCACGAAGATCACGTGGACGAGCATGTCATCGCGGTCGACTCGACAAATCCCGAGCAATGCACGCCCCAAGTCCACTGCGCACATGCGCACGGTCCAAACTGCGGACATGAAGCGGTGCCGCATGGTGATCATGTCGACTATCTCGTCGACGGCCGGCTGCACCATCCGCATGGAGATCATTGCGATGATCACGGGCCCGTGCAGCTGGCCTGAGGGGCGGTGAAGCCCGGCGACACCATTCAGCCGACCGGAATCATCAAGGCGAAGCAGGTGACCAGGAACTCGCGCTGGGTGCTGATCGACGTCATGGTGCGCAACCAGAACGACGAGAAGGTCGCGACCGGCGAGGCGCCGCCGGATCATTTTCTCCTCGCTCACGTCTTCCCTTTGCCGAAGGGGCAGGAGCAGGCACCGCGACCGGGTTGTGGATTGGAATCTGTGCTGGCGCGGAATTGTTGCGGACGTGACGGCATACACAAAAAGAAAGGCCGCCCGCGTTGGCGCAAGCGGCCCAAGTCTAGGGAGGAAACGCCCAAGGAGGGCAGCGATAGCGCGAGGGCGCTACCGCACCCACTAGCTAAGATGATCGCGATCGGCGGCTCAATTGGACGTAGGTAGACGTCGGGTATCTCAACGGGTAGCAGAACGATACGAAGGTTTATGGCGCTCGCCCTTAAAGCCGATCACTTCCGCAAGGGGTCATTTTCGGAAGCCAGACTCGCGTTGACGAAGTCCGCTCCGCCCCCTGTGAACGGAAATCATCAGGCCGGTGGCCTTGGTCCGAAAGGTGCCAGGAGGTGACATCGCAGGCTAGGCTGGGCATTAAAGAGGGAGCACCAACTGAAGACGGGCTTTGGGCAGCATGAAGCTTCTGACGACAATCCTTACAGCGAGCACATATCAATGTCGGCGTTCTCCGCGACGGCTCAAACGATAACTTTCGAGCTTAACGGCACGCGCTTATACCTACCGAAGGCATGGACGATCAATGTGGTCGGCGGGCGCCCGTCCAGCAGGCGGGTCTCCCAGACTGAGCGGCGTCGGGGCTTAAGGAGACCGTTGAATGTCCGATTTGGGTCAAAAGGCGACATCAGCCGACGACCGCGCTAGGGTCCGCTTTGCCCCCGACAATGGACATCGACCACTGCCGGATCGATGTCCGTTAGGTGATGAGGAGACTTTCGAAGCCCGGCATTTTCAGTCGATCACCCGTGTCGCCCGTGCCAACATGATTGGCGGGATTTGAAGACCGAGCGCCCGCGCCGTTTTGAGATTAAATACTAGATCAAACGTCGTTGGCTCCTGAACCGGAATATTCTCAGGCTTTTCACCTTCGAGAATTTTCTTCACGAGCGGGGCCGCGTCCCGCGCGACCGTTGTCCAATTTGCTCCATAGGACATCAGAAGCCCGGCTTCAGGATAAGCATCAGCCTGACTGATCACTGGCAGCTTTTCTGCAATGGCTAATTCTGTAATTCGCCGTAATACGAAGACATGCCACACACTGGCACCGAGTATCGCCGCGCCAAACTGGCTCGCCTTTGAAAATGCTTCTTCAAGACCCTCTGGACTGCCGCATTCGAACGACTCAAATGACAGTCCGAGCTGGTTTGCTGCTTTTCGCGTATCCTCTAGCTCTGGTTGGGTGGCAAATTGAAATGCGGGGCTCGGGTCTCGGATCATTGCCACGCTCGACAACGCGGGAATGGTATCCCTGAGCAGTTCCACGCGCTTCGCGGCAAGATAGGCGGTGACGTGCGCGATCCCTGTGACATTTCCCCCGGGACGATTGAGGCTCGACACAAGGCCTGATCCCACCGGATTTGGGTTGTACACAAAAACAATGGGAATGGTGCTTGTTGCCCTTCGAAGCGCCAGGGCTGGCGGGATGGTTACCCCGATCAAAACGTCGCACTTCAACTCAACCAGTTGCTTTGCCAACAAATCAATGTTTTCGGAATTTTTGTCGAAGAACCGGTCCTCGAAAATTATGCTACCCTCGCCAAATCCAATAGCTTTGAAACCGTCTCGCAGCGGCCTATAGTACGGATGGGTCTCGGCACTTGCCCCCTGCCAGAGTACGCCAATCCTAGGAATTTTTTTCGGCTGCTGCGCCCGCGCGGTCATGGGTAACATCGCCGCACCACCGATTAGGCCCATAAACTCACGCCGCTTCATTCGACCCTCGCACGGTAACGCCTATAGCGAGCATATGACCACACAAGACCGCTATCAAACTAGAGGTGAAAAATGACCGCTTTGGGTCAAAACGCGGCATTGGCCGGTGCTCGGACGTAGTCTGCTTTGCCTTTAGGAACGGACATCAGGCGACCATTGCGGCATGTCCGTTTCGTGCCAATAACGGACTTGTCCCAACTGCCAACAAGAGGGCGGCAACGCTTCACACACGTGCGAGAGCTAAGAGTCATACCGGGAATGGGACTTCGCCTCTAACGTGGGCCGGGAGTATACGGCTTGGACATTGCCGGAACACCATGGCCTCATGGCTCGCCAAGCACGTCGGCGGCCCAAGCCCGGTCGAACTTGGCGTTAGCCTCCCGCTGGACATTGCGCACGCTCGCCACGTCCGCCGCATCGTATTCGCAGACCATACGCAGCCGGTCGGCGGACCAGTAGCTGCGGATCCAACGGACGTTGTAGAGGTCGAGGCAGGGCCCCATTCGAGCCTCGACCGCACTCAATTCCTCCTGGGTGAACGGCGTTTCGAAATTCCGCTCAACAATAACGCGGGGCATGGGGTTTCTCCTGTTGTTCGAATTCAACCTGCCGGCTTGGCGTGGGAACCGCCGTTGGAATCGCCCGGACGGGCTTGCGATGCGAGTAACGCCGCCCGCGCCCTGACGCTGAGGTCATCCCGGCCTGACGCCGCCTCGTTGTCCTGTGCCGAAGCCGTTTCGCCGGCCGGAGCGAGCAATGCCCGCGCAATTGCGATCTCGCTATGCCTCCGCATGACCAAGGCAACCGTCAAGGCTTCGCTGGCGCACAGGCGCGCCTGGCTGGTGCGCCCCGCCTGGCGGTAGAGCTGCGCCGCGCTATTGAGCGCGTAAGCCAGGTAAGATTTATCATCCACCGCACGGAGCCGCGTCAGCGCGCTGGCCAGCGCATCGTCGGCAGAAGCCTCCTCTGTGGCCAGTCCGGCCAGCGCCCGCAACATCTTGACGAATGGCGTTTCATCGTCGCCCAGCCGCGCCGCAACCGTTTCCAGCTCCGCGCAATGGGCGTGCATGTCGGCATATCGGCCCCGCTCCCGCTCGAGCATCGCGAGCCAGGTCAGGCATTTGTATTCGCGCCAGCGATCCTTGTCCCGGCGCGCCAGATCAAGTGCACGCCCCAGCGAAGAGACAGCGTGATCCTCATTGCCGTCCCACCGCTCCAGGAGACCGCGAGCCCAGTACAGTTCACACAGCTCAAGACGGATGTGCCCGGCGATCGCGCTGGCCTCGGCGATCAGCGCGCGCGAACGCCCGATCTCAGTCTCCAGTTCGAGCAGGCAACGGGCGGTGTTCGCGAGCTGACGCGCTCGCGTCGTATCGTCGGCGGCGCGGCCGGCTTCGGCGGCGCGCAGCGTACTTGTCTCCGCCTGCTGAACGTCGCCGGCTTCCTGATGCAGCACGGAAAGCAGGTAGTGGCCGGTCGCGGCCGCGGTTTGAAGGCCGAGCGCTTCGGCGTCGCTTGTCGCCTCGGCAATCGTGTCCGCCAGCGGCGGGAGCGGCCGAAGGCCAGGACCGGTCGCGCCAAGTACACGTATCCGAAGCATGGCGATGCGGAGTTCCAGCCTGGCTGGACCCTGCGCAAGCCGCTCGGCATGACGGAGACCCCGTTCGGCGAAGCTGACCGCTTCCGCATTGGCGAACAGCCGCAGCGCGCGTTCACCTGCAAGTCTGCACGCGTGCGCTGCCATATCGTCATCCTCGGCAAGTGCGGCATGATGAGCAATGTCCGCTGCGAAGGCGCCGTCGCGCCCGGTGCCGGCATCCAGGGCGCGCGCAATTCGCCGGTGCAGCAGCTTTCGCCGCGGCTGCGAGAGCGCACGATAAGCCGTCTGGCGGACGAGATCGTGCGTGAAGTCGTAAGCATCGCCGCCGACCGGCCGGATCAGCCCGCGCCGCTCCAATTCGCCAAGGGCCGTGAGAAGCTCGGTATCATCAAGACGCGCAGATCGCGCAAGGTCGTCGGGCGTGAAGGCGCGGCCATGGGCTGCCGCCCAGACCAGCGTCTCGCGTATTCCTTCCGCAAGCGGCGCGAGTTGGCCGGCGATCAGGGCTTCGACGGTCCGACCGGGACCCGCGTCCCCACGGCGGTGCGCACGGGCGAGCTCCAGACTGAACAGCGGGTTGCCGCCGCTTTCGGCAAAGATCCTGGCCGCGTCGAGTGACGGGTCGACCTGCCGGACGAGCTGCGCCGTTTCCGCTTCGCTCATGGCCGCAAGCTCGATCTCTCTCAGCCGCCCGTCGCGGGCCAGCGAACGCAATACGCGCGACGCGGCGCTATTGTCTTCGATCTCTCCCGCTCGCGCCGCACACACGATCAGCAGGCCGGAGGTGGTATCGATATGGCGCGCGACGTAGTGAAGGAGCGAGGACGAGCCCTCGTCGGCCCATTGCAGATCGTCGAGGATGACGGCCGCAGGTCGCATCGACACAACCTGCCGCAGCAGGCTGAGGACCGCGTCGAGCAGCCGGGTTCGATCTCCGGCTTCCGCCACCGTGCCCATTTCGGGAAGCAGCAAGCCCAGATCAGCCGGCAGCCCGTCGCGCGGGCTTTCGCGCAGGATCTCACGGATAACATCGATCCATACGCCATAGGGTCGCGCAGCTTCGGCTTCAAAGGCGCGCGCTGCAAAGGCGCGCCCCCCGGCAGAGGTGAGGCGCTCGCCAATATGGGCAAGAACGCGGCTCTTGCCGATACCCGGCTCGCCGGTCACCAGCACCACATCCGGCCTGTCAGTCCGCATCGCCACGATCTGATCGATCAGCGCCCGCTCTGCTTCGCGGCCGACAAAGGCGGAGGAGGGCGGAGGCCCTGGCATTGGAGGGATACCCGAAGCGCGCGCGGGCCGTTTCGCGGTGACGCTGGCTGATGCAATGGGGCGCAGAGTTTGCCGGGCTTCTTCCAGTTCGGCCGAAGGACGCACGCCGAGCTCGGCTTCGAGAACCCGGCTTGCATGTTCGTAATGACCAAGCGCCTCCTTGTTTCTGCCCTCGCGGACCAGCAGCCGGATAACCGCCGCGTGACCTCGCTCGGACAGCGGGTCGGCCGCCGTAAGGGCGCGCGCATAGGCCAGCGCGTCCGCAGGATGGCCTTGAAGCCGTTCGACGAGACTGCTGAGCACCGCGAGGTGCAGACGGCTCACGGCTTCGCGCTCTGCCATGCACCATTCCTGGTAGCGATAGCAGAGCGGCAAATCGAGGCCGTCGAGAAATTCGCCGGCACCGAACAGAGCGGCTGCCTCTTTCAATGCGGCGATGGGCGCGGCAGAGACATCATTACCCAGCAGCGATCGCACCCGCTGGATATCAATGACGGCATTGCCGGGTTCGATGCCGACCCGTTCGCGGTCCGCCGTCAGCCGTATTCCCTTCTCGTCATCGAGTACTGCCCGAATCTTGCTCAGGCTCCAGCGCAGTTCGGCGCGCGGATCGTCGGGTCCATCCCAGAGCAGATCGCAAAGACGTTCGCGGCGATGCGGCTGTCCGGTGGCGATGAGATAGCCGAGTAGCGCGCGCGTCTTGCGCGAGGCCGGTAACGCCCCGGAACGCCCATCGCAGCCAACGAGCTGCAGCTCGCCGAGCAGGCGTATTCCGGGCGGGCTTGGGTCTTTCATGCTCCTCAAACCTCGATCGCCGTCTTGCGCAGCTCCCATGCCGGCTCCCACGCGGGCTCCCACGGACAGCGGCCATCCTAGCGTTCACCACGAAACTGCGAAATCGGCCATATCGACGCTCGAAGACATTGGTGGGACCGGAATGAAGCCCGGTGAGCATGTCACGCCCTCGACACCGAAACCTAAGGAGACTTCGCCATGACAACGACAACCGCTGTAAAATCGTTTGATCCCGCCAAGTATAAGGAAACCACCCGCGAGCAATGGCAGTCCGCCGCCCAAGCCTGGAACGACTGGGGTCCGCTGCTGCGTGCCTGGCTCGGGCCGGCAACCGAGACCATGCTCGACATGGCCGCGATCGAACCTGGCCACCGGGTACTCGACGTGGCAGCCGGCGCGGGCGACCAGACGTTGCAGGCCGCGACGCGCGTCGGACCCGCCGGCCGGGTGCTTGCCACCGACATTTCCCCGAATATCCTGGCCTTCGCCGAAGCGAACGCACGCAATGCCGGGCTTGGCAATGTCGAAACCAAGGTGCTGGACGGCGAGGAGCTGGACGTGCCGGAAGGCGCGTTCGACGCGGTCATCTCGCGCGTTGGCCTGATCTACTTTCCGGATCAGCAAAAGGCCTTGGCCGGCATGAAACGTTCGCTGAAGCCTGGCGGCCGCGTCGCCGCCATCGTCTACAGCACAGCCGAAAACAACAAATTCTTCTCGATTCCCGTTTCGATTATCCGCCGTCGCGCCAATCTGCCTCCGCCTGTTCCGGGACAACCCGGCCCCTTCAGCCTCGGCGGCCCCGGCGTGCTGGAGGAATGTTTCCGCAAGGCCGGCTTCCGCGATGTTCACAGCAGGACCATCGCGGCGCCCGTTCGCACGAAGACCGCCGCCGAATGCGTTCGCTTTGAGAAGGAATCGTTCGGCGCGCTGCATCAGATGCTCGCCGGCCTCGACGAAGCCGGCCGCGAAGCGGCGTGGCGCGAAATCGAGCAGGAACTTGGCGCCTTCGAGGGGAAGGCTGGTTTCGACGGCCCCTGCGAGATGGTTGTCGCCGTCGCCGTCAAATAGGCAGTGAAAAGGAGATCGACATGCCTGCAAGAATCGCTGTCATCCGGAAGCCGCCGGCATCAACAATTTCGGGCTGATCTCGTGGATCCGGCCGGCGCCATCCACCGCCGGCTGGAAACGCGCTGGGTCAAGCCGGTGAAGCCCGGCGACATCATCCAGCCGACCGGGATCATCAAATCGAAGCAGGTCACGAAAACCTCGCGCTGGGTAATGATCGACGTCATGGTGCGCAACCAGAACGACGAGAAGGTCGCGACCGGCGAGACGATGGTCGAGTTTCCGAACTAGGGCAGGGTGAGATTGTGGCGTGAGCGGCTTGCGAGGTCCGCTATGCTCTGGAAGCAGACAATCGCGCTGGCGTTCAACATGTCTGCTTTGTCACAGAGGACATGGGATCACATCGACAAATGAAAGAGGCCGCCAACTGAGGCGGCCTCTTGCTGGGTGGACCGACTGTCTCAAGGCAATCAGACACCATTGTGGTTGGGGCCGCAGTCGCCATTGCCGGCGGCGGGCAAGGTGGTCACCCGAGCCGCTTTAGCGACCATATCGCCCGCGTAACGGGCTGCGAAATTCACAATATCTACCAAGATTAAACCGCCCGATACCAACATGAGTTCATCCTGGGGAAGTTCACGAATTTCGGAGGTGTTCTCTGCGTTGCGCATTTCAGTCTCCCTGCTTGAAAAGGAGCGGACCATCCGCTCCATCCCAGAGACTTTGGCGCATCACTCTTTCCTGCCGCTGTGATCCTAGTCACTTATCGCTGGCTTCCCCGTAGTTCTACCTAGACGTTAGTGCATCATTAACTAAACGCTCTCGGAATGTTCCTCGCCCGAAAAGGGACCACTCCTAAAATTGTAATAGGACCACTAACCATTTAGCGGGATGGAAAGGGGCCAGTACCACCCCGCCCTTAGGAACGGATCGTTACCTTGGACCAATTCAGGAACATGGCCATCGTTGGCCGCAAGTCCGTTTTGGGTCATTCGATACAGGGGTGAACCAGCCGCAGGTCTGGCCATGTCTGCTATACCGCCGAAAGCGGAAATAAAGTTAGAGCATTAACGGCGCTATATGGCCCGTGACGACGGACCATTTTGTCTCGCGCCCCGGCGGCATCATTAATGCACGGCATGAACAATTTCGGGCCGATCTCGCGGATGCTGACCGACTGGGCCTACCGGTGAAGCCCGGCGACACCATCCAGCCGACGGGCATCGTCAAGTCGAAGCAGGTGACCAAGAACTCACGCTGGTGCTGATCGACGCATGGTGCGTAGCTAGGCCGGCGAAAAGGTCGCGACCGGCGAGGCGATGGTCGAGTTTTCGAATTAGCGCGGAATGAGATCAGGCCGTGAACACATAAATCTGCCGGGCATGCGAGGCCGCTATGCAAGGCGACATGTGAGGACCAAAGCCAACGCCGCCGTCCAAGTGGACAGCGGCGCTAACAGAGAACAGAAGTCCTGAGAATCGGAATTGGAGCGCTATTTCTTCTTCATTCCAGAGTCGCGCTGATTTTTCTCGTAAAGTGCGCGGTCGGCGGCGCTAACTGGGGCCCCCATGAACGGTCCTGGGCTGGTCGTGCTTGTGGCGGCGGCCGCGGGGGCAGAGGCTTTCGGCTTCGCTTTCTTGGCCAAAGCGGGCGATGCAGAGACAGCGATGATAGCAAGGCCAACAAGGATGGCTTTTGTCATGTTCAGCTCCCTAGACTAAGACACGCAGCAATTCCAACACATAGCCCGGATCAAGGTCAAGAACCAGGTCCTGCCGCGCCTCCGCTCGGGTGAGCGGCATTGCCCCTTCCGGATTCACCGGGCTGTGGCGGCTGAATAGATCATGATGGAATTCCTTGTTGTCGTAGTTGGGTCTTGCCGGTGCCGTCAGGCCGAGGCTGCAATTTCCGAAGCGAAGTTGCAATAGGAGCGCAGCGGACGGCTCAGAAGCGCGCTCCTGTGGTTAGAGCCACTCTGATGCAAAGACGAAAAGCGAAGACGCTAGGTCGCGATGAACGTAAGCAGTTCGGCGTTGACGAGGTCGGCATGGGTCGTGCACATGCCGTGCGGCAGCTTCTCGTGGATTTTGAGCGTGCTGCCCCTCACCAGCTTCGCCGACAGGGGTGCAGAGTCGGCAACGGGCACGATCTGATCGTCATCACCATGCACGATGAGCGTAGGCACGGTGATGCTCTTCAGGTCCCCGCTAAAGTCCGTCTCCGAGAACGCTTTGATGCAGTCGTAGTGCGCCTTGGCGCTGCCCATCATGCCCTGGCGCCACCAATTCCAGATGACCGCCTGCGATGCCTTGGCGCCCGGGCGGTTGTAGCCGTAAAATGGACCGCTCGCGAAATCGAGATAGAACTGTGACCTGTTGGCGGCGAGCTGCTGGCGCAAGCCGTCGAACACTTCGATTGGCAAGCCGCCTGGATTGGCTTCCGTCTTTAGCATCAGCGGCGGCACGGCGCCGATCAGGACCAGCTTGGCCACGCGGCCCCTGCCATGCCGCGCGACGTAGCGCGTAGCCTCGCCGCCGCCGGTGGAATGGCCGACATGAATGGCGTTGCGCAGATCGAGATGCTCGACGACCGCGGCGACGTCGGCTGCGTAGTGATCCATGTCGTGGCCATCGCTCACCTGGCTTGAGCGACCGTGACCGCGGCGATCATGGGCGATGACGCGATAGCCCTTGCCGACGAAGAAGAGCATCTGCGTCTCCCAGTCGTCGGAGCTCAGCGGCCAGCCGTGGTGAAAGACGATGGGCTGGCCGGATTTCGGTCCCCAGTCCTTGTAGAAGATCTGTACGCCATCCTTGGTGGTGACGGAGGTCATGGGATCAGTCCTTTGAGAGGGGAATGTCGAAGAGTCCTGTTCCTTGCCTGTCGCCGAAGAGGAGCGGACGGTGAGCGAAGTCGCGTAAATGAGCGCGCTTGCGAGCACTTTCCGGCGCGAAGTAGTTGCAAGCTGGCTGATAGATTTGTTCCTGACCATTTTCTTGTCTTCCCTGGTATTGGCGAATGCTCCATGATGTCTTAGCGAACCAGTCCTGCGGCTGCGCCAGCGCGATTGCTGTCATCGCCGAGGGATTGCTTTTACCGAAAGCGTCGTCGCCAATCGCTCGGGGTTTCTCCGGTCAGCTTCCTGAACGCCGCGGCGAACGCGGTTTGCGAGGCATAGCCGAGCTCCGCCGCCACCGACACGACCGACGTATCGGTGTCGCGCAGCATGTTCATGGCCTGCTCGAGCCGGTGTTGGCGCAACCAGGCGTGAGGCGAAAGCCCGGTGCTTTCCTTGAAGGCACGGCAGAAGTGGAAGCGTGACAGGCCGGCATCGGACGCCAGCGCAGCGAGAGAAACGTCCGCATCGCTGTCCGAGCGCAGGCGTTCGATGGCGCGGCGCAGTGCTATGGGCGAGAGGCCGCCCATGGTCGGCTGGAAAGTGGTTGGCGAGCCGGTGTGCGCAGCGAGCAGGCGCGTGGCCAGAAGATCCGTCAGCTGCTGCCTGAACAGGGCGTCCAGGGCTTCGCTGCCCTCAAGCGCATCCGCGGCACTTAGGAGTAATCGAGATGTAATGAGATCGGGATGTCCCGTTCTTTCCAGCAGATCGCTGGGAGTGGCCGTGTCGGCTTCGCCGGCAACACGCTCGAGCGTTCTGTGCGGAAGGTAGAGTTGAACGACATGCATCGGCTGGTGAATGTCCCACCGGGACGTCGAGCCGGCTGGAATGACTGTCACAACGCCGGGACGCGCCGTCGTAATCGCTGCTGATTTACCGGTGCGCCGCTCCAGCCGCTGTAAGCCGGCAGGATAAGTCATAATGACGTGATCAGCCATCGGCTCGACGATGTCGTGCAGGGGATCATGCTTCCAATAGGCGATCGCGCCGCTGGACGGATCGGAAGCCATGCGAAGTGGCGAGGTCTTGAGCACGCGGGCCATCTCCACATCGGCAGGACGCCGGTCGGCGACCGGCAAATCGCGCTGGTGCGCCTCGGAAGTGTCCGCCTGATTCTCGTGGGAAAGATCGCGCAAGATTGCTTTGCAGCTCATGGACCCGTTCTCGCCGTTGAGGGGCATTTCGTTTGAGCGTTCGGCGCGCGTTCTAGGCGCGATACAGGTCCGGCGTCTTTCTCAAAGCCGCCATGCTTTGCCCGATCCTGCTGTAAGGCGCCGCCAAGTGCCCGCGTGCGACCAAAGTCGGAATCAGCGCAGCGAACGGTCGCTGCTTGCTGCTGTCGAAAGCGGCAATCGACGCGTGGTGACGCTTTTGTAAGCGGAATGAATGGACAACAGCGCTGACGCTCATGAGCAACGATCAAGCTTGGCATCACGAAACTGACATGGCGCCATTCCACGAGGAAACTGGACGATCGCGCGCCAATCCTCGATACTGGGATATGACTTCGCGGGGGTGCCGATGAACGGCCGTGTCTAAGTCCGCTATATCCTGGTGAAGAAATCGATCTCTATGACACAGACTGGCGCTTACGGTCAGAACCTCGGGCAGTTCTTGCGCCTGGAGCAGGCACCCCCCTCGCTGATCACGCGTTCATTGCGCAGCGCCGAACTCGCGGTTACCGAAACCCGGAATGATGCCCCTGTGCCCGGTCTTTCCGGTTCGCTGGCCCCAGAGGATGCCTTCCTCGTCAGCCTGAAGCTGCACGATTACCCGGACTGCGAACTCTGGGAGCACGGCAAGTATGTGATGAAGGCCGATGTCCCCGCGGGCACAACCTATTTGTACGATCTCAAGAATGATCCGCGCTACGTGATCGACAAGCCGTTTCACTCCCTGTACTTCTACCTTCCGCGCTCCGCGCTCGACAGTATCGCCGATCAGTCCCGCGCGCCGCGCGTTGGTGAACTGGATTGCCGGCTCGGTGTCGCCCATGATGATGCGGTAGTTCGTCATATCGGCGCGTCGCTGCAGGATGGGCTGTTGCGGCCGAACGAAGCCAACCAGCTGTTTGTCGATCACATGATGCTCGCGCTGACCGCGCACGTCGCCCAGACATATGGCGGAATGCGGCGCGTCGCCGAGACGAATCGCGGTGGTCTTGCCCCATGGCAGGTGAAGCGGGCCTGCGAAAAGCTGGAGTCCGATCTCAGCGGCAAGTTTACGCTTGAGCAAATCGCGACCGAGTTTGACCTCTCGGTCAGCCATTTCTCGCGCGCGTTTCGGGTTTCCACCGGCCTGCCGCCGCACCAATGGCTGCTTCGCCAGCGCGTGAAGGCGGCGAAGCAGTTGATGACCGTCCGCGACCTGCCGCTGTCCGAAATTGCGATATCGGTCGGCTTTGCCAATCAAAGCCACTTTACGCGGGTGTTCTCCGCCTCGGTCGGCGTCAGCCCCGCAGCGTGGCGGCGCGAAACCCAGGGCGCGCCGGCAGGCGAAACCTGATCTTCCGCCTAGCGGCACCTTGTCTGTGAGATATCATAGGCTGCCCGCCGTGCCGCGAACATCTCGTCGGGCGGATGACCGATACCTTCGGCAAGATTGGCCGGATTGAAGAGGGCCTCGTCACAAGCCTCGCTTGGTTCAACGCCGGTGACCACGATCGTTCCCAGTCGCAAAGCTTCGCGCGCATCTTCGTCGGGCCATCGGATGGTGACATCCATGACGGGGTCGCCGGGACGGTCGAGCAGGGCCATCACGCTGAATCTGAGATCGCGGGCCGCGATCCGGGAGTCGAGGTCGCTTTGCAGGAGATCGGTGGCATTCGCGGTGGCTTGGTTCGCGGCGTGGCTGCCTTCTTCGCCGACCGGCATGACTTTGAACTTGATGAACCGTGTCTCGCCCTTTGAATTCGTCGCGGGAAATGCATGCACTCCCCAATAGGTCGTGCCGGCAAGGCTTGCAGGCAACGGATGCGCGGCGATGTAGTCCGCTTGATGCCGCGTTTCAGGATTGCTGGCCGAGAATGCCGCGACCTTGTTCCGATTCGGCTTGCCGTCCGGTCCGGGAATGCGTGCGCGAAGGAAGGCCAACATCTGATCGAGCGTCCTTGCAAAATGAATCGGGACGCTTTGCGTCAAAACCTCCGAGCGCTGGCCGTTGCTGCCGAGCCGGAAGCTGAAGCCGCGCAATAACGGTATATTGATGTTGTCGCCGTCTGCGGAGAACCGCGCCAGCACGCGCGACGGCTTGGTGAAGCTTTGGGATTTCGTGATCTCCTTCGCCAGATCTGATGGCGCGTAGGTGCCGCGCACGCATCGGCCCTGGGCAAAGCTCGCGCGTGCCCTGGGCTGAGTATCGGCAATGGCCTTCAGCGCGTCGACGACAGATGCTGGCGTGGCAGCGCCGTTAGGAAACTTGGACAGGGCGGCCCCTTTGGTTCGAACGTTGGAGCCAGTTTTTGAAGCAGAATAGGCCCGCAGTCTTTCCGAAAGCGTCCATCCTTGTCCAATCCTGCTGCAAAGTTCGTGACGGTAGCCCCGCTGCGCTTGTTGCAGTCCCCCGGTCTCGCTTTGATCCTCCGTGGCGCAAACACGCAGGTTCCCTTCCGTTATTGCCAAGAGCGCGGGTTGTTTCTATTAGTGAGAAGGCTGGTGGGCCCCGGCAAATCCCGGAATCGAGCTGCGAGTGAACGAGGTCCAGTGCCTGATCCCTACACTCGGCGCACCGCCCCTCCATCGACCGGGATCGCCGCACCATTGATATAGCGGGCGAGCGGCGAGGCGAGAAAAGCCACGAGATGCCCAATGTCGTGAGGCTCACCGAAGTAGCCAGCGGGAATGTTCTGCTTGATGAACTCGACCCTGGATTGCTCCGTTGGATGAAGCTTTTGAATCTGGGCCGAGTTGATGCGACCGGGAGCGATCGTGTTCACAGTGATACCATGTGCGCCGAGTTCGGAGGATAGTGTTCGGGACCAGCTGACAAGAGCTGCTTTGGCGGGCGCCGCGCCGTTGAGCTTTGGCGTAACCAGTGCGCCGGATATACTGACGATCCGACCCCAGTTTCGAGCTTTCATCCCGGGCACGATGAGATCGGTTAGTCGCCGTGCTGCGAGGAAATTGAGTGTGAGTGCCTCGTCCCAGAACGCATCGTCTGCTTCGCCTGTGACGGGCCTCGCACCACCGGCGTTGTTGACGAGAATATCGACGCGCCCGCCAAGAGCCGCCAAGGCCTTGGCTGCGATCTGAGCGGAGCCGCCTTTCGCACAAACGTCCCCGACCACGATCGCCGGACGACCACCGGAACAAGAGGCCAGGCGTTCGGCCACTTGCTCCAGCGCCGCCGCTGTGCGCCCGCTGATCGCCACATGCACGCCGGCATCTGCAAGCGCCGCCGCGATCCCGCTGCCGATACCGCCACTTGCAGCCGTGATGAGGGCAGTCTTGCCTTCGAGGCCAAGTTTCATCGGATCAACTCCATGCGTGGATGACGCAGCTTCGCCACATGAGCTGTGTTGACGTCCATATCCAGGGACACGAGACATTAACCTCCGCCCGGTAGTCTGCAACCTCCGCCCGGTAGTCCGCCCCGCGCTGGAGAGTTGCGTATGGATATCACGACCATGGTCAGCGGCATTCTCGCCGCTCAGGATGAGAATAAGCAGCTGCAAATCGCGACCGCCGTCCTGAGATCCAGCGCTAAGGCGGAGAAAATCGCGGCCGAGACGGGTTCGGCCGAGCAGGCCTCGCTTGCCGATCCTGGCCCCGGCGTCGGCGACAATCTCGACGTTACCGCCTAATCCAATTGTCGGATTTTTTTGGCCGGCACGCGCCAACAGCCGTTTGGCAGGGCAATGACCGGTAAGTTGGGCAATGTTAAAGTCATGCCGGTGATTTGCCCGACGCGTCAAACGTTTTTTCGTTTGGCAAAACATCAACGCCGGCAACCACTTGCTTTCTTTGCATGGGGTTGTTTTCGATAATTTTGGTTGGCAGCAACCGCGCCTGGCGTCTACTCGGCCGGCACGCCCGTCGATCCCCGCGTCGTCAGCTTGCTGCCCGCCGCCTGCCTGGCGAGATGCGCGCTCGGCGGCACCACGTCGGTCGCCAATCCCAGCCACGCCAAAAAGCGGATGGTGAGCCAGGTGTTGTCCATCTCCCACCAGCGGTGGCCGTGACGCGCCGAGCGCGGATCGGCGTGGTGGTTGTTGTGCCAGCCCTCGCCGTTGGAGATCAGGCCGACGATCATGTTGTTGCGGCTGTCCTCGTCGGTCTCATAGTTGCGGTAGCCCCAGACATGCGTCACCGAATTGACGGCCCAGGTGATGTGCCAGACTAGCACCGTGCGCACGAAGACACCGAACAGCAGGATGCTCAGCCCGGTCTGCGTTGCATCGGCCGGCGTCGCGCCAAACAGCCAGGCCACCGCGAAGCCGGCGGCGAAGAACAGCGGCATCTGGATGAGGTTGATCCAGATCAGCCAGTTATGGCGCTCCAGCGCCACATAGAATCGGTCGCGCAAAATATCCTTGGCGTAGCGCTCATAGATCCCGAGCCGCGACAGCTCCGGCTGATGCACCAGGATCCAGCCGATATGGGCCCAGAAGAAACTGGCCAACGGGCTGTGCGGGTCCGGCTGCTGGTCGGCGAATTGATGATGCCGGCGATGGATCGCGACCCAGCGCGCCGGGGTTTCCTGCAGGCAGGACATCGCGATGACCACCATCGCATGCTCCAGCCATTTCGGGCATCGCAAGCCGCGGTGGGTGAGCAGCCGGTGGTAGCAAAGGTTGATGCCGAACAGCCCGCACAGATGCGTGCCGACGATCGCGACGATCAGGCCGCTCCAGCTGAAATAGCCCGGCAGCACCGCCAGCAGCGCGAAGGCATGGTAGGCGCCGATCCCGAGAATATAGGGCCAGTTGAGCTGATACGGCAGCACGCCGGCCGGCAGCAGCAGCCGGGCGCTTGCGGGCAAGTTAATGGGCTTGTCAGGGCTCAGTACCGCAGTCTTGACGGTCGGCCGGGGAGCGGTCGGCATAGGGAAGTCAGTTCCATGCTGCGGGGAGGGCGTCATCGCCGACGCCAGGGTGCGATTCCTCTTATACGGTTCACAGCTGTGCCGGGGTCGAAATTCTGAGGCTAAATGACGCTGTACCCCGAGAAAAAATGGCTGGAGAATCAGCCAAGTAGCTGCCCCGCAAGGCAGATTGGCCGGATTTGCCTGACTTGATTGACATTCTCCCCCGCGATGGCTTAGAAATCGCCCCGTCCCGGGCGGTTTGGCCGCTGGCGGGGTAAATCTCATTTTGCCACTTTCGGGTAGTGCAGGTTCGGCCTCCATCACGGCCTTTCAACGCATCAGGATTGTCCCATGAAGGTCCGTAACTCGCTGAAATCGTTGCGCGGTCGCCACCGCAACAACCGTCTGGTCCGCCGCAAGGGCCGGGTTTACGTGATCAACAAGGTGCAGCGCCGCTTCAAGGCCCGTCAGGGCTGAGGCCGGCTTTCAGCCTTCGATTTCGTCTCGCGATTTCTTCTCGCGATTTCGCCTCGCTTCACGGGTCTTTGACGACGTGCTGCTTTGCAGCGCGATGTTGTGCGTCTAGACTTGCCCCATGGCTTTGAGATTCCTGCAACCCCGCACCTGCCGGATCGCGATCCTTGTCGCCGCGGTCATGACGGCCGTGCCGGTGGTGGCGTTTGCGCAGAACGATCCGCGCGTCATCCCGCCGCCCAAAAGCCAGAAGAAGTTGCCGGAAGCGCCGAGCAAGCTGCCGAACGTCGGCGCCGATCGGACGCGCGGTCTCGACTTCCTGTTCGGTGCGCTGAAGGCCGCGCCCGACGAGGCCAGCGCCAAGCATGTCGAGGCGCGGATCTGGGCGCTGTGGATGCAGACCCCGAGTGACACCGCAGCGCTGTTGATGGTGCGCGCCAAGGCGGCGATGGAAGCGCAGAAGGCCGATGTCGCGCTGAAGCTGCTGGATGCCGTGGTCAAGCTGCGACCGGATTATGTCGAGGCCTGGAATCGGCGGGCGACGCTCTATTACCTGAAGAACGACTACGTCCATTCGCTCGAGGACATCCGGCAGGTGCTGGTGCGCGAACCCCGCCATTTCGGCGCGCTGGCCGGGCTTGGCATGATCATGCAGGACCTCGGCGAGGAAAAGCGCGCGCTGGAAGCGTTCCGCAAGGCGCTCGCCGTCAACCCGCACCTCGAAAAGGTGCCGGAGCTGGTCAAGACGCTGACCGAAAAGGTCGAAGGCCGCGATATCTGATTCAATCATAATCGATGGGCTGTGGCGCGGTTAACCCTGAATCCCGTCAGGCCCGCACGTATTCTTCCAACGCATTATTATCGATTATCGGCTGTCAGCTCAGGGAGCGAAGCCATGAAATCATTGCTGCTGTCCGGCGCGATGATCCTCGCAGCCGGCACCACGGCTTTCGCAGCCGATTATTGGGTGGTCGGCAATCGCGCGACCAGCAAATGCGAGATCGTCACCAGCAATCCCGTCATCGATGCGCAGGTCGGCGGCAATATCTGGTTCGGGAGCGGACCCTATCAGTCGCTCGACGATGCCAAGCTCGCACGCTCGACCATCAGCGCCTGCCCGAAGGAAGAGCCAACTTCCGCCGAAGCGGCGGGCAAGGACAAATAGAGCGTTTTCAAGCGAGGTGGATACCGGTTCGCGTGAAGAAACCCGTCAACACGGCAATCTAGTGCAGCGCGTTGCTGCCGCGGGCCATGCCATCCAGGCCGACTGCGGCGTAGAACTGCGCCAATTCCGCCTCCAATTGCTCATTGACCAGCAGCAACGCCTTCAGCGCGCCGCGGATGTCGCCATTGCAGGTCGCTACGATCTGGTCGATGGCCGCTTCGCTGGTGTCGGAAATCATGGATGGTCCTCCGATAGTACTGTGGAACAACATTCTGGTCTCCGCCCGCGTTCCTGTGGATTTTGGGTAAAAGTCCGGGGCATCGACCAGGCCCGATCAGACACGTCGGCACATGGCGAAAGTGTTAGCGTGACTGTATAAAAAGTCCGATGACGCCAGTATGACCCCGCTATCCACAGGTCGGGCGGATTGTGGAAAACTTCCGAAACTTGCGCCCATTCCGGCCGTATCACGTTGGTGGCAAAGATCATTCGGACATTTTCAATGATGGTAGCGATTGTCGTGGCGGCGCTGGCGATCCTGGCGCTGGTCACGCAGGCCGGAGTTTGGCTGGCGCAGCGGGCCCATCCCGCTCAGGGCAAGATGGTCGAGGTTGCCGGCGCGGCCCTTCATATTGTCGATATCGGTCCGCGCGACCCGGCCAGCCCTCCGATCGTGATGCTGCATGGCGCAAGTTCGAATCTCGAGGTGATGCGGCAGCCGGTGGGTGAACGTCTTGCGAAAAGCCATCGCGTGATCCTGATCGATCGTCCCGGCCACGGCTGGAGCTCCCGCGCCAATCTTGCGGACTCAACGCCAGAAATTCAGGGACGGATGATCGACGAGGCGCTGGCCAAGCTCGGTGTCGGCCGTGCGATCTTCGTGGTGCATTCCTGGTCGGGCGCGCTCGGCGCGCGCATGGCGCTGGATTATCCGGAGCGCGTCGCCGGCATGGTGATGCTGGCGCCGGTGGCCTATCCGTGGCCGGGCGGCGTCGGACGCTACAACAGGATCGTTGCAACCCCGGTGATCGGCCCGCTGCTGGCCTACACGATCACGCTGCCGCTGGGCACGCTTCTCATCGGATCAGGCGTCCACGGCGTGTTCCTGCCGCAATCGGTCCCGGATGGATACGTCGAAAACACCGCAAGCTCGCTGCTGCTGCGGCCGCGCGAGTTTCTCGCCAATGCGCGCGATCTGGTGACGCTGAAGGCGGCCGTCGCCGAGCAGGCGCCGCGCTATGCCGCGATCAAGGCGCCGATCACGATCATCACCGGCGATATCGACAAGACGGTATCGACCAACATCCATTCGCGGCCGCTGGCGGCTACCGCGCCCAACGCCAAACTGATCGTGCTGCCCGGGCTCGGCCACATGGTGCAGAACGCGGTGCCTGATCTCGTGGTCTCCGAGATCGAAGCGATGATCGGCGCAATGGCGCAAAGCACCGCGGCCGCCGCCAATTAGGATATCAACGGCGGCGGTTACTCGGTCTTGCGGTTACTTGGTCTTGCCGTCCTTGTCGTATTGCGCGAGGAACGCCCAGAGGTCGCCCGCCTCTTTCTCGTTCTTGATACCAGCGAACACCATCTTGGTGGCGGGAATTTTCGCCTTCGGATCCTTGATGTATTCGAGGAATACATCCTTGCTCCAGGTAATGCCGGAATTCTTGTTGGCCTCCGAATAGGAGTAGCCCTCCACCGTGCCGGACTTGCGGCCCTCGAGCCCGTTCAGCACCGGGCCCACCTTGTTCTTGGCGCCTTCGCCGATCGCATGGCAGGCCATGCACTTGTTGAACGAGGATTTTCCGGCGGTGACGTCCTGCGCCAGCGCGCCCGACATGGCAGCCAATGAGGTGACGACAACCAGCGTACTCAAGATCGGTGTTTTCATGTGGTGCTCTTCATCTCTTCCCTGATAGAGGTTGATTTGCTTTTTGGCAGGCCCGTTCCGATTGGACAAGCCACGAAACTTTGACAGGTTCCGGCATTGCGGGCTTGCCCGAGAGAGAACTCACCGTTCTCTGGGGAAGGCAATCCGACTTTGTGGTGGCCTACCCAAGAGCGCCCAGACGTGCTTGATTTGTCGCGACAAATCGATAATCGCGCCAGGCCCTGGAGGAAACGCATGGCCATTATGATGCCGGCTTCCGATCAGGCCGTTCTGGATCGCCGTGACGCCATTGTGGCCGCCTTGCGTGCGATCGTGCCGGGCGAGGGCGTGATCGACAGCGCGGCCGAAATGCTGCCTTACGAGTCCGACGGCCTGATGGCCTATCGCCAGCCGCCGATGGTCGTGGTGCTGCCCGACTCCACGGAGCAGGTCTCCAAAGTGCTGAAATATTGCTTCGAGCAGGGCATCAAGGTGGTGCCGCGCGGCTCCGGCACTTCGCTGTCGGGCGGCGCGCTGCCGCTCGCCGACGGCGTGCTGCTCGGCCTCGGCAAATTCAAGCGTATCCGCGAGATCGATTTCGATAACCGGGTCGTCGTGACCGAGCCCGGCGTCACCAATCTGGCGATCAGCCAGGCGGTGGCGCATGCCGGCTTCTACTACGCACCCGATCCGTCGTCGCAGATCGCCTGCTCGATCGGCGGCAACGTCGCGGAGAACTCCGGCGGCGTACATTGCCTGAAATACGGCATGACCACCAACAACGTGCTGGGCTGCGAAATCGTGCTGATGTCAGGCGAAATCTTGCGCATCGGCGGCAAGTCGGCCGAGAACGCAGGCTACGACCTGATGGGCATCATCACCGGCTCCGAAGGCCTGCTCGGCGTCATCACCGAGATCACGGTGCGGATCCTGCAGAAGCCCGAAACCGCCCGCGCGCTCATGGTCGGTTTTGCGGAGGTCGAGGCCGCCGGCGAATGCGTCGCGCGCATCATCGGCGCCGGCATCATTCCGGGCGGCATGGAGATGATGGACAAGCCGGCGATCCACGCCGCCGAAGCCTTCGTCCACGCCGGCTATCCGCTCGACGTCGAGGCGCTCCTGATCATCGAGCTCGATGGACCCGGCGTCGAGGTCGACGAACTGATCGGACGCGTCGAGGCCATCGCGAAAGGCTGCGGCTCCACCACGCTGCAGATTTCCACTTCGGAAGCCGAGCGCAATCTGTTCTGGGCCGGCCGCAAGGCGGCGTTTCCGGCGGTGGGGCGGATTTCGCCGGATTATCTCTGCATGGACGGCACCATTCCGCGCGGCGCGCTGCCCAAGGCCCTGGCGCGGATCCGCGACCTCTCGGCCAAATACGATCTGCGGGTCGCCAACGTGTTTCACGCCGGCGACGGCAATCTGCATCCCTTGATCCTCTACGATGCCAACCAGCCCGGCGAGATGGAGCGGGCCGAGGCGTTCGGCGCCGACATCCTGCGCTGCTGCGTCGAGCTTGGCGGCGTGCTCACCGGCGAGCACGGCGTCGGCATCGAGAAACGCGATCTGATGGGCGAAATGTTCAGCGAGATCGACCTCAGCCAGCAGCAGCGGCTGAAATGCGCGTTCGACGCCCAGGGCCTGCTCAATCCCGGCAAGGTGTTTCCGACCCTGCACCGCTGCGCCGAACTCGGCCGCGTGCACGTGCACGGCGGCAGACTGGCGTTTCCCGAATTGCCGCGGTTCTGAAAAATGAGGCTCGCCCATTTTTCGGTCGTCATACCCCGCGCAGGCGGGGTATCCAGTATTCCGCGCCGTCGGTGCTTATCCGCGGCGCCTGCGATTACTGGATCGTCCGCCGGAGCCTGTCATCGGGCTCGCCGGAGGCGAGACCCGGTGGCGGACGATGACAACAAGAAGCAGATGTAGGCACGTGGACACCCTCAAAGTACGTGACGCCAAGGACGTCGAGCAGGTGGTGCGGGCGGCGATCGCCAGCGAACAGCCGCTGGAGATCGTCGGCCATGGCTCAAGGCGCCTGATCGGCCAGCCGATGGCAACCAATGCGCTGCTTGAGCTGTCGGCGCTGAATGCGGTTACCGCCTATGAGCCGAACGAGCTGATCATCACGGTGCAGGCCGGCGCGCCGCTGGCCGATGTGCAGTCGCTGATCGACTCCAAGAATCAGCAATTCGCGTTCGAGCCGATGGACACCTCGGCGCTGCTCGGCGTCGCCGGCGCCGGCACCATCGGCGGCATGATCGGCGCAGGTCTGGCCGGTCCGCGCCGCATCAGGGCCGGCGGCGCCCGCGACCACCTGTTGGGGGCGCATGCGGTGTCCGGCTTCGGCGACAGTTTCAAAACCGGCGGGCGGGTGGTGAAGAACGTCACCGGTTACGATCTCTGCAAGTTGCTGGCGGGATCGTGGGGCACACTGGCGGTCATGACCGAAGTGACGTTGAAGGTAATGCCCAAGCCCGAGAGCGAGCGCACGCTGGTGCTGCGCGGGCTCGACGATCTCACCGCCAACCGGGCGATGACGGCGGCGCTGGGTTCGCCCTACGACGTGTCGGGCGCGTCGCATCTGCCGTATCAGGCGTTCCGGCCCGCGGCCGGCGCACTGGCCGAACTCGGTGCGCCCGGCCAGGCAGTCACCCTGCTGCGGCTGGAAGGCATCGCGGCTTCCGTTGCCGACCGCGCCAATTCGCTCGGCAAGATACTGACGCCGTTTAGCGCCGCGGAAATCCTGCAAGACGCGACCTCTGCCGCGATCTGGAGTTCGATCCGCGACGTCCACCCGTTTGCGGCCCATGGCGCGCTGGGGGCGTGGCCGGTGTGGCGGATCGTCTGTCCGCCGGCTTCCGGCGGCGTGCTCGGGCAGCAGCTTTCGCGCGACACCGGCGGCGAGGTGATCTACGATTGGGGCGGCGGGCTGATCTGGGCGGCGTTGCCGCCCAAGCCGGACGCGCAGGCGGCACTGCTGCGTGCGCGCGTCGATGCCGCCGGCGGCCACGCCATGCTGGTCCGGGCGTCCGAACTGGTGCGGCGCAATGTCGAGGTGTTCCATCCGCAATCCGGCGGCGTGGCCGCCTTGAGCGAACGCGTGCGCCTGAGCTTCGATCCCAAGAATATCCTCAACCGGGGCCGCTTGCTGCGGGCGGTCGCGCCATGAAAACCGAATTCTCACTCGCCCAACTGGCCGATCCTGACATCGCCGAAGCCGACAAGATCCTGCGCGCCTGCGTGCATTGCGGGTTCTGCACCGCGACCTGTCCGACGTATGTGCTGCTCGGCGACGAACTCGATAGCCCGCGTGGCCGGATCTATCTCATCAAGGAGATGCTGGAGAAGGACCGCCCGCCGACCAAGGAGGTGGTCAAGCATATCGACCGCTGCCTGTCCTGCCTCGCCTGCATGACGACCTGCCCGTCGGGTGTGAACTACATGCACCTGGTCGATCAGGCGCGGGTCAGGATCGAGCGGGATTATTCCAGGCCGCTACCGGAGCGGGCCTTGCGCGCGGTGCTGGCCTTCGTGCTGCCGCGGCCTGGCTTGTTCCGCGCCAGCATGATCATGGCGCGGCTGGGCCGGCCGCTCGCGGCCTTGCTGCCGACGCCGAACAAGGCCTCGGCGACGCCCGGCCTGCTGCGGCGGATCAAGGCAATGCTGGCGCTGGCGCCCGGGAGCCTGCCGGCGCCGGGACCTGCCGCCGGCAGTGTTTTCCCGGCCATTGGCGGCAAGCGCGGGCGGGTCGCGCTGCTGCAGGGCTGTGCCCAGCAGGTGCTGGCGCCGCGCATCAACCAGGCCGCCATCAACCTCCTGACACGCCACGGCATCGAGGTGGTGCTGGTCAAGGACGAGCAATGCTGCGGCGCGCTCACCCATCACCTCGGGCAGGACCGCGACGCACTGGCGCGCGCCCGTGGCAACGTCACGGCCTGGCTGAGGGAAGC
This sequence comes from Bradyrhizobium sp. LjRoot220, assembly GCF_964252915.1. Classification (NCBI taxonomy): domain Bacteria; kingdom Pseudomonadati; phylum Pseudomonadota; class Alphaproteobacteria; order Hyphomicrobiales; family Nitrobacteraceae; genus Bradyrhizobium; species Bradyrhizobium sp. LjRoot220. The sequence goes on from NZ_CAXUPS020000003.1 coordinate 744,821, forward strand.
GGAACAAGGTGGCCTCGACGCCATCCTGGTGACGGCGTCGGGCTGCGGCACGGTCATCAAGGACTATGGTTTCATGCTGCGCGAAGACCGCGAATTCCACGGCCCCGCTGCGCGAATATCCGCGCTGGCAAAGGATATCACCGAGTATCTCGCAGGCATCGATCTGCATCCATCGAGCCAGCAAGGCGACGTCACCATCGCGTATCACTCGGCTTGTTCACTGCAGCACGGACAGAAAATCACGCACGCTCCGAAAGAATTGCTTTCCAAGAATGGATTCGTGGTGAAAGATGTACCCGAGAGCCATTTGTGTTGCGGTTCGGCGGGGACCTACAACATTCTCCAGCCCGACATTGCGAGCAGATTGCGCGATCGAAAGGTCGCCAATATTGCGACAGTCAAACCGGACATGATCGCTGCGGGCAATATTGGGTGCATGGTGCAAATTGCCGGCGGTACGTCAGTTCCTGTGGTGCACACGATTGAGCTTCTCGATTGGGCGACAGGAGGTCCAAAGCCTGAATTGAAGGGGCCTGGACTGACAAGGCCAGGATTGAATTGATCGATCGGCCGACTATTCGAAGCGCTCGACCTGATACGTAGCAGCGGCAACAGGAGGATCACGATGGCTAAAGCGAAGAAGAGCAAGAAAAGCAAGAAGGCCAAAAGGGCCAAGAAGGCAGTAGCGGCAAAGAAGAAAACCGCGAAGAAGTCGTCGAAGAAAGCCGCCAAGAAGTCGGCAAAGAAATCTGCCAAGAAGTCTTCGAAGGCTGCAAAGAAATCCGCCAAGAAGGCGGCGCCCAAGAAGGCTGCCAAGAAAGCTGCCAAGGCTGCCGCCAAGAAGAGCCCGGCGAAGAAAAAGAAAGCCGCTGCCAAGCCTGCCGCTACCAAGCCGGCAGCCCCGGTGGCGGCTCCGGCGCCAGAGCCCGAACCGGCGCCCGCGCCGAGCTGGGCAACTCCGAGTTCGGAGTCGTCCACCCCGTCCTGGGGATCCGACGGCGGCGATCAGCGCTAGGTCGCCCCCGGCGCATCGAAGACGGTCTATCGGAAAGCCGCAGCGTCCACCGCTGCGGCTTTTTCGTGAGGTCCATCGGACCGGCTGGACCACGGATTTTTACGGAGGCAGTTGATTCGGCCGCCATTCGGCAAACTTGCAACTGACCCGCTGCTTGCCGGTCTCGGATGTCTCCTGCCGGACACGAAAGCCGCCAAAATTGTTGTTGGAATGCAACACCCGCCGACAACATTTTTCGAAACAGTCAGAACGCCTAAAAAGGCGGCAGATGATTGTCTTTTTTGCTTCACGCCCATGACGGCGCGGACCAGATTGCATCGGTTAGAGAATTTGGCTGCAGTCGGTTATCGCTCGCCCTGGGGGGCCACCGGAACGGGACTGTTCTAGAACGGTGATTGGGGATCGTCATGAAGAAACTGGCTTTGTTAGCAACGACGCTGGCAATGGTATCGGGTTCGGCTCTCGCGGCAGACTTGCGTGTCAAGGCCGTCAAGGCCCCGCCGCCGGTCGCGTTCGATCCCTGGGATATCGCCTTCGGCGCCTCGCTCGCCAGCAACTACGTCTTCCGCGGTATCACCCAGTCCAACCACAAGCCCTCGGTCTCGGCCTACTTCGAGCCGCGTTACAACGTCACCAAGGACCTGCAGCTCTATGTCGGCGCGGCCGGTGCGAGCATTTCGTTCCCCAACCGCGCGGCTGCTGAAATCGACATCTACGGCGGTATCCGCCCGACCTTCGGCATGTTCGCCTTCGACTTCGGTGTGTGGGGTTATCTCTATCCGGGCGGGCAGTGCTTTAACTCCGCCGCGATTCCCGGTTCGGGCATTCCTGGATCGGACGCGAGCTGCGCCGCCAGCCCGTTCGGCAATTCCGATCCCGTCACCGGCGGCCTTCCGATCAACGGCAACTTCGCCAAGAAGAACGCCAGCTTTTATGAAGGCTTTGCCAAGGTCAACATCACCCTCAACGACCAGTTCTCGGTTGGCCTGAACGAATACTACTCGCCGAACTTCCTGAACCTCGGTGCCTGGGGCAACTACGCGTCGATCACCGGCAAGTGGACCGCGCCCGCCACCACCTTCGGCGCCAGCGGCGTCGGCATGTATATCTCCGGCGAATTCGGCCGCCAGTGGCTCGGAACTTCGGATTCCTTCTACGGCACGGCCATCGCGAGCCCGCTCGGCGGCGGACCGTTCCCGGCAGGTATTCCGGAGCCAAGCTACAACACCTGGAACATCGGCATCGGCTTCACCTACAAGGTCTTCACGCTGGATCTGCGCTACTCCGACACCAATCTTTCCAAGGGCGATTGCAACGCGTTCACCAGCGATCACACCGCCCGCTTCGACGGCAGCTTCACGCCCATCAACCCGGGTGGCTTCGGCTCCGGCTGGTGCGGTGCGACCGGTATCGCCAAGCTCTCGGCTGACCTGACTGCGATGACCAATCTCAAGTAGGGTCTTCTCGAAGACCTTGCTTTCCAAGGTCCATTCTTCCAAGTCCTTGGGGGCGGCAGAGCAATCTGCCGCCCCTTTGCTTTGTGCGGCACCTGTCGCGTTTCGAGCGAGCCGGGGAGCGATCCGATCTCATCCGGCCGTTGCCGCGCTGCTGACCGCGCTCGCCTATACTTGGCCCCGCAGGGTCCGTCGGCAACGCCGCCTGTGATCAGACCGGTGCGGGTTTTACGCCGACCGCTTCGCGCAACGTGAACCGGTCGCCGTCGCGGACCATCGCGACATGGCGTTGATGGAAGGCGTCGAGCGTCGAGCGGTGGCCGATCGAGACGATGGTGGTTTGCGGCAGTTTCGCGCCGAGCAGATCGTACAGCGCGGCTTCCGAGGGTTCGTCGAGCGAGGCGGTCGCCTCGTCGAGGAACAGGTATTGCGGCGCGTGCAACAGCGCGCGCGCCACCCCGAGGCGCTGCTGCTCGCCAAGCGAGAGCATCCGGTTCCAGTGCGCTTGCTCCGGTAGCCGCTCTGCCAGCTTGGGCAGGCCGACCAGGGTGAGCGCTTCCCTGACCCGATCGGCGCTGAAGGATTTGGCTTCGCCTGGATAGGCGATCACCTCATGCAGCGATCCGATCGGGAAGTAGGGCCGCTGCGGCAACATCATGACAGACGCGCCGGCCGGAATGGCGATCGAGCCGCTGCCGAACGGCCAGATGCCGGCGATGGCACGAAACAAAGTCGACTTGCCGGAGCCCGACGGGCCGGTGAGCAGCGTACGCTCGCCGCTGCGCAGGCTTAAGCCATCGGCCGAGACCAGTGGCGTGCCGTTGGGCAGGCGCAACGTGAGCTGGCGCAGGTCGATCGCCGTGCCGCCCTGGGATGCAACGACGCCGATCGATTCGCTCGATTTCTCCAGCGCCGCGGCACTCGCGATCGCCGCTTCAAACCCGTCGAGACGGGCGACGATGGCGCGCCAGTCGGCGAGCGTGCGGTAGATCGTCACGAAGATCGACAACGCCGACTGCACGCTGCCGAAGGCGGACGCTGTCTGGGTCAGGCCGCCAAGCTGGACCTTTTTTTCGAAGAAGGCCGGTGCCACCAGGATGTATGGAAAGATCACCGCGGCCTGCGAATAGCTCGCGGTGAACGCGGTCAGCCGCTTGGTCCGGCTCATGATGCCGTACCAGTTCTCGATGACATGGTGGAAACGCGCCCACAGCCCCAGGCGCTCTGCGTGCTCGCCCTGCAGCAGCGCGATCTGTTCGGAGTTCTCCCGTGCCCGAACCAGGTTGAAGCGGAAGTCGGCCTCGAATTGCTGCTGCTTGAAATCAAGCCGCACCAATGGCGAGCCGATCCATTGCGTCAGCGCCGTGCCAAGGACGGCATAGATCAGCGCGGCCCAGACCAGGTAGCCCGGGATGGCGTACTCCTGGCCGAACAGGTGCAGGGGTGCCACTGCCGACAGCCCCCACAGGATGATGACAAAGGAAAACAGCGTCACCACCGAATTCAAAAGACTGAGCCCGATATCCAGCGTCCGCTCGACGAACAGTCTGACGTCGTCGGCGAGCCGCTGGTCCGGATTGTCGGCCGCATCGCCCTGCAACTGCATGCGGTAGTGATTTGCACCGTGCATCCATTCGCCGAGATAGTGCCGGGTCAGCCAGCGCCGCCAGCGAATCTGCAGCCATTGATTGAGGTAGAGCTGGTAGACGGCGAGCACGACGGCGCAACTCGCCAGCACACAAAAGACGCCGATCTCCCGGACGAAGACCTCCCAATTGTAATCCTGCAGCGCGTTGAAGAAGCGATTCTGCCACTGGTTCACCAGAACGTCGATCGCGACCAGCGCCAGCTGGATCGTGATGACAGCAGCCAGCAGCGCGCGGCCGGCCCATTTGTCCTCGGAACGGAAATAGGGAGCGGCGATTCGCCATACGGTCGCGAGCGTCGCGCGGATGTTCTTCACAGATGGTGGTCTCCGGGAGTGGCCTTAAAGGCCTGAAAGAAAAGCAGGAATGAGGACTTAGACGAAAGTAGTTAGTTTCGCGGCCTGCGGCGGCTTGTCGCGGCCTTCGCGCCGACCCTAGCATGGCGGTCAGGGCGCGGGGCGGGTGACCTCTGGACTTCGCGAGGTTGTGAGCGGCTTCCCGTTGAGGGGCCGATCCGGAACCGATTTCGCGCAATCCCAAGATCGTTTCCCGCATTTGTCAGGCACGCCGGACCGTCCACACGGCCGGGTGCTCAATAATAATCCCGGAGAATCCGAACATGTGGGATCAGATCTATAATCCGCTGAACAACGCGACATTGTCGACGCTTGCCGCCGCCGTGCCGGTGGTCACGCTGCTGCTGTTGATCGCCAGCGGCAGGGTCAAGGCGCACATCGCGGCCATTATTGCGTTGATCGTCGCCAACATCGTCACCATTGCCATCTACCACATGCCCGCCGGCATGTCGGTTCGGGCATCGCTGCTCGGCGTGGTGGTCGGCTTCTTCCCGATCGGCTGGATCGTCCTCAACGTCATTTTCCTTTACCGCATTACGGTCGAGACCGGCCGCTTCGAATTGTTGAAGCGCGCCATCGGCGGGGTCACCAACGACCGTCGCCTGCAATTGCTGCTGATCGCGTTCGCCTTCGGCGCATTTTTCGAGGGCGCATCCGGCTTCGGCACGCCGGTCGCGATCACCGGCGCGGTCCTGATCGGGCTCGGCTTTTCGCCGTTGGCAGCCTCCGGCCTGTCGCTGATTGCCAACACCGCGCCTGTCGCCTATGGCGCGCTGGGCACGCCGATCCAGGGGCTGGCCTCGGTCACCGGGCTCGATCCCTACATCCTCGGCGCGATGGTCGGCCGCCAATTGCCGCTGTTCTCGCTGATCGTGCCGTTCTGGGTGGTGTGGGCCTTTGCCGGCTGGAAGGGCATGAAGGAGGTATGGCCGGCCATTCTGGTCACCGGCGTCTCGTTCGCGGTCCCGCAATTCGTGATCTCGAACTTTATCAACCCCTGGATCGTCGACATCGGCGCTTCGCTGATCTCGATGGGATGTTTGATCCTGTTCCTGAAAGTGTGGCAGCCGAGGGAGCTTTGGCTGTCGCCTGCGCTGCGCGGCAACGATGAGTCGGCGGCGACCATGACGACGCCGAGGCCGATGGACAAGACGCCGCTCACGCCAAGCGAATTGTGGAGCGCGCTGCTGCCGTGGATCATCGTCTGTGTGGTGATGCTGATCTGGGGCAGTGGCGGATTCAAGAACTGGGCGAACGCCAACTTCGTCTGGAAATATCAGGTCCCCGAACTGCACAATCTGATCAACAAGGTGCCCCCGGTCGCCGCCAGGCCGACACCCGAAGCCGCGGTGTTCGACTTCACCTATCTGTCGTTCACCGGCACCGGCATGCTGATCGCGGCGATCATCTCCGGATTCCTGATGAGCTTTTCGCCCGCGAGGATGCTTGCGGAGTACGGCCGCACCATCAAGCTGTGCGCGATCTCGCTGATCACGATCTCGGCGATGCTGGCGATCGGCACGCTGACGCGGCTGTCCGGCGTCGACGCCACGCTCGGTCTGGCGTTTGCCGCGACCGGCGTGCTCTATCCCTTCTTCGGCACCTTGCTCGGCTGGCTGGGCGTGGCGCTGACGGGGTCGGATACCGCCTCCAACGTGCTGTTCGGCAATCTGCAGAAGATCACGTCCGAGCAGCTCGGCCTGTCGCCGATCCTGATGGCGGCCGCCAATTCTTCCGGCGGCGTGATGGGCAAGATGATCGACGCGCAATCGATCGTCGTCGCCTCGACGGCGACCAACTGGTACGGCCACGAAGGCTCGATCCTTCGCTACGTGTTCCTGCATTCGATCGTGCTGGCGTGTCTGGTCGGCGTGCTGGTGACGCTGCAGGCTTACGTCTACCCGTTCACGTTGATGGTCCTGCAGTAAGGCGCAACCGAAGGCCCGGCCAATGATATCAGCGGCGCGGCCCGCGGGATCTTCTCGTCGGCGCGGCGGCTTGTGCGTCGGTCGATCAACTGTGTGCGCCAGCTCACATTCGGCCGATGCGGCCTGCGGTAGTTACGGGATAGCCGAAGCAGATCCCCTGCTACCATGGGGCTTCGCAGGATGCAGTTGTAGCTCAGTTGGTTAGAGCGCCTGTCTGTGGAACAGGAGGTCGGTGGTTCGAACCCACCCAACTGTACCAACCGTTCAAGCCGGTCAAATCAGCTTCATCGCGACGTGCTTGTGCTCGGTCCTCCATCGGGCCGAACCAAGCTGTTTCGAAGACCGGAATTTTCAACGCAACCAACGGCGCGAGTGAATAGTGAAACGCCTCACCATCGTGAGCTTCACTTGCGAAGAATTTGGGCGACCCTCACTCCCTTCATGAACGCGCGGACACCTGAACATCCGTTCAGAAATTTTCCATGAACTATGTGGATGAAGCGCGCGTCAGACAGTCATGCAAACGATGCGACACGCTGACACGATCGACGACGGAACGAGTTTGACGCGCGTCATTGTGGCGCACTCGATCTGCATGCGCTGTCTTTATCGCATTTCATTGCGGATTCGCTTGCAGGACCGCGCGTTCAATATGACGTGACCTCTTCTCCGTGTTTCAGCTCACGTTCAGCCGACGACGACGATCATAGGGTTCGCGCTATCGGAGCAGATCCCCTGCTACCAGAACCCAAGGAGCTACCATGTCGTTTCGTAAAGCAATCCTCTCCGCGGTCGCCGCAACCGTCGTGTTGGCTGCGAGCCTCTCCGCAAGCAGCGCTGCGCCGCTGGCGCCCACCTCGATCTCCCAGGAGAGCGAAGTGATTCAGGTAGGGTGGCGTCACGGCCATCATCACCACGGCCATCACCATCATGGTCATCACCATCACCGCCATCACTGGCATTGGGGTTGGCACCACGGCCATCATCATCATGGCCATCACCATCATCATCACGGCCATCATCACGGTCACCACCACCACCACGGTCACCATCACCACTAACGACGAAAAGCCGGCCGACGGTGTCGGCCGGCTTACCACCTCGGCTGGATCGTAATCGATCCACCCTGCTCACGCACCTTCCGACACCTTTCGGCAATCGAACCTCTGGAGAAATCACAATGAAGAAATTTCTACTGGTTACTGCGCTGCTGTCTTCGTCCGCCAGCGCTTGGGCGCACGATCACCATGGCGCAAATGGCGGCAGGGTCCAGGATGCGGGCGCGTATCATGTCGAGCTGGTTTCGAAATCCGAAAAGGTCGATCTCTACATCAGCGATGCGAACCAAAAGCCGATCGCGGCAACCGGGTTCAAGGCCATCGGCGTCTTTGTCGTGAATGGCAAAGCCCAGCGCATTGCGCTGGAACCGGCCGGGAGCGCGCGGCTTTCCGGAACCGCCAGCGATGCGCTGTCCGCACAGCCAAAGGGGGTGGTGCAACTGACCTCGCCCGATGGAAAAACCGTCCAGGCCAAATTCAACTGAGGGGGCGTCCCTGAACGGATGCCGACCGTAATAGTGTTCAGCTTCGGGATCGAATATACGCTGGGTCGGACCAGCGCCCGGTTCATCGAAGCCTCGTGAACCATTGCTGGCCTGAAAGTGACTGAAAGATGGAATGGCTCGGCAGTACGCGTTAGCCATCTTTAACCGAAGCTAGGCAGCGCCGAGAGCCCTGTGATATCGTGAGCTTGATGAACGCGAGCCGAAAAATATGGCAGTTTATTTGTGCGGTGATCGCCTTGATCGCCGTGCAATTTGCGCCTGCATTGGCCCGCACCCATACCGACCAGGGGCACCGGCCACATCTTCACGTTCATCATCATGCGGTGCCTCATGGCATGATTGCGGTTGATGCGCCGGTGGCGCATCACTTCACCAAAGCTGCCTTCACCAAAGCTGCCTTCACCAAAGCTGCCTTCACCGAGGCAGCCTTCGCCAAGGCTGCCTTCGTCAAGCCTAACGGTTCGGTCCTGTACGAGCTTTTCCTGACCGCAGATCAATCGTCTGGCTCCGCACCGATCGATTTGGACGGATGCGTGGACGGTTGTTGCGGGGCCGGCTTGGGATGCTGCGGCGGCGCCGCTTTGGCCGCAACCTCGCAATGTGTGCATCCCGAGATCCATTCGCACCGCCTTGATTTCAGCGGTGCGGTACTTGCTGCGGGCATAGAACCCGCAAGCCTCCGAAAACCCCCTCGATCGCTCGCCTGAGCAACGATATCGCGGCGGCGCAATGTGCCGGCCGCGTGAGCGAACACGCTTCTTCTCAGGTGAGTCATTCAGATGTCCTTTTTATTCCGTGCCGCGCGCTGCGTGGCGGCTATGTCATTCCTGCTCACGGCAGCACCGGTGCTGGCGCACGATGGTCACGATCACGGCGCGCCCGCGCCGGCGCCGACCGGCAGTTTTGCGCCGCGTGCCGAGGCCGCCTCGGAAGCGCACGAACTGGTTGCGATTGCACGTGACGGCGTACTCGCCATCTATCTCGACCGGTTCGCCACCAACGAGCCGGTGGATGGCGCGGAAATCCAAGTCGAAACGCCCGCCGGCCCGCAGAAGGCCGAAGCCAAGCCGGGCGAGCCCTATCGCCTCGAGGCGCCCTGGTCCAGCAAGCCGGGCGCTTACGACCTGATCTTCACGGTCGCAAGGGGCGGCGATGTCGATGTGTTGCCCGCCCGGCTTGTGATTCCGGATGTTCCAGGGGCTAAGGCCGGACCGACATCGTGGTTCTCGACTTCCGCCATCGCGGGGGAGGTTGGTTATCACTTCAATCACGACGGCCCGGCGCTGTTTTTCGCTATCCTGACAGGGCTTGCGGCCGGGATTGGCGCCATGGCGCTGGTACGGCTGCGGCGCAGGGCGGCATTGGTTGTCGTCGCCGGCGCGGTTGTGCTGTTCAACAACCCATCCCGCTCCCACGACGGCCACGATCACGGTGCGCCGGCCGCGCCGATGCAATCGGTTCGCGACCAGGCGCAGCGTCTGCCTGACGGTGGCGTGTTCGTGCCAAAGAGCACGCAACGCATTCTCGCGCTCCGCACCGTGATGACCGAATCTGGCGCGCACCCGCGTGCCATCGAGCTGCCGGGCCGGATTATTCCCGACCCGAACGCCAGCGGATTCGTGCAGGCTTCGGTGGGCGGCCGCCTGTCGGCGCCGTCGGGCGGATTTCCGAGGCTGGGGACGCCGGTCAAGAAGGGCGACATCCTTGCTTATGTCGAGCCGCCGATGCAGGCCATCGACGTCTCGGACATGCGCCAGCGCCAGGGCGAACTCGACCAGCAAATCTCCATCGTGGAACGCCGGCTCGCCCGCTATGAAACGCTGGTGCCGAGCGGCGCCATTGCCCGCTCCCAGCTCGAAGACACGAGGTCGGAGCTGCAAGGGTTGAAAGACCGCCGCGGATCGCTCGACCGGTCGCGCCGCGAGCCCGAAGCGCTGATGGCTCCGGTCGACGGGGTCATCGCCGAAGGCACGCCGGTGGCCGGACAGATCGCCCAGTCCAACGCGGTGATTTTCCATATCATCGATCCGACCCGTCTGTGGGTCGAAGCCCGCAGCTTCGATGCGCTGGCGGGCGTCCGCAGCGCGACCGCCAGTTTCGGGACCGATCGCATCGTTACGCTCACCTACAAGGGCTCCGGCTTTGCGGACCGCAATCAATCCATTCCGGTTCAGTTCGCCATTCAGGGCGACCATTCCGGGCTTCGCGCCGGGCAGTTTGTCACTGTCCTTGCTACCACCAACGAGGAAAAGGTCGGCCTTGCGGTGCCGCGGGCCAGCCTGGTACGCAACGCCAACGGCCAGGAAGTCGTCTACGAACACGTCACGGCCGAACGTTTTGAACAGCGTCCGGTACGGGTGGAGTCGCTCGACGGCGACCGCGTGTTCATCGCCACCGGCCTCGCCGGAGGCAAGCGCCTGGTCGTGCAGGGCGCCGAACTGCTCGACCAAGTGCGCTGAGGAGCCGGACAGATGTTTCGCTTCCTCGTCACACAGTCGCTGCGCAACAGCCTGCTGGTCATCGCGGCTGCGCTGGTCCTGGTGCTGCTCGGCATCTTCAGCGCCAGCCGGCTGCCGGTGGACGTGTTCCCCGACCTGAACAAGCCGACGGTCACGATCATGACCGAGTCGGAGGGGCTCGCGCCTCCCGAAGTCGAACAGCTCGTCAGTTTCCCGATCGAAACCCAGATGAACGGTGTTCCCGGCGTGACGCGGGTCCGCTCGGTTTCCGGAATCGGTCTTTCGATCGTCTACGTCGAATTCGACTGGGGTACCGATATCTATCGTAACCGGCAGCAGATCGCCGAGCGCCTCAACCTGATCCGAACCCAGTTGCCGCCCAACACCTTTCCGCAATTGGGGCCGATCAACTCGATCATGGGCCAGGTGCTGCTGGTCGCGGTGACCAGCGAGCGGGCTTCGGCGATGGAAGTCCGCGAGACCGCGGACTTCGTGGTGCGGCCGCGGTTGTTGTCGATCCCTGGTGTCGCGCAGGTGATTCCGATGGGGGGCGAGGTCCGGCAATACCGCATCTCGCCCAATCCGCCGGCGCTGCGCAGCCTCGGCGTCACCTACGAGCAGGTCGAACTGGCCTTGAATCAGTTCGGCGTCAATACCGGCGGCGGATTCACCGATCAGCATGCCCGCGAATATCTGATCCGCAATATCGGGCGGACCACCAATCTGGACGACCTTCGCAGCGTGGTGGTGGCGCAGGTCAATGGCGGGCCGGTCTATCTGAAGCAGGTTGCTACCGTCGAGTTCGCGCCCAAGGTCAAGCGTGGCGACGCCGGTTATATGGGCAAGCCCGCCGTCGTCGTCTCGGTCGAGAAGCAGCCCAACGTCGATACGATCCGGCTGACGCGCGAGATCGAACAGGCCCTCAAGGAGATCACGGCCTCGCTGCCGCCGGGCATGAAGGCCGACCAGATCATCTTCCGTCAGGCCAATTTCATCGAAACCTCGATCGGCAATGTCGAGCGTGTCCTGCTTGAGGCCGGCGCGGTCGTCGCCATTGTGCTGTTTCTGTTCCTGATGAACTGGCGGACCACGGCGATCTCGCTGGCCGCGATCCCGGTATCGATCCTGACCACCGCGGTCGTGTTCTATTTTGCCGGTCTGTCCATCAACACGATGACCCTTGGCGGCATCGCCATCGCCATTGGCGAGCTGGTCGATGACGCCGTCGTCGACGTCGAGAACATTTTTCGGCGCTTGCGCGAAAATCGGGCATTGGAGCATCCCCGCCCGGCCTTCGACGTCGTCGTATCGGCATCCCAGGAAGTCCGCTCCGGCATTGTCTACGCGACCGCGATCATCGTTCTGGTGTTCGTGCCGCTGTTCGCGCTGTCGGGAATCGAAGGCCGGCTGTTTGCGCCGCTGGGTCAGGCCTACATCATCTCCATTCTCGCCAGCCTTGCGGTCTCCATCACCCTGACCCCGGTGATGGCGTACCACATGCTGCCGCACCTCAAGCGGCTCGACCATGGCGACAGCGCGCTGGTAGCGATGCTCAAGCGCGCCAACGCCGCACTGCTGGAACGGGTGTTCCACCATCAGCGCGCCCTGATGGCTGCCGCACTCGCGGCGGTGGTGATGGCGGCCGCTTCCGCATTCTATCTTCCCCGCGCATTCCTGCCGCCGTTCAACGAAGGCACCTTCACCATCAACATGCTCTTCAATCCGGGAATTTCGCTCGCCGAGTCCCATCGCGTCGGATTGATTGCGGAACGTCTCATCCTTGAAGTGCCCGAGGTCAAGACGGTCGGCCGGCGAACCGGGCGGGCGGAGCTCGATGAACATGCCGAAGGCGTCCATTCGTCGGACCTCGAGGTCAATCTCAAGCCATCGAAACGGCCGAAGACCGAAATCGTCGCGGATATCCGGGCCCGGCTCGCCGTGCTTCCGGCTTCGATCAATGTCGGCCAGCCGATTTCGCACCGGCTCGACCATCTGCTGTCGGGCGTTCGGGCCGAGATTGCACTGAAGATCTTCGGCGACGATCTGAATAGCTTGCGTGCGACCGCTGAAATGCTCCGCGGCAAGCTTGCGGAGATTCCAGGTCTCACCGACCTGCAGGTTGAAAAGCAGGTGCTGATTCCGCAGCTGGAAATCCGTGTCGATTACGGCCGCGCCGCACTCTATGGCGTGCAGCCGGCCGCCGTGATCGAGCAGCTCAGCCGGCTCTCCAATGGCCGCGTCATCTCGCGGGTGGTGGACGGCTATCGGCGGTTCGACGTCACGATGCGGCTACCGGACCGGCTCCGCACCACGCAAACCCTGGGCGACCTCTTGATCGAAACGCCGGCCGGATGGATTCCCGCGCGGCAGATCGCCGACGTCAAGGAGACCGAAGGCCCCAACCAGATCCTCCGCGAGAACGGCCGCCGCCGCGTGGTGGTGCTGGCGAACGCCAACGGGAAGGCCGACATGACCGACATCGTCGCAGCGATCCGAAAGGTGACCGCTTCGACGCGGCTCCCCGAGGGCTTTTACGTTCGCCTGGAGGGTACGTTCCAGGCCCAGGAAGAAGCGAGCCGAACCATCGCCGTCCTGTCGCTGCTGTCGCTGTTGCTGGTGTTCGCCATTCTCTACAGCCGCTACCGCTCCACCGTGCTTGCCTTCATCATCATGGGCAACGTTCCGCTGGCGCTGATCGGCTCGGTCGCCGCCCTTTGGCTGGCAGGACAACCGCTCTCGGTAGCGTCGATGGTCGGATTTGTCACGCTGACCGGCATCGCGGTTCGCAACGGTATTTTGAAAATCAGCCATTACATCAATCTGGCGCTGAAGGAAGGAATGCCGTTCGGGCACGATCTCGTGGTTCGCGGCAGCGTCGAGCGGCTGACGCCGGTCTTGATGACGGCGATGTCGGCCGGCGTAGCCCTGGTGCCGCTGCTGATCGACGCGGCAACGCCCGGCAAGGAAATTCTGCATCCGGTGGCGGTGACGATTTTCGGTGGCCTGCTCAGCGCGACGCTGCTCGACACGCTGCTGACGCCGGTACTGTTCCTTCGTTATGGCAAGGCTCCGCTGGAGCGGCTGCGACGAGGTGCCGACGGGCGTACGGAGACCGCCGCGGCAAAATCAGCCGCCGAAGCTTATTGATACCGACATCCGGAGAACGACCGTGAAGATGAAATTTCTGCTTGTTATTGTCCTGTTGTGCTGGTCCGCTGGCGCGTCGGCGCACGACCAGAAGGGAACGCATGGCGGGTGGATCGAGCATACCGGCTCGTACCATGTCGAACTGGTATCGAAATCCGGCAAGCTCGAACTGTTCGTCAGCGACGAGAACCGGAAATCGATCCCGGCGACAGGATTCAAGGCGATCGCAATCCTCGTTGTCGACGGCAAATCCCAGCGAATCCTGCTGGAGCCTGCCGGGAGCGGGCTGCTTTCCGGCACCGCGAGCGTCGCATTGCCGGCCAAGCCAAAGGGTGTCGTCCAACTGACCTGGCCGGATGGAAAGACAGCGCAGGTAAAATTCGACTGAGCGGGTTGCGAAGCAGGGCCCGAATCGACCGACCAGATTCCCACGGCACGGGGATTTTTCGTCGGTGCGGCATTTTGCGCATCGACCGATCGGGGATAGCAAACCGGTCCGAACCGGACGGGCCTGGAGCCGCGTTCCGATTGAATCGGAACGCGGCTCCAGATTCTTGATTTGACGCGTTTTCTTAACGCGAACCGGTATCCACTTCGCTGGAAAACGCTCTAGCCAATGACATACTTGTTGAATAGAACGCGCGATATCGGGCGTCAGAGTATTTTGAGAGGTTGAATGATTTCATTCGCGCGCATGGTGAAGCTCACAGGTCTGGCTTCGTTCCTGCTGGTTTCCGCCGCTCCCAATGCTGCTCAGGCACAGGCCGACAACGGCTTTCCGTTCGGCATGGAAATGACCATGGATGTGCCGCCGCAGCCCGGCTCCAAGCGGATACCCAATCTGGAAATCGGTGACCGCGGCGAAGTGGTGCTCGAACTCTGGTGCAAGGGCGGCAAGGGTCAGTTCTCGGTGGCAGGCAACACCGTGATCTTTGTTCCTGGCGCGATGGAGAACCGCAATTGTCCAGCCAATCGCGCCCAGGCCGATGACGATCTGATTGCTGCTCTGACCGATGCCGCGACATGGAAGCGGCAGGGCGATGCGATCTCGTTCATCGGCAGCAAGACGCTTCGCTTCAGGCTGAACACGAACTAGGCTGTGAGCCCGGGCGTCCATCGGTGAGATGCACAGGCGGCTTCAGAATGAGGCCGCCTGCCTTTTCGCGAACGCCGCTATCAGCGGCCGAAGAAGGAGAAAACCTTCGGCGGCAGCGGCTGCGGATTGAGAGCGACCCAGTCGAGCCTGGAGGTGAACTGGCGCTGAAGTCCGCTCACGATGATGATGCCGCCGGCAACGCGGTCGAGTTCATCAGAAGTCAAGGCTTCGGCTTTGACGGGAGCTGAATTGGTCATGGCTGTCTTCCCTGGTTAGTTGCAGCACTGCGCTGCGACGAACGGGACATTGCCTTCTCCGACCCGACTTTGTTTGTGATCTAGGTCACGCAGGCCGAGGCGGTGGCCTCGTCCACACCTTCGTCCCGGCTTCAGGCCTCCTTTCCATAGCGTTTAAGCGACGCCTTGAGGATGCCAAGCATTTCGTCCCGGATGGGATCGCGGGTGCCACGGGTCCAGGCGGCGGCGAGCGGCAACCGGTTCATATCTGACCCCGCGAGCGGAACATATCGAACGCCACGCGCCGCCATGCGCGAGGTCCATCGCGGCACGATGGCAACGCCAAGTTCGGCGGCGACGAGATTCACGATGGTCTGCTTTTCATTGGCAATCTGGACCACGCGCGCCGGCAGTCCGGCCTCGGCAAACAGTTTCATGGTCAGATCGTGGCTGTGCGGGCGCGAACGCCGCTCCGGCACGATCAGCGGCTGTTCGGCAAGATCGGCCACGGTTACCCGTTTTCTCGACGCGAGGGGATGATGATCTGACACGGCGACGACGGCCGTCTCATGCAGCAGAAACAGAAATTCAAGCCGCCTGTCGGGCTTTTCCGGAGGCCGCACCAGGGCAAGGTCGAGCCGGCCGGAGATCAGCGCCGGCAGCAGCCGGATCGTTTTGTCTTCCGTCAATTTCACCGTGACATCCGGCCGCTGTTCGCGAAAATCGGAAAGCAGCATCGGCAGCAGTCCTGCCGCCGCGCTATCGATCGCGCCGACGCGAATCGTCGTGCCCTGCTTGCGGCCGCGCGCCTGGAATTTGACGGCCAGATTGTCTGCCTGCGCCAGCAACGTGCGGGCCTCCTTGAGCAGGACGACGCCATCATCGGTCAGCGTGACGCTGCGCGTCGTTCGCGTCATCAGCCTTGTGCCGAGATCGTCTTCGAGCAGCCGGATGTAGCGCCCGAGCGCGGAGGGCAGCATTTCCAGGCGTTGGGCGGCGCGCCCAAAATGCAGTTCCTCGGCCGCTGCGACGAAACAGCGAAGCTGGTGCAATTCCATACCCTCGTCCTCCTCAGCGCTGATTATATCAAATATTTGTATAATCATATGCCGATTGAAGCGGCCTGGCACTTGGCCGTACCTTGGCCTCAGCTTGGCCGGAAGCGCTGAGATCAGCCAACCAACGAATTCCAGAGGGAGCGACCCAATGCCGTTCAATCGTCGCACGATCCTTTCCGGCGCCATCGCGGCCGCTTCGCTATGGGCGTCCCACACCGCGATGGCGCAGACCGCCTTTCCGGCCAAACCGATCACCATCATCGTTCCGGCCGCGGCGGGAGGGCCGACCGACACGGTCGCCCGCCTCATTGCGGAATCGATGGGCCGGTCCCTTGGTCAGACCATCCTGGTCGAGAATGTCGGCGGCGCCGGTGGAACGCTCGGCATGGCGCGCGTGTCGAAGTCGGCCGCTGACGGCTATACGCTCGCGATCTGGCACATCGCGCACGCGACCGCGCCCGCGCTTTATGACTCCCTCAAATATGATGTCGTCAACGATTTCGACCACCTCGGCCGCATCACCGATGTGCCGATGACCCTGGTGTCGAAGCCTACACTGGCTGCCAACAATGTAACCGAGTACGTGGCGTGGATTCGCGCCAATGGCGACAAGGCGGTCTACGGACATGCCGGCATCGGCTCGGCCTCGCATCTGTGCATGCTGATGCTGATGAAGGAGCTTGGCGTGCAGATGAACGGGATTCCCTATCGCGGCACCGGGCCGGCCATGAACGACCTGCTCAGCGGCCAGTTCGACGTGATGTGCGACCAGACCACCAATACCACCAACCAGATCAAGGAAGGCAAGATCAAGGGCTTTGCCGTCACGACCAAAGCCAAGGTCTCATCCTTGCCTGACCTGCCGACGCTGGATAGCGGCGCCGTCAAGGGGTTTGAGGTCTCGGCCTGGCACGCTTTGTGGGCCCCGAAGGGACTGCCGAAAGAGGCCACCGACAAGCTGGTCGCCGCGCTTCAGGCGGCCCTGAAGGACCCCAAGGTGATCGAGCGGTTTGCCAATCTCGGCACCGAGCCGGTGCAGGCCGATCTGGCGACACCGGCGGCGCTCAAGGCGCATCTGACAGCCGAGGTGCCGCGCTGGGGCGCCGTCATCAAGGCTGCAGGGGCCAAAGGAAACTAAGATCGAAATTGACACGCAACTGAACTCCCGTCACCGCCGGCCGCTTTCCCAGCGGTGGCAGGCAACTACTCGCAATCCGGAGACCAATCGATGAAGACGTACGCCATAGCAGCGATCCCGGGCGACGGGATCGGCACCGAAGTCGTTGCCGCGGGCGTCGAGGTGCTGCACGCGCTGGCGCAGCGCGACGGCAATTTCAGATTCAAGGTCGATCATTTTGAATGGGGGTCTGAATACTACAAGAAGCACGGCATCATGATGCCGCAGGATGGCCGCGACCAGATCAGGAATCACGACGCGATTCTGTTCGGCTCGGCCGGCGCGCCCGACGTGCCTGACCATATCACGCTGTGGGGCCTGCGGCTGGCCATCTGCCAGCCGTTCGATCAATACGCCAATGTTCGTCCGACGCGGATCCTGCCCGGCATCACCAGCCCGCTGCGCAACGTGCACGGCAAGGAACTCGACTGGGTTATCGTTCGCGAAAACTCGGAAGGCGAATATGCCGGGGTCGGCGGGCGCGTCCACAGGGGCCTGCCGCTCGAAGTCGCAACCGACGTATCGATCCTGACCCGTGCCGGCGTCGAGCGCATCATGCGGTTCGCGTTCAAGCTCGCGCAATCGCGGCCGCGCAAGCTGCTCACCGTGGTGACCAAATCCAACGCCCAGCGCCATGCCATGGTGATGTGGGACGAGATCGCAGTCGAGATCGCGGCCGAGTTCAAGGACGTCACCTGGGACAAGATGCTGGTCGACGCGATGACCATGCGCATGGTCATGAAACCGGAAACCATCGATACCGTGGTGGCGACCAATCTGCATGCCGACGTGCTGTCGGATCTCGCGGCCGCGCTCGCCGGCTCGCTCGGCATCGCGCCGACCGCCAACCTCAATCCGGAGCGGACCTATCCATCGATGTTCGAGCCGATCCACGGCTCGGCCTTCGACATCATCGGCAAAGGCATCGCCAACCCCGTCGGTACGTTCTGGTCATCCGTGATGATGCTGGAACATCTCGGCGAGCCGGCGGCCGCGACGCGGTTGATGCAGGCGGTCGAGCGTGTCACCGCCGACCCCCGCTTTCACACGCCGGACCTCGGTGGCAAGGCCCGGACAGACGAGGTCACGGCCGCGGTCGTCGCCTCCATCCACGGGGCCAACGACTGAGATCGCGCAATCCGTCAAAGCGGTACTGAATGAAGAAAGGGCGACCTTGCGGCCGCCCTTTGCATTTCAGGTCCGCAGAGTTCATCAGGTAATACGAACCGCACCGGTCGATTGTCCGTACTTGTTGTGGCCGACAATGTACCAGTGGCCTCCCATTTGGTAGTACGTAGCCTTGCCACCGGTGACGGCTTCGAGTTCGTGGTCGGCAAGTGCGCGCGTGTCGAGGGTATCGGCATTCTGGATCTCGGTGTTCATGACTGTGTCTCCCTTTTGCTCCGGGCGGCGCGACCATCGCGTCGCTGTCCGGTGAGGAGACAATGCCTGCTGCCGCGCCGGCGCGCTGTTCCCCAGGTGACAGGCTGGGGAGATATGGAGCGAGGCGCTGCCGGGAGATTCCGGCTACGTGGAATCCAAACATCGGGGGCCCTATCGCGTCATCCTGAGGTGCGCGCTCTTGCGCGCCTCGAAGGATGAGAAGCGCCCGTGGCCCCATCCTTCGAGGCTCGCTCCGCTCGCACCTCAGGATGACGTGTGCTGACTCAGTTCAAAATCATCATGCTCTAGCTAGCGAGAAGCCAACGCTATTCCACCTTCAGCCCGAGCTGGTGCACGAGCTTGCTCCACTTCTTTTCTTCCCGGTCGATGTCGTCGGCGTATTCGGCCGGAGTCGAGGCCAGGGGATCGCCGCCTTCGAGACGGATGCGTTTTTGCACCTCCGGATCGCTAACCAATTTGCGCAGCTCGGCGCTGAGGATTTCGACGATTTCCGGCGGCGTGCCTGCCGGCGCCAGCAGCCCGTAATGCAGCACGGCTTCGAAGCCGGGCATCCCTGACTCGTCGAAGGTCGGCACGTCGGGCAATTGCGAGAAGCGCTGCTTGCTGGTGACGGCGATGGCGCGCAACTGGCCGGCCGCGATATTGCCGAGCGCCGGCGGCAGCACGCCGAAGGCCATCGGCACATGGCCGCCGAGCAGGTCGTTCATCACGGGCGCCGTGCCCTTGTAGGGAATGATGGCGGCATCGATACCGGCTTCGGCCTTGAACAGCTCCGCGCACATGTAGCTGCCGGTGCCGACCGGCGAGGTGCCGATATTGAGTTTGCCCGGCTCCTTCTTGGCGAACGCGATCACATCAGCGATCGTTTTGGCGGCAAACGACGGATGGGCGAGCAGCGCCACCGGCATCGACGCGACAAGACCGATCGGCGCAAAATCCTTGCGCGGGTCCATGCCGAGCTTGGTGTAGAGACTGGGATTGATCGACAGCGTCCCGGTGTGGCCGAGCAACAGCGTGTAGCCGTCAGGCGCGGCGCGCGCGACCGCGCGGGTGCCGATCGTGCCTCCGCCGCCGCCGCGGTTGTCGACGGTCACGGTCTGGCGGAATGCGTCGGACAGTTTTTGCGCCACCACGCGGGCCATGGCGTCGACGCCGCCGCCGGCCGGGTAGGGGACGACGAGCGTGATACCGCGCGCCGGAAAATCAGCGGCGCCTGCGACCGTACCTGCCACGAGCGGACCGAAGAAAGCGGCTGCCGATGCAACAGCGATGGCGGCGTTCATGACGCCGCGGCGACGCGAGAGCTTAATCACCAGATTGCCTCCCTCCAGGCGACGTCGATCTACGTTCTTATGGGCGGCCACATTTCACTTCAAGGCCAACCTTGAACTGCCCGTCAAGGCCGCATAGGCTCGGTGACTGGAAACGCCTGCCGGGCAATTAACAACAAGAGGGATACCCCCCAGTCGATGAGCTCCGCGTTGCGGCGCCCTTTTGCCCACCGCCGGGGCCTGATCATCGTCGCGACCTTGGCCACGGCCTATGTCGCCAGCCATTTTTTCCGCGCCGCCAACGTCACCATTGGCCTCGACCTGATGCGCGACCTCGCCATCGGACCGGAAGCGTTGGGGGCGCTGACGGGCGCTTTCTTCTTCGGCTTCTCCGCGATGCAGATCCCCTGCGGTCTCCTGTTCGACCATTTCGGCCCGCGGCGTACCGTGGCTTGCATGCTGATCCTCGCCACGATCGGCGCTGCGATCTTCACGCTGGCGCCGACCTGGCCGATCCTGCTCACCGGCCGCGTGCTGATGGGCGCTGGCTTCGGGGTCATGCTGATCGGCAGCATGGTGGTGATCTCGCGCTGGTTTCCGCCGGATCGTTTTTCGACACTCACCGCCATGGTGCTGTCGATCGGGCTGCTCGGCAATCTCTTCGCCACCACGCCGCTGGCATGGGCCTCGGAGGCCGTCGGCTGGCGCGCCGTGTTCGGCGCCGTCGGCGTCTTCATCGCGCTCGCCACCATCGCGGTGTGGATCGTGGTACGCGATGCGCCGCCCGGCCATCCGTTTCTCGACCGTACCCCGGAGGCGCCACGCCAGATGCTGCAGGGCCTGATCGAGGTGCTGGGTAACCCCCGCCTGCGGCCGATCCTGGCGATGAACTTTTGCAATTATGCCTGCACCTTCACCGTGCAGGGCCTGTGGGGCGGTTCGTTCCTGCGCGAGGTCCATGGCATGAGCGCGATCGAGGCTGGCAATGTGCTGCTGGCAGCCGTGATCACCTACCAGCTCGGCATCGTCGTCTTCGGCCCGCTGGACCGCGTGCTCGACACGCGCAAATGGATCGCGATCGGCGGCACATTGGGGACCATCTCCATGCTCGCCACGCTGGCGCTCGCGTCGCGACCGCCGGTCTGGGTGCCCATCGGCGCCATTGTCGCCATCGGCTTCTTCAGCGCCTCCAGCACCATGGTGATGACGCATGGCCGCGGCATCTTTCCGGACCGGCTGATCGGGCGCGGCATTGCGACCATCAACACCGCCGTGATGCTTGGCGTCGCCTGCATGCAGACCTTGTCGGGCATCATCGTTGGCGGGTTCGAGCCGCTCGCCGACGGCGCCCGCTCCGAGACCGCCTACCGCGCGCTGTTCGGCGTGCTCACCGTGGTGTTGATATCTGCGGTTGCGATCTACAGCCGCTCGCAGGATGTCAGGCCCAGCGACGAGATGCGCGCCCGGGCGGCGGCGTGAACCAATCGCCTTGCTTCCTGCGCCTCACTCTTCCGTAGCGTCGGGCAATTCGGCGAGCCGGGGAATCAGCCGGACTTCGATGTTGGCTTCCTTCAGCATCTGGCCCGAGATGGTGAAATCCTCGGCCCAGTTCGAGTTGGGCCGGTCCGGCGCGTAGGCGACGAGCCCCGTGATGCCGCATTGGATGATGGCCTTGGTGCACTCCACGCAAGGAAACCAGGGCACGTAGATCGTGCAATCCTTGAGTGCGACCCCAATGCGGGCCGCATTGAAGATCGCATTCTGTTCGGCGTGGCAGCTCCAGATATATTTGGCGCCGGTGATGCGGGAATGGCGCTCCTCGAGGTCGTCGCGAACGCCGCGCGGCAGCCCGTTGAAGCCGGTCGAGCGGATTTCGTGATCCGGCCCGACAATCACGGCGCCGACCCGGCGCCCTTTCTCGATACTCCAGGTCGCCAGATGATGCGCCATGAGCATGAACCGCTCATCCCATTTTGGATCGTGCAATATCGTTTCCTCAAAAATCAGTGTGGTCCATGCGCCGGCTTTTTCCTGCATCAAGCATAGCGAAACAATAAGAGATCAACATCCTGTTAATGGGTTACGATCCGGCCAAACGCCTGATTAATTTACGCCGGCGATCGTCGCTTATGACGCCAGAACTGCTTACGTTATGGGCAAGCCTGCAGCCCACGCGCATGGATACGCCTATTCTTCGTCCGCGCCCGGCGCCGGCCTCAGCATGAAATGCCCGAACGCCGAGGCGATCGGCTTGGTGCGGTCGTCCTGCCAGGCCTGCGCCTCGAAGGCTACGACACGGCGGCCCTGCTTGACGATCGAGACGTTGGCGTAACTGTCCAGCGCGCGGCCGGAGCGCAAATAGTTGATGGTGAGGCCGATCGGCTTCGGCAGTGAGACGCCGAGTTCGCGCGTCACGCCCACGATCGCGGCCGTTTCGAGAAAGGCGCCGGTCATGCCGCCGTGGATCGCGGGCAGGATCGGGTTGCCGATGATTTTTTGCGAGAACGGCATCACCAGCGTGCCGTCCTCACCGACGCGGATGCCGAGACAGCGCGCGAACGGACTTTGCGCAAAGGGACTGGCCGGATCCTCGGGTGCTTCAAGCGTCGGCAGCACGCGATCCTCATACGATCGGCCCAGCAGCATATTGGTGCGGTTGGCGCCGACCATGAAGCAGGCCGTCGCGGTGGCGACCGGATCGTCCTCGGTCTCCTGATAGGCGGTCGCGCGCACGAAGGCGATGGAGCGGGTGACGCGGAAGCAGATCGCATGCGCCCTGATGTCGAGGCCTGGCGTTGCCGGCTTCAAATAGTCGATGCGCAAATCGAGCGTTGCGATCGCGCTGGTCCCGTCGAGCGCGAGCTGGACCGCCATGCCGCAGCTTTCGTCGAGCATGGCGGTGACGACGCCGCCATGAAGAACGCCGGTCCCGGTGTCGCCGACGAAGACCGGGCGGTAGGGCAGGCTCGACCAGGCTTCGCCGGGCGCGGCGCGGTCGAGCCGAAGCCCACTGATGTGCCCATAAACCGAGCGGTGGATTTTGATGGCGTCAGCCAGTTCGTCAAACGGCAGCGACGTATCGATTTCAGGTGTCTCGGACATGCCGATGTTTTAGACCATATTGTCGTGCAAACAAAACACGGCTCAGCGGCGGCTCAGCCGTTGGTCGCGTGCACTTTGGGCGTTTGTCCCGAGTTCCACTTGCCATCGAGCGCGCGCTCGATCTGTGCGGCCAGCTGCAGCAGCAGCCCGTCATTGGCCTGCCTGGCCTGGGCCTGGATGCCGAGCGGCAGGCCGTGCTCATGTTGCGCCATCGGCAGCGAGATCGCGGGAATCCCGCACAGGTTGGCGAGCGGCGTGAAGGCGAAGTTGCGCCACAGATTGCCGAACCAGTCCAGCACCGACGGATTGTCGGAGATGGTCAGATATTCCGTGGTGCCGACCTTCGGCGTCGGCAGCGCGGTGATCGGCGTCAGGATGATGTCCCACTCCTCGAAGAACGCGCCGAAGCCGCGCGAGGTCGTGTTGAAGACCGCCTGCATGCGCGCCCGCTCCGCGAATGTCGTGTGCCGGCCGGCTTCCCAGATCCGGATATTGACCGGCTCGATCAGCTCCGCCGGCGGCCGCTCCAGCCCGCGCGCGGCGAGCATGTTGCCGATCACCACGGCAAAATTGCTGATGTAGCAAATGGTCTGGGCCTCGAAGGCGGCGCGATAGTCGATCGCGGGCAACGCGTACTCCACATGATGGCCGAGGCCTTCGAGAAATCGCCCGGCTTTTTCCAGCTCCGACGCGATCTGCGGCGTCGCTTTGTAGTCGCCCCATTGGTGCGAGAGCGCGATTTTGAGCCGCCCCGGATCGCGCTTGATCAACTCCTGATAAGGCTCCGGCGCGGTCCAGAACGGCATCAATTCGCCGGGCGCGGGACCGCGGCAGGCATCGACGAAGGCGGCGGTATCGCGCACGGTGCGCGACTGGCAGCCCTGGATCGACACCAGCCCGGTCAAGTCAGACGCATGCGGCGCCAGCGAGAACACGCCGCGCGAAACCTTGAGGCCGATGTTGCCGTTGACGCCCGCCGGAATGCGGATCGAACCGCCGCCGTCGGTGGCATGCGCGATCGGCACCGCACCCGCCGCGACCATCGCGGCGCTGCCGGCCGACGATCCGCAGGTGGTGTAGTCGGTATTCCACGGGTTGCGCGTGACGTAGACGGCGGGATTATCCGCCGAACTGCAAACGCCGAACTCCGGCGTGGTGGTGCGCCCGATCAGGTTGAGCCCGGCCTGGCGCATCTTCGCGGTCAGGAAGGTATCCGATGCGGCGCGATTGCCGCGCATCAGCAGCGAGCCCATTTCCTGCAGCCGCCCCTGCATGGTCGGGCCGAGATCCTTCATCAGGAACGGCAGGCCGGCAAACGGCCCCGCCAGATTGGCGCCGGCCTTGGCGGGATCGGCGACCGCGTCCTCGAACACCTCGACCACGGCAGACAGCGCCGGATCGACCTTTGCGATCGCCGCGGCCGCCTGGCTGGCCAATTCCTGTGCGGTCAGTTCGCCCTTCCTGACACGCTCCGCCAGCGCCACGCCGTCGTGCTGCGCCCATTCGTTCCAGTTCATCGGCAAAGTCATGCGGTCGATTTCCTTATCTGCGGAACCAACTTTAGGTTCGCAGCCTGCCAAGTCAATCAAATGGCGGATTACGCTTTCGGCGCGCGGTGGCCCGCAGCGTGAACCGCTCTGGCCTCTGAAGACACTAAGGGCGAAGAACCGTGACGGAGGCATATGTGATGAAGGCCATGAAAGCATCGATCTGCGTTGCGGTCACCGCGCTGGCCCTGAGCCTGTCAGTCATCGTGCCATCCTGCGCCGGGCAGGATGAGGCAAGCCGTCTCAACCAGGAATCCAAGGAACTCTATCGGGTCGGAAAGTACGCGGCGGCGCTTCCGCTGGCCCAGCGGTTGCTGGCCATTCGCGAGAAGGAGTTTGGTCCCGATGATGCGATGGTCGCAATGCCGCTGAATGACCTGGGCACGATCCACTACAATCTGGGTCAATTCGCCGTTGCCGAGCCGCTGTACAAGCGATCCCTGGCCATCAGGGAGAAGACGCTCGGTCCAAATCACGCCGAGGTTGCAGCCGTGCTGAATAATCTCGGCGAACTCTACCGCGCGGTAGAGCGTCTTGCCGAGGCGGAGCCGCTCCTCAAGCGGTCGATCGCCATTCGCGAGAAAACGGTCGGTCCTGACGATCCGGACATCGTGCTGGCGCTGAGCAACCTGGCCGCTCTCTATAGCAACCAGCGTCGATACGACCAGGCCGAATCGCTGTTCAAGCGCGGGCTGGCCATCCTCGAGAAGGCGCACGGTCCGGGCGATCCGAACGCCACGGTCTTGATGAGTAACCTGGCCGATGTCTACACCAACCGGCATCGTTATGCCGATGCCGAGCGGCTGCTCAAGCGGTCGGTGGCTGTGACCGAGAAAGCGTTCGGTCCCGACCATCCCGACGTTGCGCACGCGCTGAACAATCTGGCTGCCGTTTATGCGCGGCGGGGCCGTAACGCCGATGCCGAGCGGTTTTACAAGCGGTCAGTGACCACCTTCGAAAAGACGCTCGGCCCGAACCATCCGGACCTTGCGGGTGTCCTGGAAAACCTGGCCGGTCTCTACAAGGATCAGGGCCGCTACGCCGATGCCAGGGAGCTTCTCAAGCGGTCGATGGCCATTCGTGCGAAGGCAGGGTCGCCTGCCTGAATAATTTGGCCGCAGCGACAGCCGGATGGGTCTCGTTGGAATGTGCTCCGAACGGCGTGCGCGATACGAGACTATTTGGAGCGACCCGATCGACGCGGTTGAATTCCTTCGGAAGAAGACAGACTCTGAACCAGCAATTGCGCCGGCAGGCTCAGGCCTTTCTCACGCATTAAAACGACGAACTGCCGCTTGGCCCATTTGTCGGTCAGGGGAATCACCTTGAGCCCCAGCGCCTGCTGAATCGCGCTCGCCTCCTCGGCGGGTACAATCGCCACTGCCAACTGGGCCGCCACGATCCGGCAAGCGGCGTCCACGGTCGAGACCTGGATGCGGTAGCGCATCTGCTTGCCGGCGGCGGCCGCAGCACTGCGCTGGGTCGTCTGCATGATGCTGCGAGCGGCGATGTCGACATGCTCGTAGTCAATGGTGTCGACAAAGGAGACCGAACGTTTTCTCGCCAATGGATGGGCGGGATGGACGACGACCGCAAGATGGTCGCGGTGGTAGGGCAAGGTCCGCAGGCCGCGCATGTCGACGGCGTCCCAGCACACGCCGATATCGGCGCGCCCTTCCTCGACGCCGCGCACCACTTCCCAGATTTCGCGCTCCTCCAGGCTGACGCGTACGTCGAGATAGCGTTGCGCGAACCGGCTGATATCTTCCGGCAGGAATTGCGCCACCGCCGATTTACTGCCGAAGACACGCACGTGACCTTGCACTCCCTCGGCAAACGCTCCCAGTTCTGCCTGCATGCGGTCGAGCAATTGCAGCGATTCCCGCGCATAGCGGCACAGCACCTCCCCCGCCGCCGTCACCGCAACGCCGCGCCTGCCGCGTTCGAGCAAGGCGACGCCTGCGGCTTCCTCCATCTGGCTGATGCGCTTGCTCACCGCGGACGGCACGATCGCCTCGCGCCGGGCGGCGACAGCGATGTTGCGTTCCTCGCAGACCGCGATGAACAGCCGCAACGAAACCGGATCGAAATTTCGCATGACCTGTCCTGCCGTCGGATTTCAGGCATCTTATATGGGAATAGCTGAAGTGAAAATATACCAATTCTGAGATGGCTGATATTCCTCTACATTGCCTGGAGCAAAGAATGATCCTGGGAGATGTTTCATGCGTGCGGTTGTGTGTGCTTCGTTGCTGTTCCTGACGGCGTCTGCGGCGATCGCCCAGGATTACCCCAAGCGCCCCATCACCATGATCGTGCCTTTTGCCGCCGGAGGCCCTACCGACACCGTGGCGCGCGTGACGGCCGAGAACATGGGCCGTCTGCTCGGGCAGCAGGTGATTGTCGAGAACGTCGCCGGCGCGGGCGGCACGCTGGGCAGCAATCGGGTCGTCCGTGCCGAGCCTGACGGCTATACGCTGCTACTTCATCATCTCGGACTGGCCACAGCCGTCACGCTGTATCGGAAGCTTCCGTTCGATCCGACCACCGACCTGAAGCCGGTCGGCGTCGTGTCCGATGCCAACATGGCCATCATTGCGCGCCCGGACTACGCCCCGAATACGCTGGCCGAAGTCATTGCAGACATCAAGGCTAGAGGCGATTACGTCACCTTCGCGCATTCGGGCCTGGGTGCGGCGTCGCAGCTTTGCGGCATGCTGTTCATGGCGGCTGTTCAGAAGCAGATGAATGTCGTTCCATTCCGCGGAGGCGGCCCGGTTCTTCAGGCGCTGATGGGGAAGCAGATAGATCTTGGCTGCGAACAGGCCACGACCGCCGCGCCGCTGGTTCAGGCCAACAGCGTGAAGTCTTACGCCGTCACCAGCGCAAGGCGGCTGCCATCGATGCCTAACGTACCCACCGCGGCCGAGGCCGGCCTGACTGGCATGGAGATCAGCGTTTGGCACGGTATCTATGTGCCGGCGAAAACGCCCGATCCTGTCGTGCAGGTGCTAACCAAAGCCCTGGCCGAAGCGCTCAAAAGTCCGGCGCTGGCCAGCAGGTTCGCGGATATCGCGACCGATCCGACGCCGGACAAGGCAACGCCGCAAATCCTTCGTGAAACGCTGAAGAGCGAGATTGACCGCTGGCGTCCGATGATCACCGCAGCCGGCCAATACGCCGATTAAGCTTCCGCCCTCCATCCTCCGATACGGACATCCTTCTCATGCGCATTGTCGACATCCGGGAGCGTACCGCTCCGATATCTTCTCCCATCGCCAACGCCTTCATCGACTTTTCGAAGATGACGCTGAGTCTGGTTGCCGTGGTCACCGACGTCATCCGCGATGGCCGGCCGGTCATCGGCTACGGTTTCAACTCGAACGGTCGCTACGGGCAGGGAGGGTTGATCCGCGAGCGTTTCGCGCCGCGCGTGCTGACGGCTGCGCCGGACAGCCTGCTTGACGAAGCTGGCCTTCTGGATCCCGGCAAAATCTGGGCGGCCATGTTCACCAACGAGAAGCCGGGCGGCCATGGCGAGCGTTCGGTCGCCATCGGGACGATCGATATGGCGGTGTGGGACGCCGTCGCCAAGATTGCGGGCAAGCCGCTGTTTCGACTCCTGGCGGAACGCGCCAACGTGCAGGCCAACCCGCGTGTCTTCGTCTATGCGGCCGGCGGTTACTACTATCCAGGCAAGGGCCTCGAAGGCCTGGCAGCGGAGATGCAAGGATATCTCGACCGCGGCTACACGGTCGTGAAGATGAAGATCGGCGGTGCGCCGCTGGCTGACGACTGCAAGCGCATCGAAACCGTTTTGAAAATGCTGCCTGCGGGCTGCAAGCTCGCCGTCGACGCCAACGGCCGCTTCGATCTCGATACGGCGGTGGCTTATGCGAAGGCGCTGCGCCAATACGATCTGTTCTGGTACGAGGAAGCCGGCGATCCGCTGGATTATGAGCTGCAAGCGAAGCTGGCCGAGCACTACCCCGGCCCGATGGCCACCGGCGAAAACCTGTTCTCGATGCAGGATGCCCGCAACCTGATCCGCTACGGCGGCATGCGGCCCGATCGGGACTGGCTGCAGTTCGACTGCGCGCTGAGCTACGGGCTGGTCGAGTATTTGCGCACGCTGGAAATGTTGAAGAGCTACGGCTGGTCGTGGAGCCGCTGCATTCCACACGGCGGACACCAAATGTCGCTCAACATCGCAGCGGGGCTCGGGCTCGGCGGTAATGAATCATATCCCGATCTGTTCCAACCGTATGGCGGATTCCCCGATGGGGTACGGGTGGAAGCCGGGCATATCACCATGCCGGAGCTTCCAGGCATCGGCTTCGAAGGCAAGTCCGACCTGATTACCGAAATGCGAAGCCTAGCGTCGTAAGGAGCCCCGCGAAATATGGAGCCCGCGCCCTTGGTCCGCTTCGGGTCAAACTTAGAAGTCCACCTGCTCAACCCGGAGGTCGGCTTTGCCTCAATGACGGAAGTTGTCAGACAAGCCTGTCAGGTCCGAAAAGTGCCAGAAGCGGTCATCATCCGCGCCCGACTGATGCCCTATATTGACCAAGATATTTACCTGATAGCACGGCCTCTGCGGCTATTTGCTCCCGCCGCGCGGGACCGAATGGAGCTAAGGTGACGGATTATTCAAGACCGGTAGGGATCTCTCGACTGTGTCTACGGGCCTTATCGAGCGTCATCTCGCTGCGATCGTCGCCGCCGACGTGGTGGGTTACTCGCGTCTGATGGGCGTGAACGAGAAAGGCACGTTGGCGGCGTTGAAAGCACATCGCCTGGCGCTGATCGATCCACTTATTGCCGCTCACAAGGGACACATCGTTAAGACCACTGGGGACGGCTTATTGCTTTCGTTCCCGTCGATTGTGGAAGCGGTCTCCTGTGCCGTGGCGATACAGAGCGGAATGGCACGGCGCAACAAGAACATTGCTGCCGACGTCCGCATTGAATTCCGCATCGGGGTCAATCTCGGAGACGTCATTGTCGAGAAAGGCGACGTGTTCGGCGATGGGGTCAACATCGCGGCACGGCTGGAGCAGATTGCGCCGCCGGGTGGTATCTGCCTGTCCGAAGATGCATACCGACAAGTACGGGGTAAGCTGGAAATTCCCATCACCGACGCCGGGGAGCAGAAACTTAAGAACATTTCGAACCCTATCAGGGTGTATCGCATCGAGCCGTCCGTGGCGGCAGCGGTCGAACCGGCAGCGTCGCTCGCTCAACCGAGACGACGATCGTTGGTGTGGGCATCGGTGGGGGTGGCGATAACGGCCGCGATCGCTTTAGCGGTGATCACATGGTTCAGTTTGTCTCGCGCGCCACACGATGTATCGCAGAGTGCCGACCCGGCAAAACCGATCGCGTCGAGCGCGATGCCGGTCATTGCCGTGCTGCCCTTTGCCAATCAAACCGGCGACGAAGGCCAGGAGTATTTCGCCGACGGTGTAACCGAGGAAATCATCAGCGCTCTCGGCCGTTTCAACACGTTGCGGGTGATCGGACGAAATGCCGTATTGCCCTATAAGAAGCGGCCGGCCACGCGTGAAGAGATCGTTTCCGAGCTGGGCGCGAACTATCTGGTTGGGGGAAGTGTGAGGCGCTCGGGTACACGCGTGCGTATTGCTGCGGAATTGACCGAATCACGAGTCGGCACAGTGATGTGGACCAATCATTTCGACGGCGAGCTCGCCGATATTTTCGAGTTTCAGGACTCGATCGCCCGCCGGATCGCGGGCACCCTTGCCGCCAATGTCGCGCTAATCGAAGGCCGGCGGCAGCTCGATCAACCGAGGCCCAATCCGACGGCCTTTGATCTGGTTTTGCGTGCGAGGGCGATCGGCCATGGAAGTTCGCGGACCACGAACCGCCAGTTTCGCGAGCTGATCACGAAGGCGATAGAGTTGGACCCGAATTATGCTGCGGCACGGGCCCTGCTGGCGGAAGCGCTCTTCTCGATGGCGGTTCTGGGCTGGACGGAATTCCCCGATCAGGAGCTCGCGCGAGGCGCGGCAGAAGCACGCAAAGCGATCACGCTGGCCCCCAACGAGCCCGACGGTTATCGTGCACTCGGCTATATTCTTCTTGCGCGCACCGAATACGATCAAGCGAAGGACGCGCTGAAGCGGGCGATTGAAATCAACCCGAGCGACGCCCACGCCCTGGCGGTATGGGGGTCAGTGCAGTCCTTCTCGGGCGAGGTCGGCGGAGCGACCGAATCGCTCCAGCTTGCCCTCAAGCTCGATCCCATGCTCGAACCGAAACTCGTGTTCGATCTGGCGGTCGCCTATTATCTCGCGCGTCGCCACGAGGATGCGCTCCGCATCGCCGAGCGCGGCCTTGCGCGCTATCCCGATTTTCCCATGTTCAATGTCCCGGCTGCTGCGGCTGCTGCCCAACTCGGTCGCATGGAGCAAGCCGCGCGCTATGTCGAGGTGCTCCGCCGCCGCGTGCCATTTCTCGATTTGGACAAGCTGGGCTCGCGCTTCAAAGACCCTTCTCATCCCGAGTATTTGCGGGAGGGGCTGAAAGCGGCCGGCTTGTAGCCCGGCTATTGCGATTGGCTCGCGCCACGCATGTAGTCCGGCAGCGGTGGAGTCGGCAAGCTTGAAACCCTCGGCCAGTTCTCGTCGGCCCGGCTTTTCATGCCCGCATCTTTGCTCATCAGACCGGGACCGATCGGCCTTCCGAACAGATAAAGGCGGCCGTCGACCACAAGCCACCATTCCGGATTCCCGTACACCTTCTCGCCTCTCGCCACCGACGCGGCGCACCAGTTGTTGTATTGCGGCAGATAGCGATCGGGGTCGGCCTTGAACAGGGCGAGATGCTGGGCGGATGCAAATCGGTAAACCGCTCCGTCCCAATCGTACTGATATTGCGGGTCGCCGACGATCGGACGCTCGTCAGTGAAATAGGCCACCGGGTCATAGCCTTTAAGAGCAATACGGGACTCGCCAGCCTGCGTAACCGCGTTCCACCCGAAAAAAATCGCCGCGGCAAGGCCTGCCAGCATCAAGGATTTTCTGAGCTTCATTGCTGCTCCCTTTCCCTGTACCGCTCCCAATTTTAGCACACGGCTGAAACGCGGAATAGCCTTTTAAAGGACCGAACCTACTGCACAGCCGCCTGCGCTGCCGCCGCGCCGGGTAGGCACAACTGACCTGCGACGCCATCAATTATTGTTAGCTGCGGTGGTTTGAATACACGCGATGGCGGTTGAAACGCATTTGGATCCTTCCCGGCCCAAGGTCGTGGTGAACTACGACTTCCGCTTCGGGTCAAACTGAGAAGTCCACCTGCTCGACCCGGAGGTCGGCTTTGCGCTCAAGAACGGAAGTTGTCAGACAAGTCTGTCAGGTCCGAAAAGTGCCAGGAACGGAAATGGAGCGACTTTGCTCACGTACCGGCGTAGAGAGACAAGTTAGCGAATTTGCAACCTTTACATGTGACGTCTAGCGTTTGCTTTGGGGCCAGAGCCGCTTGCGATGACGCATAAGCTAAGAAATTGTCTTATCGTCATCGTCGCGGTCGTTATTGCTAACTATGCACCTCTGCTAAATCGGCATGCCGAACAAGACAATTGCAATTTTGGGCCGGTGTCGAATGCCGAATATCGTGCTTATCTAGCTCGCGCTAAGGCGCTGCTACCGTTTCCGACACCATCGCTATTGCTGGCCGACGAAGCCTTTGCCCTAAAGCTTGATGATTTGTTTGATAGCTTGAGCCGAGGCGAAACAAACGCCTACTCACGGCTCGCGATCATGCACGCCACGCTTCGGGCAGTCGGCGCAGAATACCGGAACACGAACGGCACTCACATCGACCGCGGTGCATCCGACCCCTACGTCAAAGCCGCGAGCAGCGACCCAACAATCTCCCCAGCAATCTCCTTCAACTACGCGCTGGATGTTAATAGGCTTTGGATGTTTATGCCTTGGCCACGCGAGCCTGGATCATCGGGAGCCTCGCTGGCCCGCGCTACAGGAAAGCACTGGGTCCGTTGTATCCGGAAAGTACAGGAGGCATCCGTTTCATCGTGTGGGGTCCCACCATACTGAATTCGATATCTGGCGATGCAATTAGGTCTGTGGGCTCATGTCCTCCGATACCTGCTTCGCATTTAGCTGAGGGCTTTTCTATGCGAGCTGAATAGAGAACTCATTTCCATAGGCGGTAGCGCGTTCTGGGTCGAGTGCCAAAGACCAAACGGTGCTGTCATTTCCGCTTTGGGTCATTTTCGGAAGTTGGTCTTCATGACAGGGATGTCCGTTCTACCCTCGGGAACAGACATCGACGCCATGTCGGCAGGTCCGAAAAGCGCCAGCTATCAAAGCAATCGTAGTCCGTTTCTACATGCCGTATTTGAGACGTCACAACGTTTGTGGATGACTTGGTCTATCCGAAAGCGGCCGCCTTGGACGCTTGAAGTCCATGTCTCCAAGACCCGTGTGCGGCGTGCGCAGCCTCGCGTGCAAGCACAATCTTGAGGTTCGGGTCGCGACAAATCAGCCCGACGGGCAAATCACTTCTGATTGTCGTAAATCGTGTCAAGCCCCAAAATAAAAAATATTTCGCCTTTCCAGAAATGAAAACCGGTTTATATCTTCGCCTATCCCGTCCCGCCAGAGGGGCGTATCATGATCGTCACGATCGTTGGGACGGGTCGCGGTGGACGCTGGTAGTGCCGATAACGAACGGCACGAGAGCGTACGGCAAAGGCGTGTGGTCCTGACGTCGCGGTGCTGGCGTCAATGCACCTGGAGGCAACTGCTTCTCAGGGCGCAACGGAGGCAAAAGAGCCGTTCTCCGGGGAGAGCTCGCTATAAGCCGTAAAGCCATTGCGCAGGGAATGTCGGATGTTCTCCGCTGCCCTGTATGCTCGTGTGCACTTTATTTTGTGCAAACCGCACACGAGATCGCGGGTGCAGCGCGCATCCGGCATTCCCTGCGCCCTCTGGATTGAGAGGGCGCTGAATTTCAGCAAGCCTCGGGCAGATCGTGCCGCGAGAACGCGAAGGTGCGTCCCCGTCATCCTGAGGTGCGAGCCCCTTCGGCGAGCCTCGAAGGATGAATCGGCCACAGGCCGGGCCGTCGTCCTTCGAGGCGCGCAAGAGCGCGCACCTCAGGATGACGGATTTGAGATCAGGCGTGCGGCCAGATTGCTTCGCTTCGCTCGCAATGACGACTTGGCGCGTTTCACTCCTCGCACAAGATTATGTCGGCGCAGGCATCAACCCGGATTCACTGCATGCTGTCGGCAATCTTCTCCGCCGTCATCAGGACCGGAAAATTGGTGTTGGCGCAGGGCACAACGGGGAAGATCGAGGCGTCGACCACGCGCAGGCCCTGCACGCCCCTGACGCGGCCTTGGGCATCGACCACCGCCATTGGATCGTTGTCCCGGCCCATGCGGCAGGAGCACGAGGCGTGCCACACGCCGATGGTGGCCTTGCGCACAAAGGCCTCCAGCGCCTCGTCGTCATTGATCACGTCGTCGAACGTAAAACCTTCGACCACGAAATTGTCGATCATGTAATGGCGCAGCGCTGCCGGACCGTCCATCAAGGCGGCGGCGATCGAGGTAAGGATCCTGTTCGTGGTATTGACGACGCCGATCTTGCGCACGCGGTCGGTATAGGAGGCCGGGAACGGCTTGTCGGTGACCGCGCGAACGGATTCGCTCATTTGAATCGCCGCCATTTTACGAAAGCCACTCATCAGGCGGTCGAGGTCGCG
Organism: Bradyrhizobium sp. LjRoot220; assembly: GCF_964252915.1. NCBI lineage: Bacteria > Pseudomonadati > Pseudomonadota > Alphaproteobacteria > Hyphomicrobiales > Nitrobacteraceae > Bradyrhizobium > Bradyrhizobium sp. LjRoot220. The sequence continues at coordinate 779,037 of NZ_CAXUPS020000003.1, forward strand.
CCGGTCGGACAACAGGTTGAACTCGACGATCGGTTCGGCGGCCGGATCGCGCGAGGCGAGTTTGATCTGTCCGGTCTCGGAATAGGTCTTGTTGACGAACGTCAGGGCCGAGCCGATTTGCGCGCCGACCGCATGCCAGGCCGATTTGCTGAGCACCACGACGAACATGTCGCCCTTCGGCACGCCGGGCAGGCCGGACGAATAGCGCAAGCCGACCTGCATGTGACGCCGGGTATGCTCGTTCATGCGCGCGCCGCGGCGGACGAAGGACGACAGCGAAATCGAGGGATGGTCCATCAGGCGCTGGCCGACGCCTTCGAGCCCCATCAGGACGGGAATGCCCATGTCCTTGAGGTGACCGACCGGGCCGATGCCGGCGCGCAGCAGATGCGCCGGCGAATGGATGGCGCCGCTGGAGAGAATGACCTCGCGGCCGCGGAATTCCTGCTCACGGCCGTCGACGACAGCCTTCACGCCGACGCACTGCGTGCCCTCGAACAGCAATTCCTTAACCCGCGTGTTGGTGGAGATCGTGAGGTTGGCGCGCTTGCGGGTTTCGCGGTCGAGATAGCCCATCGCGGCCGAGACGCGTTGCTCGGCCTGGTTGGAATGCGTCACGGGAAAATAGCCGTCGACGAACTCGCCGTTCTGGTCCGGCAGGAATTGATGACCAGCCTGCTGGAAGGCTTCCGCGAATGCCTGCGAATGCCGCGTCCAGTGCTCCTTCGGGATCCGGCGGACCGGGATACGGCCGTCCTTGCCGTGGAACGGTCCGTCGAAATCAAGGTCGCGCTCGACTTTCTTGAAGTACGGCAGCACGTCCTTCCAGCTCCATCCGGTGGCGCCCCGCGCGTCCCATTCATCGTAGTCGGTCGGTGCGCCGCGGTTGGCCATCTGGCCGTTGATCGACGAGCCGCCGCCCAGCACGCGCGCCTGCTCATATTTGCGCAGTGGCGGACGCCCCTCGTTGGGATTGTTGTGGCTGACGATTTGCGTCGTGACCTTGAGCTCGGTCCAGTGGAAGCGCGGATCGAAATAGGCCGTGCCTGGATAGCTATCCCTGATCTCGGCCGGCTCGTTGCCGGGCGGGGTGTCCTGGCCGGCCTCGCACAGCAGAACCTTGCTCGCGCTTTTCGCCGACAGCCGATGCGCCATCACAGAACCTGCCGAACCGCCGCCTACGATGATCGTGTCATACACTTGGCATTCCCTCTGTTTTTGGTCTTGTTGTTGATCTTGTTGTTGCCGGCAAGCTAGCGCAGCTCCGGTTTGGGGTCACCTCGGCCCGGTCAGCCCTCGCGCAAAATCATGTCGGCGCAGACACCGGCAGATTGCACGACGCCGGTGTAGCCGCCGAAGCCGGCATAGGCGGATGCCAGGTAAAACCCGGATACCGCCGTGCGCGGCGAGCGGAACGGATTGCTCCAGATCGTGGGCGGCGGGGTCGGCGCGAAGCCGTAAACCGCGCCGTCGGGCGCGTTGAGATATTGCCGCACCGACAGCGCGCTGTTGAACGAGGACGCGACGACGGCCTCGCCAAGCCCCGGATAAATCGAGGAGAGATAGCGCACGATCGCCTCCTGCCAGCGTCCGCGCTTCTCGCGATAGGCGTCCATGTCGGAGGCGTCCCAGTTCGACAGCAGATCGGGGCCGAGCACCGACAGCACATAGGGCGGCGCCGGCACGCCGGAATCGATCGCGGCATAATCCACCACCGACATCGGCGGCATGCGCTCGCCGGGCTCTTCCGCCATCAGCGCGGCGCCTTGCGCGTAGTCGGTCAACCGCTGCATCCAGGGCGGCAGCAATTGCGTGGAGTAGGCGGCGATGCCGAATTCGCGCGGCGGCTTGTTCAGCCCCAGTGTCAGCGCGAACAGCGACGCCGAGGGCGCCTGCCGGGCGTAACCCTGGCTCAATTGTTCGGCGGCATCGGCCTGCATCAGGGGTTCGAGCGCCGCGGGCGCGGCGTTGCCGATGATCCGCGTGCATTGCACGTTGATGGGATCGCTGCCGTCCTTGGCGGTGTGGGTGATGGACTTGGTGTCATCGCCGAGCGCAATGGCGCTGACGGCGCGGCGCACCAGCACTTCGCCGCCGGCCACCTTGATGGCGCGCGCCAGCGCGCTGGAGAGCCGCTGCGAGCCGCCCTGCACGTAGCGGCCGCCGCTCTGCAGATAGCTGCCCTGCGCCATCGCGAAATAGATCCACCACAAGGTGGTCGGGTCGTCGTGGAAATAGGACAGGTTGGCGGCGAGGGCGCATTTGACGGCTTCGTTGTCGCCGAATACGCGGTCGAGCTTTTTCGAAAGCGACAACGGCCAGTCGCGCACGATCGGGATCAGGCCGGACAGCGCGCGCAACGCCTGCCGCGGATGTTTCAGCGCCGCCCTGCCTTGCGAGATCGTGGCCATCGCCGAGGCGATCTGCGCCATCTCGCCGAGCAACTGCTCGATGCCGCGGCGGGCCTCCGGGAAGCGCTCGATCAGGGCGTGCCGTGCCGCGTCGAAATCATCGGGCATCAGGAACGGCTGATCAAGCGGGCCGCCGCGCGCCTGGTAAAACGCGCCGGATGGAATCCATTTGACGGCGTCGATCACGCCGGCACGGGTCAGCACGTCATGCTTGGGGTCGCGCGGGTCGTGCGGGTCGCTGGTCTCGTGCAGCGATCCCTCGACAAACAGCTCGCCGGATTTGTAGCTCGACGCCGCACCGCCGACCGAATTGCTGCGCTCGACCACCAGCACCTTGCGGCCGGCGCGCGCCAGGATCGCTCCGGCGGTGAGGCCGCCAAGGCCGGCGCCGACAATCACGACATCATAGCGCGCCATTCAGCGTGGACCCCGAACCCGTTGCACGGACCGGTGTTCTTTGCCGCTTGGCTGCAGCATGTCAAATGCGCTGACCGCATGGCGCAGTGCGTGGGAAGCCGTCCAAAGCATCACATGAGGAGCGGCTGCAAACAGCTATTTCCAGGCCGCCTTGTCGATGTCCCAGCGCTGGGCCTTGAATTCCCTGGCGAGCCCGTCGACCGACCCATTGTCATCCTCCGGCTCGCCGCCTTCCTCCTCGCCGCTGGCGCCTTCGGAAAGCTGCAGCTTGGGACCCGTGCCTTCATCGGCGGTCGTTGTCACCGGGTTCGAGATCCACAGCATCAGCCGGTCCGATGCGCCGGGTTTATCGGGCGAGACCAGCGCGTTGACCTCGACGGTCTCGGTGAGGCCGAGCGCCGGATAGATCTGGCTCGGCCGCTTGAGGGTCAGCGTCAGCTTTCCGGTGTTGGCGTTCCATGCCTTACCTGCCGCCTTGGCCGCGAGCGTCTTCGACAGCACATTGGAGACGGTGGTCGCGATCTTGTCCTTGTTGACCTTGTCGCCATCGCGCCAGTCGGCCGCGGCAAAGCGGATGGTGCGATCCATCTCGAAGCTGCCGGTGGTCCAGCCCGCGGCGACCACGCCTGGCGTCGACCTGGCCTTGGCGATCAGCGCCGTGGACCGCTCCGGATCGGCGGTGAGGTTGATGGTCTGCTCGCCCGCGCGCAGCGCGTCGCAGGAAATGTTGAGGCTGTTCAGGCCGACCTCGACGGCCTCGCCCTTCAGGCTTTTCAGGAAATCCAGCGCGGCATCCAGCTTGATCCGCACGCCGATCGATTCCGGCGACACCTCGGTAAAGTCCTTCGGCGCCGGCGTGATGCCGTCATCGGTGCTCTGGTTGTCCAAAAATTCCTTCTCGCTCAGATCGGAATTGTCGGTCGAGGTCACTTCCGTCACGGTCTGGCCGATGGTGATCCGGCCGCGGAATTCGAAGCTGTCGCCCGTGGGCCTGCGCGCGAGGTTGACGGTGACCGGCAGCTTGTCGGCGAGGCTCTGCGTCGAGCCGCTCAAGTTCTGGCCAGCGACGGCGAGGTTGGCGACAAAGCGGTCCTTGCGGTCGGAGCCCTTCTCGACGGGGTAGCAGACGTCGAGCACGGCCGCGGTGACGGTGCTGCCCTGGCGGGTCTCCTTGAGGACGACGTCGGCGTTGCCGTTCATCAAGCCGTCGATCGCGGTGAAGTACCTGAACTCGGTGCCGCCGGGCGCCGGTGCCGCCTTGGAGGGGAGCTTCATCTGGGCGAGCGCGAGGTCCGGGGAGGCCGTCACCAGACCGAACAGACAGAGCACGAGTGCGCGCATGGGAATTCCTCAAGGCAGAGAATCAGCGTCGTCGTAGGTAACAACCTCCCGGTCATTTCGCCAAAAAAAGAAGGCCGCCCGGAGGCGGCCTTCGAATTTTGCCGTCGGCAGCAAGACTGGGCGTTAGAAGCCCATGCCGCCCATTCCACCCATGCCGCCGCCACCGCCGGGCATCGCCGGGGCCGGCTCCTTCGGCAGTTCGGCGACCATGGCTTCGGTGGTCACCAGGAGGCCGGCGACGGAGGAAGCGTCCTGCAGGGCGGCGCGCACCACCTTGGCCGGGTCGATGATGCCCTTGTCGACCATGTCGACATATTGCTCGGTCTGGGCGTCGAAGCCGAAGGTCTCCGACTTGTTCTCGAGGATCCTGCCGACCACGATCGAGCCCTCGACGCCGGCATTCTCCGAGATCTGGCGAACCGGAGCTTCCAGCGCCTTCAGCACGATGTTGATACCGGCCTGAACGTCGGAATTGTCGTGCTGGATGCGGCCGACCGCCTTCTTGGCGCGCAGCAGCGCCACGCCGCCGCCCGGCACGACGCCTTCCTGCACGGCCGCCCGGGTCGCGTTGAGCGCGTCCTCGACGCGGTCCTTCTTTTCCTTGACCTCGATCTCGGTCGCACCGCCGACGCGGATCACCGCGACGCCGCCGGCGAGCTTGGCCAGACGCTCCTGCAGCTTCTCGCGGTCGTAGTCCGAGGTGGTCTCCTCGATCTGCGCCTTGATCTGGCCGACACGGGCTTCGATCGCGGGCTTCTTGCCGGCGCCGTTGACGATGGTGGTGTTCTCCTTGTCGATCACCACCTTCTTGGCGCGGCCGAGCATGCTGACGGTGACGCTTTCCAGCTTCATGCCGAGTTCATCGGAGATCAGCTGACCGCCGGTCAGGATCGCGATGTCCTCCATCATCGCCTTGCGGCGATCGCCAAAGCCGGGCGCCTTGACGGCGGCAACCTTCAGTCCACCGCGCAGGCGATTCACCACCAGCGTGGCCAGCGCCTCGCCCTCGACGTCTTCGGCGATGATCAAAAGAGGACGGCCGGACTGCACCACGGCTTCGAGCACCGGCAGCATCGCCTGCAGGCCGGTGAGCTTCTTCTCGTGCAGCAGCACGTAGACGTCCTCGAGTTCGGCGGTCATCTTCTCGGCATTGGTGATGAAGTAGGGCGACAGATAGCCGCGGTCGAACTTCATGCCCTCGACGATGTCGACTTCGGTCTCGAGCGACTTGTTTTCCTCGACGGTGATGACGCCTTCATTGCCGACCTTCTGCATCGCCTGCGCGATCATCTTGCCGATGGCGGCATCGCCATTGGCCGAGATGGTGCCGATCTGGGCGACTTCGGCGGAGGAGGCGACCGGCTTGGCGCGCTTCTGGATGTCCTTGACCACGGCTGTCACCGCGATGTCGATGCCGCGCTTCAGATCCATCGGGTTCATGCCGGCCGCAACCGACTTGGCGCCTTCGCGCACGATGGCCTGGGCGAGCACGGTCGCGGTGGTGGTGCCGTCACCGGCGGTGTCGTTGGTCTTGGAGGCGACCTCGCGCAGCATCTGCGCGCCCATGTTCTCGAACTTGTCCTCGAGTTCGATCTCCTTGGCGACGGTGACGCCGTCCTTGGTGATGCGGGGGGCGCCGAAGCTCTTGTCGATCACGACATTGCGGCCCTTCGGGCCGAGCGTGACCTTGACGGCGTTGGCGAGGATGTCGACGCCGCGCAGCATGCGATCGCGGGCGTCTCCGGCGAATTTAACGTCTTTGGCAGCCATTGGATTTACTCCTGGAAATGATGGGCGCGGCGCCTGCCGCGTTGTTAACTCGTCATTGCCGGGCTTGACCCGGCAATCCATCGCCTACGCAAGACTCTTCCGAAGCGGATGGATGCCCGGGTCAAGCCCGGGCATGACAGTGGAGGTGCGGCGGCAGTTTGGGATGCTTAAACCAGCACGCCCATGATGTCGGATTCCTTCATGATCAGGAGCTCCTCGCCGTCGAGCTTGACCTCGGTGCCCGACCATTTGCCGAACAGCACGCGGTCGCCGACCTTGAGGTCGATCGGGATCAGCTTGCCGGCTTCGTCCCGGCCGCCCGGGCCGACGGCGGTGATTTCGCCCTGCGAGGGCTTTTCCTTGGCGCTGTCCGGAATGATGATGCCGCCCTTGGTCTTCTCTTCGGCGTCGATACGCTTGACCACGACACGGTCATGCAGGGGACGGAATTTGGATTTGGCCATCAGGTTTCCTCTTGGAAGCTTGGTTTCACGTCTGGTTGCCATTAAAATGGCTGATAATACCGGGTATTCGACACCGTCCCGGGCGGGACGGCCAAATTTCTCTGGCAATCCTTGCCTTAGCAATCGTCGTATTTGAGTGCTAATTCCGGGGGAATATGACTTGGCGCCGATCCTGTCAAGCAAGGGCGTTAAGGCCCAAAAAAGGTTAAGGCCTTGGTGAGGCCAATATAGGATGCTCGTTGAGAAACCAAATCGGGGCGATGACGTAATTTGATGGACGTCATTGCTCCGGCAGGCGTTTTACGGTTGGCTGCAGGACGGGTGCGGCCAACAATTGTTTGGGGGAATGCGATGATCGGGTCCGGTAATGCGCGCGTGGTTGCCAATCTGGCGATCGCCTCGGCGCTCACGATATTCCTGGGGGCCTGCAGCAGCATGAGCCTGCCGTCGCTGTCGTCAAGTTCCGCGCCCCCGCCCGAGCCAGGCGTAGCCCCCGACATGCCGGCGACCATCCGCTCCGATGAGATCGTCGGCCGCTGGGGTCTTGCCTCCTACCAGAACCCGACCGACCGCGCCCGCACCGAAAAAATGGCGCGCGATCAGTGCAGGCAGCCTTATGTGATCACCGCAGGCACGTCCGGGGGCGTGGTCATGCATCTGGCCGACCAGGCGACCCCGCAGGAGTTGCGGCTCAAAGGCTCGCCGAGCGGCAAGAATTACATCGGCCCGGTCGGACCGACTCCGGGCGAGCAGGACCGCGAAATCGTCTCGTTCGATGGCCGTGTTTTGGTGACCCGCTTCGTCGACAAGGATGCCGGGGTCCGTTACGGCAACATGGTCTACGTCCGCTGTGCGCCCCGCGCCTGAACGGATAAAGCCTTAACCTCATCCGTAATAAAAAACGCCGGCTTCGCGCCGGCGTTTTCGCATTCTCGGTATGGCGCCCGCGGCGGGCTCGCTCAATCCTAGTCGAACAGCGCGTCGATGTCGTCCTGCGAGGCATGGCCGACGTCGCCGTCGGATTTCGGGCCGTTGAGCAGCTTGGCGTCGCCTTCACGGGTATCGACGATCGGGGTCGCGTGCGCACGGAGCGCGTCGACGCCACCCCAGATGTCCATCATCACGTTGATGTGGTTTTCGATGAACTTCATCGTGGTCATCACCCTGTTGATGCGCTGACCGGTGAGATCCTGGAAGTTGCAGGCTTCGAAAATCGAGATGACGCGTTCCTGGATTTCCTCGCTGAGCAGCTTCTGCTGGTCCGGTGAGGTGTTCTTGGACAGCGCGGTCGCCGCCTGGTCGATCGCTTCGGTGGCTTCCAGAATCTGCTGCGTGGCCTGTTCAGTGCCGCCGACGACGGCGCCGAGTTCGCCATTGACCTTGGCCATTTCGCCGCCGTCAAAACTCTTGCCGTGCAGCGTCGCGATTTCGCGCTTGGTGCGGTTGATGGCGTCATGAATGAGATCGAGTTCGACCTTGAGCTTTTCGCACTGCTCGATCTGGGCGCGGTAGGTTTCCAGAAGCGTGTGGGCTTCGGCAACCTCGCGTGCGACCGACGCCTCGGCGGACTCGGTCACCGCGGAGCGGCCGGGGCCGGCGGCCATCTGGGCCCGGAGCGAGCGCAGCTCGGCCATGATCTCGCGGTGCATCGGACCGATGTCACCGCCTTCAGCAGCGGCGGACGCCGGCATTGGCACATCGCCCAAAATGGCCTGTTCGATACGAAAACGTTTGCGACTAACCGACATGATGAATTCCCACCCCTTCACTCCGTGATGTGTTTTAGGCAGATGCGATTTAACGTGAGGTTCACGAGGGGAACGCATCGCGGCGTAGTATTCCGCAACGCGCACACCAGGGATTAACCATGCGTGCCCGGCGTTCACCCAAAATAAACGCTACCGGACAAATCAGCGCGCGATCGGCGACGTGGTGAATCGAAACGCCGTTGCTGTTTACCAAAGCGAGGTGGTTTTGACCCTTTATTGACCACGTGCAACGGCGCGGCTTGGGCGTCGGCAAGCACTAACAGTGACGAAACAGTACAGAGTACGTCGATGTTCAGAAAAATGTCTCTCGCGCTCCTTGCGGGCGTGTCGTGCCTTGGCTTCTCCGATTCCGCCTTTGCGATCGACGCCTCCTCGTTCGCCGAACCCACCGTGATTTACGCCAATCGGCCCGCGCGGCCTGCGCCGGTGCGCACCGCCTACGCCGAACGTTCGCAAATGGGCGGCGGCTTCATTGAGTTCCTGTTCGGCGATGGTCCGCCGCAGGGCGGCCGTTATCAGCAACAACCGGCCTATCAGCAACAACCCGATTACCAGCCGGGCTACGGATATGGCGGAGGGCGCGGGGTGCTGCCGCCGATGGATCCGCAACAATCGATGCGCCAGCAGCAGGAAGAAGCGATCGACCCGGCACAGCGGCCGCTCGATCCGAAATACAACAAGCAGCTCGTCGACTACGCCGGCAAGGAAAGCGCCGGCACCATCGTCGTCGATACGCCCAACAAATTCCTGTTCCTGGTGCAGGGCGACGGCAAGGCATTGCGTTACGGTATCGGCGTCGGCCGGCCCGGCTTCACCTGGTCCGGCGTCAAGACGATCTCGGCGAAGAAGGAATGGCCGGCCTGGACGCCGCCGCCGGAAATGCTGGCCCGTCGTCCGGACCTGCCGCGGCACATGGAAGGCGGTCCGCAAAATCCGCTCGGCGCGCGCGCGATGTATCTGGGATCGACGCTCTACCGCATCCACGGCTCCAACGAGCCATGGACCATCGGCACCAACGTATCGTCCGGCTGCATCCGCATGCGCAATGAAGACGTGATCGATCTCTACGGCCGCGTCGGCGTCGGCGCCAGGGTCGTGGTTATCTAAATTTAAACCCGCAAACAAATGGCCGCTCGATCGAGCGGCCGCTTTTTTGTGCGCTCGCCGGTGAGGCTGAACCGTTGCCTTTTGTGCCGTTGACACGCAGCCGGTCGAATTCTGGTCAGCCCCGCGGACTGGTGCCCAAGCAAGAGCGCCCGATCAGGGCTCTGCCGATCACCTGAGAAGATTTTTTGATTCCGCACCGATGATTTCTGCCCACCTGCGCTGTCTTGATAATGGATAATGGGTGCGTCTGGATGGTCCAGCGGCCCTGATAGCGAGGTGGCCCGTGGGATTGTTACAAGGTCAGAATGTCGTTGTCGTCGGAGGCAGCCGGGGTGTCGGCCGCTCAATCGTCGAAGCCGCCTTCAGCGAGGAGGCGACCGTTCTTGCCGTCGCGCGCGGAGCAGCAACCTTGGCGCAGCTCTCCAATGAGACGCCCGGCGTGAAAACCCTTGCGGTCGATGCGACGAAGGACTCCGCGCCCGATGCGGTTTTCGACGCCATGAAGCCGGACGTTCTGGTGATCAGCGCAGGTGCTCTTGCCCCCTCCGCGCCCATCCATGAACTGGGCTGGGAGGCGTTCTCCGCAAACTGGGAAACGGACGTCAAGGCGTCATTCCTGTTTTGCAAAGCCGCGCTCCGACGTCCGCTCAAGCCGGAAACCCGGATCGTTCTGATCTCCAGTGGCGCGGCCTGGAGCGGAGGGCCACCGTTCGCCGGCGGCTATGGGGCCGCAAAACGCGCGCAGATGTTCCTGGCCGGTCATTGCCAGAAGGAATCGGATCGGCTTGGGCTGGGCCTGCGTTTCATGGCGCTCGCACCCACCCGCTTGATGCAGGGCACTGGCGTGGGCGAGGCCGGCCTCGACGGCTATGCGGCCTATACGGGCATCCATCCCGCGGACTTCCTCGCAGGCATGACCGACATGCACACGCCGGTCGATGTGGCACGGGCGATGATCGCACTCGCCACAGGGAAACTGGAAGGGATTGCCTTCGTGATGAGTGGGAGCGCACTTGCGCCGGCCGCCTGAGGCGCGCGTAATGCAAACCAGACTCAGAACTACAAAACCCGCATGACAGACGCTCAAACACCTCTCGAGACAGCACGCCAGCAGGGCCAGCCGATCCTCGATCAGCTGGCCTTCGAGAAGTTTGCGTCGGCCCACCGCCGGGAGCTCAAGCTCCATTGTTACCGGATGATGGGCTCGCTGCACGACGCGGACGACCTTGTTCAGGACACCTTTCTCCGGGCTTGGCGCGGGAGGTCGGAATTCGACGGACGAGGCTCGGTTCGCGGTTGGCTCTACGCGATCGCCACCAACAATTGCCTCAACGCACTTAAGGCCAGATCAAGGGCGCATCGCATTCTCCAGCAGCCCGGACGGCCACCCTCCCATGGGCCGGCCACAGGCGGGGCGGCGGCTGAGCTTACCTGGCTGGAGCCTTACCCGGACGCGGAGCTTCCGGGCCTCGTTGACGGCGACCCCGGTCCCGAAGCGCAGTATGAGAGCCGCGAAGCTGTGCAACTCGCCTTCGTCGCTGCGATCCAGCTTCTGCCGCCCAAGCAGCGGGCCGCCCTGCTGCTTTCCGATGTCCTGGGGTGGCCGGCTGTCGAGACGGCGCGATTGCTGGGTGCGTCGACGGCTTCGATCAACAGCGCATTGCAGCGGGCTCGCGCAACCCTCGCGGCGCGCTATCCTCAGGGACGTCCCATCCGTCGATCGCAGCCCAATCCCGAAGAGGGCCTGCTGCTCGCACGTTACATGCAGGCCTGGCAGGCTGCCGATCTCGACGCCTTCATCGAACTCCTGCGGGAAGACGCCACCTATCGCATGCCGCCTTGGCGGGAATGGTATCAGGGACGGCGGGCGATCCGGGGTTTGTTCGAGAACGTCTGGCCCAATTTTGCGGGCTTCCGTACGGTGGCCATCGGGGCCAACGCCCAGCCCGCGGTCGGGGTCTACGCGCGCACCCATCAGGATCCGGCCTGGCGAGCCCACTCCCTGCACGTTATCGAACCTGCTGAAGGCGGAATCGCTTCCCTGACGGTTTATGTGCCGCCGCTTGGGCCCAGCTTGTTTGCTGCCTTCGGCCTGCCGCCAGTCCCGTAGGTCTCGCGTTGTTCAGGCTTAGTCGTCGCCGCCGCCGTCACCATCGAAGCCGTCGGAATCATGATCCATGTCGTCATAATTGTCGTCGTTCGCGTTGTCGAAGTATCCGCTGCGTGAACTGTCGCCGCCTTCGTTGTTGTCCAACAGACCTGTGCGCGAACTTCCGGACGAGCCGATGTCGTTGACGCCGGCTTCCCGCGCCAGATCGCCGCCGGATTGATCGCTGCCGCCCGGCCGCCGGTCTTCAACACTGCCGCGATGGCCACCGGTGTCGCCGCCGAAGGCCGCCTGCTGGTTGCCGCCGCCGCCCATCATCGAGCGGATGCTGCCGAGCAGCATCGATCCGCCGACCACGCCGGCGGCTGCCGCCGCGGCCGTTCCGAGGAACGAGCCACCGCCACCGCCGCCGAACGGCGGCTGCTGCTGCGCCGGTTGGCCATAGGCAGGCTGCCCGTAGCCGGGCTGGCCGTATTGGCCCTGTCCTGGACCTTGGGTCTGCTGCATCACCTGGCCGCTATTCCAAACCGGGCGGCCGCCCATGCCGGGCGCGCGAACGTTGGGTACAGAACCTTGCGACGACTGGTTCTGCCCGAAGATCGCATCGCGCATCGAATCGAGGAAACCGCCGGGCTGATTCTGTTCGCCCGCGTGTCCGCCCTCCAGTTGCTGGATGCGGTCGTTGGCCCGCTTCAGCGCCTCGTCCTGCACCAGCGTGGTCTGCACCAGCGCGTAGACGGCATTGGGCGCACTACGCAGGCCCTGCATGATCGCGGACATCGCTTCGGCATCGCGCGGGGCGTTCTCCAGCTTGGCAAGCCGGTCGAAAAGATCGTCAATCAGTTGGCGTTCTTGCGGTGTCATGGCGTTCTCCATCGCATCGAGTGCCGAAGCGCGGGGCAGATGTAGGACCCGGTTTGTGTCGCAAGTAGTGGGGCTGCAGATTAAATTTCTGTATGCGACAAAACGACCGGCCGGTTTATTGAGCAAACTCAATTCAGTGTAACATTGTTCCTTGCCAGCAGCGGCGGGAATTGCGCGCCGGCGAGAAAGGCGTGCTCGGTTTCGCGCTGCGTAGTCAGGGGATCGAGGCTGACGAGCGTTTCATCGACAAAGCCGGGATGGCACATCACCAGCCCGCCGTCCGGCATGCCATCGAGGAATTGTCCCATCAGGACGCCGAAATCCGGGGCCTTCGAAAAATCATAGGCGCCGGCAAAGGCCGGATTGAACGGGATGCCGGCCTTGGCGGCGAGCTTGCGAAATCGCGAACTGAGAACATCGAGCAGCAGTGCCTTGGGCGTGCCGAGCCGTTTCGCCAGCGGCTGAACGCGTCCGCCCTGGCGAACCCAGGCGGCGGGCGCGGCCTCTTTCACCGCGCGCAGAAACGGCTCGCGGACCTGCGGGAATAGTTGCGTATGCTGATGGCCGTCGACGAAATCCGGCGGTCGGCCGAACAAATCCTGGAACGCCGCCAGTTGATCGATCAATTCGCCATGGATCATCTCGGGATCAAGCCGCCGCAACAGGCCTGATCGCAGCATCGCCGGCAACGGCAGAAACATGCCGCCGTCGGTTGGTCGAAAATGCATCGTCAGCGGACGGAACGGTGCGGTCAACGTCGCATGCAGGCCAATGGCGCAGCGCGGGTTAGCGGCGGCGGCGTCCTGCAGGGCCTTCACTTCGGCGCGGCCGATCGCCGGGCCGACCACCATCACCGATGTCGCATTGAGCCGGCCTCGGCCGATCAGGTCGCGAATGGCGCGATTGACGCCCTCGCTGATCCCGTAATCATCGGCGCACAGCCAGATACGGCGCGGCGGCGCGCTATCGTTCATTCCGCGGCGGTCCGTTCGGAGGCGGGCCGTTCGGGAGCGCCGGCGGCCGCTTCCCCATTCGCGTGCTTCTCGGAATGCTCGGCGACGAAATAGATCGGACGCGCCTTCAGCTCCGACAGGATCTTGCCGATATATTCGCCGACGATACCGATCATGATCAGCTGAACGCCGCCGATCGTCATCAGACCGATCACCAGCGAGGGATAGCCGGGGACTTGCTTGCCGGTGGTCAAGACTTCCCAAAGAATAGTCAGGCCAAACAGGAACGCGATCGTCGCCAGCAGGACGCCGAGCAGACTGGCAAAGCGCAACGGCGCCACCGAGAACGAAGTCAGCCCCTCGATCGACAGGCCCACCAGCCGGCCCGGGCTGAAAGTGGTGACGCCGTGCGCGCGCGGCGCCGGCTCATAGTCGACGCGGATCTGGCGGAAGCCGATCCAGCTCGCGAGACCCTTGAAGAAACGATTGCGCTCGGGCAGCTGCTTGAGCGCTGCCGCGGCGCGCGGCGACAGCAAGCGGAAGTCGCCGGCATCCTCGGGGATTTTTTGCCGCGCGCCATAATTGATCAGCGCGTAGAAGCCGTGCACGGCCAGACGCCGCAGGAACGATTCATTGTCGCGATGCGCTTTCGCCGTATAGACGACGTCGTAGCCGTCATCGATCCAGTGGCTGACCAGCTTCTCGACCAGGGTCGGCGGATGCTGGCCATCGCCGTCCATGAACAGCACGGCGCGGCGCCGCGCATGGTCGAGCCCCGCCATCAAGGCGGCCTCCTTGCCGAAATTGCGCGACAGCGACACCACCTGAACGTCGAGCGCGTCGGCCTTCAGCCCGCGCGCGATGCTGAGCGTGGCATCGGCGCTGCCGTCGTCGACATAGACGACCTCGCAGGCGAGGCCGTAGCGCTGCCGCAAGGTTTTGGCGAGCCCGATCAGCCGCTCGTGCAGCAACGACAGCCCGGCGGCTTCATTGTAAACCGGCACGACAATCGACAATCCTTGCGCCGCGGCGCTCGCCGCGGTGGTGGACAGGCCGGAAACATCAGAGCCGAGCGTCATCGATCAGGTTCCAAATCATGGACAACAGCATACGTTACTCGTCACTAGCTGTCGCTACGATGAACGAAAACAAGCCCGACTAAGCCCGGCTTATTGTCGCAAGAACGCCTCGAGCCGGGCGAACAGCGGGTTTTCCCGGTCGAGCACGTAGTCGAGGGAAGCCACCGAAACCGTGTCGGCGCCGTGCTCGCGCAGAAAGCTGCCGAGCGCGTAAAGCTGCGACGGCGGGCAGTGCAGCGTCAGCATGCCCGACGAGGTCGGGCCGCCGAACGGCGCAACGACACCGAAGCGGTTATGTGCCTCGGCCAGCAGCTTGTCGTTGCAGCCGGCAAAGCGGGTGCGGACTTCGCGATATTTGCTGGCGCGGGTTCTTGCTGCGATGTGATCGAGAATGACGCGGGCGGTCTCGCGGGCCTCGGTCGACCAGTCGGCCTCCTTTGAGGCGACGAGGTTGGCCTGGCTGCGCAGGATCACGCCGTCGTCGAGCACCTTGAGGCCGTTGGCGACGAGGGTCGCGCCCGACGTGGTGATATCAACGATCATCTCGGCGGTGCCGACCGCCGGTGCGCCTTCGGTGGCGCCGGCGCTCTCGACGATGCGGTAATCGACCACGCCGTGGCTGGCAAAGAAGTTCCGGGTCAGGTTGATGTATTTGGTCGCGACTCGCATCCGCCGGTTATGTTGCGCGCGGAAACCCGTCGTGACGTCGTCGAGATCGGCCATGGTGCGGACGTCGATCCAGGCTTGCGGCACCGCAACCACGACATTGGCGCTGCCGAAGCCGAGCGTGTCGATCAGCAGCACGCGCTTGTCGGCATCCACAATGCTTTCGCGCAGCAGATCTTCGCCGGTCACGCCGAGATGCACCATGCCGCGGGCGAGCTGCGAGGCAATCTCGCTCGCCGAGAGATAGGCGATCTCGACATTGTCGAGCCCGGAGATGGTGCCGCGATAATCGCGCGCACCGCGCGGCTTGGCGAGGCTGAGGCCGGCGCGCGTGAAGAACGCCTGGGCTTCTTCCTGCAGGCGGCCCTTGGAGGGGACGGCGAGAACGAAGGGCGCGGTCATGATGTGCTCCGGGCCGGCTTGCGCAGTTGCGTCAGGGCTTCGATCCAGACCGAGAAGCCCACCGCCGGGATCGGCGCCGCCGAACCCAGCTGGCTCATCAGCCCGTCATAGCGCCCCCCTGCCACCAAGGGCTCGATGCCATCGCCCTTGATCTGACCGTTGGCATAACCCTTGGCGTGCAGTTCGAATTCGAAGCCGGTGTAATAGTCGAGGCCGCGTCCGAAGGAGGTCGAGAAGCGCGTCAGGCTGGTGTCGATGCCGCGCGCGGCCATGAAGCCGACGCGGCTTTCGAGCTGATCGATCGCCGCCGTGAGGTCGAGTTTGGTGTCGTCGGCCAGCGCGCGCAGTTGCGCCACCGCGTCATCGGGATCGCCCGCGATCGAGAGAAAGCGCTTGATGGTGGCGAGCGCGTCGGGCGGCAACGCGCCGCTCTTGAGCGTCGATTGTTCGAGGAAGCGGTCGGCGATTTCGGCAACCGTGCGGCCGCCGACATTGGTGGTGCCGGCGATCGACATCAGGTCGGTGACCAGCGCCAGCGCGGCCTTGCGGTCGGAGCCGGCAAGGGCCGCCAGCACGCCCTCATATTCGTTGCGGCCGGGGGCCGTCGCCAGCGTCAGCTGTTCGATGTCATGGGCGAGGCTGACCTTGCGGTTGAAATCCTTGATCAGCCGCCGCTTCCAGACCGGATAAAGCTCGAGCGCGTCGATCAGCGCGGAGAACAGCGCGACGTCGCCGGTGCGGATTTCGACATCGCTCAAGCCGAACGCCGAAGTGGCCTCCAGCGCCAGCGCCAGCATTTCCGCGTCGGCCGCGGCGCGATCCTGCCGGCCGAAGGATTCGATACCGGCCTGCAGGAATTGGCTGGGCTGGCCGTCGCGAAACCGAAACACCGGCCCGAGATAGCTGAAGCCTGCGGGCTGGCCGGCGCGGCCAGAGGCCAGGTAATCCCGCGCCACCGGAATGGTGAGATCGGGACGCAGGCAAAGCTCCTCGCCGCTGGCGTCGGTGGTCAGATAGAGGCTTTTGCGGATGTCCTCGCCCGAGAGGTCGAGGAACGGCTCGGCCGGCTGCAGGATATCGGGCTGGGCCCGGACGTAGCCGGCCTGCGCAAATGACAAAAGCAGCGCGTCCGCCCATGTGGCGGACCCGGCGGCACCATCGATGGCGGCGGTTACGGTCATTTCGCGTCCAAATATCCCGAAAAGTCGGGTTCCAAGAGCATCGAGCGTTTGTTGGCGGAGGCCTTAGCATGGCCGGGGCAGGGTTTCGACAGAGATTGGTGTCGTCACTTAACGCGGGGTTCAATGAGCCTTAACGGCCTGGGCGCCTATTCCGGCCCCGCCCAGTCGCCGAGCGCGGCCTGCACCAGCGCCAGCGCGGCGACGCCCGCGGTGTCCGCGCGCAGGATTCGGGGACCCAGGGAGAGCCGCAGCGTTCGCTGCTGGCGCAGCAACAGCGCGCGCTCCTCCTCGGCAAATCCGCCTTCGGGACCGATCAGGATGTCGATTCCATCAGCGGCGGTTAATCCGTTTTGCAGCGCCTGCATCGGGCTCGCGGTTTCCGCCGCCTCGTCGCAGAAGATCAACAGACGCGCCGGCTGGCGCTGGCTCAAAAAGCGATCAAGCGGCGTGGGGTCAACGACATCGGCCAGGCTCAGGATCCCGCACTGCTCGGCGGCTTCGATGACATTGGCGCGCATCCGCTCGCCATTAACCCGCGAGACCTGGGTGAAGCGCGTCAACACCGGCTGCAGCCGTGAGGCGCCCATCTCGACCGCCTTCTGCACCATGTAGTCGAGCCTTGCGTGCTTGAGCGGCGCAAAGACATAGGCGATGTCGGGCAACCGATCCTGCGGCCTGGTCTGGGCGAGAATCTCGAGGCTGTCCGGCCGCTTCCGGCCGGCAATCTGCGCCTGCCATTCGCCGTCGCGGCCGTTGAACACCAATATCGATTCGCCGGCGGAAAGCCGCAGCACATTGCCGAGATAATTGCTCTGGCTGCGCTCCAGCGCGACCCGTTCCCCCGGGCTCAAGGGGGCATCGACGAACAGGCGAGGGGCACGAAAATCGAGTTCAGGCATCGGTGATTGTTCCGTTTCGCGCCGGTTTTAGCCTAAAGGGTTAGAATCCGGGGACAATTTAATGATTCGGTGCGGCCCAGCGCCGCGCTGTCGCCTAAATCCACGGGTTGTTAAGAGTCGGCAGGAATCGTAAAAAGCCCCCCGTCGGAATTGTGCTTCGATCGGAAGTCGCCCGGGCCCTGCTGGACCTTTGCCGGAGAAACACCTTTGATGATCCGCCACCTGATTGCCCCCCTGACAATTGCCGTCGTGACCATCCACGCGGGGCAGGCCTTTGCGCAGGGCGCTTTTCCGGCGCCACTGCCCGGACAGGCTGCCCCCGCAAGCAACGCATCGCCATTCCCGCCTGTGAACGGCGCGGCGCCGGCGGCATCGGTGGGCGCTCCGTCGCCGTTCCCGTCGACTGGAGCGGCCCCTGTCGCGGGCTCGGCATTCGAGCGGGGACCGCCGCCGCCAGCGGGCGGCGCAGCGGATGCCTGCATGAAGGCGTTCGTTCCCCTGCGCGAGGAAGCCGAGAAGCGGGGCAAGCTGATCAAGGCGGCCAGCGAGCGCAAGGCGTCGCCGGACGAGGCCTGCAAGCTGATCCGCAATTACAGCGCGGCCGAAGTCAAGATGATCAGATATGTCGAGGCCAACTCTGCGAAATGCGGAATTCCGCCGCAGATCAGCGAGCAGCTCAAGAACGGCCACAAGAACACCGAAAAAATGCAAACGCAGGTCTGCACCGTCGCGCAGCAGGGGGCGCAAGCGCAGCGCGCGGCCGCGCCGAGCCTGAGCGAGGCGCTGGGCTCTTCGGCGGGACTGCCCGAAGCGCAGACCGTGCGCAAGGGCGGCAGCACCTTCGATACGTTGAACGGCAACGTTCTCACCCGATGACCGCCATCCGATGAGCGACGTCACGACCCGCGTTGCCGATGCGACCGGCAACTGGGTCGATACGCACGCGCCATCCTGGTCGCGGCCCTATTTGCGCCTCTCCCGTTTCGACCGCCCGATCGGCTCCTGGCTGCTGCTGATGCCGTGCTGGTGGTCGGCGGCACTGGCCGCCGGCATCGCGCACGACGCCAGCCAATTGTGGCTTGTCATCGCGCTGTTCTTCATCGGCGCCTTCGTGATGCGCGGCGCCGGCTGCACCTGGAACGACATCACCGATCGCGACCTCGATGCCAAGGTCGAGCGGACGCGCTCGCGCCCCATTCCGGCCGGGCAGGTGAGCGTGCCGCAGGCACTTGCGTGGCTGGTGCTGCAGGCGCTGATTGGGCTCGCGGTCTTGCTGCAGTTCAACCGCTTTGCGATCATGACCGGCATCGCGTCGCTGATCATCGTCGCGATCTATCCCTTCATGAAGCGCATCACCTGGTGGCCGCAGGCCGTATTGGGCCTCGCCTTCTCGTGGGGCGCCTTGATGGGATTTGCGGTCACGCTCGGGCGGATCGATCTGACCGCGCTCGTGCTCTATGCCGGCTCGATCGCCTGGGTGATCGGCTACGACACCATCTACGCGCATCAGGACGCCGAGGACGACGCGCTGATCGGCGTCAAATCGACCGCGCGTCTATTCGGCGCGGCGACGCATCGGGCGCTCGCGGTGTTTTACGCGCTCGCGGTGGTTTTGATCGGCGTCGCGCTGGCGCTGGGTGGCGCGCGTTGGCCCGCATGGCTCGGGCTGATCGCGTTCGCGGCTCATCTTGTCTGGCAGATCCGGCGGCTCGACATCGGCGATCCCGCGTTGTGCAAGCGCGTCTTCCATTCCAACCGCGATGCGGGGCTGTTGCTGTTTGCGGGACTGTTGGTGGATGCGGTGATGCGGGCGAATTAACCGACGTCATCCTGAGGCGCTCGCCGTCTTCGGCGAGCCTCGAAGGATGGCAGGCCCCGGCGTATGCGGCCATCCTTCGAGGCGCGCAAAGGAGCGCGCACCTCAGGATGACGTCGGCATTTACAGCAAAATGAAACGCTAATCCCTTGCAATAATCTCGCGCTCGCCCTGATGAATATTCGCGGGGTTGAGCAAATCTCCAGCGCGGCGGCGGACCAAAAACTTCGGGCGGCGGGCGCGGATTGCGTTGTGGCGGCGGCGGCGCTGGGCCGGTTCGCGCGCCTTGTCTTCCGGCAATTGCGGAAGCGCGAAGATCTCGCTCCACATCTGCCAGGCGGTTGAAATCTCCTCGGCATCGGAACTGACGCAGAGCGGAATGTTCAGCGAGGGATCGCGATGCACCAGCACCAGCATCTGTGCGTCGTCGAGACCGCGCAAAGCCACGCCGAGAAAATCGCTGACGCGAACATTGACGGCCATCTGCATGCCGTGGACGGCACGGCGCAGCACGACGCGTTCGCGGTGAAGTTCGATTTGCCGCACGCCGCCGTCGGCGCGGGTGTCCTGCGCATCGAAGCGGAGCGGAAGGGAAAGAGGGTCGAGCCGCAATGCGCGGCCCGACCCGGCGGGATTGATCCCGCTTATTGCTGTTTGACGCCTCACGGCTTTAGTCTCCCCGCCGGAATTATGTTCCCGGTCGATGCGTGAGACCTTAGCCGAGCGGTTTCCGTTTCAGCTTAAAAAGGCTGGTTAACCCATGGTGACCTCCGCTGCTTTTGCCCGCATGATTGACAATTGCTTGGCGCGCATGATTGACAAGTTCTTGTTTTGATACCGAAAATGATTGGCTTTTGAGGCGTCAAAATGCTTGAAATCCCGGTGAATCAGGCACATCTGATGGGTCGGCCGATCTGCGTTCCCACCCGCTTCAATGTCAGGGATTTTGTTTGTGAACTCTTCACCATCCAAGACTTCATCTTCCAGGACTTCATCTTCCGACCTGTTCGACCAATCGGCGCTGTCGGCGCTGGCGCAGCAACTGGTCGAGGCCGCCAAGCGCGCCGGCGCCGATGCGGCTGATGCGGTCGCGGTGCGCGGCGTCTCGCAAGGCGTCGAAGTGCGCGACGGCCGCGTCGAGGAATCCGAGCGTTCTGAAGGCGATGATGTCGGATTGCGCGTGCTGGTGGGCCAGCGCCAGGCCGTGGTCTCGACCAACGACGTCAGCGGCGATGGCATTGCGAAACTGGCCGAGCGCGCGGTGGCGATGGCGAAGGTGGCGCCCGACGACAAATATGTCGGGCTTGCCGATCCCGCGTTGCTGGCGCGCGAGTTCGCCGATCTCGATTTGCTCGATCGCACGGTTCCCTCGACATCCGAACTCGAACGCCGCGCCGTTGAAGCGGAGGCCGCAGCGCTTGCGGTCAAGGGCGTGACGCGATCCGGCGGCGCCTCGGCCTCGAGCGGCATCGGCGGCATGGTGCTGGTAACCTCGACCGGTTTCCACGGCTCGTACTTGCGATCGAGCCAGGGCATCTCGATGACCGCGATATCGGGCGAAGGCACCGGCATGGAGCGCGACTACGACTACACGTCGGCGCCGCATGCGTCCGATCTCGTCGCGCCCGAAAGCGTCGGCCGCAAGGCGGGCGAACGCACCGTGGCGCGGGCCAATCCGCGCAAGGTCGAGACTTGCAAGGTGCCTGTCGTGTTCGATCCGCGGGTGTCGGGTTCGCTGGTCGGCCATCTCGTCGGCGCCGTCAACGGCGCCTCGATCGCGCGCAAGACCAGTTTCCTGAAAGACCGCATGGGCGAGCAACTGTTCGCCAAAAACATCCGCATCATCGACGATCCCCTGCGGGTGCGCGGCTTGCGTTCGCAAACCTTCGATGCCGAAGGCGTCACGGTGAAGAAGCTCGCGATCATCGACGAGGGCGTGCTGACCTCGTGGCTATTGGACACCGCGACCGCGCGCGAGCTCGGACTGGTCACGACCGGGCACGCGCATCGCGGCGTGTCGTCGTCGCCGTCGCCGGGATCGTATAATCTGCACATGGAGGCGGGCGAGCCGACGCCGGCCGAGCTGATATCCGACATCAAGCAGGGTTTTTACGTCACCGATTTGATCGGCTCCGGCGTCAACGGCGTGACCGGCGATTACAGCCGCGGCGCGTCCGGCTTCTGGATCGAGAATGGCGAGATCACCTATCCGGTCAGCGAGGTGACGATCGCGGGTCATTTGCTGCCGATCTTCCAATCAATGACGCCCGCCAACGATCTGGAATTCCGCTATGGCGTCAATGCGCCGACGGTGCGCATCGAGGGTTTGACGCTTGGCGGACGCTGATACGCTCGACCTTATCAAGGCGCGTGACGCGGCGCTGCTGACGGAAACGGTGCGGGAGGCGGGCGCGCTGGCGCTGTCGTTGTTTCGCACCGAATTGAAGAACTGGACCAAGGGTGCCTCGTCGCCTGTGTCGGAAGCCGACATCGCCGTCAACGATCTCATCGAAAGCCGGCTGCGCGCGGCAACGCCAGATTACGGCTGGCTGTCGGAAGAAAGCGTCGATGATGATGCCCGTCTCGGCAAGAAGGTGGTCTGGATCGTCGATCCCATCGATGGCACCCGCGGCTATCTTGCCGGCCGCGAAGACTGGTGCGTGAGCATTGCGCTGGTTGCCGATGCTACGCCGGTGCTGGCCGCAGTGTTCGCGCCGGCGACCGACGAGTTCTTCTTTGCGATGCGCGGGCAGGGCGCGACACTCAACGGCAAGCGCGTGCTCGCGAGCGCGGGCACCGATCTGGATTTTTCCCGCATGGCCGGACCGAAGCCGCTGGTGCAGCGGCTGAGCCCGTCACCGGACGACATCACGCTGCATCCGCGAATCGGCTCATTGGCGCTTCGGTTGTGCCGGGTCGCCGACGGCAGCCTGGATGCGGCCTTTGCCGGTGGCCAGAGCCGCGATTGGGACCTTGCGGCGGCGAATTTGATCGTGCAGGAAGCCGATGGTAGAATGACCGCGCTCTCGGGGGACACGATTGAGTATAATCGCCGGGAGGTGACGCACGGGGTGCTGGTGGCAGCGGGACATGATCGGCATGCACGCATTGTCGAGCATTTTCGAACCCGACCGCTGCCCTGAACACGCCATGCGTCAGGGCTCGTCATGCCACGCCATCTTGCGAACCAGAATCTTGCGAACCAAATCGCCAACCTTGCTTGCCGGGCGCCTCGTTAGGAAAGACCATCATGCCAGATAGTGCCCAGCCGCAATTGCTTCATCTCGTCATCGGCGGCGAGTTGACCGATCTCGAACATACGACGTTCAAGGATCTCGACCAGGTCGAGATCGTCGGCGTGTTTCCCAATTACGCCACCGCCCATGCGGCCTGGAAGGCGAAGGCGCAGCAGACCGTGGACAACGCCCACATGCGCTATTTCGTCGTTCATCTCCATCGGCTGCTCGATCCGGGTCAGGACACCAAGCAGGATACCAAGCAAGACACGAAGCCTGCCCGTTGAAACGATTCTTTCGCGATTTGCTGCGCAGCAGCTGGGTTCAGCGCGCGCTCGGTGTGCTTGCGGCCGAATATCTGCGGCTGGTCTGGCTGACCAACAGGTTCAGCTACCAGCCGGCCGATGTCTATGACCAGGTCGAGCCGGTGATGCCGGCGATTCTCGCGTTCTGGCACGGCCAGCATTTCATGACGCCGTTCATCAAGACCAAGGCGAGCCATCGTGCCAAGGTGCTGATCTCGCGCCATCGCGACGGCGAGTTCAACGCCATTGCGGCCGAACGGCTTGGCATCGGCACGATCCGGGGCTCCGGCGACCATGGCGGCGCCTTTCACCGCAAGGGCGGCGTCGGCGCGTTCCGGGAGATGGTGCTGGCGCTGGAGGACAATTGGAACGTCGCGACCACCGCCGACGTGCCGAAGCGGGCGCGGGTGGTGGGGCTCGGCCTCATCATGCTGGCGCGGGAGTCCGGGCGGCCGATTCTCCCTTTTGCGATGGTGACCAGCCGGTTCATCCGGCTGAAAAACTGGGATTCCTCCACCATCAATTTGCCATTCGGCAGGGGTGCCGTGGTAGGCATTGATGCGGTTTTCGTGCCGCCGGATGCCGACGCAGAGACCATGGAAAAGCTGCGCCAACAGGTAGAGACTTATCTGAACGAAGCGACCCGTCGCGCCTACGCGGCTGTCGGACGTCCGGAGGCCGCCCTTGGTTAATTCGCTGCCGCTGCCGATGACGTTGCGCGTCTACCGCGGTCTGTCGTCCGCGATGGTGCCGCTGGCGCCTGCGTTCATCAGCCGCCGGCTGAAGCTCGGCAAGGAAGATCCGGCGCGCGTTAGCGAGCGCCGCGGCGTCAGCGCCGATGTTCGCCCGGTCGGGCCGCTGGTGTGGATTCACGGCGCCAGCGTCGGTGAGGTACTGGCCTCGGCAGCGCTGGTCGAAGAGCTGCGGGCGCTGAACCTGCGCGTCCTCCTCACCTCGGGCACGGTGACTTCGGCGGCGGTGGTCGCCAAGCGATTTCCCCCCGACGTCATCCATCAATACGTGCCCTACGACTCGCCGCGCTATGTCGCGCGGTTTCTCGACCATTGGCGTCCCTCGCTGGCGCTGTTCATCGAATCCGATCTGTGGCCGAATCTGATCCTGTCCAGCGCGGCGCGCCGGCTGCCGATGGTATTGATCAATGGCCGCATGTCGCCTCGCTCGTTTCCGCGCTGGCGGCGGGTGTCCGGCACCATCTCGGCGCTGCTCGGCCGGTTCGAATTGTGCCTGGCGCAGTCGCAAACCGATGCCGACAGGTTTTCGACGCTTGGCTGTCCCAACGTCGTGACTACGGGCAATCTGAAGCTCGACGTTCCCGCACCACCGGCTGACAGCGCCAAGCTGGAGCGGCTGATGGCGATGACGCGCGGGCGCCCCGTCGTGGTCGCGGCCTCCACCCATCCCGGCGAGGATGAGATGCTGGCGGAGGCGCACAAGACGCTCGCCGGATTCTTTCCCAACCTGCTCACCGTGATCGTGCCGCGGCATCCCGATCGCGGCGAGGCGATCGCGCGGATGATCGAGGCTTCAGGCCTGCACGCGTCGTTGCGTTCGCGCGAGGAATTGCCTGTTGCTGCCACCGACATCTATGTCGCCGATACCATGGGTGAACTCGGGTTGTTCTACCGGTTGTCGCCGATCGTGTTCATGGGCGGATCGCTGGTCGCGCATGGCGGGCAAAATCCGATCGAGGCGGTCAAGCTCGGCGCCTCGATCGTGCATGGTCCCCACGTGTTCAATTTTAGCGACGTCTACCAGGCGCTCGATCAGGCCGGCGGCGCGCGCCGGGCCGACACCCAGGAAGCATTGGTCAAACAACTCGGTCAGCTGCTCGCCGATCCCAGGGCGCGCGAGGCCTCGCTGGTCGCCTCCGAGCGCGTGGTCGAACAACTCGGCGGCGCGCTGGATCGCACGCTGGTCGCCCTCGAGCCGTATCTGTTGCAGCTGCGGCTCGAAATGGGAGCCGCGAATGCGTGAGCCGCGCTTCTGGCACGGCCCGCCCTCCCTTCAATCCGGTCTATTGGCACCGCTCGCCGCCCTCTACGGCGCCATCGCCGCAAGACGAATGCAGCGCGGGGGACTGGATGCCGGCGTCCCCGTCATCTGCATCGGCAATTATCACGTCGGCGGCGCCGGCAAGACGCCGACCGTGCTGGCGCTGGCGAAACTTGTGCGCGATCTCGGCGAGACGCCGGTGGTGCTCAGCCGCGGCTATGGCGGAAAATTGCACGGCCCCGTGCGGGTCGATCCGGAGCGGCATGCCGCCGCCGATGTCGGCGATGAACCGCTGATGCTGGCGGCGACGCTGCCGGTGGTGGTCGCGCGCCAACGCGCCGACGGCGTTCCGCTGGCGCGCTCGCTGGGCGCCAGCGTGATCCTGATGGACGACGGTTTCCAGAGCCCGGCGGTCAGCAAGGACGCCTCGCTGATCGTGATCGACGCCGGCCGCGGCCTCGGCAACGGACAGGTGTTTCCCGCCGGCCCGCTGCGCGCGCCCTTGCCGCCGCAACTGGCGCGCACCGATGCGCTGATCATCGTCGGCAACGGTACGGCAGCGGAAGCGGTCGCGGCCGAGGTTGCCGCGCAGGACAAGCCGGTGCTGCGCGCGCGTCTTGTGCCGGATGAAGCATCCGTCGCTGCGCTGCGCGGCAAGCGCGTGCTGGCCTTTGCCGGCATCGGCGACCCCGCAAGATTTTTTGCCACGCTAACGGCGAGCGGCGTCGAAGTGGTCCGGCAACGCGCCTTCGCTGACCATCACGCGTTTTCCATGGGCGAGATCGAAACGCTGATCGCCGAGGCCGGCCGCGAGGCGTTGACGCTGGTGACGACGGAAAAGGACCTGGCGCGGCTACGGGCCGGCGGCAGCCTGCCGGATTGGGCGAAGCCGATCGTGCCGTTTGCGGTGACGCTGGAGTTTGAGGATGCCGCAAAGCTGAAGAGGGTCGTGACCGATCATCTCTTCAAGGCCCGCGAGAAAAAATTCAGCAGCTCGTCGTCCCGGGCTTGACCCGGGACCCATAGCCACCGTCGTCAGTTGTTAAAGCGAACTGGAGCTGCAGCCGGTCCTAACCACAAAGGCTTGTGGTTATGGGTCAAGCCCGGGACGACGGCGGTGTTTATCCCTGCGTCTTCAGCGCGCCGGGAAAATGCCGCTGCAGCACGGCTGATGGCACCGAATAGGCCTCCTGCAGATCGACGCTCCAGTATTTCAACTCGTCGAGCGGGATCCGCACATCCGATATGGCGCAGCGCACATAGGTTCCCGGTGAGACCACGCGGAAATCGCCATCCAGATACTGCACCTGCGCTTCGCCATGTCCCGAGGGACCGAATTTATTCAGCACCGTAAACTCTCCGACAGGCCGGCCAATTCACGGGGCCGGCTAAAGTGTATTTTCCAAAATTCGATCTATCATAGATAGGCTGGGCTGTCCGCTCCCGAAACCCACCCGATGGTGATGAATAGGGCCTAAAACAAGCTGCCCTGATCGACCGGTTTCACCACGCGCTTGGGCGCCAGCGTCTTGGTTTCGCGCCGGGCAAGGGTCGGCTGGCTCGTCGGTGCCGAGGTTGCCGCCGGCCGGTCGGCATCCGCCGTTGCCGCGACGCGGCCGTCGGAGAATTCGATCGACAGCGGCGCGCCCGGCCCGATCGAGGCGGCGGCATGGACGGCGTGGCCGTGTTCGTCGCGCACCAGCGCAAAGCCGCGCGCCAGCACACCGCGATACGACAGCGCCGACAGCAACTGGCCGCTATGGGCGACGCGGGCCTCACGGCGCTGCATCGCGGTATCAAGCGCGCGGCGCGCGCGCTCGGCAAGCCTGAGCGTGCGCTCGCGTGCGCGCGCAATGGCGTTGCGCTGCGCTTGCGCGTTGGAAAGTTTCGATGCTTTCAGCCGGACTTCCAGTCCGGCAAAACGATCCCGCCGGTTGCGCAGCAATGCCCGCGCGGAAAGCCTGATGCGCTCGCCGGATACGATCAGGCGCTGCCTCGCCTGCGACACCTGCCCGCGTAGCACTTTCAATGTCAGGCCGGCGCTGAGCTGCGAGAAGCGGCGATGATGCGCGTTGGTGTTGGCTTTCAAGCCGCGGGGCAGGGCGCTGCCTGCGCTGTCCAGCCGTTGCCGCGGGATCGCCAGCAAGTCGCCCGCCGCGGGCAGGGCGCGGGCCGCGGCGCGCAATTCGTTGCGGCGGCTTTCCTGGCCGCGCAGCCAGCACACCATGGTGCGCCGCGCGAGGCCGGCGACCTCGACCAGCAATTCGCTGCGCACGGGAACCGCCATCTCGGCGGCGGCCGTCGGCGTCGGGGCGCGTTTGTCGGCAGCAAAATCGATCAGCGTGATGTCGGTCTCGTGGCCGACCGCCGAGATCAGCGGGACCATGCTCTCGGCGGCGGCGCGAACCACGATCTCCTCGTTGAACGACCACAGATCTTCCAGCGAGCCGCCGCCGCGCGCGACGATCAGCAAATCCGGCCGCGGGATCCGGCCACCCTCCGGCAGCGCATTGAAGCCGCGGATCGCCGCCGCAACCTGCTCGGCCGAGCCTTCGCCCTGGACCTTCACCGGCCACACCAGCACGCGGCGCGGGAACCTGTCCTGCAGTCGGTGCAGGATGTCGCGGATCACGGCGCCGGTCGGCGACGTCACGATGCCGATCACTTCCGGCAGCCACGGCAGCAATTGCTTGCGCGCCTCGTCGAACAGGCCCTCGGCGGCGAGTTTCTTCTTGCGCTCTTCCACCAGCGCCATCAGCGCGCCGACGCCGGCCGGCTCGATGGCTTCGATCACGATCTGGTATTTCGACGAGCCCGGATAGGTCGTGAGCTTGCCGGTCGCGATTACCTCGAGCCCTTCCTGCGGCTTGAAGCGCATGCGCGCATGGGCAAATTTCCAGATCACCGCCTCGATCTTGGCGCTCTCGTCCTTCAGCGCGAAGTAGCAGTGGCCGGAGGAATGCGGTCCGCGGAAGCCTGAGATTTCGCCGCGCACCCGGACATGGCCATAGGCGTCCTCCACCGTCCGCTTCAGGGCGGAGGACAGTTCCGAGACGGTAAATTCGGGCGCGTTGAGTAGTGGTTCTGTCGCTGGCATCTCATCAATCGAATCAGGCTTTTGGGGTTTGTACGCAAGGTAGGGATTTCAGCCATCCTCGCAAATCAAGATTTGCATACCAGAGTACTCTGTAATACAGAGTATTCTACAATAAGTAAACAGAGGGCGTTCCCATCATGGCGGCTACGATCATGTCGAGATTTTTCAAGCTGGTTGTCTGGGGTCTCGCCGCAGCGGGACTGGTCACGCTGCTGCTGGTCGGCATGATCGCCCGGCCGGTGACAAAGCCGCCGACCCTGGCGTTCATTTCCGAAACGGTACGGGCTGGCGATCGCGAAGGCATTCCCCCCGTTCTCACGTTCCAAGCCCGGGACGGATCGAGGCTCGCGTATCGCCGCTATGCCCCGCGCGAGCCGACAACAGGCCGCGTAGCGATTCTGGTCCACGGCTCATCCGGTTCCAGCCTCGCGGTGCATCCCCTCGCCAAGAGCCTTGCGGCCCGCGGGGTCGAAAGCTTTGTGCCCGACATTCGCGGCCACGGTGCGTCCGGCACGCGCGGCGACATCGGCTATATCGGTCAGCTCGAAGACGACATGGCCGACCTCGTTGGATTGATCCGAACGACAATCCCATCCGCACCGCTGACATTGGTCGGGCATTCGTCGGGCGGCGCGTTCGCATTGCGGGTGGCGGGTTCGCCGATCCAGAACCTGTTCACGCGCACGGTGCTGCTGTCGCCATATCTCGGCACCAAGGCGGCCTCCAGCCGGGAAAACGCCGGCGGTTGGGCCAGCCCTAATCTGCCGCGCATCATCGCCTTGAGTCTCCTGCATGCGGCCGGACTACCATGCTGCGAACAGCTTCCTGTCATTGCCTTTGCAGTGCCGCCCAATACGACACGCATTCTGACGTCGGAATATTCCTTCCGTCTGCTTGCCAACTTCGGAACGCATCGCGACTATCGCGTCGATCTCGACGCGGCCAAGGGCCCCCTGACGCTGATCGCCGGCGCCGATGACGAACTGATGCTGTCAGGGAAGTATGAGGAAACGGTCCGTCGCTCACCAAAGGCGAACATCGATGTCCGCATCCTTGAAAACATCAATCACATGGATGTCGTCAGCACGGCGGCGGCGGTTTCCGTGATATCCGAAGATATCGCAACCCGGTGAGACCTGAGATCATGATCGACAGCCAACAAGCCTCAGAAGCGCTCGCCGAGATCAACGACGTCGTACAGCGCGTTCGCCAATCGCGGATCTACCAGATTTCCGGTCTCATCGTCGCCATGTGGGGCGTGCTGCTGGTCGCAGCCTACATTGCCAACTACACTTGGCCGCGTCAGGGCTACGCGATCTGGACCGTCACCAATCTCACCGGTCTCGTCGTCTCCATTGCCATTGGCGTATTCACCAATATCCGCTCTGGCGGCAAGCCCTTTCCGATCCGCTCGTTGATCACCTTTCTGCTGATCGGTGCATTCGGCGCTTTTTGCTCGATCGTGCTCGGTCATTTCGGGCCGCGCCAGATGATCGTGTTCTGGGCTCTCTATGGCATGTTGTTTTACGGGATCGCCGGGCTGTGGTTCGGTTATGCATTTATCGTGATCGCGATCTGCACGACCGCCTTGACGCTGATCGGCTACTACTACATCGGTGCGGCGTTCCTGCTGTGGATGGCGATGGCGCACGGCGGCGGACTCATCGTCGGCGGACTCTGGATGCGGCGGAGCTGACATGGCCGAGCTCGACGACGTCATCCACCAGCCGTTGCGGCTGCGGATCATGGCGGCGCTCACCGCGCTGCCGGACGGGCAGGGGCTCGATTTCACCCAGCTGAAAAAGCTGACCGGCGCCACCGACGGCAATCTCGGCGCCCATATCGAGACACTGTCGAAGGCCGGTTATGTGGCGGTGGATAAGGCCTTTGTCGGCAAGAAGCCGCAGACCACGGTGACCGCGACCGCCGCGGGCCGCAGTGCCTTTGCCCGCCATGTCGCCATGCTGCAGGAAATCATTGCAGGCTCGGGAAGGTAGTTCTCGTCATTCCGGGATGCGCCACTTGGCGCTGGCCCGGAATCCATACTCCCGATCGTGGTTATGGATACCCCGATGTGCAATTGCACATCGTGGCGTCGCGCTGCGCGCGCCCTCAGATGCGCAATTGCGCATCGGGGAATGACCGGGCCTGTTGAAATCCCCTTGCAGGCGGCGGGAGATTCGTGCGACCGAAACCGGATCGAACTCCACATCTGGCCAAACCCATGAACATCCTCCTGCTCGGTTCCGGCGGCCGCGAACACGCACTGGCATGGAAGATCGCCGCATCTCCGCTGCTGACCAAATTGTGGTGCGCGCCGGGCAATGCCGGCATCGCCAAAGATGCCGAATGCGTCGGGCTCGACATCACCGACCATCCGGCCGTGATCGGGTTCTGCAGGGACAACAAGGTGGATTTCGTGGTGGTCGGCCCGGACGCGCCGATTGCGGCCGGCATGGTCGACGATCTCAGCGCCGCCGGCTTCAAGGCGTTCGGTCCGACCCAGGCCGCGGGCCGGCTGGAGAGTTCAAAAACCTTCACCAAGAATCTGTGCCGCGACAACAACATCCCGACCGCGGCCTATGCGCATTTCACCGACGCCGAGCAGGCAAAAGCCTATATCCGCCAGCAGGGCGCGCCGATCGTGATCAAGGCCGATGGCCTCGCCGCCGGCAAGGGCGTCGTCGTCGCGATGAGCGAAGCCGAGGCGCTTGATGCCGTCGACATGATGTTCGGCGGCGGCTTTGGCGAGGCCGGCGCCGAGGTCGTGGTCGAGGAATTCATGGTCGGTGAGGAAGCCTCGTTCTTCGCGCTGTGCGACGGCGAGCACGCGCTGCCGCTGGCGACCGCGCAGGACCACAAGCGCGCCTTCGATGGCGACCAGGGGCCGAACACCGGCGGCATGGGCGCCTATTCCCCGGCACCGGTCATGACGGAGGCGATGTGCGCGCGCGTCATGGAGGAGATGATCCATCCGACGCTGCGCGCGATGAAGGCGATGGGATCGCCCTACAAGGGCGTGCTGTTTGCCGGCGTGATGGTGACCAGGGACGGCCCGAAACTCGTCGAATACAACGCCCGCTTCGGCGATCCGGAATGCCAGGTCCTGATGATGCGGATGATGTCGGATCTGCTGCCGGCGCTGATCGCTTCAGCCGACGGGCAATTGAAGAATTTCAGCCTGCGCTGGTTCGATGATGCGGCGCTGACCGTGATCATGGCGACCAAAGGCTATCCCGGCAGCTATGGCAAAGGCTCCGTGATCGGCGGTTTGGACGAAGCCGCGAAAGTCGAGGCCGTCGAAATCTTCCACGCCGGGACGATCGAAAAGGACGGACAGATTCTCGCCAGCGGCGGCCGCGTGCTGAACGTCTGCGCCATGGGCAAGACGGTGACCGAGGCGCAGCAGCGCGCCTACGCGGCCGTCGACCGCCTCAATTGGCCGGAAGGCTTTTGCCGCCGTGATATCGGCTGGCAGGCGGTGGCGCGAGAGCGCGCTTCCTGATTTCCTGCTGCTCGACATTGGGGCGAATTCGGCCAGCGGGGATAACCACAACCATTCTGAGACGCCGATCGATCGTGGGTCAATCAGCGCCCACGCGGCTAACGTATCCTGCCGCAACAAATTCGCCTCAATTGATCGAAACCGTGTGAGCGCTGCAATTGTGCAGAATGTCGAGTTGTGCTCATCTGGGTGGAAATTGGCGGTCTCGGCCGTCGTAGGGGCTGGCCATGCAGTGCGTACGGTGCGGTAGCCTGAACAGGTCCGGCAACGACTATTGCGAAAACTGCGGCTCGCCGCTGGGCCTCAAATGCGACGCCTGCCAAACCATCAATGGAGCTACAAGCCGGTTCTGTGGTCATTGCGGTACGGCGCTGACGAGCAAGGGGGGCGGCCCCGGTAGCTCTCCGCAACGTCTGCTCCGCTCGCTCAGCACCAAAGGCGGCGAACGCAAAAATCTCACGCTGCTGTTTGCGGATATTCGAAATTCAACCAGCCTGATCGACAGTCTTGGCGATCCGGAATTGGCGATGCAGCGGCTGGAGCCGGTGCTCAACCTGATGAAGGATGCCGTTCACCGCTACGATGGGATCGTCAACAAGATCCAGGGCGACGGCGTCATGGCGCTGTTCGGCGCGCCGCGGCCGCACGAGGATCATGCCGTTCGCGGTTGCCTGGCCGCGCTCGCGATGCAGGATTCGATCGCGCGGCTGCAAGATCCGAACATGCAAATTCGCGTTGGCCTGCACACCGGCGAAGTCGTCGTCCAGACCATCGAAAACACCATTTACCAGACCTATGACGCCGCGGGCGCCAACGTCCATCTCGCCAATCGAATGGAGCAGATGGCGGAAGAGGGCTGCATCTTCATCACCAGGGATACCTATGTTGGCGCCAAACAATTTGTCGAAGTCGTGCCGCTCGGCATGCAGACGGTTCGCGGAATCGCTGCTCCAATAGAGGTGTTCAAGCTGACCGGGTTGCTCAACGCCCCGGCAAGCGACGTCTTCCGCAGCGGAAGGCGCTTGACGCCGATGATCGGGCGCGATGAGGAGTTCGCCGCCCTCGAACACGAACTCGCGAGTACGGTCAAGGGCGAAGGGCGTCTGGTCGGCGTCGTCGGCGACGCCGGGATCGGCAAGAGCCGCCTGTGCTTCGAGTTTGCCGAGGATTGCCGCCGGCAGGGCATTCGGGTCTATGAGGGTCGGGTACTCGCCCACGGCCGGGCGACGCCATTCCAGCCGGTGCTGGAGTTGTTGCGCGACTACTTCGGCATTCGGGCCAAGGACCCGGTCGACACGTCGCGGCGCAGGGTGACGGACCGCTTCGCGCCGATGGCTTCTTCCGATCAACAGCTGCTTCTGTTGCTCGAATTCCTCGGCTTGGCGGACCCGCAGCGTCCCGCGCCAAAACTCGATCCGCGCGCGCTGAAGATTCAACTGCTCGATCTGGTGCGGACCATCGTGCGGTCGGGTCCCGGCGAAACGGCGACCGTGGTGCTGATCGAGGATCTGCACTGGATCGACGCCGCGAGCGAAGAATTCGTCGAGGCGCTGGCGGACGCGATCGTCGGCACCACGACGATGCTGGTCGTCAATTTCCGGACCGGCTTCACCGCATCCTTTACGCAACGCTCGCATTACCGCCAGATCGTGATGCCTCCGCTGGAATGGGCCGAGGCGAACCGGCTGCTGCGCGAACATTTCGGCGAGGATCCCTCGCTGGCCCTGCTCAGCCGCAATGTCATCGAGCGCGCGCAGGGCAATCCGTTCTTCCTCGAGGAACTCGCCAACGCGATTGCGGAACGTGGCGACGTCGAAGGCGAGCGGGGCGCCTATCGGCTGAAGCACGGCATCGATACCGTCCCGCTTCCTGCCACGGTGCAGGCGGTCGTTGCGGCGCGCATCGACCACCTTGAGGAAATCGCCAAGCAGGTGCTCGAAACCGCCGCGGTGATCGGCCGGCTGGTCGCGATGTCTATTCTGAAACCGGTCGCGGCGTTGCCCAATGACGAGCTGCTGGAGGCCATATCGCAGCTCAGGCAGGCCGAGTTGTTGTATGATCTGCCGCCCTACGATCAGGGCCTTCTCGGGTTTCGTCACCCGCTGATCCAGGAGGTGGCTTACGCGACGCAATTGCGGTCGCGCCTCGTTGCGCTGCATTCTGCCGTCGCGCAAACGATCGAATCGTTCGATTGGGGGAAACTCGACCAGTTCGCGGGACTTCTCGCCTATCACTATGAAGCGGCCGGTCGGACGCTGGAGGCTGCCGGCCATCTGCAGCGTGCCGCGCAATGGATCGGCAAGACGAATTCCGCCGAAGCGTTCAAGAACTGGAAGAGAATTCGCTCACTGCTGCAGGATCAGCCGCAGTCCGAGCATATTGACCGGCTCCGTGCGATGGCGAGCGGTCAGATCCTGAACTTCGGCTGGCGGGAAGGGATATCGGCCGAAGAGGTCAAGCCCTACGCCGAGGAGGCGCTCAGATATGCGCGCGTCGCGGACCGGATGAACGAGCCGATACTGCTTGGCGCCTACGGCCGTATCCTGGCCGCGACCGCGGCGGCGGATGACTACGTCAATCTGGCACAGGATGCCGCAAAACTGACGTCGGGCGAAGGCGACGTGGGGCGTTTTGCAACGGTCAATGCCATGCTTAGCCAGGCCTTCTTCTTGTCCGGCCGCCTGCACGAAGCGCTCAATGCCGGCGAGGTGGCCCTCGTCGCCATTGCCGAACAGGCCGGCTTTGACAGCAATGTCACCCTTGGCCTCAACCCCAATCAAATTCTGGGGTTCGATGTCGAGCATTGGATCAAATGCCTCAGGACGCGAATTCTGGTCCGGCTCGGCCGGTTTCGCGAGGCCGAGCAGCGGCTTGCCGAAGTGTTGCAGGCGGTCCCCGAGCGTGTCGTCTCGGTGGTGCAGTTCATCCCGCATTTTGCGTCCGTGGAGATGGCCTGGGGTGTGGGTAATCCAGAACTCGCGCGGCCGCACGCCGACAAGGTCGCCGAGTTGGCCGAGCAATCCGGAACGCCGTATTTGCGGGTTGCCGCGCTTGCGAGCGCCGGGCTCGCCAAGGCGACCGCCGGCGAATTTGCCGCGGGCGCGGATCTGCTCCGACAGGCGATCGATTTTGCCCGCAACGCGCGGGCGGGGTTGGAATTCGAAGCCCGCATGCTGGCCGATCTTGCCGACGCGCTCTATCGCGCGGGCGATCTCGATGCCGCGTTGGCGACGGTTGACGAAGCCGTTGCGGTCGCCAGGCGACGCACCGATCGGATTGCCGAGCTTCATGCAACGCTGTTGCGCGGCCTCGTTCTGGCCGCCGCTGGCGATGCCAAAAACGACAAGGAGGTTGGTGAACTGATTTTGCGTGCCGAGGAATTGTTGAACGTATCTGGTGCGGCATTCTTTGAGCCGCGGCTGACGCAGCTGCGAACCTGCCTTGAACAGCGTGGATGACGGCTGCACGACCTTGATGTTTTCCAGTGGCGACTTTGAAACCGGAGGGCTTGTCGATGGGATTTGCGATCGGAGATGACACCACGCTGGACGTTCTCGCGATGCTTAACAGGCGATTTGGTCCCGGCGGGATAGAAGAGATGACCAGGTTGCAGGAAGAGTTTGGGATATTCTCCAGCAACCATACCCTGGAGGACTCCTTTGCGCTGTTGGGGATCGTGCCGTGCGGCTTTTTGGAAAGCAACCGCTGGTTCAGCTTTCTCGACACGCTGCACACCTACCCGTCGGATGTGCCAAAGTTGGATGGGTATCAGCGGGTGATCGCGGCATTCAAGCAGGCCCTCGTGCTTGTACCGGGGGGTACGCCGCCCCTGCATGTGACCACCCACCTTATGAAAGATGACCCGCGGGTGACGTTCGCATTGGAAGGCCACCCGCTCATTTTCACCACGCAGTCCTACCGGATCCTTTCGATTCCGACCAAGCCTGCAAGCGTGGCCAAGCAGGAGGCCGCCAAGGCCGCAAGGGATCGGCGCGCCAAGAAGGCCAAGAAGAAATGAGTCGCCCGGCACCAGCCGCAGGCACAGGTGTGGCGCCTGACAGCGAGACGCTGTCAGGCATGTACGCCGGCGTCGAGGCTTATTACAGCGCGCGCGTCGCCAAACATGGCGCCACGCCGCTCGGCGTCGACTGGTCGTGCCAGGCCACCCAGAACATGCGCTTTGTTCAGCTCCTCAAGATTTGCGATTTCTCTGCGCCGTTCTCCTTGAATGACATCGGCTGCGGCTATGGCGCGCTTTGTGCATTCCTTGCGATGCGTCACGGCGAATCTGCGATCGACTATCTCGGCGTCGATCTGTCGCGCGCCATGATCAGCCGGGCGCGCCGGCGCTTCCGCGGCCCCGATCGCCGTTTCGTCGTTGGCAGGGCAGCTCCGCGCGTTGCGGATTACTCCGTCGCCAGCGGCATCATGAACGTCCATGTCGGCTATTCCCGCGGCGTCTGGGAAGTCTTCATCGCCACCATGCTCGGTGACATCAGGCGCACCAGCCGCCGTGGTTTTGCCGTCAACTTCGTGGCGGAGACGGCGGTTGTGACGGATGCGCAGGCGGCCAGTCTTTACCGCACCGGGCCTGAGCCGTGGGTCCGCTATTGCGAACGGGAACTCGGCTGTGCTGTCGATGTGCTCGACAACTACGGCATGCGAGAGTTTACCCTGCTCGCCAGGTGCAGCTAGCCGGCTGCAATCCGCGCAGGGCTTCCCCGCGTCTTCGCGCTCTGGACACGCCCCTGCGGCAATCCCAAAATCGCCGCAAAACGGAGGCACTGCCCGATGGCGATTATCGATTCCCAGGTTCACGCCTATGAGGCGAACACGCCGAAGCGGCCTTGGCACAGCGTGCCGAACTGGCCCGATCACGTCACCGGTGACGAGATGGTGGCGGCGATGGACAAGGTCGGCGTCGACGGCGCGATCTTCATCTCCGCTTTTTCCCTGTACCGCTACGATGCCAGCTATGCCGTGGAAGTGCAGCGCGCCCATCCTACCCGGCTCGCCATCGTCAAGCCGGTCGATCCCGACAACCCTGATGTGGCCGATGTCGTCGCCGATTGGAAGAAGACGCCGGGCGCGGTCGGAATCCGCATCATGCTGACAAGGGAGAACAAGCGCGATCCCGATCATCCCGGCCTCGACCGGATTGCGCGCGCCGCCGTTCGCCACGATTTTCCGGTCAACATATTGTGCTGGGACAATCTGGACGCCGGCACGGCGATCATCGATCGCCATCCCGACACGCGCTTCATCATCGATCATCTCGGCATCCTGCAGCCGCGCGTGCCGCCCGCGCCGCCGCAACCCTGGGCCGACCTGCCGAAGGTGCTGGCGCTCGCCAGGCGCCCGAACGCGGTGATCAAGGTCAGCGGCGCCTGCACGCTGTCCCGCGAGCCGTATCCGTATCCCGACATCTGGGATCCGATGGCCCGCGTGTTCGAGGCCTGGGGGTTCGATCGCTGCCTGTGGGGCACCGACTGGACCCGCGCCTTCGCCGTCGTCAATTACGCGCAGGCCGTCGAACCCTTCCTCAAGACCGACCGCCTCAGCGACACCGAGCGGGCAATGCTGATGGGCGGTGCCTGTGCCAAGGCTTATGGCTGGTCACCGAGGAAGGGTTAGCCACCGCGCCGGCCGCGTCTGCAATCCATCTACAACCGATGAAGATCGTCATCCGAGGGTGTTTCCAATAAGCTGGGCGGACTTCCATTCAGCAGCATCAGGCGTGGCGACTATGCCTCGCAACAGCGAGGAAAATCCCTACCACATCCCGAGCGCTCGCGGTGTCGTTTCCACACGGCAAAACCCAGCTTCAAATGGCCGTGCTCATAGAAATACGCCGAATCTGGTCGTCGCGCGCCAAACCGGCGCGCGTTCGGACCCGGCACCTTCCAGGGAAGCGGACGACCCTCGGCATTCCGGCGAGCTATCAGCTCATCATAGTACTTCATGTGGGAGGGTTCGACCGAGTGTTGCAATTCATTGCGTACATAGAATCCATTTTGCCAATTGTCGGCGATGCGCTTCATGAGGTGCCAACTGCGACGATAGCCCGGACTGAGCTTTTCAGGCTCTTCGTCGGCGAGCCCGACGGTGAAAAAGGATTGTGCGGCCGTGCCGAGGTCGCAGTTCGGCTGCTCGAAGATCCACTCGATCACGTCATCTCGATCGCCGGCATTGTAGTCCCAGCTCTCGACAATGACATGCCAGGTGTCAGGTGTCTGAACCTTGATCCAGCGGAGGAAGTCTTCAGGTTCTGAACTGATCCGGGCATGCGGGCATTTGTACCATTGTGTCAAAAGTTCATCGTGCCGCGCAGCCGCTTCTTTCCTGCCTGCTTCCTGCTTGGCTTCGATGGCATGAATCGCATGAACAGCGTGCCGCCGCTGCCGCATCAGCTTCACCGTAGCGGCGTCCAAGGGCTGCAAGACTTCATCGACCTGAGCCTCGTTCTCGGGAGCCAAAGGGCTGAAGTAAACGTAGCGCGCTGCCCGCAGCCGGATGATAGCGGTGGGAGGCAGTACCTGTATTGTGTCGCAGATTGACCCTACGGTCTGGTCGCGCATGCTGACGCGCGCTGCGCGCGCTTCCAACTGGACGTCCGCAAGAAAGTAGTCCCACGACAGGCCCTCGAACGGCCGATCTACATAGCCCTGAACCATGACGTAGTGGTACAGGTAGTCCCTGCAACGGGTTATTTCTTCATCCGAGGGTCTGTCGCCGTCAGGCTGCGTCTGGTCCCGAATTGCGTCGGCTGACATGCTGGCCTCGCTGCAATTTGCCGCCAAAATCTAGCCATGAAGTGTTTACCGGTTCTTTAACCCTGCAGCCTCGATACCGCGCGCGCCATTCATGAATCAGAAATGCACACGTTGGTGGCCGTCATCCGGGCAATAGACGCGGCCTGTCCGCCATCGGGCAGTACGTCGACGTGCTGGGGCGACCTGACGATGCCCGCGCCCGGCGGCAAAATGGGTCGTAGCCAAGGCTACGATGTCCGAGTCCAGCCCGCAGCAGCCGTCGGTCCCCGTTTCCCGCTCCTAGCCTAAGCCGATACGATGGCTTATTCTGTGGCCCGGGGCAGGGTAATGGCACGACGTTCTGGAGCAGGCGGCGGACCGGATGAGCCGCAAAGCCGTATGGCGACGCCACGAAAGCGCGGCGCTGCGCGGAAGGCGGCGCGCGTCTCCAGTCCTGCGAAAGCGGATGTCGGAAGCGCTGCGCAAACCGAGGTCGAACGACTTGCCCTCGAACTTCAGCAAGCCAGAGAGCGGCAGGCCGCAACGGCCGAGGTCCTCAGCCTCATCGCCGACGCGCCGACCGACCTGGCGCCGGTGTTCGACCGGATCGTCAGGAACGCAGCAAGGCTCTGCCAGAGCGTGCTCAGCGCCGTCTATCGCCGCGACGGCGAACAGGTCCATCTGGTCGCGCACGATCAGTTCTCCCCGGCATCGGTGGCGGCGGTGCGCAAGGCCTATCCGGCGCCGCTCACCAGCAAAAACCTGATCTCGGTGGCGATCCGCGAGCGGCGCGTGGTGCATGAGCCGGATGTGCTGCTCTCCGGCGGCTACAGCGAACTGCAGAAGACATCGGGCTATCGCAGCATCCTGATCGTGCCGATGCTGCGCGACGAGGTCGCGATCGGCGCGATCGCGGTGATGCGGCTGGAGCCGCAATTATTTCCGAAGGCGCAGGTCGAGCTCTTGAAAACCTTCGCCGGTCAGGCGGTCATCGCCATCGAGAATACGCGGCTGTTCACCGAGGTGCAGGAACGCACCAGGCAATTGTCGCAATCGCTGGAAGATTTGCGCGCCGCGCAGGGCAGCCTGGTGCAGACCGAGAAGCTGGCTGCGCTGGGACGGCTGGTGGCCGGCGTGGCGCACGAGATCAACACCCCGGTCGGCACCAGCCTGACGGTGGCCTCGGCGTTGATCGACAAGACCAAACGATTCGAGGCCGACGTCGCGAAGGGCAATGTGCGCCGATCGACCCTGACGGAATTCATTGCGGCAAGCCGCGAGGCGGCGTCCCAGATCATGTTCAATCTCGGCAACGCGGTCGAATTGATCCAGTCGTTCAAGCAGGTGGCGGCCGATCGCAACGTTTCGGATCGCCGGCGCTTCGATCTCGGCGAGGTGACCGAACAGGTCGTCAGTGGGTTGCGTTTCGGGCTGCGGAATTTGACGGTCACCGTCGAATGCGAATCCAATCTTGCCATGAACAGCTACCCCGGGCCTTACGGCCAGGTGCTGACCAATCTGGTGCTCAATTCCGTGGCGCACGCCTTTCCGGACGGCGGCCGGGGATCGGTTCATATTGCGGCGCGGGCGTCGGGCAAGGGCAATGTCGAGCTGCTGTTTTCAGACGATGGCTGCGGCATGAGCCCGGAGGTCAAGCGTCACGTGTTCGATCCGTTTTTCACGACCCGGCGCGACCAGGGCAACACCGGCCTCGGATTGCACATCGTCCACAACATCGTGACCAGTCGCCTCGGCGGCCGCATCCATCTGGAAACCAAGCCTGGTGCGGGAACGAAGATCCAGATCATCATGCCCCGCGAAGCGCCGCTGGAGTCGGCGGCGGAATAGGGCGTTCCCCCGGGCGGAAGCCGCAATTTGCCGCTTGACGCCCGACTCTCCGTCATTCCGGGGCGCGCTACGCGCGCCCCGGAATGACGACGGAGGGAAAGGTGCGACAAATCAACCCGACGGGCAAATCACTTCTGCTTTACAGAAATCGTGTCAATCCCCAGAATAAAAAATATTTCGCTTTTACGGAAGTCAAATCAGGGGTATATCCTCGGCCATCCCGTCCTACTCAGAAGGGCGTCGGCCGTCGTCACGGACGTTGGACGGGTTGCGGTGGACGCGAAGGTGCCCTTGACCAAAGGCGCTGGAGCGTACGGCGAAGACGTGTGGTCCTGACGCCGCGGTGCTGGCGTCAATGCACCTGGAGACAATAGTTTTCGGGGCGCAACGGAGGCAAAAGAGCCGTTCTCCGG
Source organism: Bradyrhizobium sp. LjRoot220 (assembly GCF_964252915.1). Classification (NCBI taxonomy): domain Bacteria; kingdom Pseudomonadati; phylum Pseudomonadota; class Alphaproteobacteria; order Hyphomicrobiales; family Nitrobacteraceae; genus Bradyrhizobium; species Bradyrhizobium sp. LjRoot220. The sequence continues at coordinate 819,452 of NZ_CAXUPS020000003.1, forward strand.
GGAGAGCTCGTGTATAAGCCGTAAAGCCATTGCGCAGGGAATGTCGGATGTTCTCCGCTGCCCTGTATGCTCGTGTGCGCACCTTTTTGTGCACATTGCACACGAGATCGCGGGTGCAGCGCGCATCCGGCATTCCCTGCGCCCTCTGGATTGAGGCGTTGAAGTTTCCAGCAAACCTCGGGCGCAATGCGTCGCGAGATCGCGGACACATCCCGCTGTCATCGCGGTTTCCGGTCGACCCAATAGTGTGCCGAGTATGAACGATAAGCGGAGGTGGAAGTCCTCTGTCCAGCCTGATGACGGCGAAGGACTAGCGAAGCGCAGGGCGTCATCGCGAGGTGGGGTCGAAGAAAGCGTGGAGCAAAGTCGCGGCCCGATGGACAAACACCGGATATCGAGGCCTACCCGGCCGGACGAGCGAGCTACTGGTCGCGAGTCCACGGTCATCAATGGTCGGGGTGGCAAATCCGGCGGGCGTGCGGTGAAGGCGATCGGTCTTACCTCGGGAGGTCTGCGCTGTGTCCCGGCTTTTGGGACTGAGGCCGTCGCAAGGCGGCTGACCGCGCAGAAGTCGAGAGGGCATAGTGGCGAGCGGCAGCGCCGCCGAAGGCCCGAACGCTGGAAGAGGCCACTAGAGCGACGATCTCGTGCGAGCCATGCGGCGAAAAATCAAGATCGAACTGAACTCGGGCACCGGGGCGGAGGGTGGCCGAAGCGCTGCCGCCAAGCCAAGCATGCACGGCGAAAGTCTGTCTCGAACGCCCGGCGGTCGCGGGACCGTCGATGGAAGACGTTGATCGAGCGTGAGAACCTGAAGAAGCGTTGGCGCAAGTGAAACGCAACAAAGGTGCGGCAGGCGTCGATGGGATGACCGTTGGCGAATTGCCCGCCTACCTGAAGGAGCACTGGCCTGCGATCCGGGCTCCACTACACGACGGCAACTACAAGCCGCAGCCGGTGCGGCGCGTGGAGATCACCGAAGGCGTCGGGCGGCGTACGGCTGCTCGGCATTCCGACAGTGCTCGACCGCCCTGATCAGCGAAGCGGCGATGCAGGCGCTGCAGGCCGACTGGGACCGGAACGTTCTCCGAGACGAGCTTCGGCTTCCGGCCGAAGCGCTCGGCATCAGGCGGTGGAACGGGCGCAGAGCTATATTGCGTCCGGATACGCCGTCGTCGTGGATATCGACCTGGAAAAGTTCTTCGACCGGGTCAACCATGACATCCTGATGGGGCTCGTAGCCAAGCGGGTAGTGACAAGCGCATCCTGAAGCTCATCCGCGGCTTTCTGACCGCAGGGGTGATGGAGGAGGACTGGTCAGTCCGACGGAGGAAGGCACGCCGCAAGGTGGGCCGCTCTCGCCGCTATTGTCGAACCTGATGCTGGACGTCTTGGACAAGGAACTGGAGAAGCGCGGTCACCGCTTCGTGCGCTATGCCGACGACTGCAACATCTATGTGCGCAGCCAACGTGCGCGAGCAGTAATGACCGGCATCGAACGGTTCCTTGCCAAGCGTCTCAGGCTAAAGGTCAACAAGGCCAGAGTGCGGTCGCCAAACCGAGCGTCCGCAAGTTCCTGGGCTTTAGCTTTACCTATGGAAGCAGGTCGACGGCGCCTGCTGATCCCGCTAAAGGAGTCGGAGAACTGACGCGGCGCACATGCGGGCGCAGCCGGCGCAGACTGTCAAGGAGTTGTCCGCCTATCTCACCGGATGGCGCGGCTACTTCGGCTTCTGCCAAACACCGTCGGTGTTGCGAGCGCTTGATGAGTGGCTCAGGCGGCGGTTGCGCCATCGTCTGGAAACAGTGGAAAACTGGGCGAACAAGCTTTGCCGAGCTGCGACGCCGCGGCGTCGGCCGGGTCCCTGGCAGCAACTTGGAGAGGGCGGGAAGTTTCCAGCATAGCTCGGGCGCAATGCGCCGCGAGAAGGCGAAGGCGTGTTTGCAATCTGTTTGTCGTCCCTGCGAACGCAGGGACCCATACTCCGCGGCCCATCGGTAATAGCGCAGGCGTTAGATACCTTCTTCAACAACGAACGCCGCAGCGTATGGGTCCCTGCGTTCGCAGGGACGACAACAAATAGAATCGTGCGCCGCCTACAGCAAATCCCCACCCACCGCGCTCGCCGTCGTGCCGTGCTCGCGGAACGCCTTGATGACGTTCTTGCCGATCTTCCATTTGTGCACCTCGTCCGGACCGTCGACCAGCCGCTGCGCGCGCACTTGCGTGTACCATTTGGCGAGCGGGGTATCCTGGCTGAAGCCGAGCGCGCCATGGAGCTGGATCGCGGTGTCGATCACCTTGTGCACCATGTGGGCGTGGAAGATCTTGGCGATCGAGTTCTCCTGGCGGATGTCGAGGCCCTTCTCCGCCTTGTAGGCGATGTGCAAAAGCATCAGCCGGCCGATATAGAGCTGCTCGGCGCAGTCGGCGAGCATGAACTGCACGGCTTGCCGATCGGAGAGCAGCTGGCCGAAGGTCGAGCGCTTGGTGATGTGGCCGACCGCCATGTCGAGCGCGCGCTGGGCTTTGGCGACATTGTGCATGCCGTGGCGCAGCCGGCCATAAGCGAGGCGGTGCTGGCCCATGGCAAAGCCGTTGCCTTCGCCGCCGACCAGATTGTCCGCGGGCACCTTGAGGTCCCTGATCTCGATCTCGGAGTGACCGCCATGGATCACGTCGTCATGCGGCCCTTCGATCGCCATGTTGGCGACGTTGCGCTTGATCCTGTAGCCGGGGTTCGGCAGTTCGACGAGGAACGTGGAATACTGCTTGTGCCGCGGCGCGTTCGGATCGGTCTTGGCCATCACCAGCGCCATGTCGGCCACGCTGGCGGAGGACGAGAACCATTTCTCGCCGTTGAGGATGTAGTTCTCGTTGCCGTCCTTGACGGCGGTGGTCTGCATGCCGGTGGCGTCGGCGCCGGCGGCTTTTTCCGTCATGGAAAAGCAGATGCGCTTGTCGCCGTTGAGCAGGGGCTTGAGGAATTTCTCCTTCTGATATTCGGTGCCGTGGGCCAATATCGTCATCATCGAGGCGTCGTCGGGGCCTTGCGTGTTCATCGACAGCGCGCCGAGCATGCTCTCGCCGAGCTCCATCTGCACCAGCGCATTGGCGAGCGGACCGAGGCCCATGCCGCCATATTCCTTCGGCACCCACGGGCACCACAGGCCGCGCGCGCGGGCCTTGGCCCGCAGAGGCCCGAGCACTTCGGCGAGCGGCTTGCTATCCAGTTCCTTTTCCGCCGGGATGCACTCGTCCTGTACCCATTGGCGGACTTTCTCGCGGATTGCCTTGGCTTCGGCCGGGATTTCGAAATCGATCGACATGGCACTTCCTCGCTTTTGCTTCTTGTTGGGCAGACTTGATGAATGGCATAAACCCGCCACGTGCCAGCAGCAACGCCAAACAATGTTTAAAGCGGCCCCGACTGTCATACCCCGCGCAGGCGGGGTATCCAGTACGCCGCGGCACCTATTGTCGACGGCGGTGGCTGGTGTTTACTGGATCATCCGCCTTCGCGGATGATGACGGGAGAATGTGAAGATGCCCGATCTCGCCGATCTGTTTCCCGGCTATGCATCCGAATGGATCAACACGTCAGCAGGCCGCATTTTCGCGCGCGTCGGCGGCAACGGACCGCCGCTGTTGCTGCTGCACGGGTTTTCGTCGACCCATGTGATGTGGCATCAGGTTGCGCGGCAGCTGGCGGACAAGTTCACGCTGATCATCGCCGACCTGCCGGGCTATGGCTGGTCGGACATGCCGCGCAGCGACGAGCAGCACACGCCCTACACCAAGCGCGCAATGGCGGGTGTGATGGTGGAAGCGATGGAACAGCTCGGCCACGTGCACTTTGCGCTCGCCGGCCACGACCGTGGCGGGCGGGTGTCGTATCGCCTCGCGCTCGACCATCCCGGCCGGCTGTCGAAACTCGCGGTGCTCGATATCGCGCCGACCTATGATTACTGGGAGAAGCTGAACCGGCTCTCCGCGCTGAAGATCTACCATTGGGCGTTCCTGGCGCAGCCACATCCGCTGCCGGAAACCCTGATCGACGGCCACGGCGAATTCTTCCTCCGGCAGAAGATGGCGAGCCAGACCAAGAGCCAGACGCTGGATGCCATCGACCGGCGCGCGCTGGAGCATTATCTCGCCCCGTTCCGCGATCCCGCCCGCGTGCACGCGATGTGCGAGGATTACCGCGCCGGCGCCTATGCCGACTATGAGATCGACAAGAAAGATTTCGACGCCGGCAACAAGATCACGATCCCGATGCTGGCGCTGTGGGGCGATGCCGGCGTCGCCAGCGCCGCGACCACCCCGCTCGACACCTGGAAGAAGTGGGCGACCAACGTGCGGGGCGCGCCGGTCGACAGCGGGCATTTTTTGCCGGAGGAGAATCCGGATGCGACGGCGCGGTTGTTGAAGGAGTTTTTTCTGGGTGCCTGACAAAGCTACAGGTTGTCATCCCCGCGCATGCGGGGATCCAGTACGCCGCGGCCTATCGATCAATCACGATGGTCTCTGGAATACTGGATCATCCGCCGGAGCCTGTCATCGGGCAGCGCTTCGCGCTGACCCGGTGGCGGATGATGACGGCGGAGGTAAAGGCACGACCGAGCCCCTACCTCCGCACCCGGAAAAAATCCTTCAGCAGCGTCGCCGCCTCGGTCTCGCCGACCGAAGAATACACCTCCGGCACGTGATGACAGGTCGGCTGCGCAAAGAACCGCACGCCGGAATCCACCGCGCCGCCCTTGGGGTCGGCGGCGCCGTAGTAGAGCCGCCGGATCCGCGCAAACGAGATCGCGCCGGCGCACATCGTGCAGGGCTCCAGCGTGACATAGAGGTCGCAGTCGACCAGCCGCTCGGTGCCGATGGCGTCCGCGGCCTGCCGGATCGCCAGGATTTCGGCATGGGCGGTCGGATCGCGGTCGGTCAGGGTCCGGTTGCCGGCCGTGGCAATCACCTCATAACCCCTGACAATGACGCATCCGATCGGAACTTCGCCCGCCCTGGCGGCGTTTTTGGCCGTTTTGAGCGCCAAATCCATGAAAGAAGGGGCAGTCATCCCTCGTATCATCGGAAGAAACCTGCTACTAGAAGCGCCTTCAGCAAACGTGGATACCGGTTTTGCGTGAGATTGCGCCTTGAGCCAAGTGCGCGCGCGTTACCGCTATGACAGCCGATCCACATCCGCCTGATCGCCATTTCAGCTACAAATGAGAGACTATTCATGCCCCGCGACAACGACAAAGACAACGATTCCCGCGGCCGGCGTGACCGCCCCGGCGGGGGCCGCCCCTCGGGCGGCAAGGGCCGCGCCGGCGGAAGCAAGGGCCGTTCGGGCGCGGCGAGGGGGCCGGAGAAGAAATTCGCCAAGCGCGGCTTTGCCGGCAAGGGCGACGGCGATCGTCCGCCGCGCCGCGATTTTGACGCACCGCGCCCGCCGCGTGGCGATCGGCCGTTCCGGGATCGCAGCAGCGAGGGCGGCGATCGTCCGCAGCGTTTCAGCCGCGATGACCGTCCCCGTGGCGATCGGCCTGATCGCGGTCCGCGAAAGGATTTTCGTTCGCGCGACGACGGCGAAAAGCGTTCGTTCAAGCCGCGCGAGGACCGTGGCGGCGAGAAGCGCCCGTACACCCCGCGCGGTGATCGTCCGAACTTTAACCGCGACGACCGTCCGCCGCGCCGGGATCGCGAGAGCGGCCCTCGGGATCGCGACGATGCCCGTCCGGCGGCGCGTTTTGGCGAGAAGAAATTCGGCGAGAAGCGGCCCTACACGCCACGCGGCGAAGGTGGTGGTGAGAAGCGGCCGTACACACCACGTGGTGAAGGCTTCAAGAAAGACGGCGATCGTCCCCGTGGCGATCGGCCGGAACGGAAATTCGGCGGCGACAAGAAATTCTCCTCGCGTGGCGCCCCCGACAGGGGTCCGCGCAAGAGTTTCGGTGCCGATCGCGGCGATTCAAAGCCATGGCAGAAGCGTGAAGATCGCGGCGAGCGGGATTCCCGTCCGCCGCGCGACGGCGCGCGCAATTTCGACAAGCCGCGCTTCGACCGCTCGCGCGATGATCGCGGCGGCGAGGAGCGTCCGCGCTTCTCGCGTTCGCGCGAGGATCGTCCCGGTGGTGATCGGCCGAAGTTCGATCGCCCGAAATTCGACCGGCCGCGTCAACGGCCCGAAGGTCGCACCGACTGGCAGGAGCATCCGCGCAGCGGAGCCGATGACGAACGTCCGCGCCGCGAGAACGAGGACGACAGCAAGATCTTTGCAAAACGCCCGGCGTTTGGCGGCCGCGGTGCCTACCGCGAACGCAAAACCGAATTCGAAAAACGCGGCCCGCAGCCGCCGAAAGTCAAAAAGTCTGGTGAACGCATCGCCAAGGTGGTGTCTCGCGCCGGCCTGGCCTCGCGCCGCGACGCCGAGGAATGGATCACGCAGGGGCGCGTCAGCGTCAACGGCCGCGTCATCAATTCGCCGGCGCTCGACGTGACAGCCAATGACGCGATCACCGTAGACGGCAAGCCGTTGCCGCCGCGCGAGCGCACGCGGCTGTTCATGTTTCATAAGCCGCGCGGCTTGATGACGACCCACGCCGATCCCGAGGGGCGGCCGACGGTATTCGACAATCTGCCCGAGGGCCTGCCGCGGCTGATCTCGATCGGCCGGCTCGATTTCAACACCGAAGGCCTGCTGCTGCTGACCAATGACGGCGGGCTGGCGCGCGCGCTCGAACTGCCGGACACCGGCTGGCTGCGGCGCTATCGCGTCCGAGCCCATGGCGACGTCACGCAGGCGCAGCTTGATGAATTGAAAAAGGGCGTCGAGGTCGACGGCGTCAAATACGGCTCGATCGATGCGACGCTGGAGCGCGACCAGGGCGCCAATGTCTGGCTGGTGTTTGCGATCCGCGAAGGCAAGAACCGCGAAGTGCGCAACGTGATGGCGCATCTCGGCCTCGAGGTGAACCGGCTGATCCGCGTCTCCTATGGTCCGTTCCAGCTCGGCGAACTCGCCGAAGGCCAGGTCGAGGAAGTCAAAACCCGCGTGCTGCGCGAGCAGCTCGGCGAGAAGATCGCAGCGTTGGCGGGGGCTGACTTCAACCGCCCCATGCCGGGCGACAAAGAGCCAACGCCTCCCAAGCCCGTGACCCAGCGGGGCGTGATCGCCGACCGCAAGGGCCGTCGCGTCCTGGTGCAGCGCACCGGCAGCGAGGAAGCCCGCGCGCGCAACGAGGAAGAGGCCAGCGGCTACGGCCCCCCGCGCCGCCCTCAGCGCGGCTATCACGGCAAGCGCGACCTGAAGCCGCAGGACGAGTAGAGTTCGTTCGCAATGAGTAACGCCGTTCGCCACAGATCGCGCTCGTTCCCTCCCCCCTTGCGGGGGAGGGCTAGGGAGAGGGGTATCCCACGGGAGGTCGCTGGGCGTGGCACCCCCTTCCCCCGCCTCAAGAGCGAGCTTCGCTCGCCTCGGACCCCGCAAGGGGGAAGGGAGCGCACCCTGCGTGCCGATGGTGCGAGTGTCTAATGCGTGTCGTCGGCGGACGGTTGAAGGGTCGCAATCTGGCCTCGCCCTCATCGCGCGAGATCCGCCCCACAGCGGATCGGCTGCGCGAGTCCGTGTTCAACATCCTCGTTCATGCCTATGGCGACCCGATCGAAGGCGCGCGCGTGCTCGACCTGTTCGCCGGCACCGGCGCGCTCGGCATCGAGGCGACCTCGCGCGGTGCATCGTTCACGCTGTTCGTCGACAATGGCGCCGAGGCCCGCGCGCTGCTCCGCAACAATGTCGAGGCGCTCGGCCTTGGCGGCGTGACAAAAGTCTATCGCCGCGACGCCACCAATCTCGGCCCCGCGCATCCGATGGAGCCGTTCTCGCTGGTATTCCTCGATCCGCCCTACGGCAAGGGACTTGCGGATCAAGCGCTGGCCTCGCTGCGCGAGGGCGGCTGGCTGACAGCGGGCGCGTTGCTGGTCGTCGAGGAAGCGAAGGTCGCGGCGTTCGCAGCGCCCAATGGATTCGAAGAACTCGAGCGGCGGGCCTATGACGACACGGAGTTCGTGTTCCTGCGCGCTGTCGCAAAACCATAACTCGTCATCCCCCGCGAAGGCGGGGGACCCAGTATTCCAGAGGCGGTTATGATCGACCGAGAGGCCGCGGCGTACTGGGTCGTCCGGGCGTAGGCGAGCGGAAGCGACGCCGTTCTTCGAACGGCTATGCCGGACGATGACAGCTGAGTGAGGCGCGACGTTACTGCCCTATCTTCGCCCGAACAGCTTCTCGATATCCGACAGCTTCAATTCGACATAGGTCGGGCGGCCGTGGTTGCATTGGCCGGAGTTCGGCGTGTCTTCCATCTCGCGCAGCAGCGCGTTCATCTCTTCCGGCTTGAGGCGGCGGCCGGCGCGGACCGAGCCGTGGCAGGCCATGGTGGCGGCGACATGCATCAGCCGGCGCTCCAAAGGCAGCGCCTCGTCCCATTCGGCCATGTGCTCGGCAAGGTCGCGCAACAGCCCGGCGGCATTGGCCTTGCCGAGTAGCGAGGGCGTTTCGCGCACCGCGACTGCGCCGGGACCGAAGGAATCGATCGCCAATCCGAATGTCGCCAGCTCCAGAGAGCGGTCGAGCAGCTTCTCGACCGTGGCCTCGTCGAGTTCGACGATCTCGGGGATCAGCAGGATCTGCCGCTGCACTCCGTTGCGCGCCAGCGAGGCCTTCAGCTTCTCGTAGACGATGCGCTCATGGGCGGCGTGCTGATCGACCACGATCAAGCCGTCGCGGGTCTGCGAGACGATATAGGTCTCGTGGATCTGCGTGCGCGCCGCACCGAGCGGACGATCCAGCATGTCGGCGGCGGGCAGCGCCTCGAAGCGCACATCGGCCGTCGGCGTGCCGACATCGAAGGCGGCCTGTCCCGGCTCGGCAAAGGCCGCCGCCGCCGATCCGCCGAACGAAGGCATCGCCCCCGCGGGATAGGAAGGCGAACTGCGCCAGTCCCAATTGGTCGGGCGCGGCGCGAAGGATGGACGGAATGAGGCGATCGCGGCGCCATCGGTATTGGCCGCCGTGCGGCGGCCTTCGCGGGCAAGGCCGTCTTTGAGCGCATGCACGATCAGTGCGCGGACCAGCCCGGCATTGCGGAACCGGACTTCGGTCTTGGCGGGATGCACGTTGGCATCGACCTCCTGCGGCTCCAGCGTCACGAACAGCGCCACGACGGGATGGCGGTCGCGCGGCAGATAGTCGGAATACGCCGCGCGCACCGCGCCCAGGATGAGCTTGTCGCGCACCGGACGGCCATTGACGAACAGATATTGCCCGAGCGCATTGGCGCGGGTCAGCGAGGGGGCGGCAGCAAAGCCTTCGACCACCACGCCCTCGCGCTCGGAGCGCACTTCGATCGCGCTGGAACGGAAATCCGCACCCAGGATGTCACCGAGCCGCGTCAGCCGGCCCGGCGCGCCGGGCAGCGCGGCGGCCCAGGTCACCGGCGCGCGTTCCTCGCCGGCGAGCGTAAAGGCAATGTCGGGTCGCGCCATCGCGAGCCTTCGCACCACTTCGCGGATCGCTTCGGCCTCGGTGCGATCGGTCTTGAGGAATTTCAGCCGCGCCGGCGTCGCAAAAAACAGATCGCTGACCTCGACGCGGGTGCCCTGGCTCAGCGCCGCCGGCATGATCGGTGACTTCGCGCCGCCTTCGACCGCCAGCGACCAGGCGTGCGGCTCGCCTGCGTGGCGCGTGGTGATGCCTAATCTGGCCACCGCGCCGATCGAGGGCAGTGCCTCGCCGCGGAATCCGAGCGTGCGAATCCGGAGCAAGTCCTCATCGTCGAGCTTGGAGGTGGCATGGCGGTCGACCGCCAGCGCCAGATCGGCGTGGGTCATGCCGCTGCCGTCGTCGGTGATGCCGATCCGCCGCCGGCCGCCGCCATCGGTAAAAATGTCGACCCGGCTGGCGCCGGCATCGATGGCGTTCTCGACCAGCTCCTTGACCACGCTGGCAGGCCGTTCCACCACCTCGCCGGCGGCGATGCGGTTGACGATCTGTTCTGGGAGCTGGCGGACGGGCATGGGAATATAGCTAGCCGATTCAGCGGCGGGGCGGGACCCCATCGGGGCGGATGTTCCCGGAATTCCAACCTGAATTCTGTACCAAAAATAGTTCCGGGCTCGCGAACCGAAACTCCCCCACGGCGGCTCTATGGGGAGAGAACGGATGGTTCTCTCGTCAAATCAAAGGAGTTGCTATGTTCTATCGCAAGAACTTGCCGGGCTGGGAACGGGCGATGCGGGGTGTCGGGGGCGCAGCGATGGTCGCTTGCGGGCTCCTCGGCCTTCCCGGCATGCCGATTGGCTATTTGGCCGCCGGCGCGGGAGTGGTGACGATCGTGACCGGATTCTTCGGATTTTGCCCGATGTGCGCCATGGTTGGGCGAAGACTGCCATCGCCATGATTTCGATCGCTCGCCCCAGCCGCTGCGATCCCGCGCTGATCGAAGCTGCGCGCAGCGGGGACGCCGACGCGCTGCTGTCGCTGATCGCGGCGGCGCAGCCCGATATCCGCCGCTACGCCGCGCGCAATTGCCGCGCGGCCGACATCGACGACGCGGTTCAGGAAACCCTGCTGCTGCTGTACCGCCGGGTCGGAACGCTGCGGGCGGTGACGTCGTTTTCGGCGTGGCTGTTTGCGGTTGCAAGGCGGGCGTGTCTGAGGCTGCTGCGGATCTCAGCCGCGGTGCCCGATTCGGCTGCTGACGATGCGGATGCCCGTCTGGCGCTGCTGCGTCCAGAGGATCTGCGCATCGATCTTTCGCGCGCCATCCAGTCGCTGCCCGAGCACTATCGCGAAGTGATCCTGCTGCGCGACATCGAGGAACTGTCGATCGACGAGATCGCCAGCGTGCTCGGCCTCTCTCGCGAGAGCGTCAAGGCCCGCATTCATCGCGCGCGGATGCTGATCCGCGAATATTTGATCCGCGACTGACGCTGTTCGGCGCGGCCTGATCGGGACAATCATCATGTTTGCAAGCAACACCCTCGTCGAACACGTGCTGCGTGGCGTGGTTGGAATTGGCGCATTGTGGCTCGCCATCGCCATCGCCGCTACACATCCGTGGGGTTCGCTCGCGCTGGGCGCCGTGGTGCTGATCGCGTTTCGAGGCTGCCCGATTTGCTGGACGATTGGGCTGCTTGAAACCGCGCGGCGGCAATGGCGTCGATGGCTGGGCCCAGATCGTTAAGCTAATCGGCGGATTTGGGGCTGCCGCATATTGGGTCGCTCCGTGGCCAAGTTTTCGCGAAATTGCCCAGAAATCCCTAAACGATGACCACACGGCGCGGCTTGCATGGCGAGTGCGCCGTTCGCGACAAATTGCTCAGTGCGATGAGCAGGTCCGGACGGATGGCGCATGGAACAACCGAACCGCTCATCGCGAATCAAACCCAGGAGAAATGGATGAAGTTAGTGAAAACCTCGGCGATCGCGCTTGTCATCTCGGCCATGGCGGCCGGCCCCGTGCTGGCGCAGGGTGCCGCGCCCGATAGCAAGGCCCGCGGCGGCGTGCAGGGCAAGAGCCAAATGCAGGGCGGCGCACCGGCCGCCGAGGATGAGGAACTCACTGCGCAGCCGGGTGCCTCCGGGAAGGCCGCGAAGTCCGGTACGAAGAGCACGGTCGGCGCTGGCGGTGGTGGCGCGGCCAAGGGGACTGGCGGCGCAGCCGGCGATACCACGACCGGTGGCAAGCGCTACTAGTACCGCACGACCTTCAGCTCGTTCCACTTGCAACTCAGAAAACTCCGGTCGCACGTCGGCCGGAGTTTTTTTTGCGTGCCGCGGCAAACCACGCCAAGGGCCCCGTCAATCGTCATAGCTGGTAGAGCCGCGCTTGGCCTTGACGTCGCTGCGGCGCTTCTTGCCCTCCAGCCGCCGTTGCTTGGAGCCGAAGGTAGGCTTGGTGGCCCGCCGCGGCACCGGCCTCACCATGGCTTCGCGCAGCAGTTCGAGCAGGCGATCGATGGCATCAGCGCGGTTGCGCTCCTGGGTGCGGAAGCGCTGGGCGTGGATCACGATCACGCCTTCCTTGGTCATGCGCTGGCCGGCGAGCCGGTTGAGCCGCAAAGCGGCGTCTTCCGGCAGCGTGATCTTGCGGGTGTCGAAACGCAATTGCGCAGCTGTGGAGAGCTTGTTGACGTTCTGCCCGCCTGGGCCGGAGGCGCGGACGAAGCCGATCTCGATGTCGTTCTCGTCGATCGAAAGGTCGCGGGAGACCCGCAGCATGGCGTTCACCGGGGAGACTTATCAAGGCAGACACAGGCGTCATCCTGAGGTGCGAGGCCGACGGCGCAACAGCGCCGTCGGTTCGAGCCTCGAAGGATGTGTTTGTAGCACATCCTTCGAGACGCGCGCGAAGGCCTTCAGGATGACGGTGGAGCTTGTGGAGAAGTGCGGAAAAAGCTGTGTCAGTTCGCCCTTGGCGCCGCAACCGCCGGCTGTGCGGCGGCTTGCGGGGCCCGGCCGACGATCACCGTGAGCAGGCCCTTGCCCCACAGCAGCTGTGCGGCTTTTTTGGCGTCGTCGAGCGTCACGGCATCGACCAGAGCGTTGCGCCGTTCGATGTAGTCGATCGGGAGCCTGTCGAGCTGGTATTGCAGCAGCGCCGCCGCGAGCTTCGAGGACGTGTCGAGCGCCAGCATCTGCGAGCCTTTCAGATAGGACTTGGCCTCGTCCAGCTCCTTCTGGGTCGGGCCGTCCTCGGCGATGCGGCGGATTTCCCTTTCGACGGCATCGACGGTTTCACCGGCGCGGTCGGCGCGGGTGCCGGTATTGCCCACGAACAAGGCGGAGCGGTCCATCCAGAGCAGCGATTGGTTGATCGAATAGGCCAACCCACGTTTTTCGCGGACTTCCTTGTAAAGCCGCGACGACGATCCGCCGCCGAGGATATGGTTTGCGACATAGCCGGCCATGAAATTCGGATCATCGCGGCGGATGCCGGGGCCGCCGAACGTGACGATGGTTTGCGGCACGTCGAGCGGGATGAAGGCGCGCTGCGGCGGCTGGGCGGCCTGGATTTCGGCGATCGGCGCCAGGCTGGCTTTGGCCGGCAATCCGCCGAACGTCTTGTCCAGCAGTTTGCCGAGCGTGTCGGCGTCGACATCGCCGACCACGGATATCCGCAAGGTGTCTTTGGCGATGATGCGGCCGACATAGGCCTTCATGTCCGACACGTCGATCTTTGGCACGCCGTCGAGCGTGCCGCTCGACTGACGGCCATAGGGATGATCGCCGAAGGCAAGCTCCAGGAATTTGCGGCTCGCCAGCGAGGAGGGATTGGTGGTCTCGCGCCGCAGGCTGGAGATCACCTGCGCGCGGATGCGCTCGACGTCGGCGGCGTCGAAACGCGGCGAGGTCAATGCCAGCTGCAGCAAGTCGAAGGCTTCGTCCTTGTTGTCCTTGAGCATGCGCAAGCTGCCGCGGAAATAATCCCGCGTCGACGAGAAGCTCAGTTCGATGGCGCGGCGATCGAGCCGCTCGCGGTAGGTCTTGGAGTCGAGGTCGGCAGCACCTTCGTCGAGCAGACCGGCGACCAGGTTGCCGGTGCCGGGCTTGCCGGCCGGGTCCTGGCTCGAGCCGCCGCGGAAGGCATATTCCATCGCGATCAGGGGCACGGTCGCGTCCTGCACGAACCAGGCTTCAATGCCGCCGGGAGACACCAGGCGCTGGATTTTTGCGGCGGCCTGCGAAGGCGCCGGGGTCAGCAACAGCAGTGCCGCGAGGACAGCAATGGTCGACGTCAAGCGCTGCGCGCCAATCGAAAAACGGGTCACGAGCGCTTCTCCTCGCTTTTCGGCGTGGTGTCCTTGATCAGATAACCCGTCACTGATCGCTTCTTGTCGAGCCATTTCTGGGCGGCGTCACGTACCTGTTCGGCGGTGACGGCGCGGATGCGATCGGGCCAGCTTCTGATATCGTCGATGCTCAGGCCCGTAGTCAGCGCGCCGCCATACCAGCGTGCCAGCGTCGCCTGATTGTCCTGCGCGTAGATCGCTTCCGCGATCAGCTGGGTCTTGACCCGTTCGAGATCCTCGGCGCGGGCGGGATTCTGGATGACGTCGGTTATCACGTCATCGATCGCCTGCTCTATGGTCGAGAACTCCACACCGGCCTTCGGCGAGACTGCGATCGAAAATTGCGACGGATCGAGCGAGGTGCCCTGGTAGCCGGCACCGGCGTTGATCGCGAGCGGACGGTCGATCACCAGCGCGCGGTAGAGATAGGAGTTGGAGCCGCCGCCCATCAGTTGTGCGAGCACGTCGAGCGCCGGGCTTTCGCCGGCGGCGGCGGTCGTGGACGAGGGAACGAGGTAATAGCGCTGCAGGCTATTCTGCTCGACGCGCGGATCGGACAGCGTCACGGTGCGGGGTGCGGCGGGCACCGGCTCCTGCGGGCGGATGCGGTGAACGGGAATTGCCGGCTGGGCGGGGATCGCGCCATAGGCGCGCTCCACCATCGGGCGAATCTCCTTGGCATCGACATCGCCGGCAATCACCAACGTGGCATTGTTCGGTGCGTAGAAGCGCTTGTAGAACGCCAGCGCGTCCTCGCGGTCGAGCTTCTCGATCTCCTGGCGCCAGCCGATCACGGGACGGCCATAGGGATGGTTGAGATACAGCGCCGCCATCATCTGCTCGCTCAGCCGCGCCCCCGGATTGTTGGCGACCCGCATGTTGTATTCCTCCAGCACGACGTCGCGCTCGGGCAGAACATTTTCATCCTTGAGAACGAGGCCGGTCATGCGGTCGGCCTCGAACTCCATCATCCGGCCGAGCTGTTCGCGCGGCACGCGCTGGAAATAGCCGGTGTAGTCGACCGAGGTGAAGGCGTTTTCGATGCCGCCGATCCGGCGCACGTTCTCGGAGAATTCGCCGGCGGGATGCTTGGCGGTGCCCTTGAACATCAGATGTTCGAGGAAATGCGCCAGCCCCGATTTGCCCGGCGTCTCGTCGGCGGAGCCGACCTTGTACCAGATCATCTGCGTCACGACGGGGGTGCGGCGATCGGGGATCACCACGACTTGCAAGCCGTTGCCGAGGGTGAAGCTGGCGGGACGCTCCGACGTCACCGTGGTCTGGGCCGGCACGCCGCTGGTGGAAAAAGCGATTGTCGAAATCAAAGCGGCAGCGAGCGAAGCGGCAAAGCGATGTGGGGACATCATGACCTGTCTGGAAACCCGAACCCAAGCGTTCGGGATTAAGTTGCGGTATCGTACACCGCGCGCATCACGCCAGGCGTCACGATGCAGAGAGCAATGCGCCTGGCGGTGCCAACAGAGATCCTCGCGATGAGGATACTGAGCCGAAGTCGGCGTCAGCGCTCCTTGCCGGTCATGACGTCGTATTGCTTAAACATCGATTCCTTCGGCCCGGTTCCGTAGGTATAGTTGGGCGAGGGCGTCTGGTATCCAGACGGAGGCTCGACCAGCGACTGCCGCGGCGGCTCGCCCTTGAACTCCGCCGACTCGGCCTTGTTGCCTTTGAACATGCCGAACAAGCCGCCTTCATAGCCGAGCTGCGACGGGCTCAGCAGCGGGTTGTTTTGGTTGGTGCCGGGCTGGACCGGATCGTTGTTGCTGGTGCGGGCGGGCGTGGCGGTCCGGCCGACGTTGAGTTCGGACGGCGTCAGGGCGCGGGCCGACTGGACCGGATCCTTGTTGTCTTTCTTGCGCGCCGCGATCGCTGCCTTGCGCCGCGCCTCGTCCGGATCCTTCGGCCAGTTCGGCGCGTTCACGGCGGCCGCGCCGGCCGGCTGCGGCAGGTCGAGTTTGGGGGGCACCACCAGCGGGGAACGCTCGCGGTATTCGATGCCCCGGTTTTCCATGTTCGTGCCGCCGAGGCCGCTCATGATGTTGCCGATGATCTTTTCCTCGAAGGTCCTGTCGTCTTCGTCGTCGTCATCGGCGGCGCGCAGGGGACCGGAGGCCATCACGAGGCCGACGCCAACGGCAATGGCGGCAAGCCGCATCGCCCGCGTCAGCGAGGTTTTTTGCACTATCCAGAAGCTGGCTTCGGTGTCGCGCATCGCGCTCGTTCCCATTCAAATTTCCGCAAAACTTACCGGGCTGGCCTTGAGGCACAATCCCCCGCTTGCAGGCAATATCGCCAAGGAGCAGCCAAGCGGCCCGTATCGACCGGGATCAGGGCGCTTTTGCGGCGGGTAGCCCCAGGAAGGAATCATACAATAGGGCCGCTACCCCGGCAACAATGGCCACGTCGGCCACGTTAAACACATACCAATTGAAGGTTTTTTCCCCGATCTGGACGTGGAAAAGGGCAAAATCGAGCACCGCGCCGTAGGCGAAGCGGTCGATGGCATTGCCGATCGCCCCGCCGATGATCAGCCCCAGCGCCACGGTGGCCAGCAGGTTGCGCGAGCGGGCCATCCAGACCGCCAGCACGATCACCGCCACCGCCTTGATCGTCGTCAGGACGGCCTGGGCCAGCAAGCCGTCGTGCTGGAACCAGCCGAAGCTGATCCCGACATTCCAGGCCAGCACCAGGTCGAAAAACGGCGTCACCTTCACCGCACCGCGGCGGCCGATATCAAACACGAACAGCAGCCAGAGTTTCGAGGCCTGGTCGAGCACCAGGGCTGCGACGGCAGCGATAATTCCGGCGCGGAGGTGGGGGCTCATGGCGCTGAAGTCGCCACAAATACCGATGTCGTCCCTGCGAACGCAGGGACCCATACGCCGTGCTGATTGTTGATTAAACGATCGCGGATCATCTTCCTTTGTCGATCTCAGGCGCCGGTGGCTATGGGTCCCTGCGCCCGTGCGCAATCGCGCACTAGGCAGGGACGACGATAGATTTATACCGATACTCCCAGCGCCTTCCACTCCCGCAACGCCTGCGCGTCGCGTGGTGAGACATCGGGATATTCGGCGTCCTCGCCCACATCAGGCAGGATCTTCCACGACCGCGCGCATTTGGTGCCGACGGCCTTTTCGACCACGACCGCGACACCCGGCACATCGCTCAGCGTAAACGCGTTCGCCGGGGCGTCGTCGTTGGTCACCATCGCGTTCGAGGTGATGCAGATTTCGGCCAAGTCAAGGTCGAACAGGGTGTTGAAGATCGCCTGGTCCGACACATAGACCAGCGGCGAGGCTTCCAGCGACGAGCCGATGTTCTTGGCGGCGCGTTCGAGTTCCAGCGCGCCGGTGACGACGCGTCTGACGTCGCGGATGGTTTCCCATTTCACGGCGAGCGCATCGTCGCGGAACGCATCGAAATCGGTCGGGAACAGCGTCAGATGCACCGACGGTTCGGCGCCGGGCCGGTACATCCGCCACGCTTCGTCGGTCGTGAAACTCAGCACCGGCGCCAGCCATTTCAGGATCGCGTCGCAGATGATGTCGATCGTGGTCAGCGCCGCCTTGCGCACCGCCGACGACGGCGCGTCGCAATACAGCGCGTCCTTTCGGATGTCGAAATAGAATGCCGACAATTCGGTGTTCATGAACGCCGACAGGCTGGCGACCACGGTCTTGTAATCGAACTCGGCATAAGCCTGCGTCACGATCGCGGCTTGTCCTGCGAGTTGATGCAGCATCAGCCGCTCAAGCTCGGGCATCTCCGACGGCTCGACCGCGTCGCTTTCCTTGAAATGATGCAGCGTGCCGAGCATCCAGCGGATCGAGTTGCGCAGCTTGCGGTAGGTCTCGATGGTGTTCTTGAGGATTTCCGGACCGATGCGCTGGTCGTCGGCGTAGTCGGTGGCGCAAACCCAGAGCCGCAGGATATCTGCGCCGGAATCCTTCATCACCTTTTGCGGCTCGACGGTGTTGCCGACCGACTTGGACATCTTGCGGCCGTTCTCATCCAGCGTGAAGCCGTGGGTGAGCACGATATCGAACGGTGCGCGGCCGCGGGTGCCGCAGCTTTCCAACAGGGAGGATTGGAACCAACCGCGATGCTGGTCGCTGCCTTCCAGATACATCACGGTATCCGCGCCGCCATCGACCTTGCGGACGATGTTGCCGAGTTGCGGAAAATTCTGACGGTCCTCCAGCACGAAGGCGTGCGTCGAGCCGGAATCGAACCAGACGTCGCAAATGTCGTCGACCTTCTTCCAGTCTTCAGCGGCGCGGGACCCGAGAAAGCGTTCGCGGGCGCCGTCCATGTACCAGGCGTCGGCGCCTTCCTCCATGAAAGCCTCCGCGATGCGCTGGTTGACGATTTCGTCCTGCAGGATTTCGGCCGAGCCGTCCCCCTTCTCGCGCACGAACACCGCGATCGGGACGCCCCAGGCGCGCTGGCGCGAGATCACCCAGTCGGGCTTGCTGTCGACCATGCCGTTGATGCGGTTCTTGCCCGACGGCGGCACCCATTGCGCCACCGAGATCGCGTGGGATGCGCGGGCGCGCAACGTGTCGCCGGGCCCCGCTTTGCCGTTATCCGCAATTGGCTTGTCCATCGCGATGAACCATTGCGGCGTGTTGCGGAAGATCACCGGCTTCTTCGAGCGCCAGGAATGCGGGTACTGGTGCTTCAGCCGGCCGCGCGCCAGGAGCTTGCCGGCTTCGATCAGAACCTTGATCACGGCCTCGTTGGCGTCGCCCTTTTCGCCCTTGTCATTGATCACGCGTTTGCCGGTGAAGCCGGGCGCGTGATCGGTGAAGGCGCCGTTCTCGTCGACAGTATAGGGGATCGCGGTGTTGATGCCGCGGCTATCGAGCTCGCGCGCATTTGCCATCCAGGCGTCGAAGTCCTCGCGGCCGTGGCCGGGCGCGGTGTGCACGAAGCCGGTACCGGTATCGTCGGTGACGTGGTCGCCGGGCAAAAGCGGTACGGTGAATTCGTATCCGCCGCCAAAGCCTTTCAGCGGATGGGCGCATTCCACCGCGTCGAGCGTGTCGGCCGGCAGCTCGCGCACCTTCTTGTAGGCGGTGACGCGCGCCTGCTTGAACACGCTTTCGGCGAGCACGTCGGCCAGGATCAACAGATCGCCGTTCTTCGCCCAATTGTCCGCAGGCGCGTCGGTGACCTCAAACAGACCGTAGGCGATCTTCGGCGAGAAGCTGATGGCGCGGTTGCCGGGCAGCGTCCAGGGCGTCGTGGTCCAGATCACGACGGACGCATTGGCCAGCGCGCCATGCGCCGGCGAGGTCACCGGAAACTTCACCCACACCGTATCCGAGGTGTAATCCTCATATTCGATCTCGGCTTCGGCGAGCGCGGTCTTCTCCACCACGCTCCACATCACGGGCTTGGAGCCGCGATAGAGCGTGCCGTTGGCGGCGAACTTCATCAATTCGCGCGCGATCTGGGCTTCGGCGGGATAGCTCATGGTGGCGTAGGGATGGTCCCAGTCGCCGATGATGCCGAGCCGCTTGAACTCCTCGCGCTGCACGTTGAGCCAGTGCGTGGCATAGGCGCGACATTCCTTGCGGAACGCCACCATTGCGCTGGAGTCGCGGAAGTCGGGCTTCTGCTTGCCCTTGGAGCGGTAGTTCTCTTCCTCGATCTTCCATTCGATCGGCAGGCCGTGACAGTCCCAACCCGGCACATAGTTGGAATCGAAGCCGAGCATCTGCTGGCTCTTGGTCACCACGTCCTTGAGGATCTTGTTCAGGGCGTGGCCGATATGGATGTTGCCGTTGGCGTAGGGCGGGCCGTCATGCAGCACGAATTTGGCGCGGCCGCGGGCAGCCTCGCGCAGCTTCTCGTAGAGGCCGATCTTGTTCCAGTGGCTGAGGATT
Organism: Bradyrhizobium sp. LjRoot220; assembly: GCF_964252915.1. Lineage (NCBI taxonomy): Bacteria > Pseudomonadati > Pseudomonadota > Alphaproteobacteria > Hyphomicrobiales > Nitrobacteraceae > Bradyrhizobium > Bradyrhizobium sp. LjRoot220. Next base: position 839,219 of record NZ_CAXUPS020000003.1, read on the forward strand.
TCCGGCTCGAGCTTGGGCAGGCCGGCGCGCATCGGGAATTCCGTCTGCGGCAGGAACAGGGTTTTGGAATAGTCTGGTCCTTCGGACTTTTCGGACTTTTGCAGTTTTTCGGACATGAATGCTCTGGTTTGGCTCAAAGGGCGCGAGATACGCTGGTCATTCGCGGGGGTAAACGGGGAAATCCCGGTCTTGCGCCGAGCCAAAGCTCAGGCGGAAGCCGGGCCGCTAATGGGGATGGTGCGCCGCGCAAACATGAGCTTTCCATAGCAGCCGGAACGAGAAACCGCAAAGGCCCGGAGGGCCCGTACCTCAGGCCGACCGCTTCGGCCGGGCCGGGTTTCCCATCACGGTCACTTCAGGGCCGACGTCGCGCGTGACCACGCTGCCGGCGCCGATCACGGCACCGTCACCGATGGTGACCCCGGGCAGGATGATGGCGCCGCCGCCGATCCACACGTCGCTGCCGATCCGGACCGGGCGCCCGAATTCGAGACCTTCGCGCCGTGTCCTGGCGTCGCGGGGATGGTCGGCGGCGTAGATCTGCACCGCGGGTCCGATCTGGGTGCGGTCGCCGATCGAGACTTCGACGACGTCGAGAATGACGCAGTTGAAGTTCATGAACACGCCGTCGCCGATCCGGATGTTGTAGCCAAAATCGCAGAAGAACGGCGGCCGGATCACGGCATCCTTGCCGACATGGCCGAGACGTTCGCAGAGCAGCGCGTGGCGTTCCGATACCGGCTGTGCCAGTGCCGCATTGTAGCGCATCAGCCAGGCCTTGTTGACTGCCTGTTCGGCGCCGAGTTCGGCGTCGGGGCGATAAAGCTCGCCCGCGAGCATCTTTTGTTTTTCGCTTCTGCTCAATCGATCGCTCCCAGCTTCGGATACGCATCGGGCGCCGCGGCCAGCACCGCGCGAGCCCGGGCGCTGTCGTCGTCCATCTGGCGGATCAACGCCTCGATGCCGTCGAATTTAAGTTCATCGCGGATGAAACCGATGAAGGCGACGTCGAGCACCGAGCCGTAGAGATCGCCCTTGAAGTCGAACAGGAACACTTCCAGCAGCGGCGCGCCATTGTCGAAGGTCGGGCGGCGGCCGTAGCTCGCCACGCCGTTGAGCCGCTCGGTTCCGCGTCCGACCCGCACCGCATAGATGCCGTGCTTGAGCGCGCAATTCTTGTCGAGGCGGATATTGGCGGTGGGATAGCCGAGATCGCGGCCGCGCTTCTCGCCATGGATCACCTCGCCGGTCGCAAACCACGGTCCGCCCAGCATCGCGGTGGCGTCGTCGATCTGGCCCTCGGCCAGCGCCATGCGAATGGCGCTGGAGGACACCGGCCGCTCGGCGATGTCGACATGGGCTTGGACGTCGACCTCGATCCCGAGCCGCGGCGCCTCGCTGACCAGAAGGCTGGGCGAGCCGACCCGGCCCTTGCCGAAATGGAAGTCGTAGCCGACCGCGATCCCGCTGATGCCGAGCCGTCCGATCAGGTCATGGTGAATGAAATCTTGCGCTGATGTTCCGGCGCGGCCCTTGTCGAAGGTCATCACCACCGCGCCGGCGAGCCCGGTGCCGGCCAGGAGCCGCAGCTTGTTGGTCTCGTCCGTGAGGCGGAACTGGGGGCTGTTCGGGCTGAAAAAGCTGCGCGGATGCGGTTCGAACGTCACCGCCAAAGCGGGCTTTCCGTGCGCGCGGCCCATGTTCAGAGCGGCAGCAATCACGGCGCGGTGGCCAAGATGGACGCCGTCGAAATTGCCCATGGCAACCACCGCCCCCTTGGGAATGTCGGCGGCAGGGGTGGTATCTCGAATAACGGTAAAACCAGCGGTCATTTCGGGGATTCTTGCAGGATTCTGGAAAAGATTTTTGGGCTGCGATGCACGCGGCCGGACCGTGACGCGGCAGCGCGGGCGAAGTCAAGCGCGCCGGGTTTGCTTCAAAACGGAGGCAATCCGGTCGCCCCCGGTTAACGGGCTGTTTAACGCCTGATGCTAGAGGTGGGGCGAGGACTGCGGGTCGCGCAAGCCTGTCGATAGTCAGTGGCGTAAGCGTTGAGTGGGGGAAGAGATGGCGGTTGATTTGTCGATGTCGGTTCTGGTGGTGGATGACTACAACACCATGATCCGGATCATCCGAAATCTTTTGAAGCAGCTCGGCTTTGAGAATATCGACGATGCCAGCGATGGTTCGGAAGCGCTCAACAAGATGCGCGGCAAGAGATACGGTCTCGTGATTTCCGACTGGAACATGGAGCCGATGACCGGTTACGACCTGCTCAAGGAAGTCCGTGCCGATCCCAATCTGGCCACCACGCCCTTCATCATGATCACGGCGGAATCCAAGACCGAGAACGTGATCGCGGCCAAGAAGGCCGGCGTGAACAACTATATCGTCAAGCCGTTCAACGCGGCGACGCTGAAGACCAAGATCGAGGCGGTCTTCCCGGACATGGCGACGGCGTAAGACGCACTCGTGTCCCGGACGCGGTGCAGCGTTCTTACGCTGCTCCGCAGAGCCGGGACCCACTCTCCCCAGCTAAGATGGACCCCGGCTCTGCAGTGCCATAGCGCGTCGAAGACGCGCGTAAACGCGCTTGTGGCGCGCTGCGCTGCGTCCGGGGAACGACCAGCTACCAGCGCAGTTCCCGCATCAACGCCTTCGGCGGGTGACCGAACAGCTCCTTGACCGAGGCCGGGTCGAGCTGATCGAGGCCCTCGAACGCTTCGGAATGGATGCCGCGGGTCACGAACAGGCAGTCGATGCCGAAACCCAACGCCCCGGTGAGGTCGGTGCGGACGGAATCGCCGATCGCCAGCACCCGGTCGAGCGGTGCGGCGTGGCCGCGGTGCTCGGCGGTGAGCGCCATCGCGCGTTCATAGATCGGCCGGTGCGGCTTGCCGTAAAAAATCACCTCGCCGCCGAGTTCGCGGTAGAGTTCCGCGATCGCGCCCGCGCAATAGATCAGGCGGTCGCCGCGCTCGACCACGATGTCCGGGTTGGCGCAGATCAGCGGCAGCTTGCGCTCGCGCGCCTGCAGCATCATGGCGCGATAATCTTCGGCGGATTCGGTTTCGTCGTCGAATAATCCAGTGCAGACGATGTAGTCGGCCTGCTCCAGGGGCGAGATCATGGCATCGAGCCCGCGATAGATCGAATTGTCGCGCTCCGGACCGAGCCAGAACATCTTCTTTCCTGGATGATCGGCGACGAAGAGCCGGGTCAGGTCGCCGGAAGAGACGATCGCGTCATAGGTATGGTCGGCGACGCCGAGCTTGCGCAATTGCCGCTGCACCGAATCGGCGGGCCGCGGCGCGTTGGTGATCAGGATGACGGTGCCGCCGCGCTGGCGAAAGGTGTGCAGCGCCTCGCAGGCCACGGGAAATGCCTCGAGCCCGTTGTGCACCACGCCCCAGATGTCGGACAGGATGACTTCCACGCCATCGACGAGGTCGCTCAGCCGTTCGGCAAACCGGAGTGTGGTCATGACATCGGGTGCCGGTTAGCCCGGACCGGCGGCGCGGCGCGCCAGCGCGGCATTGCCGGTCGCCCGTGTCGCAGGTTCGACGGCCGGGCTGGTGAGGGGAGCAGGGGTGCTTGGGACATTGGAACCGTTGGGGCTATTCGAAGTCGCCCCGCCGGTAGCAGATGCCCCCTCGGGCCGCAACGGCCGCGGCGGCGCGAACAGGAAGCCCTGGCCGAACCGCACGTCGAAATCCAGCAGATCGACCACCGCGCGCTCGCCCTCGATCTTTTCGGCAATCAGGTCGATGCCGAAACGGCCGAGCAGGTCGGACAAATCGGAAGGATGGATGTCCGACGTCGAGTTCTGCCGGGGATCGAGCAGCAGCGCCGCCGGAACCTTGATGAAGCGGACGCCGCGGTCGGCGAGTTCCCGCGGCTCGACCCTGAGATCGCTGACATGGTCGATCGAGAAACGATAGCCGCGCTGTGACAGCGCCGCGAGATGCTCGGTCTCGGTCGGGCCGAGGTTGCGGAACGTGGCCTGCTTGAATTCGAGCACGAACGACGGCGCCAGCGCGCGATTGGCCTCAAGGAAGTCGAGGCATTGCGCGAAGGTGGTAGGATTGGCCAGCGTCGCCGCGGAGACGTTGCAGAACACGCCGACATCCTTGTTGCGCACCATCAGACGACGCAGCACCTGCACACAACGCAACATCACCATATGGTCGATGCGCCCGATCAGGCCGCCGGCTTCGGCGGTGGCGATGAAATCGTCGGCGGCGAGGATCTGGTCGTTGTCGTCGCGCAGCCGCGTCACCGCCTCGTAGAAGCGCACCTTGCGTTGCGGCAGCGTCACCATCGGCTGCAGGTAGATGTCGAGCCGGTTCTCCTCGACGGCGTTTTTCACGGCGGCGAGAAGCTGCGGCTGGCTGCGGGCAACGGCTTCGGCGGCTATTTTCGCCGGTGCCGGCCTGGCGACGGTCGGAGTCTCGGTGGATATTGGCGGCGAAGTTGGCGGTTCGGGGATAGGCGCAGCCGCAACTGCGGCAGGCGCTGGTGGCGTGGCCGCAGCGCCGGACGCAATCAAATCCTCATGGCTGGCGACGGAAACCGCGAGCTGTTTGACCAGCACGCCGAGTTCGTTGATCTCGCCGACCACGGCCTGGATGCGGTCGCTGCTGGCGGAATTCGCCGACACCACCCGGCCCTCGACGGCGGCGAGGCGGCGGCCGAATTCGGCGACCTGGCGGGCGAGGTCGGCGGTACCGCGGGACAGATCCGCAATCTGGCTGCCGACGTCGGAGCGGTCGCGCAGCCGCATCGAAACCGCGTTGTAAAGAATCAGGAAGGTGAGCGCCGTCAGCGCCACGATCGCGGATTCCATTCCGCTGATGCCGGCGACCGCATGCAGCACCAGGCCAAGCGAGGCTGCGACCAGCACCATGCAGATGGCGATAAAAATCGTCGAAATGCGAATCATGTCGCGCGTTACGCCTTCAGGTCCGAACTGGCCCACCCGGGAAAACACGGAAGTCGTCAGCCGTCGTCTGGTTTGCGCTCCCCCAAGCACCACGACCTTAGCATCAATGTTGATTCGCAGGTCTAGTGTTCTTTTGACACGGCGGGAACCGCCGCTCCCACGGTATCGGCCTTGATAGCGCCGCGGTCGCCCAGCGGCTTTGGCCCGCCGACGGTGGTATCGGCCGCGGTCTGGTGCTCGATTTCCGAGTTCAGCTCCGCCCCGAACAGCACGATAATGGCCGACATCCACATCCACATCATCAGGCCGATCGCGGCGCCGAGCGAGCCGTAGGTCGCGTTGTAATTGCCGAAATTCGACAGATACCAGGACAGCGCCGCCGAGCCGGCGATCCACAGCAGGGCAGCGGCCCAAGTGCCGATACTCAGCCATTCCCATCGCGCCGCCTGCCTGCTCGGTCCGAACCGGTAGAGGATGGCGAGCGCAGTCAGCAGCACCACGAACAGCAACGGCCAACGCGCCAAACTGATGATTGATCGGCTTTCCGGCGGCAGGCCAAGATGATCGAGCGCCAGCGGAAAGGCCACCACGGCGCCGACCATCAGCAACGTTGCCGCGATGCCACCGATGGTGAACGCCAACGACAGCAGATTCAATCCGAGGAAGCTGCGCTTCTCGCGTTCTTCATAGACCACGTTGAGCGCGTCGATCACGGCCTTGACGCCCGCGTTGGCGCTCCAGACCGCCAGCGCAAGGCCGAACAGGAAGGCCCCGCCCAGCGCGGTGCTGCCTTTGTCGAGCACCCGCGCGATCTGGTCCTGCACGATCTGGAACGAACCTTCCGGCAGCATCAGCGCCAGCGTCTGCAGATTGGCGCCGATGGTCGAGGGATCGGCGAACAGGCCATACGAGGAAACCAGCGCCGTAACGGCCGGAAACACCGCGAGCAGGCCGAAGAACACCACGCCAGCCGCCGTAGCGAGCAGGCGATCATCATTGGCCTCCTGATACGTGCGCCATAGAATGTCTTTCCAGCCCGCCCAGGGAATGCTGAACGGGCTGCGCGCGCGCCGCCCACGGCCCTGCTGGGAGAGTTCGCGCGTAAAGCCGTCGCCTTTCGTGGCCGCGGGTTTGCTGGGTTCGGGCGCGAAGGTCTGGAAATAGCGCTGCGCGGTCAGGATCACGAGCGTGGTGGCCACAATCAGGATCAGATTATCCGTATGGTCGGAACGGGCGCGGGCCATCAGATTTCCGCGTGTCGTGCCTGCCGCCGCCGGCGCAGGGCCGCGTAGCCCAACAAGGTTGTTGCCATCAGGATCAAGCCGGCATTCACGTTTCTATTGGCTCTATTGGCATGTCCCAGCCGCCTGCGATGGCGATGTCCCACCCGCGCCGAGGACGTGAGCACGATCGCCGCGGCCGTGTCCCTAACGGCCTCGATCTGGTCGGGCTGGACGGGATTGGCCTTTATCGCCACGCGCCAACGGCTGGCAAGGGATGGGAACTGCGGAGAAGGGCGCTTGAGCTTGATGACCGCTACGCCGGCACAGACGCAGGCGACGAGGGCGAGCAGGCCGCCGATAACACCGAACGCCCAAAATTGTCCGTAGTTGATTTCGACCCAGCGAAACAGCGCCGCGGCACCGACCATGAGCGCCGCGATCAGAAAAATTCCGGCGGTCGCGAAAAGACCGGCGGCGACGGCATAGGCGGTAACGGTGCCGGTGGCCTGGTTGGTCCGGTCGCGCAGATAGGATCGCGTCGCGCGTTTGATCTGGTTGAGCTTCAGGCCAATGCCAGCGCGCAACAAACCGCTCGAAGGCCCGGGCATATCCGCATGTCCTCCACCGGCAGAGACATGATTGCCTCTGCCGGGAGTGAACGCGCCTTGGTTTCCAATGTTCCTGGAAGCGTCTTACGCAGTCGCGCGGATCACCTTGGCGACCTTGTCGATGATTTCGCCGATCTGGTCCTCGCTGACGATCAAGGGCGGGGTCAGCGCCAGCGTATCGCCGGCCACCCGCAGCATCAGGTCGTTGTCGTGGAAGGCGCTGTTCAGCCCGTCAAAGCCACGCTTGCCGGGCAGGTCCGGACGCGGCGCCAGATCAATGCCGGCGGTGAGGCCGACGGTGCGGATATCGACGACGCCAGGTTCCTTCCGCAGCGACATCACAGCATCGGCGAATTTCGGCTCGAGCCCCCGCGCGCGCTCGAACAGTTTTTCGTCGCGGTGGATGTCGAGCGTGGCAAGGGCCGCCGCGCAGGCCAGCGGATGCGCCGAATAGGTATAACCGTGGGTCAGTTCCACAGCGTGTTCCGGCCCGCTCATGAAGGCGTCGTGGATGGTGTCGCGCACCAGCACGCCGCCCATCGGCGCGGCGCCATTGGTGACGCCCTTGGCGAAGGCCAGCATGTCCGGGACCACGCCATAGCGCTCGGCGGCAAAGGCAAAGCCGAGCCGGCCAAAGCCGGTGATGACTTCGTCGAAGATCAGCAGGATGCCGTGCTTCTGGGTGATCTCGCGCAGCCGCTTGAGATAGCCCTTCGGCGCCGGCAGCACGCCGGTCGATCCGGCCATCGGCTCGACGATCACGGCGGCAATCGTATTGGCGCCGTGCAGATTGACCAGCCGCTCCACATCGTCGGCGAAATGCGCGCCATATTCCGGCTCGCCCTTGCTGAAGGCCTGCTTCTCGCGGTCGTAGGTATGGGAAATATGATCGACGCCCGATAGCAGCGAGCCGTAGATCTTGCGGTTGCCGACAATGCCGCCGACGGAGGTGCCGCCGAAGCCGACGCCGTGATAGCCGCGCTCGCGGCCGATCAGCCTGACACGGCCGCCCTGACCGCTGATCTGGTGATAGGCCAGCGCGATCTTGAGCGCGGTATCGGCCGCTTCCGAGCCAGAGTTGCAGAAGAACACATGGTCGAGGCCGGCGGGCGCCAGATCGGCGAGGCGGCTCGCCAGCTCAAAGGCCTGCGGGATGCCGAACTGGAACGGCGGCGCGTAGTCGAGATCGGCCGCCTGCTTGCTGATCGCCTCGGCAATCTGGCTGCGGCCGTGGCCGGCATTGCAGCACCACATGCCGGCGGCGGCATCGATGACCTTGCGGCCGTCGACCGTGAAGTAATGCATGTCCTTGGCGCCGGCGAGCAGCCGCGGGTTCTTCTTGAAGGCGCGGTTCGCGGTGAACGGCATCCAGTGCGCGGCGAGGTCGTTCGGAACGTTGACCTTGGGAGAGTTGGGGCTCTTGTCCAGCATGGCAGGCCTCGTTGGTTTTGAGGGCGCGGGATTGCCTGCCAAACTATCAGTTTTGCGCTGCGCCGGGAACGCCAATAGGCGTGATATTTCCGCGCAATCGAGCGGTTCAGAGCGTTTTCAAGCGAAGTGGAGACCGGTTCGCATAGCAATCAAGTTTACGCAGATTGCGTAGTAACGCTAGAGATCGTCGGCCGTAATGTAGAAGACTTCGGCTTCGGAATCCTCGGTGTCGAGCCACATCAGCGGCAATTGCGGATAGGCCGCTTCAAGCGCGGGCCGGCAACGGCCGATCTCGCAGAGCAGCCCGCCATCCGGTGTCAGATGCTGTTTGGCCTCGTCGAGGATCCGCCGGACGATGTCGATCCCGTCAGCGCCACCATCGAATGCGAGCTTCGGCTCGGCGCGGCATTCGCGCGGCAGCGAGGCCATGCCTTCGGAGTCGACATAGGGCGGATTTGAAATGATGAGATCGTAGCGTTTGTCGCCCAGCGGCTTGAACAGGTCGCCGCGGTGCAGCGTGAGGCGATGCTGCAGCCCGTAGTCGGCAACGTTGCGCGCGGCGACTTCGAGCGCGCCTTTTGAAATATCCACCGCGTCGATTTCGGCGTTGGGAAAACTCCGGCTCGCCAGGATCGCAAGGCAGCCCGAGCCGGTGCAGAGGTCGAGCACATTTTCCACCGCTTCCGGATCCGAGATCAGCGAACCGCCGGTCACGTCCTCGTCACCGCCGAAATGCGAATCGAGCAATTCGCCGATGAAGGAGCGCGGCACGATGGTGCGCTCGTCGACATAGAACGGCAGGCCGCGCATGTAGATCTTGTTGACGAGATAGGCGGTCGGCGTCCGCGTGGTGACGCGGCGCTCGATCAGGCTGAGGATCGCCTTGCCTTCGGCCACCGTGACCCGCGCGGTCGCAAACGCCTCGAACTGGTCGGGGTGAAGATGCAAGGATTCGCAGACCAGGAAGGCGGCCTCGGCGACCGGATCGGTGGTGCCGTGCGCGAATACCAGTTTGGCTTCGATGAAGCGGCTGACGGCATAGCGGACAAAATCCAGCAGCGTCAGCAATTCGCCGGCGCCGACCTTTGGAAATTTCGGCTTGGTTTGTTTCGGCAGAACGCGGCCGCGCTTGACGGTAGCCTTGCTGGGTTTGGCCATCAGGATTTGGTCCAGCGTGCCGCGGCATCGTCGTCGTGTTCGCGCGCGGCGATCCAGCTGGTTCCCTTCGCGCTTTCCTCACGCTTCCAGAACGGCGCATTGGCCTTCAGATAATCCATCAGGAACTCCGCCGCCTGAAACGCGGCCTGGCGGTGCTGCGACGCCGCCAGCACCAGCACGATGTTCTCGCCCGGCGTGATGCGCCCGACGCGATGCACCACGGTGAGGCCGGTCAGCGGCCAGCGCGACATTGCTTCATCGGTGTGCCGTTTGATTTCGGCCTCCGCCATGCCGGGATAATGTTCGAGCGTCAGGGCGGCGATCGGTTCGCCGTTCTCGCTGCCGCGGCAGATGCCGCTGAAGGTCACGACCGCGCCGACATCGTTGCGGCCCTTGGTCAGCGCCGCAATCTCCTGCGCGATGTCGAAATCGGCTTGCTGGATGCGGATGGTCGCGGCGGCGGTCATTGGGCTTTCTTCTTTTGACGCGTTTTTCTTAACGCAGATAAGTCTACGCAATCTGCGAAAACTTGATTGCCTTGCGAACCGGTAACCGTTTCGCTCGAAATCGCTATGCTAACCGCCGGTCATCGGCGGAAAGAACGCGATCTCACGGGCGCCTGATATCATCGCATCCGGCTTGACGTGGGTATGATCGATCGCTGCCCGGATCACCTTCGGCTTCTCGAACGCGTAGGCATAGGTCTCGCCGCGCGTGGAGAGCCACCCGATCAAATCGTCCACCGTGCGCACGCCGGCCGGCGGTTCGACCGTTTCCTCCGCGATGCCGATCCGTTCGCGCACCCAGGCGAAGTATTTGACCTTCATCCCTCATCCTCCTTGATGAGGTGGTGGATGCCGGCGCGGAAATAATCATAACCGGTGTAGATCGTGAAAATCGCCGACGTCCACAGCAGGAATATCCCGATCATGGTGGTGGGAGCAAAAATCTGCTCGCCCGCCTCGCCGGCGATCAGAAAGCCGATCGCGACCAGTTGAACGGTGGTCTTCCATTTCGCGAGCCTGGTTACGGGCACGCTGACGCGGAGCGCCGCAAGATATTCCCGCAAGCCCGAGACCAGGATTTCGCGGCACAGGATCACGATGGCGGCCCACAGGGTCCAGCCATGGATGCTGTTGTCGGCGGCCAGCATCAACAGGCAGGACGCCACCAGCAATTTATCGGCGATCGGGTCCAGCATGCGGCCGAAGGCGGACTGCTGATCCCACATCCGCGCATAATAGCCATCGAGAACGTCGGTCACGGCGGCGGCGATAAAGAGCGCCAATGCGACCCAGCGCAGCCAGAGCGGGCCGTCCATGATGGATTGGGCATAGACGCAGCCGACCACCACCGGGATGGCGGCGATACGGGCATAGGTCAGGATATTCGGCAGGGACAGGCTCTTGGACTGGCCCTTGGTGGTTGCGATGTTCATCCGTCTTACCAATACCGCTCAGGCGTGAAGGTCAACCGTGCAGGCCCAGATGATCTGTCGCAGGCGACGGCCAAATGAAACGCCCATGTGAATCGGCCCCCTTTACCCCGGTTGCGCGTGGAAAAACTCGAAAATCTTGCGGGCGCTTTCGGCGCTGACCCCTGGAACCTTGCCAAGGTCGGCGATCGAGGCCCGCTCGATTTCCTTCAGCGTTCCAAAGTGATGCAGCAAGGCACGTTTGCGTGACGGGCCGATGCCCGGGATCTCCTGCAGACCCGCTTCGCGGATGTCCTTTTTGCGCAGTTTGCGGTGCGATCCGATCACAAAACGATGCGCCTCGTCGCGCAGCCGCTGGATGAAATACAGCACGGGATCGCGCGGTTCGAGCTTGATCGCCTCGCGGTCCGGCATGAACAGCGTTTCGCGGCCGGCGTCGCGGTCCGGCCCCTTGGCCACCGCCAGCAGGGCGACCTGCGTCAGCCCCAGGGTCTGGAAGATCTCCCTGACGGCGTTGAGCTGGCCGCGGCCGCCGTCGATGATCACCAGATCCGGCCATTGCGGAAACGAGTCATCGTCGGCCTTGATCGGCGCCGCATCGCCCTCCGGCGGTTTCAACAACCGCTTGAAGCGCCGCTCCAGCACCTCGCGCATCATCGCGTAATCGTCGCCGGGCGTCAGCCCCTCCGACTTGATGTTGAACTTGCGATACTGGTTCTTGATGAAGCCATCCGGTCCCGCCACGATCATCGCGCCGACCGCGTTGGTGCCTTGGATGTGGCTGTTGTCGTAGACCTCGATGCGCTTGGGTGCATGCGGCAGTCCCAGCGTGGTGACCATGCCCTCCAGCAGGCGGCTTTGGGTCGCGGTATCGCTGAGCTTGCGGCCGAGCGCTTCGCGGGCATTGGTCAGCGCGTGCGCGACCAGCTCTTTCTTCTCGCCGCGCTTCGGCGTCGAGACTTCGACCTTATAGCCGGCCTTGACGGCGAGGGCATCCGCCAGCAACGCGCTTTCCTCGATCTCGTGCGACAGCAGGATCAGTTTCGGCGGCGGCTTGTCGTCGTAGAATTGCGCGAGGAACGAGGCCAGCACTTCCTCCGGCGTGTAGGATTTCTCCGCGCGCGGGAAATAGGCGCGGTTGCCCCAGTTCTGGCCGGTGCGGAAGAAGAACACCTCGACGCAGGAGTAACCGCCCTCCTGGTGGATGGCGAACACGTCGGCCTCTTCGACCGTGCGCGGATTGATGCCCTGCTGCGACTGGATCGCCGACAGTGCGGCGAGGCGGTCGCGGTAGAGGGCGGCGGTCTCGAATTCGAGTTCGGCGGACGCCTTCTCCATTTCGCCGGCCAGTTCCTGTTTGACCAGATGGCTGCGGCCGGACAGGAAGTCGTTGGCCTCGCGCACCAGCTCGGTATAGCCGGGGAAATCGATCTCGCGGGTGCAGGGGCCCGAGCAACGGCGGATTTGATAGAGCAGGCAGGGCCGGGTGCGGCTTTCAAAGAAGCCGTCGGTGCAGGAGCGGATCAGGAACGCACGCTGTAGCGCCGTAATGGTGCGGTTGACCGCGCCCGCGTTCGCGAAGGGGCCAAAATACCGCCCCGGCCGCGACTGCGCGCCGCGGTGCTTGAGAATCTGCGGCGCCCAGTGGTCGCCGGTGATCAGGATATAGGGAAACGACTTGTCGTCGCGCAGTTGCACGTTGAAGCGCGGCCGCAGCTGCTTGATCAGATTGGCCTCGAGCAGCAGCGCCTCGGTCTCCGTCGTGGTCGAGATGATCTCGACTGTCACGGTTGCCGCGATCATGCGCAGGATCCGCGCCGGCAGCGGCGCGTTGACGCGGGCGTAGGAGGCAAGCCGCTTGCGGACGTTCTTCGCCTTGCCGACGTACAGTACATCGTTGCCGGTGTTGAGCATGCGATAGACGCCGGGCGAGGTCGGCGCCAGCCGCACGGCGTTTTCGATCGCGGCATGGCCGACCGCGAGCGGGCCTTCGGCTATGGCCTCGGTGGTGTCCTCCGCGGCTTCCGGCAGGCGGGCCTCGTCCTCTTCCTCGGCCGCAGACGTCGCCGGATCGACGTCGGCGGAGCCAGGTTCCTGTGCAAGATCCTGTGCAAGGTCCTTTGCAGGCAAATCCGGCTGGGAACCCGGCCGCGGCTTGCCCGGGGCCTTTGGAAGGTCCCCGGAATCGGGATGGTTGCTAGAATCGTGATCCATGGGCCCAAATTAAGCGCTGGAAGGCAGCATCGCCAGCGTGCGACGGCGATCGAGGCCGCGCCTGTAACACATTCTTAAGAGTGATGATCGGCCGGTAACCGGGCTTAATGACCCTTTAACTTAAAACTCTCGATAAATCTTACGGGAAAAAACTGGAATTCCGTAACCAAACCGGCCTCGGCCGGAGGGTCACGGCTGTCGCGTGGTGGAGTGGTGTGATGGGCAGCTTGGTTTTGCGAGCGCTGGTGCTGGTTGCTGCAGCCTGGACGATGTCGGCGCAGGCAGCCGATGTGAATTACGGATCGCGCGCGCCCTATACCGTCAATCAGCCGCTCAACGCCTATAGCTGGGCCGGTCCTTATCTCGGCGGCAATCTCGGCTATGCCTGGGGCTCGGTCGACAACAACCCGACCAAGCCGTCGGGCTTCTCGGGCGGCGTCCAGGCCGGCTACAACTGGCAAAACGGGCCATGGGTGTTCGGCCTGGAAGGCGATATCAACGCGACCGGCGCAGCTGACACCTTCGCACCGTGGAAATTCTCCAACCCGTGGTTCGGCACGGTGCGTGGCCGGGTCGGCTACGCACTCAACAACGTGATGTTCTACGGCACCGGCGGCCTCGCCTTCGGCGAGCTGCGCGCCACCACGTTCGGCCTGTCGGAATCTCACACCACGGCGGGCTGGACCGCAGGCGTCGGCGCCGAAATGGGCTTTGCGCCGAACTGGAGCGCCAAGGTCGAATATCTCTATGTCGATCTGTCCAACACCAATTTCGTCATCACCGGAGCATCGAACGGCTATAGCTTCGGACTGGTACGCGCCGGCGTGAACTATCGCTTCTGAGAACAAGAAAACGAAAGAAAACGAAAGAAAACGTCAGATACAGCCTCCCGGCGGCCGCAAGTCGCCGGGATTTTTTTGTTACGCAATTTGTTTCGTAAGTGGCATGCAGCCAAGGCCTATGGGCGTGGCCTGAACGGCTAAATCGCACAGCGACACGATCCGAGGGCACGGGCTTTGCGCTCGGCTGGATTCCTTGCAGGCAAAAATTCAGTCCGCTTTCACCGCGACGTCAGCCCACGATCGAGCGTCAGCTCACGGTGAAATCACCAGGTTGACCGCCTTGGGGCCTTTGCCCTTCTTGTCCGGCTCGACCTCGAATGTAATGCGCTGTCCTTCTGTCAGATCCTTCAATCCGGCCCGCTCGACGGCGGTGATGTGCACGAATACATCGCGGCCGCCGTCATCGGGCTTGATGAAGCCGTAGCCGCGTTCTCCATTGAAGAACTTGACTGTACCAGTCGTGGCCATCGGGAAACTCCTCCCCCGTATTGCTCCGCCGCTACGCGCATGTCGCGTAGCAGCCGACCGGACTTTCGCTGCCGGAAGCTTGGCCACCTGAACCGACCGGGTCACGCCACCGATCAGCCTGGATTTTTTTAGGCCTTGATCACTCCGCCGCAACCATTCGCGGAAGCGGAACGTAAAGCCAGTCTCAACGGCCTGAGCATAATACGGTTTCGCGCAAATTGGCCATGGCTCAATCGCACTTTTCGCCCCCATGCACTGCCTTCAAGGCTTACCCCCAAAGGCTTCCGCTCAAGGCTTCCCGTTCAAGGCTTGGGAGTCTCGAGTCTGAAACGGCCGGCGCCGCCCTGGCCGAGCGGTTTTTCCAATTCGGGTAAAACGGTCTTCAACTCGCCCGCCAGCGTCCACGGCGGGTTGACGATCAGAAGCCCGGTGGAGGTGAGGGGGCCGCCGGCCTGCTGCGGCGCGACGCTGAATTCCAGCCGCAGACATTTCCCGGCCGGTTTGCTGGTTTCAGCCACGGCGGCGACATGTCGCGCCAGGCCGTCGGTGATGCGCCGGCTTTTCACCGGGTACCACAACAGATAGCTGCCGGTCGGCCATTTCGCGTAGGCCTCGGCAAAGCCGTCGGCCAGCTTCTCGAACTCGTTCTTTTCTTCGAACGACGGGTCGATCAGCACCAGGCCGCGCCGCTCGTTCGGCGGCACGAAGGCCGGCAACGCGGTCCAGCCGTCGAGGTCGACCACCCGCGCCTGGGTGTCGCGCCGCAGCGCATCGATCAATTGCTTGTGGGCTTTCGGCTCGATCTCGCAAGCCGTGAGACGGTCCTGCGGCCGCAGCAGCGCGCGTGCGATCAAGGGCGATCCGGGATAGGCTTTCAGCTCGGCTTGCGGGTTGAAAGCCCTGACGATGTCGAGATAGGGCGCCACCAGCGGCAGCGCATTTTCCGAGAACCGCGCCTGCATCACCCGTGCGATGCCGGTCAGCCATTCGCCGCTGCGGCGAGCCTCATCGCCGCTGAGATCGTAACGGCCGGCGCCGGCATGGGTGTCGATGACGCGAAAGGCCGCAGGCTTTTCCTGCAGATAGGTCAGCATCCGCACCAGCACGATGTGCTTGATGACGTCGGCAAAGCCGCCGGCATGAAAGGCGTGTCGGTAGTTCATTAAGAGGAGTTACGACATCGGGGCGAGGAAAGTAACCCATATCGTCGGTCGCGCGCGTGGGCGGAACAAAGATCATTCCCTCGTTGCTCGCAGCGACGGCAACGATGTCATCCGGGTCGGCGGCTTCGGCCGGTGACCGGCGGCACCGGTGAGGATGTCATCAGGGTAACGGGTGAGCTCCACGATCTATTTTGCCAAGGGCGACGGCGCGTGCCTGACGCAGCTTTGGCATAGAGGGGGTCCCGGCCATCCACGTACCCTGCAGACGACAATAAAGCCGTGGATGACCGGGAACGCAGACAACTCTGGACAGTCTGCGCAAGAGAATTGCTATGCCGGATTGCCATGCTTGGGCATGCATGACGGAAGCGGATCTTCAGCTGCCCCGCACCGGCGGCATCACCACTTCGTCGCGACGGCAGGCGCGGCGGTCGATTTCCTCGCAGGCGCGGAATTGCAGGTCCTTGCTCATGCAGACCCTGACTTCGCTGAGGCGCCGGCTGGTGCAGATCACTGATATCGCCGAACTGCTCAGGCCGGGATTGGACTTGATGAAGGCTTCCTCGAGCGCCTCCGGGGCGATCGTCTTCGATTCCGATAATTGCAGGAATTCCTCGGGGATCTTCACCGCCGCGCGCGCCTTGCGGATGTTCTCGAAATAGGCCCGCGCGCCAAGGCCGGAACAAGTGCCGTGCTTGTCCCATTCGTTGAAGATCAGCCCGGGCGCCGGCATCAGATCCAGCATCGACGACATGACGTTGCGGTCGAGCCGGGGCGAGGGCCGCTGGCAATATTCGGGAAAGCCGCGCTCATATTGCGGCCACAGGCCATGGACCACGAAGGAGAACGGCCGCCCGCACTGGATCTGCGCCGAACGTCCGTTGTTGCCGCGTTCGGTGGCCGCCTCGCAGAAGGACGGCGACCACGACAGCGCCAGCACGTAGAAATCGAACTCGCCGGGGGCGTTCTGGCGGCGGTCCTGCGCGGCGGCGTAGCCCGCGGTGATCAAAACAAGTGCCAGCGAAATGAGCAGCCGTGAAACAATGACCGATCGAAACATCAAACGCCCCCTTACTCGGCAAAACTTCGTTTACTCGATGGCGCGAGCCTAGCAGGGAGCCGGAACATTTCAAGAACAAAATTGGCAAGCGCCCCAAACCCGCGGGCCGGCGGCCTCGGCCGGGGATTTCAGGCGCGAATCACGCAGTCCCTTATCGCCGTGATTTAAGGCCGCGCGGCCTTGCAGCCGGGGTTATAGGCCCAGTTGCGGTCAAGCCCGGTGACGCACCACTCGACCCCCTGGCCAAAGCCGGCAAAGCCGCCATCCTCGAGGATCGAATAGTGCACGTGGCGCACCTTGCCGTCGCTCAGCATCACGTCGCCGCTGCAAAAGCGGCGCGGAATGTTGTCGGATTGCCAGGGCCGGAACGCGATTTCGTGGATCCGGCCATAGGCGGTGATGGTGAGGGCCGAATTCCAGAAGGTGCTTTCCTTCTCGCGAAACTGCGAAATGATGGTCGGCAGCGCCTTTTCGCACACCGCAACGCGGCCGTCATAGTCGGGACCGAACAGCCCGAAATTCAGCTCCAGCGGATTGGCCGCCTGCGCCGGTTGGCCGAACGCCAGGATGGCGAGGGCCGCAGCCAGGCCGAGTGCTTTCAACGAAGTGAAGAGGGTGCGCATGGGAATTCCGCCGGTCATCCAACCTGCGGGACCGTGCCGCGAAGCCCGGACAAGGTCAAGTGCAGCGCGGCAACACCTTGCAGACAAGTCGGGGTTCGGCCGCAACCATTCTTTTCACGGCCGCCGGCGCACTCTATGGTGTTGCCAGCGAATGGAGTCTGCGATGCAAAGAATTGGGGCCGCGTGCCTGGTTGCGATGTGCGGGTTGCTGGTGGCTGCGCCGGCGCAGGCCGGCTGGGTGCCGCCGTTCAAGGGCAATGATACCGGCGGCATTATTGCCTATTCGCTGGCGAGACAGGCGGATGCCCGCCAGCTCGCGGTCGATCACTGCGCCGGCTACGGCAAGGTGGTGAAATTCCTCGCGGTGCAGGCTTACGACGGCGGATATGTCTCCTTCGCCTGCCGCTGGGTGCCCTATGGGGCCAACGCCCGGCCGCTGCGCACGCTCTACTGAGCCGGACCACCACGACCGAACGAAATAAGGGGAGCGCGAGCATGGCGCGACAGCTTCATTCATTTTGTCTGGCGCTTGGCCTGCTCGCGTCGTGGCCTGCAAGCCATGCGGGTGCCGTCGAACTGCCGGTGCGCAAGGCCGGCCTGTGGGAAATGAAGGTGCTGAATCCCGGCACGCCCGCGCCCGAGATGACGATGCAGCAATGCACCGATGCGACCACCGACAAGGATATGAGCACCTCGTTCTCGCCGATGGCCAAGGACGTCTGTTCGAAACAGGACATCCAGAAGACCGCGACCGGCTATGTCACTGATTCCGTCTGCGGCATCGGCGGCATGTCGATCAAATCGCATGCGGAAATATCAGGCGACTTCAACTCCGCCTACACCGTGAAGTCGACCTCGAACAGCACGGGCGGTCCGGCCGGCGTGCCGCGCGATTCCACGGCCACGATCGAGGCAAAGTGGCTCGGCGCCTGCAAGCCGGATCAAAAGCCCGGCGACATCATGATGCCGGGTGGCTTCAAGATGAACATCAAGGACATCGAAAAGCTGAAGGGCCTGATGCCGAAGCAGTCGGGGAAGTGACGAAGTCTCGGTGAATCGTCGTCCTTGCGAACGCAGGGACCCATACGCCGTGCCGTACATTTTAAGAGGTCCTGTTCGACGGCTTTTGTTCGACAACCAAGCCCTATGGTTATGGGTCCCTGCGTTCGCAGGGACACGACAACACTGCTTCTGTCGTTCCTACACCGGCACCCTGACCGCCGCCCTTAATCCACCCATCGGACTGTCGCCGAGCGTGATGTCGCCGCCATGCGAGCGGGCGATGTCGCGGGCGATCGCAAGGCCGAGGCCGGTGCCGCCCTCGTCCTGGTTGCGGGCGTCGTCGAGCCGCAGGAACGGCTTGAACACTTCCTCGCGCATGTTGGCCGGAATGCCCGGTCCGTCGTCGTCGATGGTCACCGTCAGGTAGCGGTGGTCGCGATGGCCGGTGATCGAAATCGCGTTGGCGTGCCGCGCGGCGTTGGAGACGAGGTTGCCAAGGCAGCGCTTGAACGAGGCTGGTTTCACGGTCACCACCGGCAGGCCGCGGAACGCCACCGTCGCGGTATGGCCGTTGCGCTCGGCGTCGCTGCGCAATTCCTCCAGCGCCAAGCTCATGTCGGTCGGCTGCGCGACCTCGCCGCTGTCGCCGCGGGCAAAAGCGAGATAGGCCTCGAGCATCCCCGACATCTCGTCGACATCCTTGCGCATGCCGTCGACTTCGGGGCTGTCGCCGATCAGCGCGAGTTCGAGCTTGAAGCGGGTCAGGATGGTGCGCAGATCGTGGCTGACGCCGGCGAGCATCGCGGTGCGCTGCTCGATCGTGCGCTCGATGCGCGCTTTCATCTCGAGAAACGCCTGCGCCGCGCGCCGCACTTCGCGGGCGCCGCGGGGGCGGAAGTTCGGTGCCTCGCGGCCCTTGCCGAAACTTTCGGCGGCGTCGGCCAGCCGCAGGATCGGCCTGATCTGGTTGCGCAGGAACAACACGGCCACGATCAACAGGATCGAGGACGTCCCCAGCATCCAGAAGATAAAAATTTCCGAATTGGAGGCATAGGCCGCGCTGCGTTGGGCGAAGATGCGCATGACAGCGTCATCGAGCTGGATGCGGATTTCGACCAGGTTGGATTTGCCGACGGTATCGATCCAGAACGGCCGGCCGATCTGGCGCCCGATCTGGACCGAGAGCGTCTGGTCGAGCAGCGAGAAAAACGGCTTTGGCCCGGGCGGCGGCATGTCGCCGACGGGAAGAAAATCGACCACCAATTGCAGCCGTTGCCCGATGCGGCGCAGTTGCGCGCGTTCCTTGTCCTGCGGATAACCCTTGTAGACGTCGATCAGGCTCGCAATGTCCTGCACCACCGCGGCCGACAGCCGCCGCGTCACCGTGTTCCAGTGCCGCTCCATGAACACGAACGCGACCACGGTCTGCAGCACCACCATCGGCACGATCATGATCAGCAGCGCGCGGGCGTAGAGGCCGGTCGGCATCCAGCTTTTGAACGCGTTGCCCATCCAGCCATTGACCGCGGAGACGCGGCCCGCGGCGGTGCGGATCATCGTGAGGCCGGTGTCGAGCGTGCTCATTTCAGGGCGACGCCACCAGGCGATAGCCGATGCCGCGTACCGCCTGCAGGAACAGGGGATTGGCGGGATCTTTTTCGATCTTGCGGCGCAGCCGGTTGATCTGCACGTCGACGGCGCGCTCATTGACGGTGCCGCCGCCGGTCAGCGCCGCGCGCGGTACGGTCTCGCCCGGGCTGACGGCGAGAATGCGCAGCATCTCACGTTCGCGATCCGTCAAATGAATGATCTCGTCGCTCTGACGCAGTTCGCCGCGTTCGAGATGATAGACGTAGGGCCCGAACGCGATCTGCTCCAGCGCTTCCACCGGCGGCGGCGCGGTGCGCTTGAGAATATTGCCGATCCGCAACACCAGTTCGCGCGGCTCGAACGGCTTGGCCACATAATCGTCGGCGCCGATCTGCAGGCCCTCGATGCGGGCTTCGGCCTCATGGCGCGCCGTCAGCATGATGATCGGCACCGAGGAGGAGGTGCGGATGAAGCGGGCGAGGTCGAAGCCGGTTTCGCCGGGCATCATGACGTCGAGGATCAGGAGATCGAAATGCAGGCCGAGCAGCTTGGCGCGGGCGTCGGTGGCGCTGGCCGCGGTCGTGACGCGATAGCCCTCGCCGGACAGAAAGCGCGACAGCAAGTCGCGGATACGGCGGTCGTCGTCGACCAGCAGCAAATGCGGGGCGTCGTCGGCCATTTGCCGCGGCGTCCGCACGGTGGCTGCCGCGATGGTTGCTCCTTGCGCCACGGTCACTCCCTTGGTTTTTTGCCGCTGCCGAAGATCGTTTCCAGCACCTTGTCCGGATCGTCCCGATCGATCATCGCGCGCAGGAACTGGCGGACCACTTCCTGGCCGGCGGCATCGATGTCCTGCACGGCGCGGTTGATGCGATCGGTCTGCAGGCCTGCGAGCTTCGCCACCAGGGCCTCGCCCTTGGGCGTGGCATAAAGAAGGCGCTGCCTTCGGTCGTTATTGCCGGTCTTCTGCACGATATAGCCTTCGTCGAGCAATTGCTTGAGCACCCGGCCCAGCGACTGCTTGGTGATGCGCAGCACGTCCAGGAGATCGGCGACCTTGAGGCCGGGATAGCGGTGGACGAAATGCATCACCCGGTGATGGGCGCGGCCGAACCCGAACGCTTCGAGCTCATGGTCGGCATCGCCGACGAAGTCGCGGTAGGCGAAGAACAGCAGCTCGATGATATCCCAGCGCAATTCGCCCGCGCGCGGGCCAGCCGACACGGCGTCAGGTCCCCTCGAATCGGGGTCACCGGGAGACCTTGAGATATTTATGTCAGTCATATTGACATATCTTTGGTTCAATGTTACAAAACTGCCAGCCGCGGCGAAACTTTAAGTCGTTTCGGCCTTGGCTACGTTCAGGCGGCCAGAATAAGCCAGCGATGGCGGCAACGGCCGCAAATTGGACTACCGTGCGATTGTCGAGCGGCATTTCGACAAACATACTGGACTTCGGCATTCCGCAAAAGCATGTCCTTGGACGTGGTGGCGATGGAAACCGGCTGCATAGCAGGTGTAGCTGAGGTCCAGACCAATCAAGCCAGCGGCCCCCTAAGAAACAGGCCGGCCGCGGAAAAGCGCGCCGGTTCGGCCCGCGGCAAACAAGGGCGGGAAGCAAGGACATGAGTTTGAAATTCGAAATCCAGCCGACGCCCTGCCCGACGCCCGAAAAGGAGCGCGCGGCAAAGCTCGTGGACCCTGGCTTTGGCCGGATCTTCACCGATCACATGGCGATCGTCCGCTACAATCAGGCCAAGGGCTGGCATGGTGCGCGGATCGAAACCCGCGCCAATTTCCCGCTCGATCCGGCCGCGGCCGTGCTCCATTACGCGCAGGAGATTTTCGAAGGCCTCAAGGCCTACAAGCGCGACAACGGCGTGAACCTGTTCCGTCCCGACGCCAATGCGAGGCGCTTCAGGGATTCGGCCGAGCGCATGGCGATGGCGCCGCTCCCCGAGGATGTGTTCATCGAAGCGGTCGAACAGCTCGTGCGCATCGACAGCGCCTGGATACCCGGCGGCGAGGGCAGTCTCTATCTGCGGCCGTTCATGATCGCGAGCGAAACTTTTCTCGGCGTGAAGCCTTCTGCCGAATACATCTTCTCCGTCATCGCCTCGCCGGTCGGCTCCTATTTCAAGGGCGGACCAGCGCCGGTGTCGATCTGGGTATCGGAGAATTACACCCGCGCCGCGATCGGCGGTACCGGCGCCGTCAAATGCGGCGGCAATTACGCCGCCAGCCTGCGCGCGCAGGCCGAGGCGATCCAGCACGGCTGCGACCAGGTGGTTTTCCTCGATGCGATCGAGCGCCGCTACGTCGAGGAACTTGGCGGCATGAACGTGTTCTTCGTGTTCGACGACGGCTCGCTGCTGACGCCGCCGCTCGGCACCATCCTGCCGGGCATCACCCGCGATTCGATCATCGCGCTGGCAAAGGATTCCGGCACACCCGTGCGGGAAGAACTCTACACGATCGAGCAGTGGCGCACCGACGCCGCCAGCGGCAAGCTGAAGGAAGCCTTTGCCTGCGGCACCGCGGCCGTGATCTCGCCGATCGGCAAGGTGTGCTCGGCGAGCGGCGATTTTCTCATTAGCGGCGGCGTCGCCGGCCCCGTCGCCATGGGGATGCGCAAGAAGCTGGTCGACATCCAGTACGGCCGCGCGGAAGACCCGCACGCGTGGATCCGAAAGGTCCTGTAACCGGCGGCGGAAATTTTCCGCCGCCTCCTAAGGCAAGCAGCGTTTCATTGATCTGAGCACGGGGCGGCGCGCCTCGTGGAGTCGCGCGTCTGCGCCAACCGAGGAGAGAGGCCATGGGAGTTTCCTTCGATAAAATCGATGGCGTCATCTGGTACGACGGCAAGCTCGTGCCGTGGGCCGACGCCAACGTCCATCTGCTGACCCACGGGCTGCATTATGCGAGCTGCGTGTTCGAGGGCGAGCGCGCCTATGGCGGCAAGGTGTTCAAGAGCACCGAGCACTCCGAGCGGTTGAAGAACTCGGCCAACATCCTCGATTTCGAGATTCCGTATTCGGTGGCCGAGATCGACGCCGCCAAGCAGCTCGTGATCGACAGCAACAATCTGCCGAACGCCTATCTCCGCCCGATCGCCTGGCGCGGCTCGGAGATGATGGGTGTATCGGCACCGTCAAACACTATTCATCTGGCGATCGCCGCCTGGGACTGGCCGAGCTATTTCGATCCGGCCGTGAAGCTGAAGGGCATCCGCATGTGCCTTGCCGAATATAGACGCCCCGATCCGGCGACGATCCCGGCGATGGCGAAGGCCTCCGGCCTCTACATGATCTGCACCATCTCCAAGCACAAAGCCGAGCGCGCCGGCTATGCCGACGCCGTGATGCTGGACTGGCAGGGGCGGGTCGCCGAATGCACCGGCGCCAACATCTTCTTCATCGCCGACGGCAAGATCCACACTCCCGTAGCCGACTGCTTCCTCGCCGGCATCACCCGCGCCACCGCGATGGATCTCGCGCGGCGACGCGGCATTGAGGTGATCGAACGCCGCATCATGCCGGACGAACTCTCGGGCTTTACGGAGTGCTTCATCACCGGCACCGCCGCCGAAATCACCCCGGTGGCTGACATCGCCGAGTGGAAGTTCACGCCTGGCAAAATTTCGGCGCAACTGATGGCGGATTTTGCGGACGAAGTGCAGCCGAAGGGCAAGGCGGTTGCGGCGTAGGGCAGGCACTCGCTCTTTCCAACTACCTCGTCCCACTTGCTCGATGCCCTCTCCCCTTGTGGGAGCGAGACGAGCGAAGCTCGCTCTTGGGGTGGCTTCGCGAAGCGAAGACGGGTGAGGGGTTCTATCCTCACGTAAGATTTCGAGATGGGGATAGAGACCCCTCATCCGGCGCGCTGCGCGCGCCACCTTCTCCCACAAGGGGAGAAGGGAAGGCGGCGGCGCTCGCGACGCGGCCGTGAACTGTTTCGCTCCTTTGTGCGACCAACTCCGGACTTGCGGATAAATTGTTCGTGGAAGGCTCGCAATGCGCTCGGCTCCGTCAAAATGTTTTGATCGCATCAGGCTGGCCACCATCGTGGCGGCGTTCGCGGCTCTCTCGGCTACGGCCAGGGCCGAGGATCGCTCGCCCGTGATCGACTTTCGCAACGGCGACCCGGAGATCAATGCCGCGATCGCACAGGCGCGGACCACACTGCCGAAATTCTGGGCCTCCTATGAGGCGCCAAAACCGTCGGAGACCGGTCACTCCCTCAAGGCGCGGTTTCCCTATGGCAGCAATAGTGGCGAGCACATCTGGATGGCCGACGTGAAGAAGATTGGTGACGGCCGCTATTCGGGCAGGTTTGCCAACGCGCCGCGCCATTTACCCGGCAAGCGAGCCGGCGACACGGCCGAATTCAGGGAGGCCGACATTTCGGACTGGATGTACTTGCGGAACAGCAAGATCGTCGGCGGCGAGACCATCAAGCCGATGTTGAAATTAATGTCGAAGGCCGATGCCGATGCGCTTCGCGCGAGGATGGAGTCGCCTTGAGGCAAAGTAAGACGTTCTGGTCAAAACCGGCCCGGTGGGCTATGTGCGTGGGATGGGGCAAGCCAGGCTTGCCCGTCTGATTTTTTTCCGGTGAGTGCGGCGCCAGAAGCGGCGTTGCCCGCCCTACACAAGTTGCAAAGCCCGCTATGGCCGACAAATCCAAGAAACCCCAGAAGCTGAAGGCGCGCTTGCCGCGCGGGCTGGAAGACCGTGGTCCCGCCGCGATCTCGGCGACGCGGCAGATGGTCGAGAAAATCCGCGAGGTCTATGAGCGCTACGGTTTTGAGCCGGTGGAAACCCCGGCGATGGAATTCACCGACGCGCTCGGCAAATTCCTGCCCGACCAGGACCGGCCCAATGAAGGCGTGTTTTCGTTCCAGGACGATGACGAGCAGTGGATCTCGCTGCGCTACGATCTGACTGCACCGCTGGCGCGCTATGTCGCGGAAAATTTCGATTCCCTGCCAAAGCCCTATCGCAGCTACCGCGCCGGCTACGTCTACCGCAACGAAAAGCCCGGCCCCGGCCGCTTCCGCCAGTTCATGCAGTTCGATGCCGACACGGTCGGCTCGGGCTCGCCGGCGGCCGACGCCGAGATGTGCATGATGGCGGCGGACACCATGGAAGCGCTCGGCATTCCCCGCGGCAGCTATGTCGTGAAGGTGAATAACCGCAAAGTGCTCGACGGCGTGCTTGAGGCGATCGGTCTCGGTGGCGAGGAGAACGCGGGGCGTCGTCTTACGGTGCTGCGCGCAATCGACAAGCTCGACAAATTTCCCGCCGACGAAGTTCGCAAGTTGCTCGGTCCCGGACGATGGGACGGCGGCGAGGAAGGCAAGGGCGATTTTACCAAGGGAGCCGGCCTTGGCTCTGATGATGCCGACATCGTTTTGGCGGTCACGCAAAAGCGTGACGACTGGAAAGAGGCGATTGCAGCTGCGGATACCTATCTCGCCAAGAGCGCGGTTGGTCAGGCCGGCGTCAGCGAACTTGAAGAGATCGCCAAACTGGTCACGGCATCCGGCTATGCATCGGATCGCATCAGCATCGACCCCTCCGTGGTGCGCGGCCTCGAATATTACACCGGCCCGGTCTACGAGGTAGAACTCACGCTCGAAACCAGGGACGAGAAAGGCCGCCCGGTGCGCTTCGGCTCGGTCGGCGGCGGCGGCCGCTATGACGGTCTCGTCTCGCGTTTCCGCGGCGAGCCGGTGCCGGCGACCGGATTTTCCATCGGCGTGTCGCGGCTGCAGGCGGCGCTAACCATGCTCGGCAAGGTCGATACCAAGCCGGCCTTCGGACCTGTCGTGGTGACTGTGTTCGGCGGCGAAATCGCGGATTATCAAAAAATGGTCGCGACGCTGCGCAACGCGAACATCCGCGCCGAACTCTATCTTGGAAACCCGAAACACAGCCTCGGTCAGCAGATGAAATATGCCGACCGGCGCAACGCACCCTGCGCGATCATCCAGGGCTCGGACGAGCGGGCGAGCGGCAAGGTTCAGCTCAAGGACCTGATCCTCGGGGCGGGGCTCACTGAGATCAAGGACCGCGAGGAATATCTGAAGAAGCAATCCGAGGCCCAATATGAGGTTGATCAGACCAGGCTCGTCGACGCCGTGCGCGAAGTTCTGGCGCGCCATGACGTGAAGTGGAACTAAGCCCTCATGGTGAGGAGGCGCCCTTGCGCCGTCTCGAACCATGAGGACAATAGGCCCATCCTTCGAGAAGCGGCCAGGAGGCCGCTCCTCCAGCAATAACGGCGGAGCCGTTATGCAGGGATGAGGACTGAGTTTGTGGCGACAACGATTAGCAAGAGCAAAGGGAGAAGAAGAAAATGCCCGAGATCACCGTGAGCATGGCCGCCGGCCGCACCGACGAACAGAAGGCCGGCATGATGCGCGACATCACGCAGGCGCTGGTGAAAAACCTCGGCGTCGACGCCGATGCGGTCGTGATCCAGATCAACGAAGCGCCGCTGGCCCACAAGATGAAGGGCGGCAAGACCTTTGTGGAGCGTGCGGCGGCTGCGAAGAAGTAGCTCCATCCGTCGTCCCTGCGAACGCAGGGACCCATACCGCGTTGTGCTCTCGATTGAAGTAAGGTGGCTGACACCTTCAGCAACGACAACGTTCGGTGGCTATGGGTCCCGGATCGCGCTTCGCTTGTCCGGGACGACGGCTTGTTGTTTCAGGGGGACCACCCATGGACGCACGCGACTTCCTCACAATCGGCATGTCGGCCGAGCGCACGCTGGTGGTGCCGCCCGAGCGCACCGTCGGGCATTTCGTGCCCGGGATGCCGATGGTGTACGCGACGCCGATGATGATTCTGGAAATGGAGATGGCGTCGGGCGATGCGATCCGCGGTCACCTGCAGCCGGGCTGGGTCACGGTCGGCACCGAGGTCGACATCCGCCATATCGGAGCCTCGCTGGTTGGCTCATTGGTGCGCACCACGGCGAAAGTGATAGCTGTGGAACGCCGCGTGATCCGCTTCGAGGTTGAGGCGTTTGAGGGCGAGCGCAAGATCGGCGACGGCCGCCACGCCCGCGGCCTCGTCAATGTCGAGAGTTTTAACCGGCGGCTGGCGAAGTAGCCGCGAACTCAGACGTCATCCTGAGGTGCGCGCTCTTGCGCGCCTCGAAGGAGGGCCACGGGCCGTATCATCCTTCGAGGCTCGCCGAAGGCGGCGAGCACCTCAGGATGACGGAGAGAGTAAAACCTCCTACTTCGCCAGATCCTTCGAACGCTGCGTCGCCGCCGCGACCGCGCGCGTCATCAGCTTCTCCAAGCCGTCAGAACCCATCAGCACTTCGAGCGCCGCAGCCGTGGTACCGCCGGGCGAGGTGACGTTCTGGCGCAACGTCGCCGACGACAACTCGGAGCGATGCAGCAATTCGCCGGAGCCGGCGACGGTTTCGCGGGCGAGCCTGGTGGCAAGCTGCTCCGGCAGTCCGGCCGCCACACCGGCGCGCGCCAGTTCTTCGGCGAGCAGGAATACGTAAGCCGGGCCGGAGCCCGACACCGCCGTCACCGCGTCCATCAAGCTTTCCTTGTCGACCCATTCCACCGAGCCCGTCGCGCGCAGCAGCGCGTCGGCGATGCCGCGCTGGGTAGCGCTGACTTTTTTCGCCGCGACCGCGACCGTGATGCCGCGGCCGATCGCGGCCGGCGTGTTCGGCATCGCGCGAACCACGCTGCCGCCGACGACAGCGTATAACGCAGCGATCGGTATACCGGCCATGATCGAGACCACCAGCGTCGATGATCCCGCAAACGCCTTCAGCGCCGCGCCGGCTTCGCGGAACGATTGCGGCTTCACCGCGACCACCAGCGTGTCGACTTCGCCGGCATCCTTCGGCGTCGGGTTGAGGCGAATGCCTTGCAGCGCTTTGATCTCGTCGGAGGGATGCGGCTCGATCACCACGACGCGTTTGGGATCGAGTCCCTGCGCCAGCCAGCCGGTCAGCATCGCGCCGCCCATCTTGCCGGCGCCCGCCAGCGCGATGGTGCCGTGGAGGTTTTTCAGTGCGTTGGTTGTGCTCAAGTGATCACCACGAATTCGCTGTTGTCCCTGCCTAGTGCGCAATTGCGCACGGGCGCAGGGACCCATAACCACAGCCGGTTCTAGTGAAGCGAAGGACAGGCCACAAGCAGTTTACTTTGAGCCATGATGTCACGGCGGAGGGATATGTCGCTGCTGGTCTGGCTCAAGGCCGAGACGACACTGCGTATATGGAAGGAGCGCCGGCCTACGCCTCTCCCTCGGTGTCGAACATCGCCGCGCTCATGGCGTCCGCGGCGGTCTTGCCGGCCCAGACCACGAACTGGAACGCGGGGTAATAGCGTTCGCAGGCGTGGATGGCGCCGACCAGCATGGCCTCGCATTGCGCGGTCGAGGCGGTGAGGCCGTTCGGCAGCACCAGCGCCTGGCGGTACATGATCATGCCGGTATGGGTCCAGATGTCGAAATGGCCGACCCATAATTGCTCGTTGATCGCAGCGATCAGCCGCTGCACCTCGGGCCGTCGTGCGGCCGGAATTTTCATGTCGAAGGCGCAGGCCAGATGCAGCGCCTCGATCTCGGCCATCCAGGTGAAGGAGAGCTGATAGTCGGTCCAGTCGCCCTTGGAGACGATGGTCACCTCGTCTTCGCCGGAACGCTCAAACGCCCAGTTGTTATCGGTGGCGATGTCCTCGACAACCGCGAGCGGGTTGTTCGGGGAATCGATCATGCCTTCGAGGAGGGACATTCCGTCTCGACCTTGCCATTTCACGTGAGTTGATACGCACACGGGGACCGGCGCGCGCGGGAGGTGGTGCGTCGCTGCCGACTGCAATCCCCGGATTATTCCTGATCGTCTTTGGGGCTTGCCGGCTCAAGTGATGTGATTTGCGGAATCGGCGCAACCGACCGCGGAGTCCGTCCACAGCCAATGCGCAGGCCGTCCACAGCTCTTCGCCGCCATATCGATTAATTTGGAGAACAAACCGGAATCGGATTGGGCTCCGTCGGAGTCCTTTGCCTGTGGAAGGCCGCTAGCTCGCCACAATCGTTAATTTTCCAGACGAGACTGACAGCCAGACCGTGGTGACATTCTCGAAGCGTTTGCGATCTCCGCAAACATCGATGGCCTGCATCGCCGTCTCGCTTCGGTCGGAGACCGCTGGCAGGCAAGCCGGCAGGAGCATGATCCGGAAAAGGGAGCACCTGTTTTCCGAAAAGATCATGCTGACACAAAACGATAGGCCGGCATCGGGCACTGTACCGGGAAGCCGCCGCTGCCCTGTTCCGCCGTCATGGGCATCATGCAGATTCCCGGTGCGAAGGCGCTTGCTGACGCCGCCGGCTTTGGTCATATTTGCCGGCAGGTCGTCCATTCCGGGCGGCCGATGTTCTCAGGGCGGGGTGAAAATCCCCACCGGCGGTAAGGGTGACGTAGCCCAAGCCCGCGAGCGCCTTCTGACCGGAATTTCCGGGAAGAAGGGTCAGCAGATTCGGTGTGATTCCGAAGCCGACGGTTAAAGTCCGGATGAAAGAGAACGGTTGCGGCGGCCCGCGCTTTTGCGTGGGTCAATCGTCGTTCCGTGTGCCCTGATTCTGGTCCTGAAAGAGGAAAGCCATGAATCAGATGTTGCAAGAGCCTGAAGCCCAAACCCAGCTAGCGGAGCCCCAGGAAACCCAAGTGAGGGTTCCCGAACGCGACAGCGTTCCCGACACGCCCGAGCGTCCGCCGGAGCCCGCGCATCCGCGTTTCGTCAAGCCGCAGCGGATCGCCTTCGTGCAGGCGTCCTGGCACCGCGATGTGGTCGAGGAATGCCGCATCGCCTTCCTCGAAGAGATCGAGGCGCGGCATATTTCGCGTTCGCAGGTTGACCTGTTCGAGGTGCCGGGCTCGTTCGAGATACCTCTACACGCCCAATTGCTCGCCAAGACGCGGCGCTACACCGCGATCGTGGCGGCGGGGCTGGTGGTCGATGGTGGCATCTACCGCCATGAATTCGTCGCCGACACCGTGATCAAGGCGCTGATGGACGTGCAACTGAAGACCGAGGTGCCGGTGTTTTCGGCGGTGCTGACGCCGCAGCAATTCCATGAGAGCGCCGTGCACCACGATTTCTTCCGCAAGCATTTCGTCATCAAGGGCATCGAAGTCGCCGAAGCCTGCGCCAACACCTTGCACAGCCTGGAGCGATTGCGCGGCCAGGTCGCGGCGGGGATTACAGGGTAGCGATCGTGTAGGGTAGGCAAAGCGGCTTGTCTCGCCGTAGCTCGAAGAGCGAAGGCGGATAGCGTGCCCACCTCTTCTCTATCTTCAAGAATAGTGGTGGGCACGGCGCAAGTGCGCCTTTGCCCACCCGACATAACAAAAAACGAATGGGAGTCATCATGACCGGACAAAACCCAGACCATTGGCTTGGCCTGTCAGGCCGCGTCTGCGTGGTGACGGGCGGAGGCGGCGGCATCGGCCGCGCCACGGCGCTCAGCCTCGCGCAGGCCGGCGCCCGCGTCGCCGCGATCGACCTCGATGAGCGCGGCCTTGAAACCACCCGTGCGGAGCTGCGCGAACTCGGCGTCGAGCACTTCATCGGGCGCTGCGACACGGCGAATGCCGAGAGCGTGGCCGGAGTTGCCGAGGCGATCGAGCAATCGCTCGGGCCATGCGGCGTTCTCGTCAACACCGCCGCGGTGCTGCGGCCGGGCGGGCTGGAGAACCTGACACTGGCCGAATGGAATGCGGTGCTGGCGGTCAATCTCACCGGCTACTTCCTCTGCGCGCAGAGCTTTGGCCGGCAGATGCGTCAATTCGGGCGCGGCAGCCTCGTTCATGTGTCGTCGATCGCCGGCAGCCACGCGCAGGGCCAGAGCGGCGCTTACAGCGTCAGCAAGGCCGGCGTCATCATGCTGTCGCGCCAGCTCGCCAGCGAATGGGGACCGGCAGGCATCCGCAGCAACGTCGTCAGCCCCGGCATGGTGATCACGCCGATGAGCCAGTCGTTCTACGATACGCCCGGGGTTACCGAGCGCCGCTCTGCCGTGGTGCCGTTGCGGCGGGTCGGCATGCCGCAGGACATCGCGGACGTCATCCTCTTCCTCGCCAGCGACCGCTCGTCCTATGTCAATGGCGACGAGATCACCGTCGACGGCGGCTACGCCAACATGCTGATGAACCTGGTGCCGCGGCCGGGGTTTGACTGACGAAGAGAAGATCGGCTCCGGCGACTGACACGAAATTACGCGGCAACGGGTGCTTCGACCATTTCGACGAGCTGGATGAGATTTCCGCAGGTATCGTCAAGGACGGCCATTCTGACGGTACCTGCGTCCATCGGCGCCACGGTGAATTTGACA
Source organism: Bradyrhizobium sp. LjRoot220 (assembly GCF_964252915.1). Classification (NCBI taxonomy): domain Bacteria; kingdom Pseudomonadati; phylum Pseudomonadota; class Alphaproteobacteria; order Hyphomicrobiales; family Nitrobacteraceae; genus Bradyrhizobium; species Bradyrhizobium sp. LjRoot220. Next base: position 870,356 of record NZ_CAXUPS020000003.1, read on the forward strand.
TCCAGCTGGCGCAATCTCTCGAACTCCTTGTCGAGGTCATCCACTTTGAAGGAGGCGGCAGGAATGCCGTCGTTGACCAGCGCAGATTTGAACGGCCCGGCGGCAGGGTGCTCACTCGGCTCGAGCAGGAGTTCAGTTCCGTCCGGTGCCTCCTGCGACACGACGGTCAGCCAGCGATGCTCGCCCATCGGGATATCGTGCTTGACGACAAAGCCCAGCTTCAGCGTGTAGAAACCCAGGGCTTTGGCCTGGTCGTCGACCAAAACGCTCATGACATAGATCCTCATGTGGCATTCCCTTTTTTCAGATGCTTGTTGAGCCAGGCGGCCGCGGCCTTCTGCAGGGGCACATTGTCGAAGGCGTGCATCTTGGTGCGTCCACTCCAATGTGTCTGGATCAGTCCAGCCCGCTCCAGCATGTCGAGGTGCTGCGAGATCGTTTGCCGCGACAGGCTCTTGCCATCCTCTGCAAACGACGCAGCGCAGATCTCGAACAAGGACTGTCCCGGTCGCTTCGCCAGGCGGTCAAGGATGCGGCGGCGCAAGGGATCACCGAGCGCCTTGAAGATATTGTCGAGCTGGTCGTCGTCCACGTCGGTCAATATGCAGTAATTTTACTGCATGTCAATCTGCGCCGAAACCCGTGCGGTTCACTGACGTGAGATGGCGCGCCGGCGTGATAACCGCGCGCGCGAGCCAAATTTCCAAAGAAGCCGACAGGATATTTTTACGGCAGGCCCGTGCCTGGCGCGTTGTCGCCGGCCGCTCGTGCGCCGCTTGCCGGAGTGACCAGGCAATTCAGTCAGGGTTGCCAAGCCCAACGACGTTCCACAAAAAAACAACAATCCGGTCAGCTAATGGCGGTGCGCATCGAGGGACATGTCATGGTGCAGCGCACCGACGTCACTGGGGGCTGTTTGGGAAAGGCAAGCCCAGACGATGACCGCGTGTGCCGCCGGGCGCTGAAACGGCCCCCTTCTCAAGACCAATCTTTTACCCGGACGCAATCCTTCACCCGGACCTTGCCCGCCCGGTCCAGCGGCGTGAAATGCCATTGTCTGCTCGCGACGGCAGTCCCCGCAGTCCATGCCATCCAACTCGAACCACCGACCCTATGAGGCTTTGACACCAGAACATCCTGCAAAAGTCGCGGCGAAAATTTCGGCCCAATAAACAGAAAATTTCGACCCAATCAACAAACGACAAAAGGGAGGAAGCAGATGACGTTCCATGGACGATATCCTGGCTGCGCCGCGCTTGCGGTGGCGGTCCAAATCGCTGTCACGGTCGCGGTCTCGCCGGCGCGTGCGCAAGTGCCGACGCAGCCGCAAGACGCCGCGCTGAATGCCGAGGCGGCCATGAACGACTGGCCGACCTATCACGGCACTTACAAGTCCTACCATTATAGCGGCCTCGACCAGATCAATACCGGCAACGTCAAGAATCTCGAAGTCGCCTGGATGCATTTCCCGGAGCGCGCCACCCGCGGTCTGCAGTCGACGCCGCTGGCCCTTGATGGCGTGCTGTATTATTCGGGCTCCTACAGCCGCCTTTACGCGCTGGACGGCGCGACCGGCAAGACGATCTGGGCCTACGCGCCGGAGCTCGACGAAGAGCTGGTCGCCAAGCAGACCCACTCGCCGTACAACCGCGGCATCGCCATCGGACATGGCAATCTCTATGTCGGCACGGTCGACGGGCGCTTGATCGCCGTCAATCTGAAAACCGGCAAACCGGTGTGGGACACCAAGCTGCTGGATTCCAAGAAAGTGACGGTCGGCTTCACCGGCGCGCCGCTGGTGGTCAAGGACATGGTGATCATCGGTGCGCAAGGCGGCGAATGGACCGGTCGCGGACCGATCTTCGGCGTCGACGGCAAGACCGGCCAGAAGAAGTGGGAGTTCTTCACGGTGGCCGGTACCGAAGAGGCGATGAAGACCTGGGGCGGCGACTCCTGGCGGACCGGTGGCGGCGGCGGCTGGATGCCCGGAACCTATGATCCGGAAACCAATTCGGTGTGGTGGGGCACCGCCAACCCGGCGCCGCTGTACGACTGGTCGGGCGCCGACTGGAAGAAGAGCGGACCGCGGCCGGGCGACAATCTCTACACCACATCGGTCATCGCGCTCGATCCCGATACCGGCAAGCTCAAATTCTACCATCAGGAGCTGCCGCACGATGCCTGGGACTTCGACTCGTCCGTGGGCGAATTCGTCATGATCGAGCGTGGCGGCAAGAAGCTCGTCGTGCACGCCAACAAGAGCGGATACGTCTTCGTCTATGACCGTTCCAACGCCAAGGTCGAGAACGTCTGGCCGCTGGTGAAGAACATCAACTTCGTCAAGAGCATCGATCCGAAGACCGGCGAGCTGATCGGTCGCCGCGACCTTTCGGAAGGCAAGGTGGACCCGCCATTGTGCCCGGCCATCGCCGGCGGCATCAGCTGGAACTCCGGCGCCTACAGCCCCAAGAACGGGCTGTTCTACCGGATCGGGCAGGAATGGTGCATGGAGTTGACCGTCGAGAAGACCACGCCGATCCTGGAGCCGATGGCCCAACTCAACCTCGGCGCCACGTTCAAGATCGTGGCGCCGCCGGACGGACCGGCCCGTGGTCATCTTAGCGCCCGCGACCCGGTCACCGGCGCCAAGAAGTGGGAGGTCGCCTACAAGCAGCCGCCGCTCGCCAGCGTTCTCGCCACCGCCGGCAATCTGGTATTCGTGCCTGATGCCGAAGGCATCGTGCACGCCTACAATGCTGACACCGGCGAAGAGCTCTGGTCGCGCAACAACGGCATCGGGCACAACGCCGGCATCATCAGCTACATGGCCGGCGGCAAGCAGTACGTCGCCGTGCCGGCGGGCTGGGGCAGCCTGGTGGCCGACGAGTTCGTCGCGCTGTACGGCGAACCCTTCAAGAGCATGTCGAAGAATACCGGCGCTTTGATTGTCTACGCGCTCAGACAGTGAAGGATGGCGCGGGCGGCAGGGATTTCCCTTGCCGCCCTTGCCAGTTACTTTGCCGCCCTTGCGGTCAATACATTGCCGCCCTTGCGGTCAATACATTGCCGCTCTTGCGGTCAATACATTGCCGCTCTTGCGGCCAAGACGGATGCTGGAATGCGAGTACTGTTGCTGATTGTGTCGGCCATCATCTGGCCATTTCTGTCGACCGCCTCATTGGCCCAGCAATCCATCCCGGCGGGCGCGCCAAATCCGCTGCCGCAGGCCGAAGCCTCGCCTGATGACATCGAGGGCGGGAAAATGTTCGCCACCACCTGCGGCTTTTGTCACCAGGATGGCGGCCGACATGCGGGCAGGGGTCCGAAACTGTCGAAGTCCGAACGCAGCGACGAATACCTCGTCGAGCGCATCAAGAAGGGCAAGCCGGGCGCCATGCCCGCCTATGGTTCGGTGTTCAGCGACGGCCAGATCATCGCGATCCTCGCCTACATTCGAGGGCTGGATGACTAAAGCGTCTTCAGCGGCGCGGAAACTGCGCTATCGCCTCGGCCGATACGCAGCAAGCCTCGCGTTGCTGATGCTCTGGAATGCGCCAGCGGATGCCCGCTCGCTGGAAGCCGTCATCGAGCGCGGTGCGTTGACGCTGTGCGCCAGCCCCAATGCGTTGCCGTTTGCCAGCAAATTCGGGCCGGTCCCGGGATTTCAAATCGAACTCGGCGAGAAGATTGCCGAGCAACTCGGCGTCAAGCTGACGCGGGAGTGGGTGATCAGCGCGATCCAGTATCGCCGCGCCGATTGCGACCTCGTGCTCGACGTCATCGCCCGCACGGACACGCCGCCCGCCGGCGGCGTGCGAGCTTCGCGCCCCTACCATCGCAGCGGCGTCGTGCTCGCGGTGCGCGGCGATTCACAGGCCTCGTCGCTGGCCAGTCTAGGTCCCGATCAGCGGGTCGGGGTACCCGTGAATTCAGTTGTCTCCATGACGCTCGCCAAGGGCGGCGCCGCCACATCCCCGTTCGCGTTCGAGGACGATATCGTTGCAGCGCTCGCCAATCGCGAGATCGAGGCCGCCGCCGTCACGCCGATGACGGTCGGCTGGTTCAATCGGCAGCATGCCGACACGCCGTTGCGGTTGATTCCGGCGTTCGACAACGATCAGGATTTGAACTGGAATATTGCCGCGGGGCTGCTCCGCCCCGACGACAAACTGCGAGCGCGCGTCGATGCCGCGATCGAGGCGCTGCTGGCCGACGGCACCATCGCGCGGATCTATGCCCGCTACGGCATCGAGCTGCGAGCGCCGCAGTGAGGCGCGCTTTCGCGCGATATGCCCGCCGCTTGCCCGACGGGAAAACACTCGCGTGTTTTTACGTATGGAGAGTCAAACGACGCTGCGGAAAATGCCTTGCTTTGGCCGTCAGGCAAAACGTTTCTGGCACTTTTCGGACCTGGATTGCCGAGCCGATGATGTCCGTTTGCCGGGGTAAAGCGGACCACACAGATGCAGGCGCCGAGTTCCGAAAATGGACCCACACCGGGCGTGGACTATCCGGTTCCATCGCGTCGTGCCAATCGTGAAGTTCCAACTAATCAGCGCGCATCATTGGCGTCTCATTAACCTCTTCGGTCGTTAGCTGGATTGGTTCGGCTGACGACGGCGTGACAAGCGAGATGCTGTCGCCATCGAGGTTCCACCGTCGCGGGGGTCGCCTGCGACGATGCGTTAGTCCTGTTCAGTTCGGGATAGACCGCGCTGACTCGAAGGGCGGCAAGTCAGGTCCGCTCACTCACAGTATCGGAACTCGCTGCCATGAAGCGTGCGCAAAAGAACCAATTCACTAGTGGACACTTCCCCTCACCCGCTGCAGAGGGAGGTGTTCAATCCTTCGAGCTCGACCACGGCGCCAAAGGTCTGCAGCGCGATCTGGAAGACCGACTGAAGCCCGATGTCGACGAGCCGGTAAACCGCGGTTCGTCTGATCAGGAAACGCTCCCGCGCTCCTATCGAACCGTCCGGCGGGTGCTGAAGATCGCTGCCGGTCTCGCCATCGTTGCCGTGTTCGGATGGCTGCCAGTCAGAGCAATCTGGCAGACCTCCAGCGTCGAGGCGGTGGTCAACGCCAGGCTCGTGACGCTAAGGTCGCCGATCGATGGCGAAGTCAGATCGAGGCCTGACCAGACGACGGCGTCGAGCGCGGTGAATGAAGGTGGCGTCATCCTTCGCGTCGTGAACGCGCGGGGCGATCGATCCCGGCTGGATGACCTGAGACGACAGATGTCGCGACTGGACAACCAGCGTCCAAGTCTGGCGACCAAACTCGCCTCGGCTCAAGCCGCGCAGCAGGATCTCGCCCGACAGGCCGCCCAATTCAGGGAAGGCCGCATTCTCCAACTCGACGCACGCATCGCTGAAATACAGTCGGTGATCGAAGCTGCCGCGTCTCGACGGGAAGAGGCGACCGCGGCGGTAGAGCGGGCATCGTCGCTGATCAAGTCGGGCAGCGTTTCCACCGTGGAATTCGCCCGCTTGACCCGGGAACATTCGGTGGCCCAGCAAACCGAGATCGGCGCCCGGCGAAGACTTGATGCAGCCAGGGTCGAACTCACTGCCGCACAGAAGGGCACGTATCTGGGCGACAGCTACAATGACCGCCCAAGTTCGGTCCAGCGCGAAGAAGAGATGCGGCAACGCGCGAATGATCTTAAAGCCGATCTGGCGCATGCGGATGCCGAGATCGAGTGGCTCGCCAGCGAGATCGCGTCCGAGCAGTTGCAGTATATCAGTCGATCGGAAGCAGACATCAAGGCACCGGTTGCCGGCCGGATCTGGGAGATGATGACTTCGCCAGGCGAGGATGTCCGGGCCGGTCAGGCGCTGATGAAGCTGCTGGATTGCAGCGGCGCTGTCGTAACGGCGAATGCCACCGAAAGTGTCTATAACCGGCTCCAGCTCGGTAAGCAGGCGAGTTTTGAACCAAACGACGGCAGTCCGGCGATCAAGGGCGTGATCGTGAATCTCACTGGCGCGTCTGGTGCGCCCGCGAACCTGGCCATCAATCCCGACGCGCTTAGCAAAGAACCATATCGTGTGACGGTCTCGCTGCCCAGTTTCGAAGCCACCGCCAAAGACTGTGCAGTGGGGCGCACTGGACGGGTGGTGTTCGACCGCGGCGCTTCCAAGCCATGATCGACGCGCTCGCACCAGGCCTCGTTGCTCTCGGTGTCTGTCTCGCAATCCTGCCGATGCTGAGGCGCGACAGCACAATCGCCCGGTTGTTGATGACCGGAATGTGCGTTGCCTTGCTGATCCGATACCTCGTGTGGCGCGTCACGCAGACGCTGCCGCCGCCAGGCCTCACTGCCGACTCTCTCGTCGGATATCCGTTCATGCTGGCCGAGACGGCCTCGTTGCTTGCCGTCTGCCTGTCGCTATTGTTTCTCAGTCGAACGATCGATCGCTCGGCCGACGTGAAGGCTGGAATAAAGGGAGCCGCTGCTGCTGCGCCGGCTCCGCTCGTCGATGTCTTCATCTGCACGTACAATGAGGAGAAAGCGATCCTGGAGCGCACGATCATCGGTGCCACGGGATTGAAACACGGCAACTATCGTGTCTGGGTCCTGGATGACGGAAAGCGGCTGTGGCTCAAACGCCTTACCGAAGAACTGGGCTGTCACTACCTGACTCGTCCGGACAATCGGCACGCGAAAGCGGGTAACATCAATCACGCATTGCGCCACGTAGCTGGATTGCGCAACAAACCGGAGTTCGTTGCCATCCTGGATGCCGACTTCGTCCCCATGCCGGAGTTCCTCACGCGCACTACCGGATTGATGGCAGACAAGACCATTGGCGTGGTGCAGACCCCGCAGCACTTTATCAATGCGGATCCGATCCAGTCGAATTTGTCCGCCACAGAAGTGTGGCCCGATGAGCAGCGTTTCTTTTTTGATATTCTGATGCCGGCCAAGGACGCCTGGGGTGTCGCCTTCTGCTGCGGAACGTCATCGGTGATCCGCTATTCTGGGCTCATGGAAATTGGCGGATTCCCGACGGAATCGGTGACCGAGGACTATCTCGTCACTTTGCGCCTGAAGGAGCAGGGTTACCTCACGGTCTATCTGAACGAAAGGCTTACGCTCGGATTGGCACCCGAAGGCATCAAGGAGTACATCACCCAACGCAGCCGATGGTGCCTCGGCTTCATGCAAATCGTGAGAGGCCGCAGCGGTCCGTTTTCACAGCAATCAAAGCTCACCTTGATCGATCGGCTTTCGCTCGTCGACGCTTTCATGAGCTGGGCCGCGGGTTATGGAATGAAGGCGCTCGGCCTTGTCGTGCCGTGGCTCTATCTCATGTTCGGGATCAAGGCGGTTTACGCCGATCTCTTCGAGCTGCTGAAGTACTTCTTGCCTTTCTACGTCTGGCACGCATGCACGATGGGCTGGATTTCCCGGGGCCGCTCCCTGGCGATCATGACGGACGTCTCGCAGTACATCGCGGCCCCAGCGGTCCTGAAAGCCATTGTCGTGGGCCTGATCAGGCCAAAAGGCCACAAGTTTCAGGTCACAGCCAAAGGTGGCGATCGCAATCAGAAATTCATCGAGTGGCCACTGCTGCGGCTATACGGATCCGCGCTGCTGATGACTCTGCTGGCGATCGCTTACGCGTTCATTATTAATCCGCAGGGCGATAGCCTCGCTTACGGCGGACTGGCGCTTGCCTGGAGTTTGTACAACTGCGTCATCCTGGCGATCGTGTGCCTCATTTGCTTCGAGCAGCCCCGTCGTCGCAAGGCCGAGCGGTTTGACCGTAGTGAACCGGTTCTCATTCACGAGGCAAGCGAGCCGCGGCTGGTTCGCATGGCGGACATCTCGATAACCGGGGCCAGGTTCATCGATCCTTCACCACCCCCGGTGGGGACTATTCTCAAGTGCAATGTGTATGGACAAAACATGTCCGCTGCGGTGGTGCGACACACGACCGATGGCTTTGGCGTCCGGTTCGAAGAAAATGTCTCGACGCGGGTCGGCATAGTACGCGCCTTTTACGCAGGAGAGTATGTTCGCGCCTTTCACAGCGTTCGAGCAGTTCCTGTCGGTAAAGCCCTTCTGTTGCGGTTGTTTAATTGAATACAGAATTGGGAAAACGACTGGGCGACCATCGCAGCACCAGCCGCGGCCCAAGACTCAGGCGAGCATCGCAGCTGCTCAAACACGAACACGGGAAGGTTCGCGGATATCCATTTGGATTGAAAACGGAGGTGAGACTCTCCGGCCGACGGGCGGAGGAAATACTAATGATTAAGAACTGCGTCACATATACGCGATGGAGGCTCCATGACCGATCGCATCAAGTCATCTGCTCCAAATGCCGCAAGAATTTTCACGAGCGCGCGCAGCGACTGAAGCCAGGCTATCAGATCCAATGTCCTCATTGCATGAAGCTGATCACTTTCGACAGCGGTTCTGAAGACCCAGATATTCGACGTCCGCTGAAAGCTGCACGAGATTTCCGTGCTGGGGCCGAGGAGGCACTCGCACTGGCCCGAATGGCTACTCAGGGGCAGCGGCGCGATCCTGCATATTAGTTAAGCTCGGCGGGCGCCGTATGTCAGCCTTGCGCCCCCTACGCGACGCAAGCCTCTTCTCGTGACACGAAACGGGCGGCGGAATGGTCGCTGCCGGTAATCTCGCGGACGCCTCCGAAGCTATGTGTGGTGCTTAGGTGAGGTTCGATCAATGGGACACGACGGCACATTTCGGACCTCATGCCATGCCTGAACTGAGTCTGCAGTGCGCGGTAAAGCGGGCGTCCGGTGATCGCTTGAATTATGAGTCCACCCCGCAATCCACCGATGTCCTGCGAACTGCGTCGCCTCGTGCGCAACAACCATCTGGATCAACGGGCGCGACAGGCGCCAGCGCTGCAGCGGCGCACTATTTTGGCTGCGCATGAGCGAATTGCGCGCAATACCGTTTGACCCGGCTTCCCAAACCTGAAACGGTCGTTTCAGTTTGGAAACTCTATGAAGTGTAAAGCTATTTTGCTGCACGCGGTCCGTGCGCGGCGTCTTCGTGCAGCGAAGACAGCGGTTACCTCAACGTGATTGACCTTGAGGGCGTCTCCGCTCAAGCGCTGTCGGACACGATCGGCGCGATCTATGACTGCGCGCTCGATCCGCAGCTTTGGCCGGAGACCTGCCGGAAGATTGCCGATCTCTGTGAGAGCACGGGCGGCGGCATTTGCGTGCACGACATGCGGCACGTGCAGAATGATCAGCTGTTCGTGTTCGGATACCAGCCGGAATTCCTCGACAAACTCGGAAGCCAGTATGCGCAAAGCCCGATGGCGGCGGCGGATATCGTTGCCGGCATCGGCGACGTCAACATCCTCTCCACTGATCGCCAGGAGTTGCTCGAAAGCCGGTTCTATCAAGAAGTGCTGGCTCCGTTCGGGCTGACCGACATGATCTGGTTTCCGGCGTTGCGGACCGGCGGCCGCATGGCTTCGATGCACGCCTCCCGGAAGGACGAGGCGCCGCACTACCAGGAACTCGAGATCGGGCTGTTCAAGCTGCTTTCGCCGCACGTCCGTCGCGCGCTGACGATTTCGGATGCGCTCGATCTGCGGACGCTGCACTCGGAGATGCTGGAAAAGACGCTCGATGTCCTCGCCGCCGGCGTTTTCCTCACCGCCCGCGACGGCCGGGTCGTCTACATGAACGCCGCCGCCGAGCGACAGGTCACGATCGGCACCTCGATTCGCATCCTGAACAACCGCCTCGATCCCGTCGATGCCGCCGCCCGCGCAGCGTTGTCGAAGGCAATCGAGCGATCGGCGGCTGATGACGTTGACGGGACTGCCGGCGAGCGTTCGCTCGCCATCCCCGACGAAAACGGTGCCGGGTATATCGCAACCCTGCTGCCGGTGCAGCGCGGCCACCGCCGCGACATCGTGGCGCCGTTTGCGGCCTCCGCCGCCATCTTTATGCAGGATCCGCTCGAAGCCCCGTTGATGCCGGGCGAAGCCTTTGCCAGGCTGCACAAACTGACCGGCGCGGAATTGCGCGTCCTGCTGGCGCTGGCCCAGGGGCTCGGCGCCAGGGAGGCGGCCGACATGCTCGGTATCGGCGAGCCCACCGTGCGCAGCCATCTGCAGCACATGTTCGCGAAAACCCATACGCTGCGGCAAGCCGACCTGCTGCGCCTGTTGCAGAGCTCGACGCCGGCGGTTCGCGCGCCGCAGCCGGCTGATCTTTAGATGCCGGATTTGGGCATCGCGGACCGGGTCGGGCAAATAAAAATAATACTAGCAGATTATCATCGGCCTCATTGGTTCCGATGATGCGCAACGCGGCCCGTTATACCAGCATCGCCCATCTGAATTTCTGGGCCACCGCCACGAAATCAATTCACAGCTGAACCGCAGGCCGAACTGTCCCGATGGGGTCCGGCGAGCGTTGGCGCATGTCGCTGCGTTGCATAATAGGACGAAATCGCTATGGCAAACCGGCTCATAAAAATCAGAACCGCAGATCTCAACTCACTTCACGTTGCTGAATGGTCAAGGTCAGGACGGCGGCATCGCTTGCTCGCCGGCACGGCCTTCACTGGCGCGTTCATCGCAGTGATCGCTGCCTTTCCCCAGGGCGCGCTGGCGGCATGCGCCGGCGTCGACTCGGCGAGCGTCAGCTGCGACCTCGCCAATCAGGCGGCGGCCGGAACCCTCGCCACCACATTCAACGGCAGCACGGTCGTGAACGTCGGCAATGGCGGCAAGATCGATGCCGGCGGGGCCACCGCCACCGTGACGGCGCCGGGCGACCTGACATTCCACAACAATGACGCGACCTACGGCATAAGGAATCTTGGCTTCGGGGCGGGCACGGCTGTTACGCTCACAAACGATTTCGGCAATATCACCTATGTCGGCAACGCCAACGTGACCGCCACCGGCGGCGTGACCGGAGACGGCATTCATGCCGAAATCAATGCCGGCGCCGGCAATATCAGCATCACCAACAATAGCACGGTGAGCGGCACGGACGGTGGTATCTTCGCTGACAATCAGGGCTCCGGCAGCGTGCTGGTGACAGGGACTGGCGCCGTGAACGGAAGCGTTGGGATCTGGGCGCAACAGACCGGTGTCGGCCCCGGCGCCGGCACCAATGGTGTCGCGATCATCGGCAGCGGAACTGTCGCCGGGTCCTTTGGCGCCGGCATCGGCGGGATCGTCGCCGGCGGCGCGTCCAATGTTCTGGTCGACTGGTCCGGCCCGGTGAGCGGAAGCTCCGGCAGCGCCATCTTCGCCCGGAACGACGGCACCGGAAACGTCGTCGTCAACGGCAGCGGCTCGGTGACCGCCTTCGATCCCATTACTTTGATGGCAGTGGACGGCATCACGGCGCGGCAAAACAATGGTGTCGTCGGCACCAACGGCAGCGTATCGGTTGGCGGTTCCGGCAATGTCAGTGCCACCGGCACCGGCATTGATGCCAACGTTATCGGTGCCAACAACACCGGCAACGTCACCGTCACGCGCACCGGCACGGTGACCGCGGCCTTCATCGGCATTAATGCGGCGGCTGCCGGCGGCGGTAACGTCACGGTGACTGGCACCGGCAATGTGAGTTCGTCCTTCTCCGTTGGCATCAACGCCGTAGCCTCCGGCGGCAACGGCAATGTCGTGGTCGCGCCCGCCGGCACCGTCTCCGCCCAGGCACCCGGGATCAATGCGAGCGCCGTCGGCACCGGCAACATCACCATCACGATATCGAACGACGTCACCAGCTCGCAGGCCCGCGGCATCACTGCAAACGTGGTGGACGGCCATATCACGCTGAACGTGCAGAGTGGCACGGTCCGCGGCGGTGCGGCCGGCTTCCTGCAGGATGGTATCCAGGCCGGCGCATCGGGAACAGGCGGAGTCACCCTCACCATCAGTGCCGGCGCGTCCGTCATCTCCGACCAGCTCTACGGTCTCGACGTCGACGGGCACAACAATCTCATCACCAACCACGGCACCATCCGGGGCTTCGGCGGCGTCGCTACCCAGCGGACGTCGCTCGTCAATGCCGGCGCGATCATCGCCACCGGCGGCGCCGCCGTGAGCTTCTTCGGCGTCGGCAACACCCTGACCATGGAGGGGCCAATGGCCACGCTGACGGGCCAGGCCATCGCCAGCGTAGCCGGCACCGATACGTTCCGCTTCGCCGGCGCCGGCACCAACAGCTTCGACGTCAGCCAGATCGGCGGCACTGACTGGGCATTACTCGACAAGACCGGCAGCTCGAACTGGAGCCTGACCGGCACCGGCACTTACGCAGGCCCGGTCACGGTCAATGGCGGCACCCTCAGCGTCAACGGCGACCTCACCTCGGCGAGCAGCCTTACGGTGAATCCCGGCGGCGCGCTCGGCGGCAGCGGCATCGTCGGCAACACCGCCATCAACGGCGGCACGCTGGCGCCCGGCAATTCGATCGGCACGCTCACCGTCAGCGGCAGCCTGACGATGACGGCAGCATCGACCTATCTGGTGCAGATCTCGGGCCCGTCGTCTGACAAAACCGTCGTGACCGGCACCGCCAATCTTGCCGGCAAGGTCACGGTCGATCCGTTGGCGCGCGTCGCAGCAACCACCACCTACACCATCCTCGGTTCGACCGGCACGACCGGCAGCTTCTCCGCAGCCCAAATGGCCAACAACTTTGCACGCAATCCGCGGCTGAGCTATGTCGGCAACGATGTGCTGCTGACGCTCGATCAAGGCCTGTTGTTGCCAAGCCTGCCGGGCAACGCCAACAACAACCAGAAGAAGGTCGCCGCCGGAATCGACAATGCGCTCATCGCCGGCGGCGTCATGCCCACCGGCTTTAACGCGCTGTTCGCGCTGGTCGGCGATCCCCTGCTGAATGCGCTGACACAGGCGGCCGGCGAGACCGCGACCGGATCGCAGCAGTCCACCTTCAACGCCATGAACCAGTTCATGGGCGTGATGATGGACCCGTTCATTGCGGGACGGGGCGACGGCGCTACTGCCGGCGGCAACGCGCCGGGCTACGCCGACGCGGAAGCGCTGGCCTATGCCGCCAAGAAGCGTAACCCGGACGACGCGCTGGCGGCGATCTACACCAAGGCGCCGCCCATGGTGCCGTTCCAGCAGCGCTGGAGCGTCTGGGCAGCGGGTTTCGGCGGCTCGCAGACGACGGACGGCAATACCGCGGCTGGCTCCAATACGGCGACGTCGCGGATCTATGGCACCGCCATCGGTGCCGACTATCGCTTCTCGCCGTTCACCATTGCCGGCTTCTCGCTGGCCGGCGGCGGCACCAATTTCAGCGTCGCCAATAACGGCACCGGGCGTTCCGACCTGTTCCAGGCCGGCGCGTTCATCCGGCACAACATCGGCGCCGCGTATTTGTCCGGCGCGCTGGCCTATGGCTGGCAGGACGTCACCACCGACCGCACCGTCACCGTCGCCGGCGTCGATCAGCTGCGCGCGCGGTTCAACGCCAATGCCTGGTCCGGCCGGGTCGAAGGCGGTTATCGCTTTGTCGCCCCCGTGATCGGCGGGATCGGCTTCACGCCGTATGCGGCGGGCCAGTTCACGACCTTCGAACTGCCGGCCTATGCGGAAGGCGTTATCTCCGGCGCCAACACCTTTGCACTGGCGTACAGCGCGAAGAGCGTGACGGATACGCGCAGCGAACTCGGTCTGCGCACCGACAAATCGTTTGCGATGCAGACCGCGATCCTGACGCTGCGCGGTCGCCTGGCCTGGGCGCATGATTTCAACCCCGACCGCGGCATCGGCGCGACCTTCCAGACGCTGCCGGGCGCCAGCTTCTTCGTCAACGGCGCGGCACAGGCGGCCAACTCCGCGCTGGTCACCGCCTCGGCGGAAACCAGGTGGATGAACGGCTGGTCCACGGCCGCCACCTTCGAGGGCGAATTCTCCAACGTGACCCGCAGCTACGCCGGCAAGGGCGTGGTGCGGTATGCGTGGTAGGCACCTCGCGTAAGGCGGCTTTGCTATAAACCATCGTTTCGATGCGCGCTGGCGCGCCGCCGCCGCTCAATTGGCAGGCATCGGGGCCTGGCGCATCCCCGCGCCGGTCCTCGCCTACAAAATAATTCAAATCACAAATCATCGATCTCATTGGTTCCGATGATGCGCAATTGCGCCAGCCGTTCCAACCTCCCCCTCTGAATTTATTGGCCGCAAGCGCATTTCCCCTGTCGAAAGAATTTCAAATGACCACCGTCACCAGCATTGCCCAACTGAATGCCGCCATCGTCGCAGCGGCCGGCGTCACTGCGCCCGGAACCGTCACCATTACGCTCGGCAGCAACATCACCTTCAGCGCCACTGCGCTGCAAGCGATCAACCTGCAACCTGGCGTCACGCTGGTGATCGAGGGCGGTGGCCACACGCTGAACGGCGGCGGCGTCCAGCGCGGCTTTTTCGTCTACGCCGGCACGGTCGAGATCAACGACCTTCTCGTCAACAACATGCTGGCGCGGGGCGGCGACGGCGGTACTTCGGACGTCGGCGGTGGCGGCGGTGGCGGCGCCGGCCTCGGCGGCGGGCTTTTCGTCGGCGCCAATGTGGCCGGCAACCCCGGAAACGTGACGCTGAGCAACGTCAATTTCTCCCAGAACACGGCTGAGGGCGGTCAGGGCACGATCAACGCACTCATCGCAAGCGCCCCCGGGGGCGGCGGTGGTCTCGGCGGCAATGGCGGCGCCGTGGACATTCTGTTAGGCGGCAGCGGAGGCGGCGGCATCGGGGGCGACGGCGGCACTGCCACTGTTAGTCAGGGTGGCAGCGGCGAGACCGGCCTGGTTTCCGGCGCCGCCGGCGGTGCCAGTGGCGGCCAAGGCGGACTTGGGAATCCGGGGGCTGGCGGCTTGAACGGCGGTGGCGGCGGCGGCGGCGGCGACGCCGACGATATTATGGCGGGCTGGCAGGTGGTTGCTGGTGTGCCCAATACCCTCGGGCCCGGCGGCGGCGGCGGCGGCGGCGTCGGTGGCGCTGCGGGCAGCATGTTTCACGGCGGCGACGGCGGGTACGGCGGTGGTGGCGGCGGCGCCGGCGGCGACGGCGGGTTTGGCGGCGGCGGCGGCGCCGGCGGCGCCGGCAGCGGCGGCGATGGCGGATTTGGCGGCGGCGGCGGCGGCTCCTTCACGAACGGTGCAGCCGGGTTTGGTGGCGGCGGGACGCTGGACGGGGGCTACGGCGGCGGCGGCCTTGGGGCGGGTGGCGCCATCTTCGTGCAGGAGGGTGCCTCGCTAAGCTTCGCCGGCTCGACGCTAATGCTCTTCAATTTGGCCAAGGGAGGCGGCACCCGCAACCTCGATGCCATGGTTCAGGCAGGCGAACCTCTGGTCATCGCCGGCATTCCGAAAGGCCAGGCCTTCGGCAGTGGCATCTACCTGCAAGGCAACAACACGCTGACCTTCCGGCCGGACGGCCTGGCACTCGGCCAGCAGGTCAACCAGGGCCAGGTTATCAGCGACGTGATCGGTGACGACGCTGGTTCCGCCGCCGCCGCGGGATATGCCGGCGCGGCGGGCTACACGATGGGCCAGACCGGTATCGTCGTCGACGGCACCGGCGAACTCGTGCTGCTGGGGAACAATACCTATTCGGGCGCGACCACGGTGGCGCACGGCACGTTGTACGTAGGGGGCTCGATCGCGAGATCCGCCGTCACGGTGCAGAATGGCGGCACACTTTCCGGCATCGGCACCACCGGCGCGGTCACGGTCCAAAGCGGCGGCGTGTTCGATCCCGGCGCGGGCGATATCCACACCGGCAGCCTGTCGTTTTCGTCGGGCGCGAGCTTAGCGATTCAGCTCGGTGGCAATCAGGCGGGCGTTTTCGATCAGGTCGTCGTCAACGGCGCCGTCGCGCTGGGCGGTGCGACGCTCGACCTGTCACTGTTCAGCGGGTTCACGCCCACTGTCGGCAACAGCTTCCGCATCATCGATAACGACGGCACTGCGGATGCGGTGAGCGGCACCTTCGCGGGTCGCGCCGAGGGAAGCTCATTCTTCGCCGGCGCTGTCAGGTACGCGATCACCTATCACGGTGGCGACGGCAACGATGTTGTCCTGACGACGCTGACGCCAAACATTGCACCTGTTGTCACCGGCGCCGTCACACTTGCCTCTATCGTCGAGGACTCCGGCGCCCGGTTGATCACGCAGGCGCAGCTGCTGGGCAACGTCACCGATGCCGACGGGCCGTCGCTCACCGCGACCGGTCTGACGAAGGTGGCCGGCTCGGGTACGCTGGTCAACAACAACAACGGAACCTGGAGCTACACGCCCGCGCTGAACAATGACACCTCGGTGTCGTTCTCCTATCAGGTCACCGACGGCTTCACCTCGGTCGCTAACAGCGCCACGCTGGACATCACGCCGGTGAACGATGCGCCCGTTGTTACCGGTGCGGTGACACTGAGTGCGATTGCCGAGGACTCCGGCGCCCGGCTGATCATGCAGGCGCAGCTTTTGGGCAACGTCACCGATGTCGACGGGCCGGCGCTGACGGCGAGCGCACTGGCGATCGCGGCCGGCGCGGGCACGCTGGTCAACAATAACGACGGGACCTGGAGCTATACGCCGGCACTGAACGACGACACCTCGGTCTCGTTCGCCTATCAGGTCAGCGATGGCACGCTTTCGGTGGCCGACAGCGCCACGCTCGACATCACGCCGGTCAACAACGGACCGGTGGTCGGCGGCGCAGTGACCTTGAATGCCATCGGCGAGGACTCCGGCGCCCGGCTGATCACGCAGGCGCAGCTTCTGGGCAACGTCACGGATGTCGACGGACCGTCGCTGACCGCGACCGCTCTGGCGATCACGACCGGCGCGGGCACGCTGGTCGACAACAACGACGGGACTTGGAGCTATACGCCGGCATTGAACGACAACACGTCAGTATCGTTCTCCTATCTGGTGACCGACGGCGTTGCGGCGCCGTTCGCCGACAGCGCCACGCTCGACATCACGCCGGTGAACGATGCGCCCGTCGTCGCCGGTGCAGTCACACTCACCGCAATGGCCGAGGACTCCGGCGCCCGGTTGATCACGCAGGCGCAACTGTTGGGTAACGTTACCGATATCGACGGGCCGTCGCTGACGGCAGTCGGTTTCGCGATCGCCACCGGTTCGGGTTCGCTCGTCAACAACAACAACGGCACCTGGAGCTACACTTCGGCGCACAACGATGACAGCTCGGTGTCGTTCTCCTGGCAGGTCACCGACGGCACGGCATCGGTCGCCGACAGCGCCACGCTCGACATCACACCGGTGAACGATGCGCCGGTAAACACCATGCCGGCGTCCCGGAAGGTCGCGGCCAATACCGATGTCGTGATATCGGGGCTCGCCGTCGGCGACGTCGATTCGACATCGCTGACCACCACGCTTCACGTCGATCACGGCACGCTGAGCATCGGAACCGTCGGCGGCGCGACGGTCGCCGGCAGCGGATCGTCCACGGTGACGCTGACCGGCAGCGCGGCGCAAATCGACGCCGCGCTCGGTGCTGCCAATAACGTGCTCTACCACAGCACGTTCGATTTCAGCAGCGTCAATAACCTGACCATGACCAGCAGCGATGGATCGCTCAGCGATACCGACGTCCTGAACCTGCCGATCTCGAGCGGCCTGCCTGACTCCCAGCTGGCTCCGGAGGTACAATTCACTCTGTACGGCGCGGCGTTCCAAGCCACGGCCCATCTGTTCGGCACGCCCGGCAACCCGCTCTACCATCACGGGTTCGATTTCATCCCATGAACAGGCCGCGCTGGGTCGCTCAGCGATACCGACGTCCGGTATGCCGAACCACCGCCATCGACGCCATATCCGCCGGTGGCCACCACATCGCTTCTGCTATTCGGAAGTCGTGTCAAGCCCCAAAATAAAAAATATTTCGCTTTTACAGAATCAAAATCAGAGATACATATTCGGCCATCCCGTCCTGGTCAGAAGGGCGTCGGCCGTGGTCACGGACGTTGGACGGGTAGCGGTGGACGTGACGGTGCCCTTGACCAAAGGCGCCGAAGCGTACGGTGAAGACGAGTGGTCCCGACGTCGCGGTGCTGGCGTCAATGCACCTGGAGGCAATAGCTTCCAG